>CAYNTP010000005.1:0-180446 GCA_964400415.1 uncultured Parafilimonas sp.
CAGGAGTCATCAGACGCGCTATAAGCGGACGGTTAATGGCGAACTCCATCGCCGTATATCTTTTTCAAAATTAGTAGCACTTTGCCAGTTGAAAAAGAATTCTTTTAATTTTCTAAATTTTTTAATTACACTTTCATCATTCCGGCAATTATTTTTATTCCAAATCCTGCAAAAAAATATTTGAACTGGCATTGAAAAATCACCATCTGTCAGCGCTTGCATTCTCCATATCCTGGATATATTTTTCTGGTATCTCCCGGTTGATAAGGCATCCCTGTTGTAATGAAGGAAAGATATCTTCAAAAGTCCTTGACTCATTCATAAACACCCTGCGGTAAATAAGTGAACGGGTGATTTGTTTGTAATTATCTAAACCGGCTGCACCCATCAGCTCTACAAAACTATTCACCGTGTCTTCATGATAATTGGCCACCCTTTGTTTTTTATCCTCCACCACAAGCCCAACAACCAATGACGGGTTTTGAGTGGCAACACCTGTAGGGCATTTATTCGTGTTGCATTGCAGTGCCTGAATACAACCCAATGCCATCATCATTGCCCTTGCACTGTTACAGGCATCAGCGCCTAAAGCCATTGCCCTGATAATATGAAACCCCGATAAAATTTTTCCAGAAGCAATCAGTTTGATATGCTGCCTTATATCAAAACCCACGAGCATGTTTTGTACAAATGCAAGCGCATCCATCATTGGCGTGCCCACATAATTTGAGAACTCCTGTGGTGCAGCACCTGTACCACCTTCTCCCCCATCCACAGTGATAAAATCAGGATACATATCCAGTTCAACCATTGCTTTACAGATACCGATAAATTCACTTTTTCTCCCGATACAAATTTTAAAACCAACAGGTTTACCACCCGATAAACTTCTAAGTTCCTGTATAAATTGCACAAGACCCCTTGGCGAATCAAAAGCACTATGATAAGGTGGTGAAAAAACAGTTGTATATGGTTTTACATGACGGATTGCTGCTATTTCAGGTGTATTTTTTTTAGCAGGTAAAATACCACCATGACCAGGCTTTGCACCTTGCGATAATTTCAACTCAATCATTTTCACTTCAGGCCTTGTTGCATTTGTCTTATATACTTCAGGAGAAAAATTTCCATTCTCATCCCTGC
The DNA here is from genome assembly GCA_964400415.1 of uncultured Parafilimonas sp. GTDB lineage: Bacteria > Bacteroidota > Bacteroidia > Chitinophagales > Chitinophagaceae > Parafilimonas. The sequence continues at coordinate 1,144 of CAYNTP010000005.1, forward strand.
AACCAAAATAGCCTGTTCCAATCTGCCAGATCAGATCACCGCCATATTTCAGGTGATGCGGGCTGATGCCACCTTCTCCTGTATTATGTGCAAAGCCACCGATTTTTGCGCCTGCATTTAAAGCCTCCACTGCGTTACCACTCAATGAACCAAAGCTCATGGCAGATACATTCAATACGCTGGCTGAATAAGGTTGAAGACAATCTTTATTTCCAATTAAAACCCTTGGGTCATGATCCAAAGTATCAAAAGCTTTTGGAGCTATAGAATGGCTCATCCATTCATAGCCTTCATCATACACATTCAACTGCGTGCCAAAAGGCATCGTATCCAATTGCTGCTTTGCCCTTTGATAAATTGTAGATCTGTCAATGCGGTTGATCGGTCTGCCATCAATATCTGATTCAATAAAATATTGATACATTTTTGGTCTCAACGCTTCCATCCAGAAACGCATCCTTCCAAAGACAGGGTAAGTGCGCATGATGGCATGTTTTTTTTGTACCATATCATAAATACCCATTCCTGTTACAAATAATACTATCCCCAATGCAATGAACCACCATTTACTCAGCAATACAGTTAATGCAGTACTAATGATAATCATTGCAATTGCTGTTAATACAAATCCTTTCCGCATAATTGTAAATTTTTTATCGCTAACAAATGTATTAAATCAACCTGTTGAAAAAAACTGAAGATATCTATCCAGTTCATCAATGGCGATTGGTATTTTTTATAAAAATTTTTTTTGAAGCCATATCTATTATTCTCCTGGTAAATCATTCAACTGTATAGCTAATAATGATTGAACAAATCATCCATCACGAATGCTTTTATACCGCATCAACAATTTCATTGCTAATTTTACCAAAGCATAACTATAATAATTATCTTATACATTTATTAAAAAAATATTCTGCGGTTCATTCAATTTTATATTACAAGATTTCTTTTACTTCTCTTTATTTTAACTGAAGCACCCATTGATACAACTGCTCAAAAACCCAATGAATATTTCAATCTTTTCTTTGACCATATCACCACTATTAACGGTTTGTCGGGTAACCAGGTAAACTGTATCTACAGGGATCACAGGGGGTTTTTATGGATTGGCACCACTAACGGATTAAACGAATATGATGGCAGAAATATAAATGTTTATAAACACAACCGGTTTGATAGTTCATCTATTGTGAATGATAATATCATAAGTATCACAGAAGATAAAAATGGTTTTTTATGGCTTGGCACCTTCAATGGCATCAGTAAGTTCAACCCTTATAATCACAAAAGCAGGAATTTCATTCATGATGATAATGACCCGTATTCATTGAATGACGATTTTAAATGCATTGTTTACATCGATAAAAATAATACCTGCTGGATAGGCAATGAATCAGGCCTTTCATATTTCGATCCAAAAACAAATCATTTTATTCATGTGCAGGTATTACCTGATTCATTGAACAAACAAACACTCAGTGCTACCGGTTCTATGATGGAAGATAATAAAGGAAGGTTTTGGGTTGGCACACGTTCCGGGTTGGTTCTTTTTAACCGTGATAAAAAAACTTATACAAGATTTACATTTAACAATGATCAAAAGCTACATGAGAACAATTCGATAACATATTTGTTTTGTGATCACGCAGGCCGCATTTGGGTTGGTACATGGGGGCATGGCATAAATGAATTTGACCCGGTAAAAAAAATATTCCTCCCTTACATATGGAATAAAAATTCCAGGTTTGCAGGAACTGCAAATATTGTTAACTGCATTACAGAAACCCAAAATGAAAATGGCGGATACATTCTATGGGTGGGTTCCACTGAAGGCTTACTTAAAATTTCAGGATATCCTGTTTCAGATAAAACAGTCACGCATATTTTACCGGAACCATCCAACAACCATTCACTAAACAATGCTAATGTCAAAAGCATGTTTACCGATAATTCAAAAATATTGTGGATAGGAACCAATGAAGGCATCAATCAATATAGCCCCCGTAACAGGCTTTTCTCCAATACTTTTCATTTTTATGGCAGCCCTACAAAAATTATAACAGACTCAAACAATCATACAATCTGTTATTATATCTCAGCATGGTATGGCAACGGGCTTACTTTATTGGGTCCTGATTTTTCTGTTCTTCATACCTGGCCAAGGATCCCTGAAAATTCATCAAATCCTAACAGCAGGCAAATAACTGACATTTTAATTGCAAAAGACCATACTTTCTGGATAGCAACTTTTTACGGATTATATCATTGCGACCGTCAAAAAAAAATCATTGCATCATACATGAATAACCCAAATGATCCTAATACAATTTCAAATAACAAGATAACTTCAATAAATTTTGACAGTGATGGAAACTTATGGATTGGGACTTATGGCTCAGGTCTTGACATACTAAACCCCGAAACAAATAAGTTTCAACATTTCAGACACAACAAATCTGATAGTTTTAGCATACCAGGAAACCTGATCTGGAATGTTTACATAGACAAGCAAAAAAATATCTGGATCATTGCAGATAACGGGGTTGCCCTTTATAATAAAACAACCCATAAATTCAAAAACTACATTGATGATATTAAGAATCCGAATACTTTAAAAGGCAGAGGTATAAATGGTATGCTGGAAGATAATAAAGGCATTTACTGGATCATCACTGACAAAGGCTTAAACCGGTTTGACCATAATAAAAACCAGTTTACATTATATAGTTCTGAAGAAGGATTAAATAACGATAACATACAATCTTTCACAATAGACAACCAGGGAATATTGTGGATGTGTACCCCCGGGGGCATTTCCAGTTTCAATCCTGTTACAAAAAATTTCATTAATTATAATGAACAGAATGGCCTGCCAGAAGAAATTTTCGGCCCTATGATTACGCTTAATGACGGGGCCATTTTAGCAGGCGGCAACAATAAACTTTTAAGGTTTAACCCATCCCTTTTTAAAATCAACACATCAATACCAAATGTATATATCACACAACTTTCAATAGCGGGAAAATTATTTTCATTCAACAAACCACCTGAACAAAATGGTACAATCATTTTAAAATACCCTGAAAATTCATTCACATGCAGTTTTACATCTCCTGATTTTTATAATGGAGATGCCGTAAAATATGCTTATCAACTATCCGGCATTGACGCAGACTGGATCGCAGCTGGCAACAGGAATTATTTATCTTATTCCAACCTGGCTGCAGGCGATTACACATTGCATATCAGGGCTGCCAACAGTGACGGGATATGGAATAAAGAAGGCACAAGCCTGAAGATAAAAGTTTTACCTCCATTCTGGGATACAGTGTGGTTCAGGGTTTTGCTGGCACTTGCTTTTTCCCTGGCAGTTTATTTTTTATTTATTTCACGTGTAAAGTCTATCAGGAATGAAGAAGCAATCAAAACAAAGATCAACAAACAAATGGCTGATATGCGGCTAAAAGTTTTACGCACACGCATCAACCCGCATTTTATGTTTAATGCACTGAACTCAATCCAGGAATGCATCTACACAAAAAAGACTGATACAGCTTCAAAATACCTGACAAAATTTTCCAATTTGCTACGCCTGATCCTCGAACAATCCGAGAATACTTTTATTACCATCCATGAAGAAATTGAAATACTGAAATTATATCTTGAACTGGAATCCCTCCGTTTTGATGATGGTTTTAATTTCAATATCAGGGAAGAAAAAATCGAAATTGGCATACTGACTATCCCACCATTACTGATACAACCATTCGTTGAAAATGCTTTATGGCATGGCCTGCGCCATAAAGAAGGCAAAAAAGAATTAAACATCACATTCAATAATGATGACGAATTTATTTATGTAACTATTGAAGACAATGGCATAGGCAGGGCAGCAGCAAAAGCTTTTACCAGTGATAATAAAATAAAAAAACAATCACTTGGCATTAAGATAAGTGAAGAGGAAATGCAAATGATGGGAAGCCTGTCAAAACAAAAATCAGAAATAACAATTGAAGACCTTTATACTGAAACAGGAATCCCCTCAGGAACAAAAGTGCATTTAACTATACCAATATTATGTAACCAGTAAAAAAGTAAATTCCCGCCTGTTAATCAACAACGCATGAATATTAAACCAACTGCATCATTTATTAACTTTATCCAATATTATCTTTTTAAAAATTGATATTTATTCAATTAAACTTATTGCTCATTCATGTTTCGCGCTATCATAGTTGATGATGAATTGAAAGGGAGGAACCTGCTCAATCAATTGATATCGGACCGGTTTCCTGATATCTCTGTTGTAGCGATGGCTAAGAATGCAGATGAGGGGATACAAAATATCAATAAACTCAAACCTGACCTTGTCTTCCTTGATATCAACATGCCCGGGAAAAGTGGTTTTGATATGTTGAAAGAATTGCAGCCTGTAACATTTGAAACCATCTTTATAACAGCTTATGATAAATATGCTATCAGTGCTTTCAGGTACCATGCATTTGATTACCTGTTAAAACCAATAGATGCTGAAGAATTATCCAACTGCATTGACAGGTTGAAAGAAAAGAGTTTACAAATCGGATTGAAAGAACGGTTAGAATTGCTGATGTCACAAATACAACAACCGCATCAACTACCCGACCGTATCACTATCAATTCACTGGATGGTATTACTGTTATTCCTATTGCTGATATTGTTTACATAGAAGCTGCAGGCACATATTCACTTTTCTATATAAAAAACAGTGACAAAATTGTATCGTCACTTAATTTAAAAGAATATGAAGACCTGTTATCAGTGCATCATTTCACCAGGATACATAATTCTTATCTCGTCAATGTTTTAGAGGTAAAAAAATTTATTAAAGCAGATGGCGGTAGTGTAGTTATGAGCAACGGCAACCTGTTGCCGGTTAGTAAACGACGCCGTGATGAATTCCTGAAGTTACTTGGAACAAATAAGGTCAAAATATAAGCGGATTCACTGCAAAAAATAATCTTCAGATTATCCATCTATTAGTCACCCGCTACCATCTGTTAAACCAAACAACGCATCCGTTAATCTTTCCCGGTTTAATCAAAATGATATTTCATTTTAGTATCCTGAAAAAAACATAAAATGAAATATAACAGCCTGGAAAAATAAAACTAAAAAAAATTTCCAATGCATTTTTTAAAAGCCGTTGCTAAATCTATGAATAAACACCATTTCACCTTAAAAAAAATCTATATGAAAACAACAAACAATGTCTTTAAATACATGTCGCTGGTAATTACTTCATTTTTATTTTGCGAATGTCCGCGCAGCAGCAGGTGGAAATATGAATATGATTGGTAAGAAATTTACTGAATCAAAAATTGTAACACACGGGATCACATTTGATGTTGATAAATCAGATATCAAACCTGTTAGCATGGGAACGATCAATATGATTGTTGGTGTATTTAAAAGTAACCCTGATCTGAAATTTGAAATAGACGGCCACACTGATAATACAGGAGATGCTGTACATAATATGACTTTATCGCAACAAAGAGCAGATGTAGTAAAAGCCTTATTAGTAAAAATGTGTATTGATGCTTCACATCTTACTACCAAAGGGTTTGGTGATACAAAACCTATTGATACAAATGATACTCCTTCAGGAAAAGCAAATAACAGGAGAGTTGAATTTGTGAGAATGTAAATACAAGCAATACAGTAAATGGTACTCACGAAAATGAAATTAATGTATATAATTCCAAAAACCGATTCTTAGATCTAAATCTATAAAAAATGAAAAAAATATATATCCTTTTGCTTTCAAATTTGCTACTACAATACACATGGTCCCAACCCACAATTTCCTTTTTGCCAAAGATCGGTGATGTGGTTTCCTATGAAAATACACATACTACAAGCGTTTTACCAGGAACTTTAGGAGCTAATATTACATGGGATTATAGTACCCTTGTGGACAGTGCTGATGCGGGCACTTTTACGTATGAGGCCCCTGCCGGCACTCCTTATGTTTCCGATTTTCCTGGCGCACAACTGGCATCAAATTTAGACGACACACTTTTCACTTATTTTAAAATCGTTAGTGGGGATCTTGCAGAAATGGGTCTTGAGTCAAAAAATTTAAAAGAATCTTATGTACGACCGTTAGCTATCATGCAAAACCCTTTCACTTATCTTAATGAATTTACTGATTCCATAACGGTGTTACTGGAAAAACCTCTTCCAGGTAATTCAAAGTTATTTGACACAATATTAGTCTCCGGTTATGGCACCTTAAAATTGCCTAATATGACCTATAGTAACGTACTTCAGGTAAGGCATATTAATGCAACCTCGGGCACCCTGTTTTTACCCGGAGGTATAGTAATTCCGATACCATTAAATACGGATACCAGTTATTCTTATTATGTAAGCGGAATGCCCGGCCCTATCCTTTTTTACAATTTATATAAAGGCTCAATTAATGAAATTGATTATTTAAAAAATTCCATTGTCCTCTCCTTGCATTTTATTTCGTTTACCGCTACACTTCAACATGGAATTGTGCAACTACAATGGCAAACAAGCGATGAATCCAACACAAAAGTATTCCATATACAACGGAGTACCGGTGGTTCTGATTTTACTAATATTGGTGAGGTAAACGCAAATGGAAGTGGCAATCATGAATATTATTTTTCTGATGCTGTACCAGCCGAACCTCAAACGCTTTATTACCGTTTACAGGAAACCGACATTGACGGAAACAGTTTTTATTCAAACATTGCTGTTTGTAACATGCCCGGCACAGCGAATGCATCATTGTATCCCAACCCCGCAAACAATTTTATTACAATAAATGGTGTTGATAATTTTTCTGTTTTGAAAATTTATAACCTCTCAGGTCAACTGTTGAAATATTATAGCATAAATGGAGAAAGCAAAAGTATAACAGTGCCTGTAACTTCACTATTACCAGGTGTATATATAGCTGAACTAAGTAATGGAAGTAAAGCAACCAGGATTAGGTTTTTAAAACAATAATTTATTTCAATCAGGTCTGCAACTTTTGGAAAAACAACAAACTTAAATCGAAGTGATTAAGAGTTGGGTTTGTGAAAAAAATATTCAACCATTTAATCAAAAAAACTTTCAAATTGAAGAGTAATGTATTTATTGCTTTAATTATCCCAGGTTTACCTGCAACCAAAGTTGCAGGTAAATTTCCTGGCCCTGGATTTGCCTTAACCCACATTACTAGTGCCTCCAGGTCTTTATCAAAAAATATTTCATCGTACACAATTAAGTTCTTCCCTGAGAATGGTTCAATCCATAGTTTTTCCTGGAGTAATGATAAACGTTTTATTGATTGCAATCTTAGAAAAGGCATAAGCAATGATGGTAAGAACGCTGACATCATTGTTACTTTTTGCATCTGGCATCATGTTGCGGGGAAACTTTTATTATGTAAATATCCTGATGAAGAAAAAATCGCCAGCCTTACAGATTTCAGTTTAGTCGTTAACAACAATGTAGTTATTTCCAATAGTGACTCAGGTATGGTTGGCTCCTTATCATTTCCTTCAATTTCGAAAGAAGGTTTTATAACCAGCATCTTCAATGTTGATTTGGATAACAGATACTTCAAGAAAGAAATATTGCATTTGTATAAAGTTACCGGAGCATTCAGAATACGAAATACAGAGAATCCTTGAACAGCTTGTAAATGTAATCTTAAAGATATTGAAAGTTAACAATGCAGTAATGCTCAAATATGAAAATAATATTGATTTAGACTAAAAAAATCATTCATACCATTTTATGAAAAAGAAAATTTTCAGAGTTACTGTTTATTTGATTTCGATATGCATGATATCAACCGGCGCCAATGCCCAATGGTACCCGGATACCGCCACACCCGAAGAAGCGGCAGCACATGATAAACCATTTACTTTTCTGCGAAATGAAATACAAAAGAAATTATGTGACGATAACTGGGGTACAGATAAAACCGATTTTAAATTCTTTAAAGATGATCCATCGTGGCATAAGATAACCAGAGGTGGCGGTGTTCACCGTTTTGAGTTCATCGGTGGTGGAGATGCCTGTGTGATTGAAATGCGCGAGAATTCAGCTTTGTATCAGGACAATCTCAATAAGACGGCAGCATTAGCAAAATCTTACGATGCACAAAAAGACGGGCTCTCAGGGCCAAAGTATGATGCGTGGAACAGGAAAATGCAGGGCCTGGCCGACGATGAGGAATTTGCCAAAGTAAAAATGTTACTCAATGACGGTCGCACACAGGGAAAGGATTTGCAGGGTTACCAGACAAATAAGTTAATCCGGTTGCAGAATATTCCCGGAGTTGGACAGGCGATATTGTATTGCGGGTATCCTGACGAAGATGATGCTGACACTATCTATCAGGCCGCACTATACATCGGTAACTTCCCTGAATATGATGGAGAAGTGGAAGGCGTCCATTTTAAATCTTTTCGAAAAGAACCGTGGACAGACAAAGCACATTCCGGCAAACCGATTATTGAAAATATGTCAATCTGGATTGAAGGCCATTACTATAATAATATCATGAAAGTCATTCATAGTATTGACTGGGAGGGGTTAGGAAGAACGATTAATCTATGAAACAGTAAGTACAAAATGAAATAACGATCAAACAATTTAAAAAGACAATCAAAAGATGAGTTTATCCAATAAAAATATCCTGACTTGTATTGTTGTTTCATTGTTACTACTAATTATTGAAAATCTATTTGCCCAGTCCGTATCTCCTGAAAAAGTGATAGGGAAAATTTCTATGCGGGATGGCAGTAACTTAAAAGTAAACGGAACTCTTCCTGTGATTGGGCATAATATTGTTAGTTCGGATGATGCGCCGCAAAACCTGCCTCCTTCTATCTTCACAAGGATTGATGCCGGTATGATGAAGGTTTTTAATTTGACAAAGTCAGTATCCGATCTGAATCCTCCGGTTGGTTTTGATGCGTGGTATCAAATGAATACGTATCACACGAAGCCGGGCAATATGTATTCGGGATGGCTCAGGGTATGGATGTTTCCTTATCACACTGATTCAGATGATCCCAATAAAATTGATCTTTCCTCCGAAACAGGTTTAATGGTTTGGGTTTATGTAAATGATCCTTCAGAGCTTATCGGAAATCATGAATATTTTACGGACACTTTGCATTATACCTCTGAACGGAGTACAGGTAACACTTTCATCTCTTACAATGATGATCACGACATGGAAATTATCCATAAACAAAAATCATTGTTTCGACCCTACACGATTGGAGAATTTTTGATCAGGCAAAAAAAATTTTATGAGAAAGAATTAGCAGAAAATAACGAGGACTTAGAAAATGATCAGGATAAAGTTTCTTCTGCGTCTTCAAGTACGAATAGTTCCATAAAAGAATTGAAAGATAATATTAAAGATTTGCAAGACGATATTGCCGACAGGCAGGAGGACCTGAAAACAGCAGACAGCCAGAATAAGAGCATGATCCAGTCTATTATTGATAATGATAAAAAAAATATTGCAACTCTTAAAAAAACAATCGCGCAGCTTTCATCCGGTGGGCAACAACAACTCAATAATGATTTATCAAATGGTTACCAAACTGCAGTTGACAAGGATCAGAATTCAATTAATGAATACACACAAATCATCCAACAAATTTCAAATGAATACAACCATCTGACGAATGAACAGAGAAATCAGCAGGCTTATATAAAGCCGGGCAAATTATTTTCTGAACAGGACAGGATGAACACTTCGGATTTGTGGGATGAAGATTTCGTAACACTGCTACCACCGGGGAATAAGAGTGGAGCAGCGGCGTACTGTTACAACGACAACTATTTTGATAAAACCAGTTCTTCAGAAATTCAATTAATCGTGATGAAGTATGGAGCAAAAGAAAATAATCCAATAGCAAACAAACAATGGGAAATCATTCAGCAGATTAATCAGGATCAATTGAAAGGATTGATATTGAATTAGGTTGTTTTTCCGGATACAAAAGAGAAGGCAAGAAGTTGTGGATCAAACGAGTGAATTATACAATGATATTAATAATTAAACCGGCGGTTAAACCTTATGTGTAAACAATTTTTTTTATTCATAATCTCCATTTATTTATTTAAAGCAGTACATGCGCAAAATAAGTATGTTCTCCTTAACGGGGATAATTCCATCACATTAGAAAATGAAGCCTTTAATTCAACAACTGAATGGCAAAGTCTTTCAACGTATTTTCCTCATGTAGGTATGGACCCAATACAAACTACATGGTTTGTTCATAACGGACAGTCTCACATTGTTATCCAGTTAACTAATAATCAGGATGACAGGCTGCTGCTGGAACTCAGCCGTAATAAAAAACTTTATCAGTTTCCAAAAGACCTTCATTCTGATGATAACGATTATCATTTCAACCAATTTGAATTGTATGTAAAGGACAAACAGGGAGTAAGCAGGAAATTTGATTTTGGGAAAAAAGCAAATATCAATGTACAAGTAAACGAAATAACTCCCACTCATATTCAAATCAGCTTTTCGGGTACCATCTGCTATCATCCCCACCCCTCTTCCTGGGACTACGGCCCTTTATCAGACCCAATGTCCATTTCAGGAAAGATTGCATTGAGTAAAAAAGATCCTGTATTACCTCAATTAAAAGACAATTACTCCGGATGCGATAACACAGTTTATAATGAGGTGAGTCCGTATTGGAAAACTCTCGGGAACTGGCGTAGTGCAACTGAATGTGAAAAAGAATTTTACGCGAAAATATTTCCCTTAATGAAAAAGGCATTGCAGCCGGTGTATGATTATTATAAATCAAAGGCATGGAATTTTGACCACGAGAGTCTTACAACTTATTCACCATTGGACATTCGTTTGAAAGCTCCTGCCGACTCTTTTTTTCACAACCAGGATGCAACTGAGCATCGGGATTATTTTATGTATGCAGTAGCAGACATCAACTCAAAACCTTATGCCGATCTGAATAAAAAGATGATGGAAATTCTCTCAAATCCGAATAACAAAAATGCGCAAAAGGAATTAGCCAGTGTAGGTGCGGAGCAAAGTGAATTTTCATTTAAGATAACCATATTTCTGAACAGAAATTTAGATGAAACCGACAAGGGGGCTTACCCTAATCATGTGTATGAAGAAAACGAGGATGGTTTTCCTTATGCGATTAACGGAGAAGACACGCTGAATGGAAGTGCCAAAGACCATGTCCTGTACTTACTGTATGGAAACTGGAAAAAACCGGATTTATCGGCGAGTGATATTGCTGATATAAATCCAGTGCCCGATGCAAAAGAACTCAGTATTCAGTCCATACTAATACGAATACAAAGCGGCAATAAAACCGCTGATCAAATTGCAAGCATGATAGACAGAAATGCATTAAAAGAATTATTAAATACAAAGCCATGAAAAAGTTATCTATCCTGTTTTTTTTATTAATAGCATTTCATTTTGCTTATGCACAAACGAAGCAAGACAGTACACATTTTCTCTGGTTTACCGGTCACTGGAGTAAAACGAAAAAAAATGTTTTTATCACTACAGCTACCACAGATTCTACCGCAGGTGGCATAATAAAAATGCCTGCAGGTAATACGGTGACAATACAAAAAAATGGTAGCGTAACCATCGGTGGCGCAGGCATTGACGACTGGAACAAAAAAATTGACGACGGTGAAAAAAAATTGGACGAGACCGAAAAACAAATGCAAAGTCCCGGGGAAGAAATCAGTGAATGGTCTCATCACTTTAACGAAGTGGAGCAGCCTCTATTAGATACTATAAAAGCAAGATGGGTAGAAAATAAGGTTGATAAAAAAAATGATATCCTTTCTCCAAACAAAGGTCAAAGCAAAGAAAGCAGTCCTGAAGAAAAAAATATTCAGAAATTCATTAATGATCTTTCCACAGCATGTAATGAAACTATACGACCAACATACCGGGAACTTGTAAATTTCTATAATGCACACAAGAATGATAAAGAGTCGGATTATAACAATCCCGCACCACCTGAATATGAGTTTCAGTGTGCGGCCTGTGATGAAGATGCTGAAAAAAATTATGATGAGGCCTGCGAAAAGTATGTAGAAAATTTTTTTAAACCTGAAAGTGGATTAATAAAAAATGGCTTGGGGCTTATAAGAAGCCTTATACTTATAGGAAAGGATCAAGACTTTGGGGACTCATTTGGTTTAGGAGATCCTATTGTACAAAAAAAGATTGACCAGGTTTTTTCAAAATCCGGGCCTTGCAGTTTCCTAAATAACAAGAGCACAGACTCATTGAACAAAATAGTAAACTGGTTAATAAAAAGGTGTTTATGGCGTGCTCAAAAATTAGTAAAAGATTACAAGGATAATTATAAAGTTATACACCCTGTGGCTGAAGTATATCTTAGTGCTGCACGTCAAAATGCACTCATAGGGTCTGAAGATGTATCATTAGATGCAAACGGCGATTTATCAAAGATGTTTTACAACGCTTTTAATCATTATTATCTCAATCTTACTGAAAAGCACGACTGGTCGCAATTAGCAAACATCCCTATCATATTCGGTCTCGTAAAACAATATGCATTATTGGGCAACAAGATAAATGACCAGGAAATTTTGTCAAAGGTTCTGAAAATACTGAACAGCTTTGTTTTGAATATTGAAATGGATATCAAAGTGGGTAAAGACGACGGAGGATATATGTTAACACATTTAAATGGTACAGCCAAAATTGCTCCTGAATTTAAATTAGGGGCTGATAGTTGTTACGAATGGGTAGTAACCGAAGATAAACCAGATGAAATAGGGCAACCATTAAAAAAAGGCAGTCAAAAAATAGAACTTAATTTACTCGATAATGAAGTAGTCACACCACAAAATGCACCGCACTACACCGGAACAAAAAAATATTTTACCACATTGTCCCAATTGAAAATGGACTATTGTCACCCCGGAAAGGATACTATTTTGCTGGGTAGTTTTATTCCTGAGCCCAATCCTATGGCTGGTACCTGGATATATCCTAATGATCCACAGCCTGTGCCGGCTGGCATCTTCTCGATGGAACATTATTTCCAGGACATAAATAAAATGAAGCAGGTAGCTCAATCAGGTGAAGCACAACAACAGGCTAATATATTGAAAGAACAAGCGGAAAAAATGGCTACACAGATGAAAGCACTTGCCGGCCAAATGAATGGGAAAAGGGATGCATCTCAAATAGCCAATTATCAGAAAATGTCAGATATGATGAACCAGGCGAGAGAAATGACCAACAATATCAAGATCGCACCGATCACATACATTGATTTTCCATTACAGATACAAAACAATACCACTACACTCATACATAAACGCTATGACGCCAAAGAAATAAATCCATCAATGGCTGAATCAATTGTGTATGGATATTTTACTGTAGATGTGGAATATAAAGGGCAGTAATAATAAAACAAAAAGAGTAGTAATTAAATAAATAAGATGCATAATAAGTTGAATAATGGTTAAAGCATCTTTGAAAGGTAATTATTCACGAAAATATATACATGATCATTCAGGCTTAATTTCTTAAAAGACCGGTGATTTAATTCAGGACAATAAAACAGCCTAAAATGAAAAAGTCAATTATTTATTCGTTCACCAGGTTCCTTTTTACAGCATTTTATTTGATGATTGCAGCTTATGCAAACAAAGTTGCAGCACAGTCCATTCTTCATAAAAATTATTAAACACAATAAAAAATGTACAATGAAAAAATTAATCCCATGGCTGTCTTTCGCTTTTTTAGCTATAGCACCTGTTCAACATTGCAATGCACAATATGGCCATGCAACACTCAAGGTAACCGCGCCGAATGGCAAGGTGCAAAATTTTACATTCAAACAGTTTCCTGCGGCTGATTATGGATTTGACGAAAGAAAATCCGAAGCTGGTTCTTACACTGATCTTTCAATTGAGGCTTCAGGTCTTAATAACGACCAAAATTCTATGATTACCGTGCAATTGAGGATTGATCCGAGTGGAGTCGGTAAATTTTATTTAAATACAAAAGACGACAATACACCAAAAGCAAGCATTACGATTTCTCTCGCTTCTAATGGTGTAACAAATGCCATGTTGATGAACGTGGATGAAACTTCATCCGGCACTATCACAGTTACTCACTACCCCCAAAAAATTGGTGACAGTATTGTAGGTACTTTCGAAGCTACACTGAGCGATCAGTCAGATAATAAGAGTGGAAATTATAAAGTGAGCGGAAGCTTTGATATTAAAAAAACCTCAGAGGGAGATTGAAACAGTAACCTGAAAAGAATTGTTTTTTAAAAAAATCAAATGTTGAAAAAAATGCCCGGATAGAGATGTCAGTTTTAATTTTTATTTGCTTGGACAAGACTAATGCATAAAGCATAAGAGAATGTGTAGTTGTATCCGTTCTTCCCTGAAATGGAATATCGGCCGGGTTTGCAGATTTATTCAACTCCAACTCATCATCAGAACTTCCATGGCTTTTACAAGTTTATATTTGCCACTACCTTTATCAATAACCCGTACACTGTTTATAAAAGGCTTGTTCTTTTTCTTGCGCCAAAACATAAAACAAAGCTTACTCTACAGAGCCGGGGCACCCAATTCAAAAGCAACAATCCAATTGCAGCAGATGTTTTAGAAGATTTGCATCAAATTTTGAAACTAAATGATGAAGTCATGATTTACTCTTCCTTTTCCAGGGTTGCGAGGTCAGGTAAAAATGTAAAAATCAGGATACCAATGCAAAGCAACAATTCAAGGTATAAGCCATAACGTTTTTCAGGGCATTCACCCATGGAACAGGTAGAGAGTAAAATAAAGTTGCGGATAGCCCATGCAATATTGATAGCAGCGATAAAAACATTGGCACGCTTCACCCAGATTTTCGGTATTGCAAAAAATAAAATCATTACAGGGCCCAGCACGAAATGCATCAATCCCGGTTTACCATAAGCTGTACCGGGTGCGTTCATGCCTGTAATTATAAGATTATGGTCACTGATATAACTCCAGGGCAAATAGCACACACCCCAAAGCAGCAACACCGTAATACAACCATATAATTGAGAATGTTTCATCCTAAATTAACATCCCCCGCCTTAGTGCGGGGGATGCCTGAGGTCCCGAGCAGATTCGAACTGCTGTAAAAGGTTTTGCAGACCTCTGCCTAGCCACTCGGCCACGGAACCTTAAATCGGGGTGCGAAAATAAAACAAACCAGCCAAGCATCAAAAACTATTCGTTGACAAATAAATTTTTAATATTGAGCTATAAAAATATTTTCAAATGCGTATTCCTGAAAGTGAACTTATCTTAAATGACCGCGGCGCTGTTTACCACCTTAACCTACTGCCTGAAGAACTTGCTCCTATTGTTATCACAGTCGGCGACCCGGGCCGTGTAGGACAGGTTAGTAAATATTTTGATACAATAGAAGTGAAAAGTGAGCACAGGGAATTTGTAACGCACACCGGCACTTTAAACAATAAACGCATATCTGTAGTCTCTACCGGCATCGGGACAGATAATATTGATATTGTGCTTAACGAACTGGATGCACTTGTGAATATTGATCTGAAGGAAAGAATTATTAAACCACAACACACTTCTTTAAATATTATCAGGATAGGCACCTGCGGTTCATTACAAGAGTATGCGCCTGAAGATAGTTTTATTGCATCCACTCATGGCCTGGGTATTGATAACCTCATAAATTTTTACATCCATACCAACAATGAAGAAGAAAAAAATATTTTGCAGCACTTCATTGCACATACACAAATAAATGAAGTTTTCTCAAAACCTTATATCAGTTCTGCATCACCTGCATTACTAAAACATTTTGTTGATGGTTTCCATCATGGCATCACTGTTACCTGCCCAGGTTTTTACGGACCACAGGGACGTGTTTTGCGGTTGGGTTTATCCAACCCTGATTTCATTAATCATTTAACTTCGTTTCAGTTTGGCAATCACCACATCATTAATTTTGAAATGGAAACAGCAGGCATTTACGGTTTAGGAAATTTACTTGAACATCATTGTTTAAGTTTAAGTGCTGTCATTGCCAATCGTGTTGCAAAAAGATTTTCTGAAGATGCAGCTAAAACAATTGACCTGCTGATCAGTAAAACTTTAGAGATCATTTCCTCAACAACTATTTAATAGTTATGAAACTTACATTTTACAAATACCAGGGCACAGGCAATGATTTTATTATCATTGACAACAGGCAGAATACAATTTCACTTACCAATGAACAGGTCAATCATTTATGCGACCGGCGTTTCGGCATTGGTGCAGACGGATTAATGCTGATGCAAACTATGCCCGGTTATGATTTTGAAATGGTGTATTACAATGCAGATGGCAAACCAGGAAGCATGTGTGGAAATGGTGGCCGCAGTATTGTACAGTTTGCGATGGACCAGGGGTTGAAGAAGAATGAATATTTTTTTAATGCAGTTGATGGTAAACACAAAGCTACTGTTGAAAATAATGGATGGATAGACCTGCACATGAAAGATGTGGATGATGTAAAAAGATATGAAGCTGCAAGCTATATTCTCGATACAGGTTCACCCCACCTGGTAAAACCTGTTCCTGATGTTTGGAACATTGATGTGGTGAAAGACGGCCGTGATATCAGGTACAATACGCATTTCAAAGAAAAAGGCATCAATGTAAACTTTGTTGAAACGGATGATGAAGAAGCCATCACTGTGAGAACTTATGAAAGAGGTGTGGAAGATGAAACCCTGAGTTGTGGCACAGGTGTCACTGCGTCTGCATTGATGTTTGCACACAACGATAATGGTTTTAACCGTGTGGAAGTAACTACAAGAGGTGGCAGGCTTGCTGTTGAGTTTAATAAATTAAGCGATACTTCATTTAAAGATATCTGGCTTTGCGGCCCGGCAACATTTGTTTTTAAAGGCGAGATTTATGTGGATTGAGTTACTTAAAAAATTTAGACCAATAGAAACATTATGATGTTACATTACAATCAACCAGCCTCAAACACAGTGCAGTAAAGCATTTCAGCAATGTTTACCATCTACATTTGAATATCAGGATAAAAATTAATTTACAAAGCTCCACCAGATACCAACACGCAGCCACACACTCCTGACCGGATAACCCGGTGCAGAATAATTTATATCGGTAAATGAAATTCCATTGGAAAAATCAACTGTGTTCAGGTTGTCGAGCCGTACAAAACCTTTAAAACTTTTGATGCGGAAATTGAGATAGACACTTATATCAGGCCTGTTAGAAATCGTAGTAGTATCCTGTGGAAAAAACTGGCCGGTGAGCGGTGAATAATCATCAGCCTTATAAGGTGTATTATAACGCGCTTCAATGCCGGTTGATAAAAAAAGATTTTTGAAAAAATTACCTTCAAATGCAAAACGGGTCCGTGCCAGCACTAACGGTAAGTGTATTGGCGCATTACCTGCCACTTGTTGAAAATGGCCATCTAAATACCAACTCAGATGTTTTGCAACCTTAATTTTTTTCTGCGCATATACATGCAGCACATTAAATATAGATGAATACTGGTCTGAATTATAAAAGTCTTTAAAGTAAGTGTAATTGGATATAAGATAATATTCACCACCCAATTGAAGGCTTGCAGGAGGCACATTGATGGTGGCAAAAATCTTAGTGATATTTTCTTTTTTATAACTGCCGTTATTAAACACAGGAAAAGCTGTGAGTGATTGTTTAGCAGTAATGCCGCTTCCATAAATAGATGGCGCCATCGCCCTAATGCTATCTTCAACAAATTCACCCGCAACAAATGATGGTGTACGGTTCACATTTTGAAAACCTACTTTCAGAGATCCGATATTTCTTTTCAATGATCGCTGAAAACTTATATATGCAGAATAATCACCAGCATAATGCCCTGCAACATACAACTTACCTGCTGCTTCCACATCATACAACTGGTTGCGTGTCCTGTTCCTGTATTCAGCGCCGGCATATACATTATTATAATGCACAGTAAATGCATCTGTGTTACCTTTTAATAATTCAAGGCCTGCATGCAGTTTTAAATATTGATTGAGATTGTTTTTCTGTGGATATGAAATAACCGCAATATCATTAGTCAGGTTTTGCCACACATCAGCAAATTTTATTGTATCAGCCAATGGTAGATAAGCCATATATTTTACATAATCAGAATCTATTGGTAAAAAATGATGGTACTCATAACCCTTTTTTGAATATTCAATTGTATGCTGGAATCGTAAACGCGGATAAAATAATTTATAAGTGACGGAATCAGTAACTAAAGAATCTTTCTGTCCCAGGTCATACGTCTGCCGCATCAGCAAAACTGTTTCTTTGTATTGCGTGCCTGCTGCAATTGACGAATTAAAAATTGTTCGCACAGTATTCAGGTCATTCCCAATTTTTACAAAAGCTCCACCGGGATCATTAAATGCAAGGCTATCGAGCTTCTGTCCCGGTTTTATGCCACCGTTTTCAGATGATAATATTTTATTGATGATGAAAATAAAACTGTTGGTATATCGCTTGTTATTGCTCTGATAAAATGTATTGATACGGCTGTTGGTTATATTAGTGCTTTGATTTTTATATGAGCCCGGAGAACTGATAATTTTAAAATCAAGCCCGAAATTAAAATTGCTTTTTTTGTTTTGCGTGTGAAATAAATTTATCATCTGCTCAGCCCTGCTCCCCAACAAAAAGACCGTTTCCGAATATGGTCGCGTGGTTTGAAAAAACCTTGTATTTTCTTTGGTGTAACGATACACATCATAAGCATGCATGCCTTCATCAAAGCCAGGATGCATATCAGGCCGGAAAATAAAAGACTTCGATGCATTTCCAAAATTACCCAGGTCATAATTTGTCCATGGCACAGGAAACCTTGTATAAAAATCATCAATGGAAGAATCTATTTTTTCCATTTTTGTTGAGTCCCAGAAATGATAGGAAATAGTGATTGAATCTTCATATTGATTCCGGTGTTGCAGAGTCTGATTGGTAGTATCAATTTTAACAAGGTTACCATGACTATCATATTCATAGCCTGCGGGAATAGTATCACTGGGCAACCTGTTGCTATTGAGGACACGTTGAGCATTAGCAGTAACGCCCAACATAATCATCAGGAGAAAAAACAAAATACTTTGTACAAGAAACCGATGCATTATTTAACAAAGATGCAAAGTAATAGCTAAGGTGTGAACGAAACGGTAATTTGTTTTTTATTCAAATAAATAACAGGCAGATTTTTTTTAATACTAGTCATACCATTAACCTGAAATCATCTGAAGCTAATTGCGTACAGGCCTGCCTTTTTTAATGACAGACTCAAGTCTTTCAAGCGTTTTACGCTCACCGCATAAACTTAAAAATGCTTCTCTTTCCAGGTCGAGCAGATATTGCTCACTCACCAAAGTTTGTTCACTCAAATCACCACCACACATAACATAAGCAAGTTTCCGGGCCACCAATGAATCATGTTCAGTTGCATAGTTTGCCCGCCACATCCCATTGATACCTGCATATAATGCACCTAATGCAGACCTTCCCAATACTTTAATATCTTTTCTCTGGACAGGTTGCACATAACCCTGGTCATACATTTCAATAACTGCATTCTTTGATTCACCGATGCGGCGTTGGATATTCATCACCACTTCATCATGGCCTTCTCTTAAAATACCCAGTTGATATGATTCCAATGCAGATGTTGCAACTTTAGCAGTTGCAATTGTAAGAAAACGGTTTTTTAAAGTGATGCTATCCGGTTCATCATGATGCATTTCATCAGCGGCTCTTAAAGCAAATTCTTTTGTACCGCCACCGCCGGGTATCAAACCAACACCTAATTCCACCAAACCAATATACGTTTCTGCTGCTGCATAAATTTTATCTGCATGCAAACACATTTCACAACCACCGCCCAATGTTAAACCATGCGGTGCAATTACTACCGGTACACTAGAATAACGTATCCGCATTGTCGTATTCTGGAACATTCGCACTGCCATATCAAGATCATCAAAATCGTTTTCTACAGCAAACATAAAAATCATACCTACATTGGCGCCAGCACTGAAGTTGGCACCACCATTTGCAATCACAAGGCCTTTGAATTTCTCTTCTGCAATCTCTATACTTTTATTCACTGCCTCATTTACTTCACTGCCAATTGTATTCATTTTAGTTTGCCATTGCAAAGCCACCACATCATCACCTATATCATACAACCATGCATTACTATTGCTCCAGACAATTTTATTTTTATAATTTTCAAGTATTATAAAATTATCAGTTGATAAAACAGGTTTGTAAGTCTTTGAAGCAATATCATAATAAACTTTCCTGTTATTTTCCGTTTTATAAAATGAAGTATTGCCTGCTGCAATCATTTCATCTACCCATGATGCAACTGCATAGCCTGATGCTTTCATTGCCTGCACCACACCAGCTACACCAAACACATCCCAGCTTTCAAAAGCGCCTATCTCCCATCCGAAACCAGCCATCATCGCATCATCAATCCTGTACAATTCATCACTGATTTCGGGAATACGATGAGAAATGTAAGCAAACAAAGAATAATGAAAATGACGATAAAAATCACCGGCTTTATCTTTTGCTTCAAACAACATTTTAATTCTCGGTTCCAGGCTTTCAACAGCCTGCGCCATTTTTACCGAATCAAAAACAGGTTTCTTCCGTTGTTCATATTCGAGTGTCTTAAGGTTCAGCACTAAAATTTCTTTCCCTTCTTTTCCTTCTGCAACAGGTGTCTTAATTTTTTTGAAAAAACCTTGTCCTGTTTTATCACCCAGCCATTTATTGTCAACCATTGTTTGCAACCATGCAGGTATAGAAAATCCACCTGCAGCAGCCACTTCATCCTGCGGGCAATTTTTTTCAATACCCTTTGCCACTTCCACCAAAGTATCAATACCTACAACATCTGCAGTTCTGAATGTCGCTGATTTAGGGCGGCCAATAACAGGACCTGTCAGCGCTTCTACTTCATCAATACTGAGGTCAAACTTTTCCATTGTATTAAACACTGCCATCATCCCAAATACGCCAATACGGTTAGCGATAAATGCAGGTGTATCTTTTGCCAGCACAGTTGTTTTCCCTAAAAACACATCACCATAATTCATTAAAAAATCAACAACTGTGCTATCTGTATCAGTTGTAGGAATAATTTCAAGCAAACGCAGGTATCTTGGTGGATTGAAAAAGTGTGTGCCACAAAAATGTTTTTTAAAATCATCGCTCCTGCCTTCATTCAAAATATGAATTGGAATACCTGATGTGTTAGTGGTGATGAGTGTTCCCGGCTTACGAAACTGTTCCACTTTTGCATATACCTGTTGTTTAATATCGAGCCTTTCCACCACAACTTCAATCACCCAGTCACAGGATGCAATATCTTTCATGTTGTCGTCAAAATTGCCTGTTGTAATACGATTGATAACATCTTTTGTATAAACAGGCGACGGGCTTGATTTTATGGCAGCCTGCAAAGCATCATTCACCAGTTTATTTTTTTCAGCAGGCCTGGCATCAGCAGCTACGCCTTTTGGAATAATATCCAACAACAATACCTGTACACCAATCCCTGCAAATAAACAGGCAATCCTTGAACCCATGACGCCACTTCCTAATACGGCAACTTTTTTGATGGAGCGTTTCATCTGTATAGTTTTAATTTTTTTAATGATGCTAATTCTTTATGCTAAATCAGTTTCACTATTAACCAGTAAGCAAAGAGAAAAAAAAATAGTTAGTTATGCAACTATTTTTAAAAATTAACTTTAAATAAATTTCCAGGGGCATTTAAAAATCCAGGATGGATTAGAATTTTCAAACACTATATAAAATATTGCATCTTTATCTTTATTGTTTTAATGTTCTCAAAAAAATTCATCACAGGTGTTATTCTGTAATAATTTTTTTTAAAAATATTCAAATGAAAAAATTGATTATTATCATTCTGCTGTTAATCTCTTTCAGAAATTGCTTTTCTCAGGACAAAGATTCTATTGCTATCCGTAATGTGATGAATGAACAATTGATTGCCTGGAATAATGGCAACATTGAGGCATTTATGCAGACTTACTGGAAGAGTGATAGTCTTTTATTTGTAAGCAACCCTCCATTGTATGGCTGGCAATCAACTTTAGATCGATATAAAAAAGCTTATCCCGATACCATTGCTATGGGCAAACTCAGTTTTGATTTATTACAAATCAAAAAACTTTCTCCTGAATATTATTTTGTTTTAGGTAAATGGGGATTGACAATATCCACCGGTAAAAACCCCGGCGGATATTTCACTTTATTGTTCAAAAAAATTAATCAGCAATGGGTCATCGTTGTTGACCATACAAGTTGAAATTCTTTACCAGAACCTGACATAAATAGCCATAATCAACATTAAAATAATTACAATCATTGTCAGGATGCGTGGTGTAACTTTAAACATCCCACGCTCAATAGTAATTGCTTTCGGATTGACTTTCGGTCCTGCAAGGCTAATGGCTACCATCACCAAAACTGTGATAACACCTGACCAACCCATACAAATGAGGAATGGAATTTCCCATGTTGTTACACCTGCTTTGATAACAGGGAATGCAGTATAAAATAATGTTTCATGTCCAAACCATTGTGCAGCATATTCATTTAATATGACTGAAGAAATAAATCCTACCAGGATGCCTGCAATTGCTGCTGAGCCGGTAGTTCTTTTCCAGAACATACCCATCAAAAACATAGCAAGGATGCCAGGACTGATAAAGCCGGTATATTTTTGAATAAATGTAAAGCCACCTTCACCACCTATACCCAGACTATCATCCCAGGTAAGCAAGATGCCCAACAACATTGCCACTACAATAGCAATCCTCCCTATAACAACGAGTTGTTTTTCACTGGCATCTTTACCTAAATATCTTTTATAAATATCCAATGTAAAAATCGTTGAGATACTATTGGCTTTTCCAGCAAGTGAAGCAACAATAGCAGCAGTAAGCGCTGCAATAGATAAACCCCTTAAACCTGCAGGTAAAAATGCCAACACTGATGAATATGCTTTATCTTTTATCATATAAAGGTTTTCCGGCGATACATTGGGCTTAAGGCCTGTCATCGGTACACCGTTTTTATACAACACATAAGCAGCAATACCCGGGAGCATCACAATTATAGGCATCAGAATTTTCAACATACCCGCAAATAAAATACCTGTGCGGGCTGTGTTGAGATCAGCACCAAGTGCCCTTTGAGTTATGTATTGATTACATCCCCAATAATTGATGTTTACAATCCACTGTCCCAGGAAATACATAGCAATACCAGGCAATATCACATAGCGCTGAATATCGTACTGAGAACTTTCTGCTGTCGGCTTTTTAAATATCATGTGAAAATGATCCGGCGCTTCTTTCATCAATGTTGTAAAACCATTAGCCACACCGGTACTGTTGCCAACATGTTCACTCACCTGTTGCAATGCAAAATAAATAGTAGCAAAACCACCGATGATTAAAACCGCTACCTGGATAACATCAGTAAAACCAATCACCTTCATACCACCTAATGTAATAATCAATGCAAACAGAGATAAGCCAATCATGATAGGGTGAAGGAACTCAGGTCCTACCAACCCGCTGATGGCTACCGCACCGAGATATAAAATTGAAGTAAGGTTTACCAGGATGTAAAGAAATAACCAAAACACAGTCATGATTAATGACACTGTATCATTGTACCGCATCTTCAGGAATTGCGGCATGGTATATATTTTATTTTTAAGATAAATGGGCATAAACCAGACTGCAATAACAATAAGTGCAATGGCAGCCACCCATTCATAAACTGCTACTGCAACTCCAGCAAAAAACCCATCACCACTCATACCCACAAACTGCTCAGCAGAAATATTAGATGCAATTAAGGATGCGCCTATTGCCCACCACGTTAATGAACCTTCGGCAAGAAAGAAAGCTTTTGAATCATGTTCCCTGCTTTTGCGCCTGCGGTAAATCCAATATCCATAAGATGCTACCAGTATAAAATATAAAATAAAAACCAGGTAATCTTTTGTTACGAGTTGGTTGTTCATGTGAATCGTTAGTTTATTTTTTTGTTATTATCAATCGGTGGGTGTGAATGTAAAACATGAATTGAATTTATTGATGATTATTTTATCGGATTTTTATGCAAACGTTTGAAATATAAAAATCATGTTTCAAAATTTCACTCAGCATTGATTATTAAAATCTGATCTTCTTCCAATATTTTTTTCGAATTTATTTTACATTCAAACATATCACTTTACACAAAAGATTTTTCAAAACAATTAAACTCAAAAAATGTTTTCAGAAAATGATTTCACTCTTTTAAAATGTTATCCTGATAGAATATTGTTATGTTCTTACAAAACATCTCTCAATTTACAAATCAGGGTTAGGAATAAAATTCAGGAAGGCTTTGAATTTAAGCTGGTATTTTCTTTTATCCAGTTTATAATAATATGCCCCTTTTTTTGAACCTGTTTTTTCTTTATCTTTTTGTTTCACCAGCAAACCCGTTGAAATTACTTTCCTGTTGAAATTTCCCTTATCCAGGATTTTATTATACACATCTTCATATAAGACCTGCAATTGTGGAATGGTAAATTTTTCAGGTAATAATTCAAACAATACTGGATGAAAAGCTGCTTTATATCTTAGTTTCTCTTTAGCAGTTTCTATCATTTCTTTATGGTCAAAAATCAATGATGGCAATTGTTTCAATGAAAACCATTCAGCACTGTATTCATGGTTAATCTGTTCTTCATATTTACTAATATCAATTAAGGCAAAATAGGCAACAGAGATAGTCCGCTCTGCCGGGTCGCGATATGGATCACCAAATGCCAATAATTGTTCCAGGTAAATATCAGAAAGCCCTGTAAGTTGTTTTAAAATGCGGGCAGCTGCCTGGTCAAGATTCTCATCGGGTGTAACAAAGCCACCCATCAGGCTCCACTTTCCTTTGCGTGGTTCAAAACCTCTTTTTATCAATAACAATTTTATCTGGCTTCCATCAAATCCAAATATGATACAATCAACTGCAACGAGCATCCTGTTCTGGTGGGGATAACGCTTTATTTGCATAATCTTCCTGTAGTTTACTGGTTATATATTTATTGCTAAAAGTAAAAGTTTCATGTTGGCTGCCAAAATCTGAAAAAAAATAATTCACATTTTTAATTGTGTTTTACACAAATAACCAGCTTTGTTCCAACAAATTATTCCTTTTATAAAAAACTAACAAGCGTTATCTTTGCAAACTTAAAATTCAGTCATGGATACAAAAACAGTTTATATCGTTTCAGCAGTAAGGACACCTATCGGAAGTTTTGGTGGCGCATTAAAAGATTTTTCTGCTACACAGTTAGGAGCAATTGCCATAAAAGCAGCAGTAGAAAAAGCAGGCCTGCAACCTGGTGATGTGCAGGAAGTGATTATGGGGTGTGTTTTACAGGCCAACCTTGGCCAGGCACCTGCCCGACAAGCGTCAATGCTTGCAGGGTTACCACAAAATGTTATAGCTACTACAGTAAATAAAGTTTGTGCCAGCGGTATGAAATCTATTGCCATTGCAGCGCAAAGCATCATGACAGGCGATGCAGATATCATTGTTGCAGGCGGTATGGAAAGCATGAGCAATGTTCCTTACTATTCACCTAAACTAAGATGGGGCAATAAATATGGTGATGTATCATTGGTGGATGGCCTTGCAAAAGATGGGTTAACAGATGTGTATCATAATTATGCGATGGGCAATGCTGCAGAACTTTGTGCAAAAGAATGTAACATCACCCGCAACGACCAGGATGCATTTGCTATTGAAAGTTACAAACGCAGCCAGTCAGCCTGGAATGATGGAAAGTTTAATGATGAAGTTGTGCCTGTTGAAATTCCACAACGCAAAGGCGACCCAATAAAATTTGCAAAAGACGAAGAACCCTTTAATGTAAAGTTTGATAAAATCGCCGGGCTCAAACCTGCATTTCAAAAAGATGGCACTGTTACTGCAGCCAATGCAAGCACTATGAATGATGGAGCAGCAGCGCTGGTATTAATGAGCAAAGAAAAAGCTGATGCAAAAGGTATCAAACCACTTGCTGTTATCAAAAGTTTTGCTGATGCTGCACAGGCGCCAGAATGGTTTACCACCACACCATCTCTTGCTGTTCCGAAAGCTGTTGAGAAAGCAGGTTTACAATTGAGCGACATCAGTTATTTTGAACTCAATGAAGCTTTTTCAGTTGTTGGCCTTGTGAATATCCAGAAGATGGGATTGGATGCAGCAAAAGTAAACGTGCATGGTGGCGCGGTTTCAATCGGCCATCCTTTAGGTTGCAGTGGTGCAAGGATTATTGTTACTCTTCTCAATATCCTCAAACAAAATAATTCAAAATTCGGCGCTGCAGGTATCTGCAACGGCGGTGGTGGCGCAAGCGCAATGGTTATTGAAAATGTGATGTAATATTTCATCCATACTGTAAAAAATATTTGAAGCTAATGTTGTATTTTGGAGCCTTCATACAAATTGTATGAAGGCTTTTTATTTGCAATCAAAATAAGACAAGCCTCAAAATTTATAGCATTTAACAATTACAGCTTGCATCTTAAAATCAAACAAAAGTTTTTTATCACCTTTAGTAAATAACAACGATTTGTTTTTGATACTGCAACTGTATCCAACCAGTTTTTATGAAAAAAATTATTGTACTATCATTTGCTTTGTTATTTATCCTGCATACCATTTCAGCACAAACAAAACGGCCAATCAACCCATCTGATTACATGCGTTATACCGATGTTTCAGACCCGCAGGTTTCACCTGATGGAAAATGGTGTTCTTATACTGTTACAACTGTTGATTCTTCTGCTGACCAGCATAGCAGTGATATCTGGATGGTGAGTTGGGATGGCAACTACAACCTGCAATTAACTTATACAGGCGAAGATGAAACTACAGCCAGGTTCAGCCCTGACAATAAATATATTTCTTTCTTATCATCACGTTATGCCAAGGATGATGATAAACATAATACCGAAGCTTCAACACAGTTGTGGCTGATGAACCGCATGGGTGGCGAAGCAAAAAAAATTACTCATGTGCAGAATGATATAGATGATTATGTGTGGAGCCCTGATGGTAAAAAAATTTTATTAGTGATGAGTGATATTGATTATTCTGATACAGCAGCATCAGGTGTCCGCGACCCTTATGTCATTACGCGGTATCATTTCAAAGAAGATGTAACCGGTTATCTTGATAACAGGAAAACGCATTTATATGTTTTTGATGTTGCAACAGGAAACATTGATACGTTAACATCAGGAAATTATAATGAATCAGATCCTGCCTGGAGCCCTGATGGAAAGAAGATTGCATTTGTCAGCAACCATACAGCAGACCCTGATAAAAATGAGAACGATGATATTTTTGTTATGGATGCCATCAAAGGTGCAACACCTCAACAACTCACTACATGGAAAGGAGAAGACATTTCCCCACAATGGAGCCCTGATGGAAAATGGATTGCATATTTACAAAGCAGCAGCGATGAAAATTTTACAATGTATGGTGAAAATATTTTAGCAGTAATCAGTGCAACAGGTGGCCAACCCAATTTAGTTTCTGCAAAATCAGATAAACAAATATCACAGCCACGCTGGAGCAGGGATGGTAAAAATATTATTGTGATAATGGAAGATGACAGGCAGCAACTGGTTGCATCTTTTGACGTTGCTACAGGAAATTATACAAGGCTGGCTGATGGCAAAAAAGTTTTCTGGACTGCAGAACTTAATAAAGCCAATGGTGGATGGTTAGTGAATATGACAGACCCGCAAACACCGAATGAATTATATGCTTTGGAAAATGGAAATCTAAGAAGATTGACTCATGCAACAGATGCATTCCTGGCGCCTTTACAAAATATACAGGTGGAAGGTTTTCAAAGCAAGAGTAAGGACGGCAATTTGGTATCTGGCATTTTATATCGCCCGGCCAATACGCCTGAACATGCAAAACTTCCTTTGATTATGTATATCCATGGCGGGCCTGTTTTCCAGGACGATTATGAGTTTGACATGGAGCGCAATATTTTAGCAGCAGCAGGTTATGCAGTGGCAGGTGTCAACTATCGCGGCAGCAGTGGCAGGGGAAAAGATTATACCCGAGCCATCTTTGGCGACTGGGGAAATAAAGAAGTGGTTGATATACTCGGCGCTGTTGATTATCTCGTTGCACAAGGTATTGCAGACTCATCAAGAATGGCTATAGCAGGTTGGAGTTATGGCGGCATTCTTACCGATTATACTATTGCAACTACTACAAGATTTAAAGCAGCATCAAGTGGCGCTGGTAGCGCTTTACAACTCAGCATGTATGGTGTGGATGAATATGTAACGCAGTATGAAACAGAATTAGGCCAACCCTGGAAAAATCCATCATTATGGATAAAACTTTCTTATCCGTTCTTTCATGTTGACAAAATAAAAACACCGACATTATTCATGGCAAGCCAGAAAGATTTTAACGTACCATCTGTTGGCGCAGAGCAGATGTACCAGGCATTGAGGAGTATTGGTATTCCAACAAAACTTATAATTTATCCCGGTCAGTATCATGAACTCTCTGTGCCAAGCTATATGCAGTTCAGGTTTAATAATTACATTGACTGGTTTGGAAAATACCTGAAGTAAGAAAATTCAGTGAATGAATGTTGTGAGGTATTTGCTTAAGTTATGGAGTGATGTAAAGTGAGCTTACCTATATATTTTTGTTGAGTACATTTCATAAAATCATATTGCTAACAAATAGCATTATGTTCTTTAGTTAAAAATGAATCAACATCAATTCCCTTGATAGCACAATAAACATTAATAGTGTCAATATCTAATTCTCCTGGCCATGAGATAGCCCCTGATTCAGATTCAACAAATACTTTAAAAAAATTATCGTTTGTATCCCATGCCTTGAAAACACCGATGCCTGACAGATGGCTTAAATCATAATTTCCTTTTGTGCCATCTGTGAATTCAACGAAAAGCAGGTACTTCTTTGTTGCTGTCACCGTTTTTACTTTCGGAAATTGCATATTGTAAAACTAATAAAAATTAAAATGATGCCTGGATTTCAACTTTGAAATTCAAGAAATGTTTTCTTGCCATTCAACATTTTCAAAAAAATGAAGAAAACTTAATTAAACATGCTCATATTTAACTTAAAGCAGGTAAACTTAAATAGAAACCATTTTTCTTCTTATTC
The DNA here is from genome assembly GCA_964400415.1 of uncultured Parafilimonas sp. GTDB lineage: Bacteria > Bacteroidota > Bacteroidia > Chitinophagales > Chitinophagaceae > Parafilimonas. Next base: position 30,581 of record CAYNTP010000005.1, read on the forward strand.
AAATTTATTTTCTATTCACCTGGTAAGTGAGATAATATTCATTGCCAATTATTCTAAGACCAGATTCATCAATTCAGGAAGTCAAGTTATCCCAAATAAAATTCCTATCATGAGATGGTTTTTAACTTTAATGAGAGCATCATTATTAAATGAAATTTTTATAAAAAACTCTTTATTGTTTCAAAAAATAATTTCTAAAATAATAGTATTGTCTTTCACTACCCTTCTCTCCCATTATTCAAATAACCGCATTTTACCTTGCAGGTTTTTCATATACATTTGTTTAATGAATTTCCGTGTGATATGAAACGAAAACTTCTGCAATTTACAATAAGGTATTTCCCTTTAGGACTTTTATTATTCCTGGCTTCATGTAGCAAAAACGATTTTAACCAGGCAATTTCAAATCCTGAATCATCAATTGTTTTCAAAACTTTTACTATAGAATCAAAGAATAACCCTTTAGTGCAAAACGATATAAATTTTAAAATAAAAGGGGACACCATCTATGGCAACCTCTACACATTTCAGCACAACATCATCCCCACATTTACTTCCAATGCAGCCAAAATAACAATTGGTAATGTAACACAGTCAAGCAGTGCTACTGTAATAGATTTTAAAAACCCGGTTATCTATTCACTGTTTTCTCCCGATAATAAAAAACATGATTATTATGTAAAAATCAACTGGAATGACAGCCTGCCGCTGCTGACTATTAACACTGATGGCGGCGTGCCCATTATTTCAAAAGATGATTATGTGCATGCCAATATTACTATTGATGGAAAAAATATTTTCAGCAGTTACAACGGCACCACTAAAATTAAAGGCCGTGGTAATTCCACCTGGTTTTATCCTAAAAAACCTTACAAGTTAAAGTTAGATGACGAAGCTCCCTTGTTTGGTTTATCACCAGAAAAAGAATGGGTGCTGCTGGCAAATTATATTGATGAAACGCAACTGTTGAACAACATTGCATTCAAAACAGGGACTATGCTGAACATGCCTTATACAAATCACTATATACCTGTAGAACTTATCCTAAATGGTGTGAACAAGGGTTTGTATCTTTTCACCGAACAGGTAGAAGCAGGGGCAGGCAGGGTGGATATTGGTGATGACGGAGTATTATTAGAAATGGATGCTTATTATGACGAAGATTGGGAATTCAAATCCAATAATTACCAGTTGCCTGTTATGGTCAAAGACCCTGACCTTGATGATTCATCTGAACTAACACCAATACAAAACCAGTTTCAGCAGATGGAAGACCTGGTAGCCTCCAATGATTTTCCCAACAATAATTACCTCGGCTATATAGATGACACATCATTGGTAAATGACCTTATAGTTTTTATGCTTGCAGATAATGAGGAGATCAACTATCCCAAAAGTTTTTACCTCTACAAGAAAGCTACAGGGAAATATATGATGGGGCCGGTATGGGATTTTGACTGGGCTTATGGCTACAATGATGGAATGCAAAAACATTTTACTATTTATAATATTTTTTTCTGGCAGAATTCATTGCCTGGTACAAATTTTTTTACAAGGCTCCTTTCTGATCCGGTTGTTGCAGGTTTGCTTAAACAAAAATGGGCTGCATTTGTGAATGAAAATTCAGACAGCCTGCAGCAATTTGTAGATGATTATGCTTTTATCATTGCCGGCGCACGTAACAGGGATTATCCATTATGGAAAAGAGGTAATGTAAATTATCAATCCGATATTTCAGATTTGAAAGCATGGCTGCTAAACAGGATTGACTACCTGAACGGTTACATCAATGGCTTATAAATTTTCTTACACCCAGGATTTTTTGCAGAGGAATGAATGTTTCATTTTCATAATCCGCTTAATTCAATTCGTTCCATTGCATAAAATTTGTTCATTGAATTAATACTGTGCATGTTTATATCAAAAAGTAAAGCATTGCACGATGATCTGATCTCACACAGACGTCTATACAATGAATTGAATTTACAAAAGCCTTTTCTGCAAATAAAACTTATACAGCACCCTGAAATTAAAATTGCAGCAATAAAATAAACACAGTAAAAAGAAAAGAAAAGTGGAATTTTATTAGCCAATCTTTTTATTGACTTACTTATCCCGCAGGTAATCCTCAATAGTTTTCTCATAATTGAATTTTGACTGTGTGCTGTAACCAACAAATCGTTTTAATTCTTTTCCTTTCTTATCCAAAAATAAGACTAAAGGAATATTATCAAAATCAATTGCAGAGTGAAAAGATTGTCTTCGAAAGCTATCAACAATCAATTGTGGCCAATTCATTTTTTCAATACTCAATGCTTTTTCCCAGGAATGCTTATCCTCATCAATTGAAATACTTACAACATTCAATCCTTTATTATGATACTTTTCAAAAACTTCTTTTATATCAGGTATTTCTGCAAGACATGGACCACACCAACTTGCCCACACAACTACCATATTCAAATCTTTTGTAGAATCGTACATAAACCGGCTATTACCTTTTTCGTTTGCAAAAACAAAATTTTGATACTTCTTTTGTTCATCGGATTTCTTCATTGCATAAGAAAATAAAGTTGTACCGGTCTTGCTTTTTTTCATATCAGGATTAAAAGTCTGCAGAATATGCAGGAGTTCAGTTTTGTTATATAGTGATCTGTTAGCATTGATTCGGTTTAACAGATAAACAGAAGATGGAAAAGATTTTATTCTTTGAATAAATAAGTCATACCTCTCTTTTCTATTCTTATCATCACCATTTAAAAAACCAAAGTCATCCATTTGAGTTGCAAATAATGCCTTTGTTTCATTGCCGGCTTTTACAGATAAATAAGGTGATATATTGACATCACCACTTATTGTTACAACTTCAGTATCTGGTATAAATGAATCTAAAAAATAATTAGTTGTGCTATTGGAAAGAACATCATTTTTAAATTCAAATTTTTTAATCTGACCATCTATAGTAAGATATTCCAAACTTGTCTGTGATAGCAAACTTTTTTCAGTACTGTCAATCACAAACTCAAAATAGCCATTAGAAACTTTTGCCGAGTCTAACAATTGGTCCCATTGAAATGCATTAGCCAGGTATATTTTTTCCGGCTTATAACCTTTAATTAATCCTTTAACTTTAATTGTACTTAGATTTTGATTCGTTACTGTATTGCAAGATGATATTAGCATAAATACAGTGATTATTATTTCAAAAACATTTTTATAATATCTCTCAGGCATTTTCTATTCCTTTAAGGCTTTTTGATAACAGCTATTTTCTATAACAAAACAATTAGTTTTCAGGCCAGTTAATGACCGCTGAAAAATTGATCTAAATTTTTGAAAGCAACATTATGAACTTTTCATTCATTAAAGGCATAGAATCTCTATTTCCTAAGTTTCACTTCAAATATTTATCTATCAATTCCCGCAATTCTGGTTCGCTGGGCCGTGGGGCATCGGGATTAATTATTTTACCCGGTTTATCAAAAAGCATATAGTGCGGGATACTCTGCAAATTATTTTTTACAGCAAACTCTGACTGAAAACCTTTCAGCAACAAATAGCTGTTTTCAGCAGGAAGGCCTTCTTCTTTCACAGCTTTTTTCCAATCATCTGTTACTTCATCAACTGATAAAAAAAGAAAAACAACATCCTTGCCTGCATAATCTTTTTCAAGTTTTTCACTATATGGCATTTCCGCACGGCAGGGGGCGCACCAGCTTGCCCAAAAATCTATCAATACTATTTTCCCCTTATATAGTGACAAGACCGACTGAATGCCTTTTACAGTCTTATTATCTGAAAAAAGAAGGTTAGTACCGGTTTCAGAAAATCTGACAGTTGTTTTTTTATTTATCCTTTCTGCTACTAATTTTTTGTAGCCTTCATCCTTACAACCTGCATTAAATGTATTTAGCATTTCCTCTGACAATTGCGCACCACTTGTAAAAGCAGTATAAACAGTATTTGACAATAAAAAATCTCTCGTCAGGCCGGAAAAATTATTGTTGACAAAATCCATTCTTTTGGCGAAATCAGCAGGGTTATGAAGTTCAGCATCTAAGTATTTAGTCGTTGCCATGCTTACAACTTCTTTAGCTGCACTCAGGTAAATTATGAAAGGCTGAAAACCAACCTGGGTAATTGTCTGCATTTTATTTTCCACAAAAGGTTTGTATAAATTTTGTTCAGATAACATTTCCTTATTGCTCCAATACATCATTAATGAATCCCGCAAAGCAGCGCTCTCAATTATATTTTTTGCTATAACATAAAACTTATCACTGAAGGGTGTAATCCCGGCGCTTGAATCCAAAAAAGAAAGCCTGCGCTTTTTTATGTCATAAATTTCATTTGCATAAGAATGAAACTGAAGCATATTTTTCGCTTTCCCAAGAAATAGCTTTGTTGGAAAAACATTGTAAATACAACCTGTGTTTTGTGTCAGCAACCTGAAAAAATTTAATTCGTTTGTTCTTTGCGGGTTATCGGCAATCTTAAATACCAATGAATTTTTATCGCCCTTTGTTACATTGATTTGTTCTCCCGGGTAGATTAAATATGGGGTTTGGTTATTATCTGCCTGCAGAAGCAATGTTGGTGCATCCAACAGTAATTTTGTTTGCATTTTATTAAGCATCACAGGATGGCCATATCCCAATGAATCATGATAATAAAAATCCAATATCATTTTACTTTTAAGAATGGAGGAGTCCTGCATTATAATTGTGACAAAACTGTCATTTGTTTTGTTAGCGGGTAAAATAGCCCCTGGTTGCTTTGGTGGTTCATCACAGGAAACGACCTGCATTAAAATAAAAAAGAGAAGGCATTTTGTGAAGTTCATATTTTGTTTTTTTAAAAGAGAAAAGAGTTGCGCATAATATTTTTCATATTTTATAAAATTGATAAAAGGTAATATGTACAAAATACCACACAGGCATACAAGAAAAAAGGGTCCTTTGTTGATTTGAATTGGCAAACATTTTAATACCGATTTTGGGTCAATGAATCCTAAAGATAAAAGCGCAGGGGCATAAAACAAAATGCAATTCATGGAGAAAAGATAGGAGTAGAAAAAATAGAATTTATTTTTTTAGCAAATCATTCAACGCTTCTTTTAAATCACTAAAGTCATTCATAACTTTTATTATTTTACCAGTCTTATCAATAATAATTTGCGTTGGATATAAAATAGTTTTCAGGGTATCTGTTAGATAAGCAGTTTTATCAGGGATTACTGCGTAATGAAATGGAGTAGTTGCTAAAAATTTTTTCAATTCCATTTTACGGTCAAAAGCCAGGCTGATAAATACTATATCATCCCTGCTTTTGCAAGAATCAACCAAAAGGTTGAGTTCAGGTATTTCTTTTACACATTGATGACAACCAATAAACCAGCAGTTAAGAACCAGGTATTTGTCTTTACATGTTTTTTTATTATATAGCTTCCCATTAATATCAATAAAATTAAAATCGGGCAACATAGTGCCTTCCATTTGATAATATCTATAAAAGTACCCGGCATATTGACTAATGGTCCCTGAGATATCTTCATATTTCCCTGAATCTATTTTATAAAGTTGATACTGACTGAAAGGAGCATTTACTCTTAGCTTTAATGGGAGATAATTACCTGTCATCAGCGCTTCTAAAAAAACTTTCCTGGAGATTACTTTGCCGATATCATCGAAAGATATATAAGTCTCAGAGAGCTTTATATAATCATTCCAATAATACCAAAAGCTCATAAAATCATTTAAAATAGTTGCAGGTGTTTCAACCGGTTCCACATTAAACACTATGTGCCCTTCCCTGTTTGATAACCCATCTTTATTTTTTGTGCCTTTGTGCATTTTCGGATGGTCATCACAACTTATATGTATTGTCATAAGTCCTAAAAAAATATAAATAAATGCTTTCTTCATAATGACTAATCTTTTTTTGTGAAAGCTCCATTATTAATAAATGAATGGAGCTTTTAAAAAAGTCAATATTTATGCTGAGCAGGCACAATCTTTTAATGATGCCCCGCTTTTACATATAGCATTAGATGAAGAGGGGATACATGCACTGCAATCATTAGGATAAGCATCCCAACAACATTTATGGCACTTGCTTGTTTCTAATCCTCCAACAATCTTTTTCATTTCATCCCTGGTCAAAACATTTTTCATGTTTTCAAGACTTATTTTTTTCATAAAAAAATTTTTAAGATTATTAAAATTTTTGCTTCTCATTTAAAGCCTGTGAACGCAGTAACGGCTCTACCCGGCTCATTGCCGTTTGCAACCAGCAACAGTAAGCACCCGGGTAATTTTCTTACTGTTGCCTATACAGTAAGAAAATATTTTAAATCGCCAATGCATAAACCGATCATTAAAATATTGAATATCTACTTTCAATTCCCCAGCAACTTATTTTGAAGAAATTGTTTTAAACGAAAAATTTCAATATTTGATTCAATTATTGTCCCATTACTATCAATTAAAAAATTTGATGGAAAGCCACTTATTAACAATTTACCTGAAGTATAATTTTCTTTGTCCCATATCTGTTGCCAATTTAAATCATAGTTTGCAATCGCATTTTTCCACTCAGATTCATTCTCATCTGTACTAATCCCTATGATTCCAAACCCTTTATTTTTATATGTATCATAAATTGATTTTAACTGGGGAAACTGCGATATGCATGGCCCACAGTTACTAAACCAAAAGTCAACAAGGGTATATTTGTTTTTGTCAAAATTAAGTTTACATTCCTTGTTTTGTTTATCAACAAAAACAAGTGATTTCAAAGTATCTCCTAAATTTCTTAAATCTTTTAGATCCATTGCTTTTTTAAGTTTCATCCCGGATATGGTATTCTTCATTTTTGATGAAAGCAGATCAAATGTTTTTTCAATTTCAGGTAAATCATAATCTTCTCTTTCTACATATTCCCCGATCATAGCTAAAGGAATATATGAATCAGGGTTCTGTTTTATATATTTTCTCAGTAAACTATTTTTCTTTGTTGTATATAAATTTCTTACTCTTAATATATCTTGATACACAGTGTCTGGAATTGCATTATCATACTTTTTATAATTCTTATCTCTTATTTCAAGAAAAGAATCAAGCAGATTTTGGGCTGGTTGAAACAGAGGCAAAAACTTATTTTGATACTCATTGTTTGAAGCGCAGAACTTTATTTCAGGATAAGAATGCCCGGTGGGGTTATAAAAACAAGTCATATCAATATTTCCAGAATCCAAAAAAAAAGAGCCTGTCCGGAAACCGGTTTTGTTACTGCGAAATATGATCTCTTCAAAACCATGCGGATAGGGCATAGTACCAGAAAAATGAAAATGGTTATTGATAACAGCAACAGTGAAAGAATCAAATTTATAAGCTATGCAATCAAGACCTATAGATATAGGTATTATGGAAGCAGTCCCGTTTTCGATTGTGGTTCCCTTAACAACACCGTTAATTTTTATCAACCCATAATCTTGTGCCTTCAATAAAAAACAGCTAAATAAAAATATCAGCAAGAAAAAATTAGTTATCATTTTAATTTTCATAAAAAAATTGTATTTAAAGAGGCCATTCAGAAGATGACCTCTTTTTAGTTATCTAAAGATTAGTGTCTTGTATAACAGGCAGATGAAGTTTGACCTTCAGGCCTATAGCAATAACAATTTTTATCTGTCCCACAATCAGCATCAGTACAACAAGTTTGTGTTTCTGTAGAACATAAAATACCACCTCCGCCACTTCCACCGCTTCCTCCTACAATCTTTTTCATTTCATCCCTGGTCAAAACATTTTTCATGTTTTCAAGATTTATTTTTTTCATAAAAAAAAATTTAAAGATTATTAAAAATTTTGCTTCTCATTTAAAGCCTGTGAACGCAGTAACGGCTTTACCCGGCTCATTGCCGTTTGCAACCGGCAACAGTAGGCACCCGGGTAATTTTCTTACTGCTGCCTATTCAGTAAGAAAATATTTTAAATCGCCAATGCTATATGCACCTGGCAATTGAAATCCATTAAAAAATATTGTTGGTATAAATTGTATATCAACTTCATCACACCAATGTTTCATATTATCCTGTTTTGTCTGCAAACAAATTTCTTTATCAAAAAAAATATGATGAATTGTCAATGTAGATTCCCTGGTTTTATGTTGGTTAAAAACAACAGGCATATTAATGGTTTAACAGGTGTAATGTTTTTTAAAGGTAGAGCCATCATTTTTATCAACCAAAATATAGATTTCAAGTGGCACTTGAAATGGCGGTTGAATTTTTCAGCGTTTTCCCAATGAAAATTTCATTTTTTTAAAAACAAAAAAAAATCAAAAACTTCAATTGCCTTAAAACAATCAATGCTTATGCATGTGCGCATTGCAAAAAATTTATTTTGTATTCCTGGTTTTTATTTTTGCTTCAACGATGTTTTTAAGTTCACCAACAACATCAAGGCCTGATTTATTAAAAATTATTTTTCATTTCAAAGTGACAAATGAAGCAAAATCTTCCTAATGTCAGTATTCTCGAAAAGTATTTTCCCGGAATTATCTAATAAAAATACCCGAGGGACACTTCCAATGCCCAGGCTTTTCACCATTTGGTTATTCATTGCACCTTCAAGCATATAACAACTCCAGGGAAAATTATATTTTTCAAGATTTTTTTTCCAATCATTTATTTTATCATCAACTGATAACCCAATTATTTTTATCCGGGAAGTGTCTAAATATTTTATCCAGTATTTCAACTGAAGTTCCTGCTCATTACAAGGTCCACACCACGATGCGCCAAATAGAATAATATAATAATTGTAAGAAGTATGAAATATATTTTTGAAAAAGGTTTTATTATTTGAATATGCAATTAATTTAACCGAATCATATTGATGTGCACTATGACCGGTGTTTTTGTCAAATGAATATTCCCTTATTCTTGCCCAGGTGTTTTTTCCAGTTTTACTGTTTTGAATCTCATGTGGAAATGCTTTAAAGAAATTAATCCTTTCCTCAAGGCTTACAATATTTGAATTAGGGGAAAATGAACTCAATGATACCATATTTTGTAAATCTTTTTTCCATGTCTTATAAAATTTAAAATAATTAAATTCATCCAAATCGGCAAAGTGGATTTCGGCTTGTCTCACAGCGAGGATGCTTAAATCATCATTACCCCTTTCATCTGAGTATCTATTACAAAAATCTTTAAAATTCTTATAGTTTTTTAACCAGTATTTTTTCAATTCATCAGGGCTGTTAAATTTCAGACCCGTATCCGGCATATACTTTTCAAACACGGTATCTATTGTGTAAAGTGGAATTTTTATATTCTTTACAAGTTTTTTATCAGAAGAATCATTTTCAAATTGCTTTTGGTTTTTATCATTTGCATTACAAGCCATTAGCAGTAATAAAACAAAAAGGAATAGAAAATTCTTATCAGTCATATTAAAAGATTTAGCATTGATAATATCTGGCAAACATATCCATGAGTCAACAGGCGCAATACATCCTAAAGTTAAAAGCACAGGTGCATAAAACAAAATGCAATTCAATATCGTTTGAAATTTTCATTAACCAACATTCATGCAGCAATAGAGTTGAAGAAATATTTTATCATACTACTTGCTGCCATTTTGAGATTCGTAGGTTAGCAATCCATCACGTTGTGTTGTTTGTAAAATGCAGGAACATTTATAAATCTTTATATTTTTCCAGTAGCCTTTCTAATTCGGGATCACTTGGGCGGGGTGCATTACTATTAACTATTTTACCTGCTTTATCAATAATGATAAAACGTGGAATACCTGTTATCTTAAATAACTTCATCAAATCAGCCCTTTGGCTATTAAGCAATAAGAAACTTAAGGGGTAATTATTTAATTTTTCATCTTCATTTACTTTTTTCCATGCTGATATATCTTCATCAATAGACAAATACAAAAATTTGATTTTATCATTCCTGTATTTTTCTCTCAATATAGAAGATTTTGGCATTTCAGCACGGCAGGGAGCACACCAGCTTGCCCAGAAATCAATATAAACAACATTGCCTTTTAGTGAACTAAGCAAAGAATCATATTTTATCTTTTCCAGCTTATCATTGATGACTATATTATTTTTCCCGGCAGAATTATATAGCTTATTATTCTCTATCAGTTTAACCACATATCTTTTATAATCACTATCACTTCCGGTATTGATAAAATCATTGATAAACCATTTTGTTGAACTGGCATCTTTTTGTATCTCCTCTTTCACAATGTCAAATAATACTTTCTCCTTTATATTTTTATTTATTTCCTTTTTACAATCTGCATACAACGAATCCCTGTAATAATCAGTATTTATTAAATCTTTTAATAAAAACCTGATATAATTTGTTTGCAGCCAAAAATAATCCAGGCTTTCCCCTTTTGACACAAGGGTATTAATGGCAGGCTTCAATTCAAATAAATAATCTGAAAAAGAATTATCAATCCTGCATTTTGTACTTGCACCCAACAATAATTCTCTTGCATATAAATCAGACTTTAATTTATTTCTTGTCCTGTTTTCATAGCCGGCAGAAACAGGGTTTGTCTTTATGTATTTATCCAAAAACTCAATTTTGGCTTTATAATCTGCATTATAAATGCTATCAAGTTTTTTATAATCCTTATCGAAGTATTTCTGCCTGTAAAAGGCAAGTTTATAAAAGTTCAGTGGTGTTTGTTCGTTCATCCTTCTTGAGAGGTCAAGTTCATTGTTCCGAATGATGTTATTATCAACGGAAAAAATAGCATCTCCTGATGAGCTTGCTGTTACATAAATCGTATCACCAGGAAAGAGTAAATAAAAATTCTGATTATTATTTGTTTGTGTCAACACTAATTCAGTTTCAGCAAATATTTTACTACTGCTACCAGGCAATAAATGTAGACGAACTATATCCAGGAATTTATCATTATAATAAAAACCAAGTTTTATTTTGGTCTTATTAATGAAATAGATTGAATCATGCTTTATGAAAGTTTTTCCATTGGTGTCATTCCCGGGTTTATCATTTCCATTAAATTGAAAAAACAACATAATAAAAAATAAATAGTAAAGATTCATACGACGAGATATATTTTTTAAAAATTCCAGGATGCTAAATTATTTTTCAAATAATTCTAAAATACAATTAACAGCGCAATTATTATCCTTGTAATTAAGAGTGGCTATTTTAAAAAATTATTGCAATAGCCGCTCTTAATTGAATAAGCATATTTTTATGAGGGACAACCATCATGATATGCCCAAGTAGCTGTGCAGCAGCTATCGCAACACCAATGAATCATACCTGGATATGAAGAAGCTGCTCCGCTACTTAATCCTTCAATAACGACAGTTCCTTGAGAGTTTGAACCCTGCTGAACTAATGCCTGACAGCTACCTCCACCATTATCTTTTTGACCTCCATTTACCATTTTCATTTCACTCCTGCTTAGTTGAATTCCAAAATCAGTTTTCATTTTTAATAATTTAATTGTGTTTTAGTTATGCCTACTCTCTTCTAAAGGTTTTCGGCTTCTCCTTTTTTGTCTGCAAACAAATTTTTTTATCAAAAAAAATATGATGAATTATCAATGTAGATTCCCTGGATTTATGTTGATTAAAAACAACAGGCATATTAATGGTTTAACAGGTGTAATGTTTTCTAAAGATAGAGCCATCATTTTTATCAACCAAAATATAGATTTCAAGTGGCACTTGAAATGGTGGTTGAATTTTTCAGCGTTTTCCCAATGAAAATTTCATTTTTTACAAATGGCAAAAAAATTTTAAAACAATTCATAATCTTTTCCCATGTGAAGCCAATACCTAACTATGAAATAGCTCTAACCTTTTTTACAATAATTTTCATTTCATTTCTCACCAACAAAATAATTAAAGTAGTTTCCTACTTCTATTTTACCCCTTTGTTTGTTGTGATACTTATGCGTTTTACTTTTGCGCCCATGAATACATGGTATTACATTAGTGTCTGGTTACATATAATCGGCGTAAGCTTCTGGATAGGCAGTATGTTGTTCCTGCCGCTTGCTTTATTGCCTGCCATAAAAAATAACCCCGGCAAGGCCAACCTCATGATGGAGACAGGGATCAAATTCCGGTTTTATGGCTATATAACTATGGCTTTGTTACTGATAACAGGCATTGCCAACATATTCCTGCGTGGTATAAAAGTATCATTGGATTTTTTCCTGGAGAGCAGTTATGGCAACCTGGTGATAGTGAAAATTATTCTTTTCCTTTCCATACTCACAATAGGCTTCTGGCATGATGTACATGCCAAGAAAAGGTTGCTGAGTGAAGCGCATAACAGGAAGTTTAAAATGGTGGCTCGATGGAGCGGGAGGCTCATGCTGCTGATATCTCTATTAATGGCATTTATCGGCGTTATCCTATCAAGGGGCGGATAAAAATTATTCTTTCACCATTGCTAAAAATTCATCTTCAGTTATAATGCGGACTGTATTGATCTTTTTTGCCTTCTCAAATTTACTGCCTGCATCTTCACCTACTACGAGGTAATTTAATTTACTGCTGACACCGCTTACTATTTTGCCGCCACGTTGTTCCACCATCGCTTCCGCATCACTTCGTTTGAGCTGATGCAATGTGCCGGTAAATAAAAATGCCTGGCCTTCTAAAGTATTGCTTCCTGCAGCCTGTTGTTTTTTGGTGTTCTGCATATTCAAACCCAATGCCTGCAGTTGATGAATAATTTTTTTGTTATCATCATTCTGGAAAAATCCATACACACTCGTTGCTACTTTGATGCCTACATCTTCCAGCGACTGCAATGTTTCAATATCCATTTTTTCCAGTTCAAAAATATCTTTCACAGCATTGGCTAAAGTCTTGGCTGTGGTCTCACCCACATACCTGATGCCCAAAGCATATATCAAACGGTATAAAGGTTGCTGCTTTGAATCTTCAATCGCTGCTTTTAAATTATCAATTGATTTTTTTCCGAAACCTTCCAATGCGCTGATCTTATCAAAATCCAAATCATATATTGAAGGGATATCTTTCAACAGTTGCAACTCATAAAACTTCATCACATTGGCTGCGCCAAAATGCTTGATGTCCATTGCATCTTTGCTCACAAAATGAATGATCTTTTCTATCACCTGCGCTTCACATTCTATATTGATGCAACGCCATACTGCTTCATCTTCTTCTTTAAACAAATTGCTTTTGCACACAGGGCATTGGCGCGGGTATTCAATAATTTTTTCATTACCCGTCCTCAGTTCAGGCAATGATTTTACAATCTGAGGTATCACATCACCGGCGCGCTCTACCAACACCGTATCACCGATACGCAAATCTTTTTCTTTGATATAATCTTCATTGTGCATGGATATGCTCGACACGGTAACGCCACCGATATACACCGGTTCAAGTTTGGCAACAGGAGTTACTGCGCCAGTCCTGCCCACATTAAATTCAACACCGGTGAGAATGGTTGTGCCCTGTCTTGCCTTGAATTTAAAAGCAATAGCCCAGCGTGGATGATGTGATGTCATACCCAACCGGTCCTGCAATGCAAGATTATTGACCTTGATCACCATGCCGTCAATTTCATACGGCAGTTCATCTCGTCCTGCTTCAAATGTTTTACAATGATTGATGACTGCGTCAATACCCTGAAGGATTTTTTTCTCTTTTTCAGGCGAGCGGAAACCCAGGTTCCACAACATCTGCAACGATTCACTGTGTGTAGTAAATGGCATTTGATTGCCTGTGATATTTTCACCTGCCTGATGTTTTTCATCATTGATATTTTTATTTTCCAACAATGTGAAATAACTGACATGATATAAAAATGCTTCAAGGTTTCTTTTCGCAACAAGCTTCGGGTCTTTGATACGCAAGCTTCCACTCGCCGCATTGCGCGGATTGGCTAATACCGGCAAACCTTCTGCTTCCATCATCTCGTTATATTTTTTAAAAGACTTTTTGCTCATCAATATTTCGCCGCGTATCTCTGCAAGTTGAATATTATACTCAGAAAATTTTGCAGACAAAGGAATAGAGCGTACCTGTTTTATATTCATCGTGATCTCCTCACCTTCCACGCCATCGCCGCGAGTAACGCCACGGGAGAGTTCATCATTTTCATAAATAAGTGAAATGCTGGCGCCATCAAACTTCGGCTCCACACAATATTCAATTATATCAAGGCCTGTGTTTTCCCTTGCCTTCCTGTCAAAGTCACGGAGGTCTTCTTCATTATAACTATTATCAAGGCTGAGCATCGGCACCAGGTGTTGCACAGTTGGAAACGATGCATTCAAAGTGCTGCCTACTCTCTGCGTGGGTGAATCTTTGGTGATGAGTTCAGGATGTGCCTGTTCCAATGATTCAAGTTGTTTATACAGCAGGTCATATTCAGTATCTGAAATCAAAGGGTCGCTGACAACATAATAACGATATTCATGAAACCTCAGCACATCCCTTAATGTTTCAAGTTGTGATACCGTAGCATTATTCTTTAAAAATTCTTTAGATAATTTCTCAAGGTGTTGCACCTGTTGTGATGAATACATGTCTTCAATCTTTATGGCAAATTAAGTGGAAAAAGCGAAACAAATTTTTTCTCAGTTTTTTATGATTCCTGTTGTAAGAATCAATCATTTTTTTTTGAGAAAAAAGACAGACAACATTTTAAACAATTACAAAGAATAAAATCAATCAACAAATTTTCAAAAAACAAATTTGCCGATATGGGCGACTGATACGGGGATCACAATTTTATTCAAATTCATTTTAAAAATTATTGTATCCATACCGGAATTACATTTCAAAAGATCTTTAAAAAAAATGTTTGAAAAAGTAGTAACCCAAATTATTATTCAGTTATGCATGTTTGTTTTTGCCAGGTGTTATTCTTTTTCAATTATTTTTATCAAAAGTTGAATATGAAAAAAATCATTTTAATTTTTATCTCATCATTAATTTCTTTTCCACTTCTTGCACAACAAAGAGCAAGGGATTTAGGGATACCTTTTGATGGCACAACAGGAAAATTTAATGCCATCACTGATGTAAAAGATGTTCTGGTAGGGTATAAAACTTTGATAAGTGGTGATGGAAAATTTGAATTAGGCAAAGGCCCAGTAAGAACTGGTGTAACTGTTATTTTTCCAAAAGGGAAAACGCTGGAGCCCGTGCCCACAGCGTATTTCACGATGAATGGCGATGGTGAGATGACTGGCACTGAAAGCATAGAAGATTATGGATTCAGTTATGGCGCTTTAGGCATTACCAATACCAACAGTGTTGGCATAGTGAGAGATGGCATTGGCGCATGGAACGTAAAACATTTTTTCAAAAGCCCTTATGATTTTTCTTTCGGTTTGCCTGTTGCTGCAGAAACATGGGATGGATACCTGAATGACATCAATGGCATGCATGTAACACAGCAGGATGTTTTTGATGCGCTTGATGCAGCAAATTCCGGCGCTGTTGAAGAAGGCAATGTTGGTGGTGGTACAGGCATGGTATTGTTTAAATTTAAAGGAGGCAGTGGCACATCTTCAAGGGTGATACAGATTGATAACAACACTTATACAGTTGGTGTTTTTGTTCAGGCAAATTTTGGCAACCGTGATGAGTTGATGGTAAGAGGTGTTCCGGTTGGAAGAGAAATCAAAGACCTCATGCCTGTAATTGCTGATGATAAAAAAGATGGTTCCATCATCATTATCATTGCAACAGATGCACCATTATTACCATCACAATTAAAGCTGGTAGCCAAACATGCTACACTTGCATTAGGCAGGGTTGGCAGTATTGCACACAATGGTTCGGGTGATATTTTTCTTGCTTTCAGCACACAAACCCCAACTCAAAATGCAACTGGTTCAATACAAACATGGAACAGTATTTCAAAAGAATATCTCGACCCGATTTATAAAGCTACGGTTGATGCAACTGAAGAAGCAATCATCAATGTATTGGTTGCTGCCAAAACTATGAAAGGTATTGATGGCAATACTGTTTATGCATTACCTCATGACAGGCTCATTGAAATCATGAAAAAATATAACAGGTTTAAAGGGAGTGAGTAATTGTGAATTACGAATTGTTAATTGTGAATTATGAACCTGCCTGCCGGCAGGCAGGTTACGAATTACGAACTTGCCTGCCTCGGGCAGGTTACGAATTAAAATTTACGAACCTGCTTGATGCAAGTTCGTAATTCGTAATTTTTAATTTTAAATTGATTCCCCGTAATTCGTAATTTTTAATTTTTAATTGTTACAAAAACTCTTTCCCCTGTCTCAAAGAAAGTACAGGTATATGGTTGATGTATGATAATCCGTGGGTTTGTTGTTGTGAAAGACGGTACCACAATCCATGCCGTGATGGTATTACAAACATGAGGTCAATATTTTCCTTTGCAGTAAACTTATCAATATCTTCAAATAAATTTTCAAAGCCGGGTTCATAATAAACAGGTGAAAATTCTGCGAGGCTATCTTCGAATTGCTTTTTGTTTTCAAGCGCATCTTCATCTATTACTTCTGCAGGGCCGGCTACCTTAATAATAAATAATTGTGCCTTTGTATAAGATAATATCCGCCTGATAGCTGCAGCAGGCAACTGCAGGTTTTTACGATAGTAGTTAACAGCAAATGCAATTTTCTGAACAGGCCTGTAAGACATTCCCTGCGGAATAATTAGTACAGGGATATTAAGGTCAATGAATGCATCAACAATATTTACATCCCATGACAACAGTTCACTATAAGAACCACTCGCACCCATCACCACAAGTTTTGTTTCTTCTTCTGCAATCTTGTAACGCAACTCATCTAAAAAAACACCGGTAACCATTTCCCTCTTAATATTGATTTCAGGATAATTCGTCCTCGCCCATTCATATTCAAGTTGCAGCTTTCTTTCATCTTCTGAAATCACTTCACTCATGGCAGCGATTGTAATTGCATCATTATTGAATGTAGCCGGGAAACTGAAAATATTTAATAACAATATACTCGTTGTGGGGTTATGCAAAAACCTGCAAGTATAATCCAATGCATTCCTCGATGATTCAGAAAAATTAGTAACTACAATAATCTTTGCCATAATTACAATCTAACGATATAAAGATTTGATTTTAATTTTTGCAATAAAATTAAGTTGACAACTACGTAAATCATTTCATCAATTATCATACTTCAGTAAACAAAATTTCCATGCACATTATCATGAACATAATTTTTAATGCCCTGCATCAGCCATACTGATTTTACCATTTGACTTTTTAATAAATATCAGTACGATGGGAACAAACACCAGAAACATTACACCAACATACAGGAATACATCCATGTAAGAAAGTATTGTCGCCTGGATAGAAGTTGTCCCATCAATTAATTTATAACTTGTCTGCAAAGCCACATTCGGCGCCATGCCTTTTGCATGCATTCCTGCAGCAATTCCATTCACCCTTGCCTGTACAGCAGGGTCAAAAATATCGAGGTTCCTGACAAGGTTACTCCTGTGATAAATAATATCCCTTGTTAAAAAAGTAGAAATCATTGCCACACCAAATGAACCACCCAGTTGCCGCATCATACCTGAGAATGCAGCCCCCTGCCCTATTTCAACGCCTTTCAAAGTGGACAATGCCATAGTAGAGATAGGTACAGATAAAAGTCCGAGGCCAAGGCCACGCACCATCAATGCCCAGAAGAAATCTTCACCACTTGTTTGCGGTGTCATGATTTTATAGGTCATTAAACTATAAATAAAAAATATACCCATCCCCATTGCAATAAGATATTTCTGCGGAACGCCTCTTTGAATAAGCTGACCAACGATAGGCATCATAAATGCAACCATCAATGTGCTTGGTATCATCAGCAAACCTGATTGTGTGGCATCCCAACCTAAAATACTTTGGGTGTATAATGGGATAATAAATGTGGAACCGAATAATCCAAACCCCTGCACAAAAGAAAGGATTACACCCATGCGCAGGTTACCATTTTTCAATACACGTAATTCTACAATCGGGTATTTATACACTAACTGCCGCCAGATAAAACAATAAAAACCAAAGAACGAAACAACACACAATGTAATAATCAGCTTGCTGTTGAACCAATCATCTTCCTGTCCTTTTTCAAGGATGTATTGCAAAGAACCAACAGCCACTGCAAGCAATGCAATACCTAGCCAGTCCACTTCACTTGCTGGGCGCTTGCTTCCATATTTCGGGCTGCGCACAAACTGCAATGTGAGCAGTGCGGCAATAATACCAACAGGAATGTTGATATAAAAAATATAAGGCCATGCAAAATTGTCAACAATATAACCACCAAGAGGAGGGCCTAATGTTGGCCCTGCAATAATACCCAACACGTAAATAGCTTGTGCCATTGCCCTTTTCTCAGGCGGATAAATTTCTGTGATGATGGTTTGTGATGTAACGAGCAAAGCGCCACCACCCAGGCCCTGGATAAACCGGAAAATGATTAATTCGACAATGCCGGAAGCGTTACCACATAAAAAAGAAGCGGATGTAAAAATGATAATTGATGCAGCAAAATAATTGCGCCTGCCAAACTGCTGTGACAACCAACTTGTCATTGGTACGATGATAACGTTGGCGATGGAGTAAGCAGTGATAACCCAGCTCACTTCATTCAATGTGGCGCCAAGGCTGCCACGCATGTCGTTTAATGCAACGTTGACGATGGTGGTATCAATAATCTCGAGCAATGCGCAAAACACTGCAGTGATGGTAATGATTACACGCCGTGATCCATATTCTACTAATGATTCCTGTAGTTCCATTTGCGATGTATAAGCTATCAGTTATGCTCTTTGAACTGCGAACTGAAGCCGTTTAATATTCTTAAGTACAAGTGAGTGACACAACCTGGATGCCATGAAAAACCTAAGCCGGTAACAAAAAAATAATCTTCAGATTTTTGTTACACGAATTAATTCAAATGCACATCCACATCAGCATTCATACCTGCCTTTAATTGTTTAACGAGCGTATCCTTCGGGTCAGTAAATTCAATTTTTACCGGGAGGCGCTGTACAGTTTTTACAAAGTTGCCACTCGCATTATCAGGCGGCAACAATGCGAAACGAGAACCTGTCGCAGGAGAAAAAGAGGTCAGCTTTGCCTCAAACTCATGACCTGGAAAAGCATCCACTTCCACAATCACTTTCTGACCGATGCGCAGATCATCAAACTGTGTTTCTTTGAAGTTGGCAACCACCCATACATTTTGGTCCTGCACCACACTGAATGTTGCCTGGCCTGCCTGCAAAAACTGTCCCGGCTGCACATTCACTTTTGAAATCACACCATCTGCAGGAGCTGTGACCACTGTATAAGATAAATTCAGTTTTGCATTATCCACATCCACCTGTCGCAATTTGATGTTGGCTTCTGCAGTGCCTATTTGTGTTGACGTAGCACGGCTTTGTGAAGTCACAGTGTTTGTTTGTTGTGCAGCTTGTGCCCTTTGCTGTTGCAACACCAGCAGTTGTTTTTCTGCTGTTTCTTTTGCTGCCTTCGCCTGTTCAAATTGTTGTTCAGTGATAGAATGGTCTTTGATGAGATTGGCATACCGGTTATAATCCTGTGTAGCACGCCACACATTTACTTTTGCAGTTGCAATCTGTGCATCTGCTGTTTTAACTGCAGCTTCTGAAGTACCGATACCAACCTGCGATGCGAGTGCAGTAGCCTGTGCTGTTGTCAGGCTGCTTTCTGCAGCGCTTAATGCAGCTTCAGCCTGTTCAAGTTTAATTTTAAAGTCACGGTCATCCAGTATCAGCAAAGTGTCTCCTTTTTTTACCACCTGGTTATCATTCACCCGCACTTCAGTTACAAAGCCCGGCACTTTTGGAATGATAGGATTGATGTTTGCTTCCACCTGTGCATCATCAGTTGTTTCATGATGCAGCGAATAAATATATTTACTGATGCCGAATGATCCGCCCAGGATCACCAGCAGGATGAGCACAACGAGGAATGCTTTACTTCTTTTTTTCGGAGTTGTTTCTTCTGTTTGTTGTTTTGTTGCCATAAATAAATTATAAGAATGTTTTTTATTGTTTTAATAAACCTGCAGTTTGTTGTAAAGTATAATATGCCAATACAACATCGGCCCTTGCAGCAGAGAGATTCAGTTTAGCTTGTAATGCCTGCACATCTGCATCCAGCAAATCTGTAAGCAAGAGTAAATTATTGTCGTATTTGTTTTTGCTGATGCGGTAGTTTTCATTTGCCTGCACAACTGCTTTATCACTCACTTCTGTTTTTTTAACTGCTGCAGTATAATTTCTATATGCTTTGTTGATAGATAAATGGATATTATCAATCATCATGTCCTGGTTTACCTGCAACTGTTGATGCACTGCTTCCGCCTTTTCAATTTTAGATTTTGTTTCCCACAATGAAGCGATATTATATTTAATGCCAATACCTGCTGTGATAGCATTGGTAATGGAAAGGACCCCAGGCAAATCTGCTGCAATATATCCACCGGTAAGGGCAACACTTGGATAGTAATCACCCTTTGCAATTTTTACTGCATCACCTGCTGCTTTTTCACGATAAGACAAAGACTGGATATCATTTCGGTTTTGAGTTGCGAGCTGTTCATAATCTTCAATTGATTTTACATCACCTGTATTCATGATACCCGCAGTATCAACATTTAAAATTGTTGTTTCAGGAATGCCAAGCAACAAGTCCATATTCACTGTTGCAATATCTACTGCATTCTGTGCATCTACGAGGTTTAATTCAAGGCTTGATGTTTCAAGCTGTGCACGCAGCAGATCATTTCTTGCCAGCAAGCCATTTTTTTCAAGGTTGATAAAATCAGTATCCCTCTTGCGAGATTGTTCAAGGTTATCTTCCACTAATTTTTTTGCAATGGTTGCTTTATATAAATTGATATAAGCTGCTATTGTATTTAAGATGACTGATTGCTTATCATTTTCTGCATCCAGGCGGACAGCCTGTTCAAGGTATTTCGCAGACTCAATTCCATATTTAATCTTAAAGCCGGCAAATAATGGCATGGAAACATTAGCAGAACCATAAATAGCCTGGTTAACTGTTGGAAAAGCAAGACCATGTGAAGCTGTATCGCTGCCACCACCAGCACTTTTCAAATTCAGTTTTGCTTTTGTCAAACGCAGGTAAGAAGCAGAGACAGATGCATCGGGCAACTGGTTATCTTTTGCTTCACGTGTTGCAGCAATGGCTTCATCAATCTTAGCTTTGCTGAGTTTTAATTGCTTGCTGTTTTGCACACTGAGTGTGACAGCTTCCTGCATCGTCAAAGTTTTTACTTCCTGTGCTTTTAAATTTTGCTGGGGCAAAAAATAGAAAAAAAGTAAAATGATAAAAAAACGGTTTTGATTCATATAGTCATTTAATTAATCAAAAAATCTTTTGCAGCCTGGTGAATAAATATTCAGTTATAATGATGTTTTATTATGCTTTTATGCCATCCCAGCACATTTGAAAGTTAATATCCAGGATTTCCGTCGTTAATTTTTTCCTGTGATAAGTAACCCGCTTAGCTATTTCATTTATATACCCGATAAAAAAAGAAATCAGCCAGAAGGTTTCAATATCCTTGACAAGCTTTTCCTTTTTTCCCCTCTCCAGCAATTCACGTAATGGGAATAATAGTTTTTTTGCAGCAGACCTGGTATTGTCATCAATAAAAGGAGAATGAAAACATTGTTCCAAAAATACTGTTTGGTCAAAGTTGGAAACCTTGTGGTGCAATACATTCAGCCAGATGGTTTTGATTCCAACCTTAAAAGGAGCAGTTGCATCAAAACCATTAAAAACAATAGCAGCAGATTCTTTTATACATTTATTAAAGAGGCTAACGACCAATGATTCCTTGTTTTCAAAATAAATGTACAAAGTGCCGGTTGCTATTTTTGCTTCTTTTGCTACAGCCTGCATGGTGGTGCCTGCAAGGCCATTTTGTTTGACCAGTGTCAGTGTTGCTTTATAAATCCGGTTGATTTTATTTTCATCCCTTAATTTCACGCCGCAAAGTTAAATGAATTTTTATTCATTTATAAAATGAAATATTTTTTTCTTAACATATTTTTTGAGAGAATGGAAATTTCTTAACTGCTAACAAATGTTAGCTGTGTTCAATATATCACAACAGAAAAATTGTATAAACAGGAAGGAATTTATTTAAAACATGCCAGCTTCAAACCTTTTACTTTCAGTTGAATTTTACTGATATGCCAACGGCCAAGATTAGCTATAAACAATTCATCAAGATTCTTTCCACCAAAAGCAAGATTGGTGGGATTGGAAATAGTATGTGCTTCCCAGTCATCTACCAATATTTCAGCTTTACCATATTTATCAATTTTATAAATCCTGCTGGGCGCATAACAGCCAACATACAGGTTTTCCTCTTCATCAAATGCAATACCATCAGGACAGGATTGAGGCAATACACAAAATACTTCACGTTTGCCGGCGCTACCATCAGGGTTGATGGCAATGCGTTCCACACCTGGCAACCAGGTACAAACCATATACAGGAATTTTTCATCCTTATCTAACGCTAACCCATTTGCGAAATTGAACGGGCCGTGGTGCCAAACTGAACCATTACCTTTCTCATCAAAACAATAAACTTTTCCACACACTTCCCTGAATGCACCGCTCTCACTGACAAATAGATTCCCGTTCCTGGTAAATGATATATAATTAGGAATATTAAAAGGAATACCTTCTGCACCAGTTGCAAATTTTGTAAGTTCATTCGTAGCCAGTTCCAGTTTCCAGACACATTTATTTTTCAGGTCACAGGCTGCCAGCCATGAAGCATCAGGCGAAAATGCAATCCCGAGAATAAACCCGTTAGTGCTGTTGATAATTTCAATATTTTTTCCATCACCTGAAATTTTATAAATCTGCCCAGCTTCACCACCAGCCCATACTGAACCATCAGGATGCACAGCAATACATTCTGAGTGATCCAAGCCATCAGCGAAAATTGAAATATCATTTATAGTTAAAGCCATTGTGTGAAAATTATTAATGAGTAAAATCTTATTTCATAAAATCATTTTTGTATTACAATCAAAACTTTCCAGGTCTTATTTCCTGTTAACCTGTGCCCAGTTTTTTTCAGGTAATACACTAAACCATTCCGGTCTGTGCGGGTCACGGTCATACATATACCCGCCTGTTTCTTTAAAATATGCAGCATATTTTTCCAGCTTATCCCTGTCCAATTCAACACCAAGGCCCGGTTTAGATGGAACAGCGATACAACCATTTTCATATTTCATTTTTCCACCTTTAATAATATCATCAGTCAGGTGATGATAATGCGCATCTGCAGCAAAAGATAAATTCGGAACTGCAGCGCCCAAATGCAACATGGTAGCGAGTTGTATGCCCAACTCACCTGAACTATGCACTGCAACACCCAATTGAAATTTCTCACATACTACACTTCCTTTCCATGCCTGACGCAACCCACCCCAGAAAGTTGTATCTAATAAAATAACATCAATCGCATCATTGCGGATACAACTTGCCAGTTGCTCAAAATTTACAACTACAGTATTGGTAGCTGTCGGGATGTTTACACGGCTTTTCACCCGTCGCATACCTTCCATTCCCCATGTAGGGTCTTCAAAATAATCGTTATTCAGATCTTCAATAGCATGGCCAATGCGGATGGATTCTTCGACACTCCAGGCAGCATTCGGATCAATACGCAACTTATGTTCTGGAAATGCTTTCGCCAGAGCCCTGAACACTTCAACTTCATGATCAGGATGAAACACACCGGCTTTTAACTTATGCGTTGTGAATCCATGTTTAGCAACCAGGTCTTTTGCATGCTCCACCATTTCATCAGCAGTTTCTTCACCTCCCAATCCTGTTTTTTCATTTCTATACCTGAAAAACAAATAAGATGCGAAAGGAACTTTTTCCCTTAATGCACCGCCCAATAAATCACAGGCACGCATACCTGTTTTTTTGCCAATGATGTCCATACAGGCAAACTCTAACGCAGCATGCATTTGCGAACGGTTGTTATACAAAGAAGCAGTGGGGTTGCAGATTTTCCAATACATCGCTTCCAGTTGGAACGGGTCATGACCAATCAGATATTTTTTCAGGCCATTGAATGCCTGCTCTGCTGATTCACCTCCCCCACCCATCTCACCTATACCTGTTATGCCTTCATCTGTTTCCACTTCAATAATCGTCCTGATAAACCTGCCCCAATGTGCACCATTCGCATGGCGTATCGGCGCTTCCAAAGGCACTGCGACTGTTGTTGCTTTTATATCTGTTATTTTCATTTATAAAATAATATTATGTTATTTGTTTTATCGTTTACTGCCTTGTATAGTAATACCTAAACCGCCATCAATTCTTATTGCCTGTCCAGTGATAAAAGCAGCTTTATCATCACATAAATAAAAAATAAGATTGGCAACTTCATCCGGGGTACCGATTCGTTTTGTCAAATGCATATCAATACATTCCTGCATCACTTCATCAGGGTCAGGTGATAAAGCAATTGAATCCCGCAACATGGGTGTATCAATAGTGCCGGGACATACTGCCACACAACGGATACCCGGCGCATAGTCAACAGCTATACTTCTTGTCAAACCCAGGATTGCTGATTTTGCAGTGGTATAAGCTGCAACATTTTGCTGGCTTAAGAATGCCTGCACACTTGCCACGTTGATAATAACGCCTGCATTTTTTTCCTGCATCAAAGGCAATGCATATTTTGAACAGAGAAAAAAACTTTTCAGGTTAACATTCATCACCAGGTCCCATTCATCAACCGTGGTTTCTGTTACTGTTCCATATCGTTGTATGCCTGCATTATTCACCAGGAAATCTACAGATTGAAAACGTTGGCTTACCTGCTGAAATGCAGACTGCACCTCGGTTTCATCCGATACATCACAATGAATAAAAAACCATTTGTCATCCCGGATCCCTGATGTATCCGGGGCCACATCCAGTATGACAACATTAGCGCCTGCATCAAAAAATATTTTTGCAGTGGCAGCGCCTATCCCTTTTGCACCACCGGTTATCACAACTGTTTTATGCTGATAGTTCATTGAATAAATTTTTTGTTGTAACAAGTTTTATCATTTCATCACCAACACCTTTAACCCGTATCTCATTTCCTCTTATCAAAATATTTTCTGTTTCAGAATAACCTGTGCTTGTTTCACATAAAAATGAAACATATTTTTTACTGACACATTCACCGGCATCAATGTAAGCAAAAGTTTTTTCACCAAACAATGTTGTGGCTGTATTTAATATTTCCTCAAACGGTTGATGTATGCCTGCTGTACCAAACTCCAATCCACGATAACTTATCTTTTCATTATTCCAATGCTGCCAGAGATGTATCCACGGATAATCAAAACGATTCCATACATAACCTATCAGCAAATGATATTTTGGTGAAAATGCAGTAAGCCATCCAAACTCTTCCTTTTCATTCACGAGAAAAGAAAAAACCGAATTATATTTTGTTTGCGGGTTTTTTAAATTGAGTTGATTGTTTTTATCATCAGCAACATTTGGAAAATAAACAGTTTTCTCTTCTGCGTTTTTATAATGCGCCTGGTCAAATCCGATTGTTGCATTGCAATTGATGATAGTGCCTTCATCCAAAAAAGGGGCTGCCAAAGTCGGGTGCTGCACCACATTCCATAATCTTCCCAATGGGTTTATATTCCTGAAATTTTCAGTAACAGAAAACAATGGAGCCAGCTCATCCAATTCAATTTTCCTTTCAATTTGCAAGCCTTCTCTGTTACAGTCAGCCTTCATTAAAATGTTATCATTGATTACTTCAAACTGCCATTCTATATTGGCTGCTTCACCATGATTGGGAACACCAGATTTTATTTCACCATCAGAGGATGGCCCCCATCTGCCTGCACATAAAAAATGTCCACGATAAGGTGCGCCTTGCTTATTATTCACCGGCATTTGCTCAGTGGTGAAAGCAAAACTTAGCGGATTAACCATGGAATTATTTTTCAAATGAAAATCAATAATGGCACCACCAAAAGATTCGACAGATAAATAACAACTATCGTTTTCAAGTTCAACTTTCATTCAGACAAATTATCAATTACGAACCTGCCTGCCGCAGGCAGGTTATCAATTACGAATTAAAAATTACGAATTACGAATTACGAACCTGCCTGCGGCAGGCAGGTTATCAATTATCAATTAACCATTCACAATTATCAATTAACCAATAAAAACTTCTACACATTTCAAATATCATTCAAAAAATAAACAGAATAAAAACTGATTGCTATTTATTTTCATGAGATGAAATAAAAATTATCGGGTAATATACACCTGGCATCATGAAAAATAAATCATCAATGTCAATTCATATTGATACAACAAGACTTTCAAAACTTATAAATTTCAAATCAGATGGTCTGCTTTTCATACATCATAAAAAGTTTTGTTTATTTTGAAACATGAAGAATACATACAGGATTATTTTTTTCACCATCATTTCTTTTGGGATATTGAAAGCACAGGCCAATGTGCATTTACCGGTATTGTTTCAAAGCAATATGGTTTTGCAGCGGGATAAACCCTGCAACATCTGGGGTACTGCTGATGATCGTGAAACCGTTACAATTATTTTCAATCATGCATCTTATACAGCCAATCCTGTAAACGGGAAATGGAAAATAACTTTACCGGTGCAAAAAGCAGGTGGCCCTTATCAAATTATTATCCGTGGAAAAAACACAATTGAATTAAATAATGTTTTATTCGGCGATGTATGGATTTGCGGAGGTCAAAGTAATATGCAGTTTGCAGTTAAAGACGCTTATCCTTTACCAGACACATCTGCATTCAACAATAATAACATCAGGTTATTTTCTGTTGCTGTCGGTGCAGACTTTGTACCGCAGGACACATTGAAATATGGCGCCTGGAAAATTGCGAATACAAATGATGTGAAAAATTTTACTGCTGTTGGATTTTTCTTTGGCAGTTACCTGCAGCAACACCTGGATATTCCAATTGGTTTAATCAGTGATAACCTGGGTGCAACAGCCATCGAAGAATGGATGAGCAATGAAGCCATACATCGTTTCCCGCAGTTTGATCAATTTTATAATACTTATCTCGCCCCGCATAAAAGCATGAAAGAAATGACTGCTGATTTTGAAAAGATCAAACCTGCATGGGATAAAAAATATTATTTAAAAAATGATCCGGGTTTGATGCAACAATGGTATTTACAGGGCACCAATGACAGTGACTGGAAGACAATGTACCAGCCATCACATTGGGAAGATAATGAGTTAAAAGATTATGATGGTTCAGTCTGGTTCAGGAAACGTTATGATTCATTTCCAAAAAATTTCTTTGGTCAAACAACCATCAGTTTAGGCCAGGTGGATGATTATAATATTTGCTGGGTGAATGGAGTAAAAGTTGGTGAAGGTTATGGTAACATGAACCTGAATACTTATATCATTCCCGACAGTATCATCCAACCAAAAAATAATATTGTTACAGTAAGAGTATTTGATGCAGGTGGCAAAGGTGGTATGTACAATATGTTCTGGGATCCATACTGGGTGGGCGAATGAAAATATAAAAAAGGTGTGCAGATTGATCCAAAAAAATTTAAAAAGCCATTAGTGGCCAATGCATATATATTTGGCACTCCTTCAATCCTGTACAACGCAAATATCGCACCGTTAGTACAGCTTAGCATCAAAGGGTTTGCATGGTACCAGGGAGAAGCCAATACCGGCAGGGCTGAAGAATATAAACAGTTGTTACCGGCAATGATAACAGACTGGCGACAACAATTTAACCAGGGTAACCTGCCTTTTTTAATTGTGCAATTACCCAATCTTGGTAAAGAACCGTTACAGCCTGAAAACAGCGACTGGGCTGAATTGCGTGAAGCACAGGCTTCTACATTATCATTACCCAACACAGGCATGGCAACAACAATTGATATAGGTGAAGCAGATAATTTACATCCGCATAATAAACTGGCTGTAGGCAACAGGCTTGCAATGACAGCATTAAAAATTGTTTATCATGCAGACAGTATTGAATTATCACCCCGATATAAAAACATGCATATTTCCGGTGACAGTATTATTATCAGTTTTGACAATAAAGTTTTATGCAAAGACAAGTATGGTTATGTGAGGGGAGTTGCTATTGCAGGCAGCGACAGTGTTTTTCATTGGGCAAAAGCATACCTGGAAAATGATACTACTGTTGTTGTATTTAACATGAATATCCATCACCCGATTGCAGTAAGGTATTTGTGGAGCGGTGAACCTGGAGAAATAGATCTTTATAATAAAGATGGCTTACCCGCAGCGCCATTCAGAACAGATCAGTTCAGGTTGACAACTGCAGGGAAAGTATTTACGTACAGCGAGTAAAATATTTTTTAAGAAGAAAGATTGATATCAGTTTAAAATTTCACCAACAGTTTTTTTGAAAAAAGACAAGAGTTTATTTTTTGTTTTCAATCAACAACATCACAACCATCTCCTGACTTTTGATTTGTAATTTGAATATTCCTGTCCAAATCTCCGGCTGAGGTATTTTTCTTCCCGCTTTATTACATACTCCTGGACGATAAAAATTAATACTGGTAAGAGGATCAAATTCCACCAATTGCCAATGATGAATGACAACCCTGTGTAAATTAACAGCAGGCTAAGATACATTGGGTTGCGGCTGACTGAGTAAATGCCACTCGTCTGCAAAGTATTAGCAGGCTTAACGGTGATCAAAGTATTTTTTGATTTCAAAAACTGAATCAAAGCAGGAAAATTAAAGAACAGGCTTACAAGAATAAATACTGCACCAATGATATCAGATGTTGAAGTGTAAAAAAATTCCTTGTTTAATGGTACGACTTTTTGAATTAAAACAGCCAGGATAAAAACTGCAGCATAAAGCAATGGCGGTGGAATATAAACCCCCGGGTTGTCTTTTGTATTTTCCATTAGTTAAACTTTAATGTATTTATAAAAGTAGGAAATAAATAAGAGCAATGATGTTTATTCTTGTGCTATTAAATTAAGTCCATTAATCAAATCCTGTGTGTTATTATACGAATAATGATTCCTATTTTTTATTTCGTCAGTAATTCCTGCATCAGATCATATAATGAAATAGCTTCAAATTTTTCACCTAAAGAAAATCGGTCTTTACCTGAATAAACAACAAAACGTTTTTTTGGTTTAATATCATTGCAGGCAATATGTTGTCAATTTTTAAAGCCATTTTTGCTTAATGAAAATGGAGTGAAATTATCAACACAAATAAAGAACTTCATCCTAAAGTTTTTTATTTTTTATTATTATTCCATCAAGATATCATCCATGCAAATTTTACATGAAATATTAAATTTGCATGGTTCAAATTTTAGCATTTATTCAATTCTTTAAACCCGGTTTTAACAGGACAACATCTTCATGCAATTATTTTTCAAAGAATAAATAAATCTGAAAATCAAAATTTTTCATTGACCGTATTAATGCAATAATACAATTGGAAATAGTCAATCATGATTGATGAGAGCATTAACATAGAGATAATTCTTAAATCATTTTAGATATTTCATCACAGCAGTAAAAATTTCACGACGTAAAGGGTTGGGGTTATAATAAAATCCTGATTTTAATAATCCCATATTCTGGCGATTGATAAATAGAATAATAGAAAGGTGGTATTGAGGCACCACAGCAATACTTGTCCCTGTAAAACCTGTATGGCCAAATGTTCCAGCCGGAGCATCTTTCATAAAAGAGTTAGCGCTGTCCATCATCCATCCGAGGCCATTATGAAAACGATCTTCAACCAGGAAAGAATCAATGATTGATGATGAGATAAATTGTTTATTGCCAATCCTACCTTTGTGCATGAGCATATCCACCAGTTTTTGTACATCATCCACAGTAGAAAATAAACCTGCATGACCTGCAATACCACTACAGGAATACCAGGCATTACCATCATTCACTTCACCCTTCACAACATATTTTCGCCAACCGTTCCAGGAATTAGGATCAAGTCCTTTTACTTTAAAACCAAGAGATGAATCATACAACATTCTTGTTTCATAAGGGTTACCCAGTGAAGTTGCAGCTATGTCAGATGTTCTTCCATTTTTCAATGGATTATACATCGAATGTGTCATGCCGAGTGGGATGAAAATATTTTTTCTTTCAAACTCATCCAATGAAAGTCCTGAAACTTTTTCAATAATCTCACCAAGCAACATAAAACCCAGGTCGCTATAAGCACGACGTTCACCCACTGTATATTTCAACGGCAATGAATGAATAATTTTATAAGTTGATTCCCTGTTTGAAGAACGATAAAACAAAGGATACCATTCAATCAGCCCAGCAGTATGTGTAAGCAGATGGCGTATGGTGATTGTGCTCTTTGGAAAAGAATCAAAACCTTTGATATACCTGCTGACAGGGTCATCAATATGAATTTTCCCTTTATCTGCCAGCAGCATGATTGAAGTAGTAGTACCAATCACTTTTGTGAGAGATGCCATATCAAACAATGTTGCTGTATCCATCATTGGTGGTTGCGGTAAAAGATGATGGTCAAAATCATACTCCTGTGAAAAACCAAACGCTTTCTTAAAAATAACATTTTCATTTTGCTTAATCTCAATAACAGCACCGGGAATTTCCTTAATGTTTACAGCACGATTGAGCAAACTATCAATGGTTGCAATTAAAACACTTTTATTATTGGTAACATCCTGTGCATTGATTGTAACCGGGGAAATATTAAATGAAATAATTAACAATAATACCCAACCTGAAAATTGAGAGTGAATTTTCTTAAATGGTATTATTGTTTTCATCTTTACTATCAATATAATTGTTGTCCGATTAAATATAATAACCCTTTGCTTTTCAAGACCTCATCCGCCTATGGCGGACTTAAAACCCTTACTGGCAAAGGGTTTCAGCTATTTATAAAAATTTTATTCGGACAACAATGTAAGAATATGATTGTTTTAATAGACTAAAATTTTTATTGCGGATAAACTGCAAACTGCTGTTCTTCCAGTTCAAACATTGCTTCAATTTCTACCGGGATATTCCCAGGCAGTGAACCCATGCCAACAGCGCTGCGTACACCAACACCGTTATCATTGCCCCATACCTGTGCAAACAATTCACTGCACCCATTGATGACATAAGTATGTTGTTCAAAATTTGTAGGGCAAGCTACCATACCCAATACTTTTATTACCCGCTTTACTTTATTAAGCGAACCCAGTTTTTGTTGTAGTGTGGCAAGTATAGCAAGCCCCACTTGTCTTGCAGCCTGTTTGCCTTCTTCAACATTTAAAGTATCGCCCACACGGCCATGAATCAATGAAGCATCAGGTAATAAAGGCCCATGACCAGATACATAAGCAAAATTGTTTACTATCAGGCAAGGTTTATAAACACCCATCGGCGCTGGTGCCGGCGGTAACTGTAATTCCAGTTTTTTGAAATTTTCTTCAGGAGTCATATAAAATAACTTTTAGTTATTATGAAATAAAATAATTCAGGATAAACACACCGATTAAACCGATAACAGAAACCATCGTTTCCATCACACTCCAGGTTTTGAATGTATCTTTTAAACTCAAATTGAAATATTCTTTGAATAGCCAGAAGCCACCATCATTCACGTGGCCGAATATCAAACTACCTGCACCTGTAGCGAGTACCATCAGGCAGGGATTGACACCACTCGTTGCAATGATAGGAGCAATAATTCCGGCAGTGGTTAATCCTGCAACTGTTGCAGAGCCCAATGCAATGCGGATGACAGCGCTGATAGTCCAAGCAGCCAGTAAAGGATGCACATGAAAATTATTCAACATAGATGCTATCTGTACATTCACACCTGTCTCAGTTAATATTTCCTTCATTGCGCCTGCGCCTGCGAGGATAAGTAAAATAGGTGAAATATCTTTGATGGAATCAACTAAATGTTCCATCAACTCATTCATTTTCCTTCCTCTTTTTAAGCCGAGGCTATACAATGCATAAAATACTGCGATAATCATTGCTACGGGTGGATTGCCGATTGCGGTCAGGAAATCTGTAACAACATTTTTCTGAGAAACAAACTGCTGGCACACGGTGGCTAATGCAATTAAAATAACAGGTAAGAATGTTGTAAATAAACTGTTGGTGAATGAGGGCAATTCACTTTCAGGTAAGTCTTTGGCAGCAAAAGTATCAGGAGGTTTGTTATTGTATTTTTTTAATCTCGTTGCAAACATCGGCCCGGCAATAATAACAGCAGGTATTGCAATGCATAAACCATACAACATCGTGAGGCCAAGGTCTGCATTGTATGCTGCTACCAAAGCAGTTGGTGCAGGATGTGGCGGCAGGTATCCATGCGTTACTGAAACAGCTGCAACAACAGGCAAACCGATATAAACAACAGGTATATTATACCGTTTTGAAACAGTAATAATCAACGGTACCATCATCACAAAACTCACATCAAAAAACAAGGGTATGCCCACTATAAAAGCAGTTAATACCATTGCCCATAAAATATGTTTTACACCGAATGCTTTTGCAAGGCTTTCAGAAATTTTTTGAGCAGCTCCACTTTCTGCAATCAGTTTTCCCAGCATGGCACCCATGCAAAGGATGATACTCAATGTGCCAAGTATGTCGCCGATGCCTTTTTCCATCGCCTTAACCATAGTGTTTACATGCATGGCATTACATAACCCGATTAAAATGGAGACAACTAAAAAAGAAAGGAAAGCGTTCAGCTTAGCCCAGGCAATTAAAACAATCAGTACTATAATTCCGGCAAGTAGTATTATCAGCGTCATGGTGTAATAGCTGCTAAAGTTAACATCCGCTACTTCACCGGCAAAAAGATTAATTGTGGTAAGATTTTTGCTATGAATCGGGAAAGCAATTTCCTGTTTTCAATTGTGCATAAATTAAAGGGTTACTTATGAAATTAGTATTTGATTCTTTTTTATTATCGTACCTGGAAATAAGGTTAACTATTCGTACTCTTAAATGAAACTCTATGAACGATATTGATTTTTATGGTTGGATTGATTGTATAAAAGAGGATAACATCCTGCAACAGCTTATTGATGAAGCTGAATTTTGCCAGGAAAAACAACAGACTATCTGCAATAAAATTGATGCGATTCAAAACAGCACTTATGTAGTAAATGAGCCTTTAAAAAATCCTTCAGAAATAAAAGGCGACAAATAATTTCTATTTTTCATTCAACTATTCCTTCTCCCAAATCGGCTCTTGGCATTTGTTTAGGCTAAACTGTTATCTTTATAACATAAGCTTACAACATGAACAGGAGAAAATTTATTCAGCAAACAACTGCTGCTACAGCAGGGGTAACTATTTTAAACTTCCCTGTATTTGGGAAAAATGCACCAGGCAATAAGGTTGTTCTTGCAGTGATGGGCGTGAACAGCAGGGGCAGTTATCTTGCAAAATCATTTGCATCATTACCCAACGTGGAAGTAGCCTACATCTGTGATGTGGAGGCAAAAGCAATTCAGAATGGCCTTGATGCTTTGAAAGATGCACCCCGCAAACCAACAGTGATTAAAGATGTAAGAGAGTTGGTAAAGAAAAAAGATTTTGATGCATTGGTGATAGCAACACCGGACCACTGGCATACACCTGCAGCAATTTTGGGTGTTCAAAACGGGAAGCATGTTTATGTTGAAAAGCCCTGCGGGCATAACCCTTATGAAGGTGAACTGATATCACAGGCATATAAAAAATATGGTAAACTCATCCAGATGGGGAACCAACGCCGTTCAATGCCCACACTTATTGAAGCTGCACGGTTGGTGAAAGAAGGTATAATAGGGAAAGCATATTTTGGTAAAGGCTGGTATGCCAATAACCGCACTTCTATTGGTATAGGAAAAGTTGTTCCTGTGCCTTCCACTTTGGATTGGGATTTATGGCAGGGCCCTGCACCTCGTAAGGATTATAAAAACAATATTGTGCATTACAACTGGCATTGGTTCTGGAATTGGGGTACCGGCGAAAGCTGTAACAATGGTACACATGAAATTGATTGCTGCCGTTGGATGCTTGGCGCTGAATACCCGACAAAAGTTACTTCTGCAGGTGGGCGTTATGCTTTTAAAGATGATTGGCAGACAACAGATACACAGGTGGCAAGTTTTGAATTCGGGCCGGATAAATCTATCTCATGGGAAAGCAGGAGTTGTAATAATTATCCTGAAGAAGGCCAGAGCCGCGGTTTTATAATTTATGGTGATGGCGGAACAATGGTAAA
Organism: uncultured Parafilimonas sp.; assembly: GCA_964400415.1. Lineage (GTDB taxonomy): Bacteria > Bacteroidota > Bacteroidia > Chitinophagales > Chitinophagaceae > Parafilimonas. The sequence continues at coordinate 65,038 of CAYNTP010000005.1, forward strand.
TGATGGTGGTGGTGGTTATAAAATTTTTGATACAAAAAATAAACTCATCAAAGAAGGCAAGACTGATGTTGCTGCTGAAGCCAATAACCTTGTGAGTTCTACAGGCAACCTTGATTTATATCACTTCCAGAATTTTATTGATGCAGTGCGTGGTGAAGCAACCATCAATTCACCTGTTGATGAAGGCAGCAAATCTGTTTTGCTTTGCCACCTGGCAAATATTGCACAACGTACCGGCGGTGTTTTACATTGCAATCCATCCAATGGCCATATAATTAACAATGATGCAGCGATGCAGTTATGGCAAAGGGAATATGAAAAAGGATGGGCGCCTGAAGTATAAGAAAATTGTATTGTCAACTTCATTTAACCTGTTATTGAAAAAAAACAGTTTGTATTGATGGCGAATAAATTGAATTTTTGCAGCTATGAACTCATTCGGAAGATTATTCAGGGTACACATTTTTGGTGAATCACATGGTGAAAGTGTTGGCGTTTGCATTGATGGTGTGCCGGCAGGATTATCATTATCAACAGAAGATTTTTTAGAAGATATTGAACGAAGAAAAGGTGGCACACAAAAAGGAACAACTCCACGGCAGGAAAGCGACCTGCCTATTTTTAAAAGCGGTTTGTTTAATAATAAAACCACAGGCGCACCACTGACAATAATTTTTGAAAATAATAATACCCGCTCCGGCGATTATGCCAAACAAAGGTCAGTGCCAAGGCCCGGCCATGCTGATTTTGTAGCAAGCAAAAAGTTTGGCGGATTTGAAGATTATCGTGGTGGTGGGCATTTCAGTGGCAGGTTAACAGTCTGCCTCGTTGCAGTAGGTGTTGTGGCAAAAAAATTATTGGCACAAACTACAGGCAAACAAAATTCAGATGTCGCCGGTATCACAGTCAAAGCTTCTATTCTTGAAATTGGTGGTGAACAGGATTTGGAAAAAGGGCTTCAGAAAGCTATTGATGCAAAAGATTCTGTTGGCGGGATTGTTGAATGCAGGGTGAATAATTTACCGCTTGGTTTAGGCGAACCTTTTTTTGATAGCGCTGAATCATTATTGGCACATGCTGTATTTGCCATACCTGCTGTAAAAGGTGTTGAGTTTGGCGCAGGTTTTAAAGCCGCAAAAATGTTTGGCACAGAGCACAACGATGCCATCATTGATGCTTCAGGAAAAACCAAAACCAATCATGCCGGTGGCATCGTTGGTGGCATTACCAATGGAAATGAACTTGTACTTCGCATTGTTGTAAAGCCTACTTCATCCACACCAAAAGAACAACAAACCCTTAACTGGGAAACCAACCAGGTAGAAAGTTTTTCTGTAAAAGGCAGACATGATTTATGCATTGCTTTAAGGGTGCCGGTAGTGCTGGAAGCTGTTACTGCAATGGTGCTGACAGATTTAATGCTGCTGGAACAACGCATCCCACGTATTCTTTCTTAGCTTTTACTTAGGTTTGCAGCCATTGTAAAATTTTATTTTACAGTAATGTTATTTTTTTGGAAGAGCAGCAACATCATTAGCAAAAAGTGTAACAGGAATAAAAATTGTAAATATATAAGCGCTTATATATTTAACCCATTTAAAAATAAAAATGATTTGAAGTTTTCATTTTAAACAATGGTAAAAATATTATTAGCATTGATAAAAACTTTTAAAATTTTATGGAATATCAGTTCCGCGAAATAGAAAAAAAATGGCAGGAATGGTGGGTTGAAAACAAAACATATACAGTAAATAACCAATCAGCAAAGCCAAAATATTATGTGTTGGATATGTTTCCATATCCAAGTGGCGCTGGCTTGCATGTGGGCCATCCTTTGGGTTATATAGCCAGCGATATTTATGCACGGTATAAAAGATTAAAAGGATTCAATGTTTTGCACCCGATGGGTTATGATGCTTTTGGTTTACCGGCAGAACAATATGCAATTGAACATGGAATACACCCTGCAATTTCAACTGCGCAGAACATTCAGAATTTCAGGAAGCAGTTGGATAAGATTGGTTTTAGTTTCGATTGGAGCCGTGAAGTAAATACCAGCGACCCTGCTTATTATAAATGGACACAATGGATTTTTTTGCAACTCTTCAAATCATTTTTTAACAGGCAAACTCAAAAAGCAGACAACATAGATTTCCTGGTGAGTGAATTTGAAAAAGATGGCAACCTCTACCATCCTTTTCCTGATTCCAATTATAAATTACCCTCATCAGGCAACAGGTTTTCAGCAGAAGAATGGAAAAATTTCTCTGAAAAACAACAGCAGGAAATACTGATGGAATACAGGCTTGCCTATTGTGGTTATGGTGAAGTGAACTGGTGTGAAGCCCTCGGTACTGTATTGGCAAATGATGAAGTGATAAATGGCGTGAGCGAACGTGGTGGCTATCCTGTTGTAAAAAAGAAATTGCGCCAGTGGTATTTGCGCATAACAGAATATGCAGACCGTTTGCTGGAAGGCCTGCAAACAGTGGATTTCAGTGATGCAATGAAAGAAATGCAGACAAACTGGATTGGTAAAAGTTATGGCGCTGAAATCAATTTTGCTATTGATGATTCTGATAAAAAAGTTAAGGTATTTACTACAAGGCCTGATACCATTTTTGGTGTTGACTTTATGGTATTGGCGCCGGAACATGAACTGGTTGAAGAAATCACAACGCATAAACATAAGAAAGAAGTTGAAGAATATATTGCCTGGGTAAAGAGCCGTAGCGAACGTGAACGTATGGCTGAAAAAACAATCAGTGGTGCATTTACCGGCGCTTATGCCATCAACCCATTTGATAAGAGGGAAGTGCCTGTTTATATCAGCGAATATGTGTTGGCAGGTTATGGCACCGGAGCTATCATGGCCGTGCCTTGTGGTGATGAACGCGACTTCAGGTTTGCAAAACATTTTAATATTCCTATCACCAATATTTTGGGTGATAAGTTTAATGGAGAAGAAGCCAATCCTACTAAAGATGCTGAACTGGTGAACAGTAATTTTCTTACCGGCATGCTGATGAAAGATGCTATGGTAGAAATACTAAATGATATTGAAGGCATAGGATATGGCAAAGCAAAAGTGAATTATAAAATGCGTGATGCTGCTTTTAGCAGGCAGCGTTATTGGGGTGAACCATTTCCAATTGTTTGGAAAGATGGTATTGCCTATCCGTTGAAAGAAGATGAGTTGCCATTACAATTACCGGATGTGGAGCATTATAAACCAGGGCCTGAAGGTGAAGGGCCTTTGGCAAATATCAAAGATTGGGTGGAAGTGGATGATGATTCGATTGTTGACCTCACCCCCAACAATAAATCAAATATGAATGGCGCAGAGGGTGAGGTCTTCCTTCGCGAAACCAACACCATGCCCGGCTATGCAGGTTCATCCTGGTATTTTTTGAGGTACATGGACCCGGGCAACCAGGCAACATTCTGTGATAAAAAAGCAAGCGACTATTGGAACCAGGTGGATGTGTATGTTGGAGGTACTGAACATGCAGTTGGCCATTTATTATATAGCCGCATGTGGACTAAATTTTTATTTGACCTGGGCTTAATCAATTTTGATGAACCATACAAAAAATTATTGAACCAGGGAATGATTCAAGGCAGTTCAAGGTTTATATACCGTGATAAAAATAATGCCAACACTTTTATCTCTTTTAATAAAATCAATAATCATGATGTTGATGCAATCCGTGTAGATGTAAACATTGTTGATGGAGTTGAATTAAATATTGATGCATTTAAAAAATCAAAACCTGAATATGCCAACGCGGAATTTATTTTAGATGACGGAAAATATATCTGCGGTGTTGAAACAGAAAAAATGTCAAAGTCAAAATTCAACACTGTTGACCCATCTGATTTGGTTGAAAAATATGGCGCTGATACTTTCCGTATGTATGAAATGTTTTTAGGCCCCGTAGAGCAAAGTAAACCCTGGGATACAAAAGGCATTGAAGGTGTACACCGTTTCCTGAGAAAATTCTGGCGGTTGTTTTATGATGAAGTAAAAGGCCAGGTATGGAATGATAACTCAGCAACTGATGCTGAATTAAAAATATTGCACAAAGCCATCAAAAAAATTGAAGAAGATACAGAACGATTTTCTTATAATACAGCAGTTTCAGCATTTATGGTTTGCACCAATGAACTGACTGATTTAAAATGCCACAAGAAAACAATTCTGCAACCTTTGGTTATCATGCTTTCTTCTTATGCGCCGCATATTGCTGAAGAGCTTTACCATGCATTGGGTAATGATGGTAGTGTGCTGGATGCAGCTTATCCTGCATTTGATGCTAAATACCTGGTTGAATCATCAAAACAATACCCGATAAGCATTAATGGGAAATTGCGTACTACCATGAATATTTCTTTAGACGCACATGAAAATGAAATTAAAAAGATGGTGTTGCAAAATGAAGTTGTTCAGAAATGGTTAGATGGTAAAGAACCAAAGAAAATCATCTTTATAAAAAATAAAATGGTGAATGTGGTTGTGTAATCCGGAAGGCCTGTAAATTTTCATGCATAATTTCTGGGCGCCAGGCTTCTGATGCATATCCATCATTCAACTTCGCAAATACTAAAGCGATAGATTAATAATCTCTCTGGATTAAGAAACCAGCTATCTCTATCAGGGGTTTTTTCCTTGATGATAGCACTGCCACTTCCTCTAGGTGAAACATTGCTTTGTCAAAATAATGTTGCTTTAATTGTTTTGCCCAGTCGTCCACATTGCAATCACGGAAAATCTGTAAAACACGTTCTACTTTATTTTCCGGGTTGGTCGCTAATAATTGATTGAGCTCGTCCTTTTGTTGTGCGTTGGCAGTTTCAAGGGCATGTATCAATAAAAATGTTTTTTTGTTTTGCATGATATCGCCACCAACAGTTTTGCCCACTTTGCCAGGGTCGCCAAATGCATCTAAATAATCATCCTGCACCTGGAATGCAATGCCGAGGTTTTTACCAAACTGGTATAAATTTTCCTGGTTGCCTTCACCTGCACCCCCGATGATAGCGCCCATTTTCAAACTGGCAGCCAGCAATACAGAAGTTTTCAGTTCAATCATTTTTAAATAATCATCCAATGAAACATTCTGCATTTTTTCAAAATCCATATCAAGTTGCTGTCCTTCGCAGACTTCCTTAGCTGTCTTACTGAAAATATTGATGATGGATTTCAGATATGATGTATTGATTTTATTCAGGTATTCATACGCCACCACCAGCATCACATCACCTGCCAGCAAAGCAGTGTTTGAACCGTATTTATAATGTACTGTTTCCAAACCACGGCGCAGGGCTGCTGCATCCATGATATCATCATGTATGAGGGTGAAATTGTGAAACAGTTCAATAGCTGTCGCTACCTGCCAGGCATCATCATGGATTTCACCAAACAATTCATTACCCATTAAACATATTACAGGCCGGATACGCTTTCCACCAAGGCCAAGAAAATAATCATCCGCAGCATATAAGCTCTGCGGTTCTTCAGGAAAATGTGATGTATTGAAATGTTGGGTAAACTGTGCTGTTAATTCTTTAAATGAAAACATGCAGCGAATTAAGAATTAAAAATCCAAAATGAAAAATTTGAATTTATTACAGTCTTCTAAAAATATTATTTCACCCATCAATATTATTAAATCCAGCTTATTAAAGTTTCGATTTATGGATGCATAATTTGTGCAGTAAAATGAGATTAAGCACATAAAATCTAAAAAGAATTTTCTTACCCAGGTTAATCATTTGATTAATAGGATTACAACTTTTCTTTCTTCGGATTTTTAATTAAAAACAAAAATTATTTCATTAGGATGATTAACTTTAGATGCATTTAATTTAATCAATCAAAACAATCTTGTAGAAGTATTTTATTGTTGACATTTCTAAAATTCATCTTAAATTGATTGATACCAGGGTTGCATCCCCCCTGCAATGATAGAAGCGTTTCACCCTCTGCACCGAAAAGTTTTTAGAAAAAGGAAAAATGTATGTGGCTAATAAGTAAATCTTTTTATGCAGTGATTTTAATATTTTTTATAACGACAACTGCTGCACAACCACCATGCTATGATTCTTTACCTGCATCCTTGCTAACTAATAATTCCTTTGAACAACATTCTATTTGCAAGACAGATGATAATAATTCTGAACATGGTGTAATAGATGCCCCATTATATTATGGAGGAGTAACAGTTCCGGGTTGGCATCCTTTTGCAAAGAACCGGGAAATTAACTATTTCAATTACGACTGTATAATTGATAGTCTATACAGTGTTTTCGACACCTCTTTTTTTTCAAGTAACGGGTACGTGTTTTTATCTGTACCTCTGCCTGTACCTGATGGTAAAGGGTTTATTGCAATTGGTCAGTATAATACCAGTTCCGTAGAATCAAAAAGCATAAAAGATTATATAACTTCATGCCTTGCATCTCCCTTAAAAGCAGGTACATCTTATGTCTTTAGTTTTGATTTTGCTTTTGGGAAAACCAGGTCCGATTATGGTTCTCCCGAAGGTTCTATAAGCCCCTTTAGGGTTGGCATTTTTGGAAGAAAGGATTGCCCCACATATCCTATTGCCAATGATAATCCTGACTCTGCTGAAGGATGTCTTTCAAATCGTAGTGGTTGGGTTCAATTGGGAACAGTTCAGTTATTTGGCCAGAACGAATGGGTGAAAGGTGTTATTGTTTTTACGCCATCATTTGATGTGAATTGTATTGGAGTTGGCCCAGACTGTTCATTAAACGGAAACATTGGTGATACTGACGTTCATTACTTCATGGATAATTTTATATTAAATACAACTGCCGGCTTTGAATACAAACTTATTAATACTCTTTCTGGAAATCCATGCACAGGTGGTTATGTATTACAGGCTCCATCATACAACAATGCTTCATATCAATGGTATAAAGATGGTAGTAAATTATCCGGCGCCATTTTAGATGTATATAAAGTGCCGGATTCAATTGATGCGGAAGGTAGTTATACAGTCCATATAGATTTGCAAAATGGTAAGTGTTTAAACAGTTTACCCTATTCCGTAACATTTTCAAAACTCTGGCAGTTTAGTTTGGGAAACGATACCATGCTTTGCACTCCAGCTACACTTAAATTAAATGCGCTTCGTTCATATATATCTACCCATGTGTGGCAGGATGGCTCACAGGATTATTATCAGGATATCAGCAAGTCAGGTAATTATTGGGTTGAATTGTCAGACGAATTCGGATGTGTAAAAAGAGATTCTATCAATGTTGTCATTCAAAAATGTGATTCATGCTCGTTCTATATTCCTGGAGCTTTTACTCCGAATAATGATGGATTAAATGATTTGTTTAAAGTGAAACCTCAATGTACAAACATCCCCTTACAAAATTTTGCTATGAAAATTTTTAACAGGTTCGGGCAACCGGTATTTGAAACAAGAGACATCAATAATGGATGGAATGGGGTTTATAAAAACTTCCCGCTTGCTACAGGTGTTTATATTTATGTTATCAACTATTCATATAATAATAAGCGTATGATCAGGAAAGGCACAATTGTTTTACTTAGATAAAAGCTTTTGAAAACTTCTTACAAAAAATCGGGATGAGTTTTATCTAAAAAACACTTTACAACTTTTCTTTCTTCGGTTTCTTATTGGATTTGATTTTTGGTTTTGATGTTGCTTTTGTTTTTCCCTTACTTTCTTTCACCCATTCATAATCCAACTGTCTCTTATCAAGATTGGCTGCTACAACTTTAATCCGCACATTATCTCCCATCCGGAATTTCCTGCCGCTTCTCCTGCCCACCAGGCTGTAATCATTTTCTATTAACCTGAACTCATCATAATCACTCAAATCATTTATGCTTACAAGCCCCTCACATTTTTGTTCAACAGTCTCTGCCCAGAAACCAAATCGTGCAACACCACTGATAACCGCATCAAAATCTTCACCGATATATTGCAACATGAATTCAACCTGTTTGTACTTGTTGGCTGCACGCTCTGCATCCATCGCTGCACGTTCCCTTTCACTGCAATGGCTGCATTTCTCATCCATTTTTTTATCAATCAAAGGTTTTTCTTTCAGGCAACTTTCCACTATGCGGTGCACCATGATATCAGGGTACCTGCGGATGGGTGAAGTAAAATGACAATAGTTTTCAAAACCTAAACCATAATGACCGATATTGTTGGTAGTATAAGCTGCTTTGGCCATTGTTCGGATGCCTAACTGTTCCAACACATGTTGTTCCGGTTTACCTTCAGCATCTTTTAATAACCGGTTAAAACTTGCTGCTATTTTTTCCGGTGAACTCATATCAAATTTGTGCCCGAACTTTCTTGAAAATTCTACAAAAGGAATCAGCTTTTCTTTATCAGGTTCATCATGTGTGCGGTATGGAAATGGAATGTTTTTATTGTCCACCTTTATGTTGCTTACGTACTCTGCAATTTTTTTATTGGCAAGCAACATGAACTCTTCAATCAACTGGTGCGACTCTTTACTTTCTTTCACAATGATACCAATTGGTTTTCCTTTTTCATCTAATTTAAAACGTACCTCCTGTGATGAAAAATTAATGGCTCCATGCCTGAATCTTTCTTTGCGCATTTTTTGTGCAATGCCATTCAGCAATAAAATCTCTTCTTCGTATTTTCCTTTACCGCTTTCGATTATTTTCTGTACATCTTCATAAGTATAACGATGGTCTGAGTGAATCAGCGTTTTTCCTATCCATGTTTTTTTCACATCACCTTTTGTATCCATTTCAAACACTGCGGAAAATGTACACTTGTCTTCACCTGGGCGTAATGAACATAAAACATTTGAAATATTTTCAGGTAACATCGGGTTTACGCGGTCGGGTAAATACACTGATGTGGCACGGTTGTATGCTTCATTATCCAAAGCAGTTCCTGTTTTTACAAAATGGCTGACATCTGCAATGTGCACACCAATTTCAAAGAGGCCTTTTTTTATTGCTTTGATTGAAATGGCATCATCAAAATCTTTTGCATCCACAGGGTCAATTGTAAATGTGAGCACTTCCCTGAAATCTTTTCTGTGCTTTGATTCTTTTGCACTTATTTTATCACTTATGATTTCACTTTCTTCCAGCACTTCATCCGGGAATGATAATGGGAAACCACTATCACTGATAATTTCCTGCATTGCAGCATCATTTTCATCTTCAGCATCCAGCACTTTCACAACTTCACCAACAGGCTTTTTATCTTCTTTATTCCATTGCACCAAACGTGCTACGACTCTTTCCTTATGTTGTGCGCCTTTTATTTTATCAAGGGGAATGTACAGGTCAGGCATTGGTTTGTCTGTATCTGGTACAAAAAACGCATAGTTGGTTGACAACTGTATTGTGCCGATAAATTCTGTACGTTGCCTTGCTACCACTTCAGTAATCTTACCTTCTTTTTTTCCTGTTGAAATATTTTCTTTAAACACTTTCACACGCACTGTGTCGCCATGCAGGGCATTGTTGAAATTACCCGGCCGCACCAAAACATCACCGCTGCCATCTTTGATAACAACATAACCTAAACCACTACGGGCAATATCTAAAGTGCCCTTCAAAATAAACGACTGTGAAGAATGGTGTTTTGTCTTTTTATGTTTCATCTGTATTTTCTTTTTTAAATCCACTTATAAATTCAAAAACCAGTTGATTAAATTCATTAGCCTGGTTAAATAAGAAGTGGTGCCTTATTGGCAAAATATATAAGGGTATGTTTAATAACTGATCAGTGTATTTCAACAGCCGTACAGCATCTTTTTCAGTGGTGAGGATTATTTTAGCAGGTGAAGAAATTTTTCCGAATTTTTTATTGATGTCTTTCAAATCATCAATTGAAAATATATGATGGTCGCTGTAACTTATTTCTTCATAAACTGAGGAATGATCTGCTACATATTTTTTTAACTGTTCCGGGTTTGCGATGCCATACACTAATAATATTTCATCTTTCCCTGAAAGCTTTTTTGTTTCTTTTGTAATGATGTGGTATGGGTTGCCATATTCTATACTTGTAAAAAACAAATGCTGCGCCTTTTCAATTTTTAATTCTTCTTTGATTTCCTGTTTTTCATCTTCACTTAAATCTTTAGGGCATTTAGTAACTACAATTATTTCAGCCCTTGATGCAGAACTTTTCTGGTCCCTCAAATCACCTGTGGGTAAAAAGAAATCATCAACATATAAATCTTTATAAACAGTCAGCAAAATATTCAAACCTGCTTTTATAGCACGGTGTTGAAAAGCATCATCGAGGATGATTACTTCTGTGCCAGGTTTGTCCTGCAACAGTTGTGGTATTGCCACAACCCTTTCTTCTCCCACTGCCACAGCAACATCTGGAAACTTCGTATGAAACTGCATAGGCTCATCACCAATCTCCAATGCGTTGGTATTTTCATTGGCCAATGCATATCCTTTTGTTTGCCTTTTATAACCACGGCTGATGGTGGCAACTGAAAATTTCCTATGTAATAAATCCAGCAGGTATTCCACCATTGGCGATTTGCCTGAGCCCCCGGCAACTAAATTGCCGACACAAATAACAGGAAGATTAAATTCTGCTGAACGATAAATATTTTTATTGTACAAATAGTTGCGGATTACCACAATCAATCCATACAATAATGAGAAGGGAAACAATAATATCCTGAATGATCGTAAAAAGAAAGAATTAAAATTCATAATGCCTGCTGTAATGCAAAAATCAAATATACGGTTTCAAAGTTGAAGCAAAACAGGTTGAATGTTTTACAGTGAATTCCCGCTATACATTGTTGGTTCAAAGAAGTGAATGTTACATAGCAACTCACTTGTTTATATCGTCTCAAAAGATTTCTTTAAAATGGTTGCCTGTGAGGCAATAAAATCCCTGTCTACATCCTTCACTGCAGGAATAGATGCTAATTTTCTGTACCCGCTCCATTGTACAATTTCATCTTCATAATGCAGGTATTGGTCATTAAAGATCCATCCCAATACATCAATCTTATTTGACATGCAAACCTGTGCTGTTAAAAGAGAATGATTGATGCTACCCAGGTAATTCCTGCTGACCAAAACAACTTTTGCATTGATTTTTTTAATGAGGTCAATAATAAAAGTTGTATTGTTTAATGGAACAATCAATCCACCTGCTCCTTCAATGATGAGGTACTGGTTGTTGCGCCCTGCATCATTTGAGATTATTTTTTTTTGTATTGAAATATAATCACTGTAAATAGTTTCAAGGTCAATTTCAATTCCTTCTTCCCTCGCTGCAATATGTGGTGAAGCAGGCATTTTCAATTTATATGTTTCAGGGTAAACGATAGTTTCATTGTTGCTGATCATCGAACTGATCCTGCTGGCATCAGTCCCATCATCATAACCTGCCTGTATGGGTTTCCAGTAATTTGCATGCAGCGCTTCCACCAGAATAGCTGAAACAACTGTTTTGCCGATATCGGTTCCGATGCCTGTTACAAAAATTGATTGCATAATTTTTATTCCCTGATGAGAATATTTTATTTATTTTTTTTCAAAAAATGAGAATACGGTTGTTCCATAATTTCTTTTGAAACTAAACCCCGGAAATTTTTCATAATCATTCCTCGGTGTATGCTCCAGGACAAAATATCCATCTTCTGCAATCAGGTTTTTTTCAACAATTATTTTAGGCAATTCATCAATTGTGTTGAGTGCATAAGGTGGTCCTGCAAAAATAAAATCATATTGAGAAGAACAGGTTTCAAGAAAACTAAAAACATCAGAGCGGATCACAACAGCATTTTCAATTTTAAAATCCACAATATTTTTTTTGATGAAGGCATACATCGTTGCATCTTTTTCAATAATGGTCAAATCACCTGCACCACGCGATGCTAATTCATAACTGATACAACCTGTTCCACCAAAAAGATCCAATGTTTTTGCGCCATCAAAATCAATTCGTGATTGTAAAATATTAAAAAGGCCTTCTTTGGCAATATCTGTTGTCGGTCTTGTATAAGGCATTTTTGCAGGCGGATGAATTTTCCTGCCACCGAGATATCCGGAAATAATCCTCATACAATATGATTTATATAAGGAGCAAAAAAATGTGGCGCATAATTTTTAAAGGCTTCTATCTCCAACATCTTTTCATCCACATTGACCAGTTGCAAACCTTCGAGGTATTGATACAAAGTGTCGTATAATTTTGATTGAGCATCAATAAAACCACCGCAATAAACAGGTGTAGCTTTTTCAATTGCATATTGTTCACAGGTATTCAAAATTGAATACAAAACATCTTCCGGCAGTTTGTATTTTTTTGTTTGCGCCAATAACATTTTATCATCCCGGAATGCAAACAATGTGAAACAAGAAGGATAAAAGAATATATAAATGCCGTCTTTTTTATCAGCGCCGATAGAATGTAGCAACGACACATATTGATGAGAGAACGAAGCGCCCCTGAAGCTTTCCTCTGCAACCCGTTGTAGCCTATCATCCAAACGCCAGGCTACTACAAAATCATTCACCAATGTTGATTCAATTTTTTTTCCTGCTGCATCACCAAACATCAATTGAAAATTGGATTGCAGGAATCCATCATCACTGGTTGAAGCTGGGATGCATAAAGTTTCATTGGTATTCCATGAAAAAAAGGTTTTGCTTACAGGCATTGTAAGCAAGCGTGAATGCAACCTGGCAGAATCAATTAGTTTTTCAAATTCTGATGCAGTATAACCACCACTCTGAAACAATTCAAAAGCTTTAAGCTTTGCATCATTTTCTTTCCTGCACCAGCAGGCAAGATGGTTTTTCCCTGCCTCGATATACAATTGCACATCGCTTAAATCTTCAGAATAAATGCTGTAATTCTTTTGAAGCATGCTGCAATGTTACGGAAGAATTTTTTGTTTGGTAAAGCTTGTTTAAGAAAGGTAAAAATGTGAAATGCATGTCGCAAAAAAAGCAGTTTTATTTACCCTGGATAAATAAATATTGCATTAATTAACCTGCAGAAGATATTTTGTCAAACCTGTTGCCACAATGAATCTTGTAACCGGAGGTAAATAAAAGGACAATTTTCTCCTTCATCTTTCCGGTAGGTTTATACACCCTATTTGGTTAACATAAATCTATTTGCAGAAATTATCAATTTATCAAGTTACTTTGCTCCATGTTTGGCGTAACCATACTTGGTAACAATTCAGCGCTGCCCGCATACAACCGGCACCCTGCAGCACAGGTCATCACGCTCAACGACCATCTTTTTTTAATAGATTGTGGTGAAGGCACACAGATGCAGATGAACCTGTACAGGATAAAACGGAGCCGCATCAATCATATTTTTATTTCCCACCTGCATGGTGATCATTACTTCGGGTTGCCGGGTTTGGTGACAAGTTATGGATTATTGCATCGTACCCAACCTTTGCATATTTATGCCCCGCAGCCATTAAAAAATATTATAGAGATGCAGCTAAAAGTATCGGATGCACAAATGCCATACCCGCTACACTTTCATGTTTTGGAAGGTGAACAATTATTGGTTGATGAAGAAAACTATTCTGTAGAAAGTTTTAAAGTCTTTCACCGGATTGACTGCTGGGGTTTTATTTTCAGGGAAAAGAGAAAGCCCAGGAAAATAAATATTGACGCGGTGAAAGCAAATAAAATCCCTGTTGAATATTTTGATAAACTACAAAGAGGTGAAGATTACATCAACAACGGAATCACCATTTCAAATGAAGTATTGACCTTTCCCAATAAGCCTTCAAGAAGTTATGCTTATTCGGCTGATACAATGTTTAAAGAAGAACTTGCTGAAAAAATAAAACATGTTGATGTATTGTTTCATGAAGCAACATACCTGGAAGATAAGCTGGATAAGGCTATCAGCCGTTATCATTCAACTGCAGGACAGGCTGCAATGCTGGCTAAACTTGCAGAAGTGAAGAAACTTATCATCGGCCATTTCAGCAGCAGTTATGAAAAGTTGGACGACTTTCTCCTCGAGGCAAAAGCTGTGTTCCCCAATGTGGAACTGGCTTTGGAGGGAGAGACTTTTATCATCACATAACAACAAATCATTTTTATGGTTCCAGTTTTATTTGTTTAAATCGTCACAATTTTGAAAGACAATAATTCAATACAACTTCAGTCAATCATTACCTGCCCCAACTGCGGGCACAGCAAATCAGAAACAATGCCTGAAGATGCCTGCAGGTTTTTCTACCAGTGTGAAAACTGCGGGATTGTATTAAAACCCAGGCCGGGTGATTGTTGCGTGTTTTGCAGTTATGGTACTGTAAAATGCCCACCACAACAAAAGGGAGAGAATTGTTGCTGACTTAATATTTCTTCGCAAGTACCATAAACGTTAATACCAAAAAAATTTATACTTACAGAAAGTCCATTTATTCAATTTCAAAATCTTGCTTTAACCTTATATCTTCAGAAGATGAACCCACCATCGCTTCAAAAGTTCCGGGTTCAACAACAAAATGCATATCACGGTTCCAAAGCCCAAGATCTTCAGGATTCAAAGTAAAGTGAACAGTTTTCTTTTCGCCGGGTTTTAGATTTACTCTTTCAAAACCACGCAATTGTTTTTCATAAGTCGTAACAGTAGTTACTTTTTCATGAATATACAATTGTGCTACTTCATCTCCTTCACGGCTGCCGGTGTTGGTAACATCAAAACTTACTTCAACATTGCCTTGTGAATTTTGTTTTGAAGGAATGATTTTTAAATTGCTGTAAGAAAAAGTTGTGTAGCTTAATCCATATCCAAAAGGATATAATTTTCCTTTCAACCTTGCTGTTTCTCCTACATCAGTTTGTGCTCCTGGTTTTGATGGGAAATTCATCGGCAACTGACCTACTGATCTTGGAAATGTGAGCGTTAATTTTCCACCCGGATTATAATCGCCGAACAACACATCAGCTATAGCAGTACCGCCGTACGTTCCGGGATACCAGGCTTCCAAAATGCCATCCACATTTTCGTGTACCCAATTAAAACTGATAGGTTGTGAATTAATAAATACTATCACAACAGGTTTGCCTGTTGCTTTTACAGCTTTAATCAGATCAAGCTGAAACCCAGGCAGGTCAAGGGTTGTACGCGATTTGCTTTCACCTGCAGTGATGGTATTTCCTCCCATCACCATTACTACTGCATCTGCTTTTTTTGCAATTGCAACTGCCGAATCCATTTGTAATTGTTCATTTTTCCCAGGTGGTTGTGGCAACACTTCACTTTCGGGCCAGTGTTTATCTACTATCTCACAACCTTTGGCGTAACTCACTTTAACACCACTTCCTAATTTTTCTTTAATACCCTCCAGTACTGTTATACCTTTCGTGCCATGCGGGCCATAATGTGTATCTGCATAATCAGCATTATCAGCATTAGGGCCAATCACTGCAATTGATTTAATTTTTTTATTTAATGGTAAAATCTGTTTATCATTTTTCAGCAACACAATACATTCTCTTGATGCCTGCAGTGAAACTTGTTTATGTTCAGGATTATTAACTATTGCTTCTGACTTTGCAGCATCTTCAATATATGGATGATCAAACAAGCCCAGCCAGAATTTTACACGCAACACCTCACGCACCCTGTTGTTCAATGTTTCCAATGAAACTTTTCCTTCCTCAATATTTTTTCTTAACGGAAGGATCATTGTTTCTGGCGGAGTAAAATTAGTTCGCACATCCAGCCCTGCATTCACAGCTTGTGCCACTGCATCCTGCCTGTCTTGCGCCACACCATGTTTTTCAAAAAGATATTCCAACGCTTCACTATCAGAAACTACGTAACCTTTGAAACCTAATTCTTCCCTCAGCTTTTGAGTGAGCCAGTAATAGCTGCCGATGATTGGGATGCCATCATAATCATTGTATGAAGCCATTACTCCCAGTATACCTGCATCTTTAATTACTTTCCTGAAAGGATAAACCAGCAATGTCTCTGCTTCACGTCGTGGTATCTGCGGATCAGTGCGTGCATCACCTTCACGTGCACCAAAATTTGCACTATACAAAGCATAATGTTTTGCAGTGGAAACAATGGTATGATCTTTCTGCATGCCAAGCGCCATCTGGGTTCCAAGGCTACCGACTAAATATGGAGATTCGCCATAACTTTCTTCCAACCTGCCCCATCGCTGATCTCTTGCCACATCAAGTATTGGCGCATACACATTGGTATAACCCATGGCACGTGCTTCCAATCCTGTGATACGGCCAACTTTATAAACAAGATCTTTATCCCAGGTTGCGCCTAATGCCAGTTGAGTAGGAAAACCAGTAGTGCCGTAAGCTTCCACACCACGGATGCCTTCATCGGTAAAATCAGCAGGGATACCAAGCCTTGTATCTTCAATAAAAAATGCCTGCGTGGTATTCATAGCCCACACATGCTTTTTAATGTCTTTGATAATTTCAATTGATGATGTTGGCACATTCCATTCAATAAAACCATTGAGGTGCTCATCAATATTTGCAATACCATCTTTCCATATTTCATTTTTCCATCCGGGTGTAGGCAATGAATCTTTTAATACACGATGATAACCATACAATGTAGCTAACTGGCAGGTCTTTTCATTCACATTCATCTGCGACAACAGGTCTTCTACCCTTTCATCAATTGGTTTTGACGGATCTTCATAAATATCTTTCTTACCGTTTTTATTCAGGTCAATCCAACCATCATGATATATGCTTTTCATTTTAGGTTGAAAAGTTTGCGCTTGTAAATGAGGGCAAATTGAAAATAATAAAATGAAAGCAAGAAAGCTTTTAATTGAATTCATCATAAATGCATTAATGAAATAAAAAAAACTAAAATAGGATTATCAGTTGAAACAACCTGATTTTTATTGCTGCCATCCAGAAATTTTCTTCAACAGTCAGCAATTGATTTTAAAAAAAATTCTGCCGATAAATTAACTGAAACGATTTCTGCCGATAAAGCTTTTATATATGAGCGCTCATAAAAAAATATTATACAAATAATACATCATACATGAGAGCAAAAAAACTTTTTTCATTCATACAAAATGATCCAGCATATATCAAAGATTCACCCATCTTTTATCAGCAATACATAACCTTACCTGCAACATTCAAAAAAAAAATTTGCGAAACCAAATAGTTGCATATATATTTGCAACTGATTAGTTGCATAAAAAAGGGACCAGGTATGAGAAGAGATATTTTCCAGGCAATAGCAGACCCGACAAGAAGAGCTATCATTGCTTTGATAGCAATACATGCAATGACACCTAATGCCATTGCAGATAATTTTAATTCCACACGACAGGCAATTTCAAAACACCTGCGCATACTCACTGAATGCAGGTTAGTAAAACAGGAACAGCAAGGCAGGGAAATTTATTATTCACTAGAAATTGAAAAGATGAAAGAGATTGACAAATGGCTTGAACAATACAGGAAAATCTGGGAAACAAGGTTCAATCAATTGGATAATCTTTTATCAAAAATGCAGACTTCAAAAACCAAATCAAAAAAGAAATGAAACAACAACCATTTACAATTGAGCGGACATTTAATGCACCGGTTGCTGATGTATGGCAGGCAATAACACAAAAGGAATTAATGAAAGAATGGTATTTTGATTTGCCTGATTTCAAACCTGAAGTGGGTTTCAAATTTGAATTTAAAGGTGGCCCTTCGCCCGAAAAACAATATCTCCACTTATGCCAGGTAACAGAAGTTATAAAAGAAAAAAAACTAAAATACAGTTGGAGGTATGATGGCTTTGAAGGCAACTCATTTGTAACATTTGAATTATTTGACCAAGGCAACAAAACAAAACTTGTTTTGACACATGAAGGATTAGAAACATTCCCATCAAGCAACCTGGATTTTGCATTCAGCAATTTTGTAGAAGGATGGACATACCTTATCAAAACTTCTTTAGAAAATTTTTTATCTAACAATAATAAAAAATGACAAACACTTTATTATTCGACTTTACTGTTGACAAATCAGCCAAAACGGTTTACATCACCAGGGAATTCAATGCAGAACTTTCATTAGTCTGGGATGCATTTACAAAAGCAGAACTTATTGACCAATGGATTGCGCCAAAACCTTTCACTGCTAAAACAAAATACCAGGATTTTAAAGTTGGTGGTAAAAGATTTTATGCTATGATAAGCCCGGATGGAATTGAACGTTGGGCTATACAGGAATACACATCCATTACTCCCAGGACTAACTTTAAAATGTATAATGCTTTTGCAGATAAAGATGAAAATCCTGAACCAACCGGTTCAGAATGGGATCATAATTTCACCGAACATGATGGCAAAACAAAAGTGAGTATCATTATCTATAATGAATCACTGGAAAGATTAGAAAGGATCCTTGATGGCTTCACACAAGGAATGAAAATGTCATTGGCCAACCTGGAAGAATTGCTGGAAAAACTTTCACAGAAATGATTTACGTTTTCAAAACATCTGTCATTACAGAAATGCAGGCAAAGCAACTCAGCCCGCATATTGAAAATATCTTATCCAATGCAAAATGGAATTTTGACCTTGAAGATTGTGATAAGATTTTGCGTATTGACTGTGAAGAAAACATTGTTTTACCCATCGTGGAGCTCTTAAAAAAACACAGCTTCACATGTGAAGAGTTGGAGTAGGATAATTTTTATAAAAAAAATAATGAAAGCATCTGGGAAGGCGAAAACATTTTAATTGAAAAATAGTAAACAGCAATTGATGATTTCATCAAATTAAACAACAATTAATTATTTTATCTATGAATGTAAAAACACAAATCAAAACTTATCTTGAAAGCCAGCCTTTACCAAAGCAGGATGAAATGCAAACTTTGCATCAGCTTATACTAAAGATAAACCCCGGATGTAAACTATGGTTCCTTGATGGTATAGATGAAAAAGGAAAAATTATTTCTAACCCGAATATTGGTTATGGCATTCGTACAATAAAATATGCAGATGGAAAAACAAAAGAGTTTTACCAGGTTGGTTTAAGTGCAAACAGTACCGGCATCTCAGTTTATATCATGGGCATTGAGGATAAAACTTTTTTATCCAATACATATAAAAATGATTTAGGCAAGGCGACTGTAACTGGTTACTGTATTAAATTTAAAAGGATAAATGACATAAACCTGAATGTGCTTGAAGATGCAATACGTTTTGGATTTGAGAATAAATAAATTTCAAATTTTCAATTTCACTTTCATTGGAAAAATAATCAGGAAAAATAAAAGAGCCAGATGACAACATTTCTTCAGCCACTTTATAAAAGAAATTTTTTACGATATTTACCCCTATTCATTATTTCTAATCTTAAAAACTTTTTTATGCCAATTGTAAAAGTAATTGAAGTGATTGCTTCATCTGACAAAAGTATTGACGATGCTATCCGTACAGCAGTTAAAGAAGCTTCTAAAACAGTCCGTAATATTGATTCTGTTTTTGTAAAAGACATTAAAGCACATGTTCAGGGTGACCAGGTAACTACCTTCGGTGTGATATGTAAAATTTCTTTCAGGGTGGATGATTGATATTAAAAAATACCGGGATAAAATTTGAATCAATTATATCCCGGTATTAAAAAATTAAAGAAACTATTAAACCCGACTATTCTGTCTTCTTATTACCAGATTTTTACTGCTGGGTTTCTTTTTCACTCATCAGGTATGCTTTTATAAAACCATCCAGTTCACCATCCATCACAGGCTGCACATTGCCAACTTCATAATCTGTGCGGTGGTCTTTTATCATTTTATACGGATGAAAAACATAGCTTCTTATCTGGCTGCCCCATTCAATTTTTTTCTTGCCTGCATTGGTTGCATTCTTTGCTTCTTCTCTCTTCCGCAATTCTTCTTCATATAACCGGCTCTTCAACATCTTTAAAGCCAGTTCACGGTTTTCACCCTGTGTCCTGCTTTGCTGGCATTCTACAATTATTCCTGATGGCCCATGTTTTAAACGCACTGCTGTTTCCACTTTGTTTACATTCTGTCCACCCTTGCCTCCACTCCTGTAAAATTCCCATTCAAGGTCTGCAGGGTTTACATTGATTTCAATCGTATCATCAATCAAAGGATAAACAAACACACTTGCAAAACTCGTATGCCTTCTTGCATTGCTGTCAAATGGAGAAATGCGCACTAACCTATGCACACCACTTTCTGCTTTTAAAAACCCATAAGCAAAGGGGCCGTCAAACTGTAAAGTTGCAGTTTTGATACCAGCGCCATCACCTTCCTGGTAATCAAGTTCACTTACTTTCCAACCTTGTTTATCACCATACATCCTGTACATGCGCAACAACATTTCTGCCCAGTCCTGGCTTTCAGTACCACCTGCACCGGGATTGATTTGCAACACTGCAGGCAACTCATCTTCCGGCTGGTTCAAAGTGCTTTTAAACTCAGCATCATCCAATACTTTTAATGCATTGTTATACGCTTCTGATGCTTCTTCTTCCGTGGCATCACCTTCTTTCCAGAAATCAAACAAGACTGCAAAATCTTCAACAGCAGTTTCAGATTGTTTATACAGTTTCAACCAATATTCATTTGTCTTGATTTCTTTCATGATGCCAGTCGCCCTTTCATTATCATTCCAGAAACCCGGTGACAGTGAAAGCTGCCGGTCATTTTCTATTTTTTGTGTGCGGTTATCAACGTCAAAGAAACCTCCTTATCCCGGCTAAGCGGGACCGCAAATCATTTAGTTTTTCCTGTGTCATAAGCCGCAAAAATAATGGAAGAATTTTTTTATTGCACAGGCTTTGGATTTTCATAACAGCACCATCATTCAAGTTCCCCCTTTATCATGTTTTTTATTTTTTGTTGCAATGATAACAGCAACTACTTACAATTTTTTTCAACATGCCAACCACATAATTTCTCAAAATAAAAAGTCCATGATTTTATACATTCGCTAAAAATTATCAGCCATGATACGCAACCATGAAATAGATTACAAAATTTTCGGCGAAGAATTACAGTACGTAGAAGTTGAACTCGACCCGGGTGAGTCCGCAGTTGCAGAGCCAGGCGCTTTTATGATGATGGATGATGGCATTTCAATGCAAACCATTTTCGGCGATGGCAGCCAACAACAAAACACCAGCCTTATGGGTAAATTATTCAGTGCCGGCAAACGAATGCTGGTTGGTGAAAATTTATTCATGACAGCATTTACCAATAATGCTTCCACAAAAAAACATGTAAGTTTTGCAGCACCTTATACAGGCAAAGTTGTTGCACTTAACCTTTTGAATTTAGGTGGTAAAATCATTGCACAAAAAGATGCATTCCTGTGCGCAGCCAAAGGCGTGAGTATAGGTATAGAATTTCAACGCAAATTAGGCACAGGCCTCTTTGGCGGCGAAGGTTTTATTATGGAAAAACTGGAAGGTGATGGGATGGCTTTTTTGCATGCAGGTGGTTTTGTCCAGGAAAAAGACCTGATGCCAGGAGAACTATTGAAAATAGATACCGGATGTATCGTTGGTTTTACCGCAACTGTTGATTACAATATTGAATTTATCGGTGGCATCAAAAATTCAATTTTCGGTGGTGAAGGATTATTTTTTGCAACACTAAGAGGGCCTGGTAAAGTATGGATACAATCATTACCCATCAGCAGACTGGCATCACGTATTCTTTCTTTCGCTACATATAACCGCAAAGAAGAAGGTAGCATCCTTGGCAGGATTGGCAACATTTTGGACGGTGATGGTTATTAGTGAAACGAATTGTACCTATTTCATACTTTTGAATAAGTATCAGTATGGAAATAAGTACAAAACATATTATTGTCAAAGGAATTGTACAAGGCGTTTTCTTCAGGAAATATACCAAACAAAAAGCTGACGAATTACAAATCACAGGCTGGGTGAGAAATAAAGAAAATGGTGATGTAGAAATTATGGCACAGGCAACCATTGAAGCACTTCAGCAGTTTATCAACTGGTGCCGGATGGGTTCACCAAAATCAGTAGTGAAAGATGTAATTGTAATGGACTCGCAAACCAGACTACAAGTGCAGGGTTTTTTTATTGACCATTAAATATTTTTTATGGAGTTGCCAAAACAAAAGCTAACTCTAAGTTCCATCCGGCTTGAGGCATTGGGAGATGGCATTTTTGCAGTAGCAATGACTATTCTTGCTATTGAAATGAAATGGCCTGAAATAGAAAACACCAGTTTGGAAGCATTTGTTGCAGCATTCAAAAAGCTAATGCCCCACTTAATGTGTTTTGTTATCAGCTTTGTGGTGTTGGGTATTATGTGGTTTGGCCACCGGATGATGTTTGAATATATCGGGAAGACAAACCGTTATTTTATTTTTCTCGGTGTATTATTTTATATGATGATATGCCTTGTACCTTTAAGCACCAGGTTTTTGGCAGAAAATAAATTACAATGGGCTACCCTGTTTGTTTATGGTATGAACTTAAGTCTTTGCAACCTGAGTTTATATGCACAATGGACTTATGGCATCAGGCACAAAGGGTTGCTTGAAAAAAATTTACCGGCAGAAGTAAAAAAAGAAGCACGTTTCTTATTTCTTATTTCTCCTATAGTTTATGCAATAGCAATTATTATTTCAATATGGAGCCCATATGCAAGTCTTGTCATTTTTATTGCAACACCGGTATTATATCTCATACCCAATAAACTTGACAAGTATTTACCATAACGTTTGCTTTATTTTTTTTATCGTTTACAAATTAATTAATAAATACATGGGTGTAAATCTTAACTTGCCCGCCAATCAAATGCTGACTAGTTGCTTTACCCATTAAATTTTTTTATTATCAAAACAACGGTTTGAAGCAAAGCATAATACTTTTTTACGGTTACATGAAAGTATATGCGGGATTTCGTCCGGCTAAAACAAAAAACAAAAATGAAAACAAAACTACTCTTGCTGTGCCTTATGTCATTTTCTCTCACAGCCTTTTCACAAAAAAACTATTGGCATGCTGTTACACAAAGCAATGCCTTAAAAATGAACAATGGTAACAAGTTTTTTAAAGATGGGTTTGAACCAGCTTCTTTTAAGTTGTTTTCTTTAAATGATAATGAACTGGCAAATGATTTATCACAAACCACATTGAAAAATAACAACCATGAAATTATTATTTCAGTACCGGTTGCTGATGGTAAAGTTGAACGGTTTTCTATAAGGGAAACCTCAGTGATGGAACCTGCTTTACAGTCAAAACACAGTAGCATCCATACTTACACAGGTGTGGGTGTTGATGACAATACCAAATCAATTACCTGCAGTTATAACAAACTCGGATTTTTTGCAAGCATCAGGAGCATTGATGAAGAAACAATGTATCTCAACCCGGTTAATAATAATTCCAAGCTCTATGCAGTATTCGCAAGAAACAAAAATGATAAAAGCCCGAATAAACTGCAATGTGAAACAGCAGGCTTGTTATCAAAAGAAAACTTAACTGCCAATAAAACTGCACCTTCAGGAAATATTGATGATCTCACATTGCGTAATTACCGCCTTGCTTTATGCACTACCGGTGAATGGTCATTAACATTTATAACCGGAACCGAAACAACACATGAAGATAGTATCAATAGTGTTTTATCTGCATTGGCTGTGGACCTTGCAAGGGCCAACCAGGTTTATGAAACAGACCTCGGCATCCACATGCTTCTTGTGGCAGATGAAGACAAAATAATTTTCTTAAATCCTGCAACGGACCCTTTCACGTTAAGCAACCTGAATTCAAAATGCCAGCAAACATGTGATAACATTATCGGCAATGATAATTATGATATAGGCCATGTATTAGCAAAAGGTGGAGATAATGGCAATGCTGGCTGCATTGGTTGCGTTTGCAAAACAGGTTCAAAAGGTAGCGGTATGAGCACTTATTCAAAGCCACAATTGACTGACTATTTTGTGATAGATTATTGGGCACACGAAATGGGCCATCAATATGGCGCCAACCACACTTTCACATTCTCCAATGAAGGCACCAATGCCCAGATTGAACCAGGTAGCGGCTCCACCATTATGGGCTATGCAGGTATAACAGGGAATACAGATGTGCAGCCACATAGCGATGACTTGTTCAGCACTGCAAGCATTGCTCAGATCAGTGCTTACATTAAACCAGGCGGTGGCGGTAATGCCTGTGCATATAACACCATTACAAATAATGGTCATGCACCTACTGCAAATGCAGGTAAAGACAGGATAATACCCATGTCAACTCCATTTATTTTACGTGGCAATGGTGGCGATGCTGATAACGGCGACCATCCTTCTTATATATGGGAACAGATTGATGCCTTTGAAAGTGGCGCCAATACTTATCCCAAAACAACAACAACAAAAGGGCCTGAATTCAGGACATTCAATTATAGCAGCAATAAATTCAGGATGTTTCCATCTGATACAACAATTTTAAGAGGCGCTCTCTCCAACAAATGGGAATCACTTTCAGCAGTTGGAAGGGATTTGAATTTCAGGTTTACTGTTCGCGATAACCATGCAGGTGGCGGCAATAATATGAGTGATGATGTAAAAATTACTGTTGTAAATACTGCCGGCCCATTTGTAGTTACTTCACCCAATACATCTACCAACTGGACAGGTGGAACCACACAAACAATTACATGGGATGTTGCCAATACTACTGCAGCTCCGGTTAATTGCAGCAAAGTAAAAATCATGTATTCAGTGAATGGTGGTAAAACATTCAAAGTATTAAAAGCCTCAACTCCAAATGATGGCAGTGAACAAATTACTGTTCCAAATGTCAATACTACGAAAGCAAGGATTGCAGTATTTGCAGTGGGTAATATTTTCTTTGATATTTCAGATGCTGATTTTACAATAACATCATCTGCATTGGCAGCAACAGCAACACCTGATGCTGAAGATGCAGTAGCTAAGAAAATCTTCAATTATTCCGTAACTCCAAACCCTGCTAATGATTTCTTTACTGTTGTATTCAAATCATCATCAAACAATGTTGCAGTTACTTTAACTGATGTAAATGGTAAAACAATGTTTTCAAAAGCATTGCCTTCAGTTGTTGAAGGACAGACAGAAAGGATCAGGGTACAGGGTTTTGCCAAAGGCAATTATTTCTTAAAAATCAAAACAGATAATGGTTCACAATCAGCAACTGTAATGGTTAACTAATCATGAAATTTTTAGTAAAAAAAGGGCCTTGCTTTTGTAAGGCCTTTTTTTATGAATGAACAAAAATAAATAAATCATTATCCTCAATTTATACACGCATTTAACATTCATATTTTTTAAATAAACTGAAAAAAAATGAATGTTATAAATTTGCTTAACCAGTTTATTTACAAAAATGCAAATACCAACAGGAAAACTAATTGCAATCGGCGGAGCTGAAGACAAAGGAACAGAAGTAAATAAAGGTGAAATTCATAAAAACCTGAACTTTTTTGAACTTGGTATCCTTCGCCGCATTGTTGAAGAAGCAGGAGGTGTGAAGAAAAGGATTGAAGTAGTTACAACAGCTTCTACTATTCCATTCCAGGTGGGGGAAAATTACCTCAACGCATTTGGCAAAATAGGTTGTGTGAATGTTGACCTGATGCACATCCGCAACCGTGAAGACCTGCAACAACCCGAATACCTGCAACGATTGAAAAAATGTGATTGCATAATGTTTAGCGGTGGCAACCAGATGCGGTTGACTGCAACACTCGGCGGAACTACATTTCATAAAACTTTACGCGACAGGTATTGGAATGATAACATTGTTATTGCAGGCACATCTGCAGGTGCAATGGCAATGAGCAGCACCATGATTTATGAAGGCAATGCATTCAGAGCACATTTAAAAGGTGAAGTAAAAATTACAACAGGGTTAAGCTTGATTGATGATGTAATCATTGATTCACATTTTGAAAAGCGTGGCCGCTTTGTAAGGCTTGCACAGGCAGTAGCCGGCAACCCGCAATGCATTGGTATCGGCCTCGGTGAAGATACCGGAATGATAATTACAGGTGGAAATAAAATGGAAGCTATCGGCAGCGGCCTCATCATCATTATTGACGGACACGATGTAATGCATACAAATATTGCCGACATACCTGAAGGCAACCCGATAAGTATCGAAAACCTTCATGTTCATTTTTGTGCGAGGGGCAATGGTTATATTCTGGATGAAAGAAAGTTTGTTGAAAAGATGGGTAAAGAAACCACTCCATTGATGACTGATATTGCTTAATCACTTTTAGTGGTCACCAAAGGATTAATATGGATATTCCTGCTAACCGCCATTGGGCTGTTTATTTATGTTTTAACCAATAAAAAAATTAAGACAAAAAAGGTATTATTTTTTGGTGACTCTCTCACAGAGTTTGGCTTACAACCTAATGGATATATTTCAGTGATACAACAGATGATTCAACAGCAAAACATTGAATATTTTCAATTGACAGGTGCAGGTATCAGCGGCAATACAATTGATGACCTTTATGAAAGATTGCACAAAGATGTTATCAGCAAAGAACCGGATATAGTTGTGTTATGGGTTGGGATAAATGATGTTTGGCTGGCAGGGTTGTATGCAGATAACAGCAGCATTACAAAATTTGAAAATAATTATCGTAAAGTGGTCAATGAATTGTTGAAACATAAATACGATATCATGCTGGTAACACCTGCAGTTATTGGCGAGAAAAGAAATAATGAAAACCCACTCGATGAAAATATCAATGCCTGTTGTGAAGTAATCAGAAATATTGCGGAAGAACTAAAACTTCCATTATGTGACATGCGTGCTTTCTTCATGCTTTATGAAAATACACACAACAAAATCAATGCATATAAAGGCATTCTCACAATTGATGGTGTGCATCTTACTGATACAGGCAACAGGCTTGCAGCATCTGAAATTTTAAGGGTCTTAAAAGAGATGTAGTCAATATTTTTTCGCAATAATCGTTCAGTTATTATTCATTATTGCCATTCCTGTTTAACACGATTTTAGTAGCCTGTCATTAAATGTTTTTCTTCTCCCACAATCATATATGCAAATTGTTTCAACATAAAAAACAAGCATTATGAAAAAAATATTAAAGGCAATAAAATCTTTCTTCAGTATCAAAGACGGATATGTATTGTTGCCAAGTAATTTTTAAAATGATACTCCAAAAATTTACAGCATCGTTTTCAGCGATGCTTTTTGTGCGTTATAATAATACTGCTAATTTTTCAAAAACAATTCTGATTTGTTCTTACTAACTTGAAAATAATTATCAAGGATTAAAGTTTACAATAACCAGCAGCATAAACAAACTACAAACATTTCAAAAAGACAAGCAAAATATTGATTTTACAAAACGAATTCTAAACGACAAGTCAAAAGCGCTGATAATTCACGCATTCGGCAATACAGTACCGTTATTAATACACCAGGTCTTCATAAGCCGACTGCAGTTCATTATAAGTATGTTGTTCATTTGCTTTTTTTGATTCTTCCATTCCTTTTTCGTAGCAGGATATTGCCTTTTGTGTTTCACCCTGTCTTTCCAATAATTTTCCGAGATGGTAATAAGAACCGGTATAACCCGGTTCATCTTTTAAAATAGCCTCAAATAAAACCTTTGCTTCATTATCCCTGTTGAGCTTAATATATTCCAGCGCCAATGCATGACGTAAAAAATTATCACCAGGCATCTGTTGCAATAGTTCATGAATTTTTTCAATTCGGTCCATGCAACAAAAATAAATGGATAAACAACAATGAATTAAAAAAGAAAAATGACAAGACAATTTTTCCCATCAATAATGAAAAAATTACAAGGCAATATTAATTTCCAATAAAAGAGAAAGGGCCAATTCTTTTTGATTGAATCTGCCCTTTCTCTTTTTGACACCTGTAACCAATTATTTTCTTTACTGAATTACTTATTCAATCCTCAGGCTTTGAGAAATTACTTTCCCTGAATTTGTTGTAATACTTAAAATATAATTCCCTGATGGCAACTGCATATTTTCAATCCAGTTGTTGGAGCCTGCATTTACAGTCTTTGCATTTGAATACAAGAGGTTCCCCATAATTCCTGTTACATGAATAGATACCCTTTCTGATTTTGCAGAAGTATAGTTTATGTTGATGCGGCCATTGGATGGATTAGGAGAAAAACTTAACCTGTAGTTATCAACAGATTTTATATCAGCAAAATTTTCGGTTTGTGCTGTGCCATATTTTACCTGGTAAATAAATCCTTTTGCTGCATTACAAACATAGAGTTCATGATTCATGTCTTCACCAAAAGAAGTATATGCATTATTGTCGCCATCATATACTATTCTTGCTTTTGACTGCCCCCCCTCTTTGTATAATAACCTGAATAAACCACTGCAGTAATCTGTAAAGACATATTTGCCATATAAAAGAGGGAACTTACTACCCCTGTAAACAAAACCACCGACAACAGAACAATCACCACCTACTGAATCATTGTGTGGATAAACATACCTCGGAGCCACATAATTATTCTTTGGTAAGCACCCTACTGTATCATAAGGTTGCTTTCCTTCATAACAACGCCATCCATAATTATGCCCTCCTGCACCAGCCAATTCCACATCTACTTCTTCCCATGATTTTTTCCCTTCATCGCCAATATACATCTGTCCATTTAATGCATCAAAGCTCCATCGCCATGGGTTATGTAACCCCAATGACCAGATTTCATGCTGATAATTCGCTGAGTCTTTAAATGGATTATCAGAAGGTACTTTATAAGGCCTGCTACCACTATGAACATCTATGCGCAACATTTTACCTAAAAGGCTTTGAGGTTTTTGTGCGTTATTATGCGGGTCACCAGAGCCACCTCCATCGCCTGTACCAATATATAAATACCCATCAGGACCGAAGCGTATGCAACCTCCTTTATTTTTTGCAAAAGGTTGTTTGATAGAAAGGATTAACTTTTCAGAACCTTTGGCTGCAACATTTGGACTATCAGATTTTACTTTAAACCTTGAGACCTGTGTATTCCCGTCTTTATTGATATAATAAACATAGAAATATCCGTTACTTGAATATTTCGGGTCAAATGCCAGGCCTAAAAGACCACGGTCAGCATCAAATAAAACCCTGTCTGAAATATCTAAATATGGAACAGGATTTCTTATCCCAGCGGTATCACAAATAAATATTTTCCCCTCTTTTTCAACAATAAACATTCGTGAATCACCACAGTTTTCTATTCCCACAGGATTAGAATAGCCTACTGAAAAACGGGCAAGCCTGAATTTTTGTGCATGCACTAAAAATGATGAAAGCAGCAGGATGAAAAGAAGTGTACAATTTTTTTTCATTTGTTTATTTTTTAAGATTATAAATTGCCACGTGTAATGCGCCAAAAATTTTTATCATCTAAATGAAAATTTTTATTTACAAATTACTTGCGCAATTTTTTAAATTGAATTATGGCCAGACACAGGAACTGGAATTCCGGGGAGATGATAAAACTACACAAAAATCCGGCCTGAAATTTATTTTATTAAATTTTGGTTAGCTTAATAACGCTCAGGAATATAAAAAATAAATCAGCGCATCATTTCTATAAACTCATCAAATAAATACCTGCTATCATGCGGACCGGGTGTACTTTCCGGATGATACTGTACACTGAATGCAGGTTTATTTTTTAACCTGATGCCTTCAATGCTTTCATCATTCAAGTTAATGTGTGTTATTTCAACATCAGGGTTTTTTCTCACCGCATCCGGGTCCACACCAAAGCCATGATTCTGAGTGGTGATTTCACAACGGTTATTGATGATATTTTTTACAGGATGGTTGAGGCCCCTGTGTCCATGATGCATTTTAAATGTCGGTATCCCATTTGCCAGCGCCAATAACTGGTGTCCAAGGCAAATACCGAAAAAAGGTTTATTATCTTTCAATAATTCTTTTACTGTGCTTACGGCATAAGGCATAGCTGCAGGATCGCCGGGGCCATTCGAAATAAAATATCCATCTGGATTAAATGCCCTGATTTCATCCACAGTTGTTTTTGCAGGGAAAACTTTTAAGAAAGCGCCACGCTGTGCCAGTGAAGTAAGGATGTTTTGTTTTACACCATAATCAACAACGGCAACTTTTAAAAGCGCATTTTTATCACCCACTTCATACACTTCCTTTGTGCTCACAACAGATGCAAGTTCCAGTCCATCCATGTTGGGTACTTTATCCAACTCTGCCTGCAAACCGGCTTTATCAGTTATTGAAGATGAAATGATACAATTCATTGCACCACTGCTCCTGATATGTGCTACCAGTGAACGGGTGTCAATGCCTTCAATTGCAACAATATTATTTTCTTCAAGATAAGATTCGAGGCTGCCCGTTGCCTGGTACCTTGAAAATTTATCTTCCAGGTTACGGCCAATCAACCCGCGGATTTTTACACTATTGCTTTCCTGGTCAACCGGGTTGATTCCATAATTACCAATATGAACATTGTTCATGATGAGAATCTGCCCATAATAACTGGGGTCTGTAAAAACTTCCTGGTAGCCGGTCATACCGGTATTAAAACAAATTTCCCCGGTGGCTGTCCCGATTTTTCCAAATGCTTTTCCTTCGAAAAAAGTACCGTCTTGTAAAAGTAGAAATGCAGGCTGTTGTGAGTTCGACATTTTTTTTGAAAGTAGTTTCAAAATGCAAAAGAAAGGCTTGCAATTCAAATTTTATGATAAAGTTTTCCAGAACTTCTTCAACTATTCATTCAACATTATTTCTGCCAGTGATAAAATGATAAAATAAAAACATACAGTTGTTATCAATTGGCACCAGACTTTTCAATTTTTTCCAACTGCTTTTTATAATCATATTGAATGTCTTCATGTAAACCGGCTAATGCAGTTTTCGCTTTTTTTATTTGCTGCGCAAACATATTTTCCAGCGCTTTATTTTTATGTATATCTATCCCGGTATTTTTCAAAGCTGTTGCAAAGTGTATACGTAGTTCCACATCAGTTTGTTTGTTGAGTGTAATCCGAGACTGTTTATTTATTTCTCTCAAAATCTTTCGTAAAGTCTTTTTCGCGAGGTAAATATTTTGCCTGTTCACATCTTTAAACATGTCATCAATGTGCTGCTTCAGTTCGTTTGTATAAGAAGCAATATCATGTGCATCAAAAATGAGATAAGACAACAATTCTTTGTTTTCTTTTTTGAACCTTGCCAGCCTTAAACACAGTTCAGTTATCTCTGTTGCTGATACATGCTGAAGCTCTTGTTTTATTTCATTGATGCTAACCGTTTTCATATTTATAAAAATAAAAACTGTAATGCGTGATGAAGAAAAAATTTAAGCATTACGCCAGGCTGTTAGTATTAATACTTACAATTCTTCTTTCAGTTGATATACTGATGCAATATTTCTTCCGAGGCCATTATAATCCAAACCAAAACCGATAACAAATTTGTTTGGTATTTTGAAACAGTTATAATCCAGTGGCACATCATGAACTGTAGCTTCAGGCTTGTGCAGCAATGCAGCAATTTTTAAAGATTTGGGTTGCTGGTGTTCAATCTGTGGCAGGAACTGGCTTAGCGTTTTCCCTGTATCTAAAATATCTTCAAGGATAATAACATGTTTATCTATAACATCAGTATCGAGGCCAATTGAAGTAATAACATGACCTGATGATGTGGTGCCTTTATATGAAGCAAGTTTGATAAAACATATTTCAGATGGCAGAGTGATGTGTTTAAACAATTCTGCAGCAAACATAAAAGAGCCGTTGAGGATGGCAATAAATAAAGGTGTTTCACCTGCATAATCAGCATTAATGCGTTCAGCCAATCTTATAATGGCAGCTTCTATTTCTTCCTGTCCCAGGTAAGGAACAAAAACTTTGTCGTGCACCTGTATTTCATCCTTCATACAGCAATTTTTATTGCTGCAAACTAAATACAGTTTTATTTTTTGTACAATAAAATTTTATCGCCTGCTTTAAGCAATGTATTTCCGGGGAAATTGTTGTAAGCAATCAGGCTTTGTAGTTGCACACCTTCTTCCTGTGCAATATCATGCAGGTTTTCATTGGGCATTGCGATGTGAAAATCCTTTGCTCCGCGTTTTTGTTTTCTTTCTAAATAAATTAAACAAGACTGGCTGAGGATATTTCCATCTTTCATATCATTAAAGCCCAAAAGTTTGCCATAAGCCAGGTTATATTTATTGGCTATTGCCAGTAATGAAGAACCGGCTTTTGCATAAATAACTTTTGTCTGGTTGATTGTAAAAACACCTTCGGGGTAAATTGATGTTTTTGCAGGTGCAGCTTTTGTTTCGTCAGTTGATTTAACGATTGTATTAGTATTGACAAAGGCAATCTCCTCCTGCATTTTTACAGGTTCTGCAGCAATAGTGATTTGTTTATTTTGCATCAATCCTGCAGTAGTGACGGACTCAAGATCATATTTTTCAATTGTGTTGATCAGCATGGTTGCATAAGCAGGATTGGTAGCATAACCTGCAGCTTTTAATCCATAAGCCCAATCTTTATAATCGGTAACATCAATATTAAAAAGTGAAGCATAGTTTGGCCTGTTCCTGAGAAAATCAGAATGGTCGCGGTAAGAATCCTCTGCGCTGTTATATCTCCTGAAACATTCACCTTTCATGTCATCATCATGATAAACAACTTCACCGGTCCAGTCTGTTTTACATTTAATACCAAAATGATTATTGGATTGTATAGTAAGATCAGACTGACCTGCACCTGATTCCAAAATACCTTGCGCCAGAGTGATGGATGCAGGCACACCCGTGCGGATCATTTCATCCACAGCCAGTTGCTTGTACTGTGCTATATAGTTGTAAACAGCATCAGCGTTTTGAGCTTTGATACTAAACCAAACAAGAGCAGCAAAAAAGGATACAAAGAGTTTCTTCATCAATTTTTCTTTTTTATAAGCAGCAAACCATCTCTTACTGTTAACAATACCTGTTCTGTTCGCTGATCATTCAAAACGTGTTTATTGAATTGTGCTATTGCCTTTGCACTTTTATTATCAATTTTTTCTTCCAACACCTGGCCATGAAATAAAACATTATCTGCCAGTATAAACCCACGATTACTTAAACGTTGTAAAGTTTCTTCGTAGTATGTGATATAAGACGTTTTATCAGCATCAATGAAAACAAGGTCCCACTTGTAATCCAGCGTTTTTATCAATTCTCTTGCATCGCCCCTGTGCAAATGAATTTTGTCTTGCATGCCTGCAGCAGTAATATTTTTCCATGCTGTATTGGCGTCTTCTTCACGCATTTCTAATGTATGCAACTCGCCATCTTTCTGTAAACCTTTTGCAAGGCATATAGCGCTGAAACCTACGAATGTCCCGACTTCTAAAATATATTTCGGTTGAATCATAGAGCTGATAAATTCAAGGAACTTACCCTGCACCGGACTGCTCATCATGTGTGCTTCCGGGTGATGGGAGATGGTTTCATTATACACTTGCTGCAAAACTATATCGGGGGCAGAAGTATATGTTGATGAGTAATCTTCGGCAAGTTTGTCAATCCACTGCATTGATTATAGCTGGTTTCGATACTACCAAAAGTCCCGCAAAGGTAATCAAACCATTGATAAGAAGCAACTCTAAACCAATTGAATACCCATTGAACCAATGCGCAGCATTTAAACTGAGCAGATAAGAAAGCGCGGGTGCAGCAAGACAGATAACCACAATCCATTTGTTTTGTGGCAAACTTCTTTTTGTATAAATACCAAATAAGAATAAACCTAGCAAAGGGCCATAAGTATAACCTGCAAGTGTGAGGATCACCATGATGATTGATTTATCATTGATCCATTTAAAGCCCATGATGCACAGGAAAAAAATAATCGCAAAGGATATATGCACGATGATGCGGATACGCTTTGTTTGTTTTTCAGAAATTGAAGTGTTACGTTTCAATCCTAAGATATCAATACAAAAAGACGACGTAAGCGCTGTTAATGCACCGTCTGCACTTGGGAATAATGCAGAGATCAAACCGATGATAAAAATAATTGCTACAAAAGATGGCAGATAATGCAAAGCTATTGTAGGGAAAAGATCATCACCTTTTATGTTGATATTTTGTGATGCTGCAAACAGGTAAAGCAATCCACCTAAAAACAAAAACAAAAAGTTCA
Source organism: uncultured Parafilimonas sp. (assembly GCA_964400415.1). Classification (GTDB taxonomy): domain Bacteria; phylum Bacteroidota; class Bacteroidia; order Chitinophagales; family Chitinophagaceae; genus Parafilimonas. Next base: position 99,309 of record CAYNTP010000005.1, read on the forward strand.
CACCAACAGATATCAGGCTGAAAGTGATCATGTTTTTCTGTGAATCTTTCAAAGTCCTTACGCTGATATTTTTCTGCATCATTTCCTGGTCAAGGCCAGTCATACCAATAGTAATAAATGCCCCACCGATAATTTGTTTGATAAAGAAACCATGGCTTTTATAATCGGTATTGAAAATCTCAGTATAACCTTTTGCATGCAATGCTGCAATTGCATCGCCAAAAGAAAAATCCATCATGTGCATGATAAAATAAATGCAGACAAGCAAGCCCAGCAACATACAGGTTGTTTGCAGCATGTCAGTAAAAACAATTGTTTTCACACCACCTTCAAAAGTGTATAACAAAATCATTAAAAGAATAATGAATGTGGCGAGCCAGAAAGGCACATGCAGGTTATCAAGAATAAAAATCTGCAGCACATTAATTACAAGATATAACCTGGCTGTAGCGCCAATGATCCTTGATATAATAAAAAATACTGCGCCTGTTTTATAAGAGACTTTTCCAAATCGTTTGAGCAGGTAATTATAAATTGATGTTACCTGCATTTTATAATACAAAGGCAATAGTATAAAAGCTATCAGGCAATAACCTATCAGGTTACCTATCACTACCTGGAAATATTCAAACGCACTACTGCCAACAGTACCCGGTACACTCACAAATGTTACACCGCTTAGTGATGTACCAATCATCCCAAATGCAACCAGCATCCAGTTGCTGTTGCGGTTGCCGATAAAAAAAGAATTATTATCTGCATTACGGCTCGTGTACCAGGCAACGCCGAGCAACAACAAAAAATAAAGCAGCACAAAAAGAAATAGCAGGTATGGCGACATGAAAATAAATCAGCGGATAATGATGATGTCAACCATCAACAATTATCAGGCGCTTTTGGTTTTGTTTTTATATAATGAAAATAAAATTGATCCAGTGATGCAAACAACAATAACACCTAATGAAATCATCACCTGCGTGTTTTTATCCAGCCATTCATTCACCCAATGACCACCTAACATTTTTAAACCAATAAAAACAAGTACAATCGCAATGCCTTGTTGCAGGTATTCAAATTTGTTGACTGCCCCTTTTAATAAAAAGAACAAACTTCTCAAACCCAGTACTGCAAAAATATTAGATGTATAAATAACCAGTTTATCCCTCGATATTCCCATAACAGCAGGAATAGAATCCAATGCAAAAACAAGATCAATGCTTGCAAGCATCATCACCACAACAAATAAAGTTGTGTATTTGCGCTTACCATCTTCCTTTACCACAAACTTTCCATTGCCATCACTCATGGTCAAAGGAAAAACCCTGCGAAGCATTTTATATGGCTTTGATGTTTCAGGATCAAACTTTTTATCATCATCAGCAACGAACATAGTATAACCGGTGTATAAAAGAAATGCGCCGAAAATATACAACACCCATTCAAATTTCTGAACCAGCGCAACACCGACTGTAATAAATAATACACGAAAAACCACTGCCATCAATATACCAATGAGCAATACCCTTGAATAATATTTTTCCTTGACAGAAAAAGCAGTAAAGATGAGAATGAAAACAAAAATATTGTCAATGCTCAGGCTCCATTCCATCAGATATGCGCTGATATATTCCAGTGCGGATTGCTTGCCATCTTCTATCCATAAAAAAACAAAAAAGCCCAATGCAAGCAACACCCAAAAGATTGTCTGCATCAAAGCCTTGCCGATAGAAATCTCTCTATCCTTTTTACTTAATAATCCAAGATCTAAAATAAGCGCAAACACCAGCGCAATCCCAAATACAATATATGTTATCGTTTCTTTTGTCATTTCTGCAATATTACATTCCAAAACGGTTTTTTCTTCTCCACTGATAGATAAAACCAAATAAAACAATTAATAAAACTGGCACCACAATATTTATCAGTTGCCAGTTGAGTTTTCCTGCTTCCACTTTCTTTTTATCAAGCAACCTTAAAGTAAAATCTTTGTTGCGGCTTTGAAAAATACCACTGTTGCTCGTTAAATAGTCCACACAATTCAAAAGAAATTCCCTGTTGGCAAAGCGATAATTTTCAAACGGCAATTCTCCCATCGGCAAAGGCCCGCTTGTCTGGCTCACTTCATTTGTTACGATATCAGCATCACTCATAACAATCTGCTGTGTTGGGTTAGCATTAGCTGGAGCAAATGGTTTGTTCAATGCTTTAGCTACAGAATCTTTTGTATCCTGTGTTAAACGGTTGGCATAAAGCGAAGAGAATTTCCCTTCAAGCAAAACACAAACAGGAATATTATGTTCATTATATGAATCAAAATTTTGAGTATTGATATCATCCAGTATTTTTTTCAGGCTAACAATAGCAGGCGAACTGATGATGCGGCTGGAAGTATCTGTAGCAAGTAAAATTGTTTTTTTAATACCCGGCGCTTTTATCGTATCCATACCTGATGGAAAAATTGATAATACGCGGTCAAGATTTCTCGAGATAACATTATTATTGGGAGAAGATAAGAAAGGATAATAAGGCCAGGGGAAACGTTGCATCCTCGGGCTACCATCTGCATTAAAGCCTGTAACCAAAGGTATCTTACTGCAATTCAAATCCTGCACCAGGTCGCCATTGATACGCACTCCATACCTGAATAAAATATCATCGAGATTTAAATTGCGGTCATAAGCAACAAAATCTGCCTGGCTGCGCATCAGGCTGTCGAGTTCTGCATACAATTTATCAATACACCAGATCACTTTGCCACCATGCATAACATACTGGTCAATCTTTAATTTATCTTCATCAGTAAATGGAATTGTTGGCTTTACAATTAATAATGTATTGATGTATGCAGGGTCGGGATAACCCTGTTTTAAATCAAACAATGCCAGTTGATAATCTTTACCCAGGCTTTGAAAAAGATCATTTACTTTCTGCGGGCCTGATTCGCCATTGCCGAGCAAATAAGCAATTGTTGGAATTTTTTTCCGGGTGAGTTTTTCAATAGCGCTGGCAAATTTATATTCAAGCAAAGCCTCTGCAGCATTCAATGTAGCTTCCTTATCTTCCTGCGGCTCATCATTCACTACATTATAATTTTTAAACACAGTCCGGCTGCTGCGCAGGTCAATTGCGACAGGGCTATTATTTCCATACTCAACAATTGCAGATGGTATGATCAGTTGCTGTGTTGCTTTTTCATTGCCAGTTGCAACATCTGTGTTTTGTTCAAACACTACTCCCATTCTTTGCAGGCTGTCAAACAAAATATTCCTGCTGCTATCACTTAAATCAGTACCCGGTTTTTCAAATTTGAAATGAATATTGTTATGGCTGAGATCGCGGAACTCGTATAACAAATCATTGGTGGCCATGCTTAATTTTTTATAATCAGCAGGCAGGTCACCGGTAAGAAAAACTGTAATGTTGATAGTTGAGTCAACATCATTCAATAATTTTTTTGTGGATTCATTTAAACTAAATCTCTTCTCTGCTGTTAAGTCAATCCTATAGCGCAGAAATGCAGATGCATAGATAATGGCAACCAATACCAAGAGTAGTATGATCCAAAGATTTTTACCGGCCTGTATTTTTTTAGACTTACTCATGATATCTTACCGTGCTTCTATATTTCTTTTTGTGATAGCAATAAAGAACAGGATGATGGCAAAGAAATAAATGATGTCGCGTATATCAATCACACCTTTGCTGATACTTTTATAATGAAAATTGATGCCGAGCATCTGTACATAATAATCAGAACCATTTTTAAAAACAGGCAACTGGCTCACCGCATCAAAACCTGCATACAAAATGAGACACACAAATGCACCACTGATAAAAGCCACAACTGTATTGTTGGTAAAACTGCTGGCACATAAACCAACAGAAGTAAATACTGCTCCTAATAAAAACAAACCAATATAACTACCGATGGTAGCGCCAACATCAATGCCGCCTGCAGCGCTTAAATGCTGTAATGAAAAAGCATAAACAGTTGTAGGGAGCAATGCCAGCAAAACAATTAACAGCGCACCAAAAAATTTACCCAAAACAATTTGTGTGGATGTAAGCGGTAATGTTTTCAATAATTCAAATGTACCTGCTTTGTATTCATCAGCAAGGCTGCGCATAGTAACAGTGGGTATAAGAAATAATAATACCCAGGGCGCCAGTGAAAAAAAACCTTCAAGTGAAGCATAGCCAAAATCGAGCAGGCTTGTATTGGGCAAAACAAAAAAAATCAAACCGTTCAACAATAAAAAAACCACCAATGCTATATAACCGGTAAGGCTGCTGAAGAACTGGTTCCATTCTTTTTTGCAGATCATCCACATGCGCCAAAACTACTATCTATATATTTCTAATGAAGAAAGATTTTATAAGGTTTGTTTAAAAATACTTTGACTAAAGGCAGGAAGATTAAAATTTATAATTCATGATGCTCAGAAAAATTTCATTTCATATAAATCAACAACCGATATTTTTTATTTGAATGCAGGATGAAAACGGTTCAGTGTTTCCCTCAAATAATCCCTGTCAAGATGCGTATAAATTTCAGTAGTGGTAATGCTTTCATGGCCAAGCATCTCCTGCACAGCCCTTAAATCAGCGCCGCCTTCTACAAGGTGTGTTGCAAAAGAATGCCGGAATGTGTGTGGTGAAATATTTTTTGTAATGCCTGCTTTTTTTGCCAGGTCTTTAATGATATAAAAAATCATGACCCTGGATAAACTCTTTCCAAATTTGTTCAGGAATAATATGTCTTCAAAGTTTTTCTGTGGTGGTGTGTGTACACGGATGTGTTCTTTATAAATCTTAATATGTTTAACAGCATCGCTACCTATCGGAACCAACCTTTCTTTATCACCTTTACCTGTAACCCGAATAAAACCAATATCAAGGTATAAACAACTTATTTTCAGGTTCACAGTTTCACTCACCCGCAAACCACAACTATACATGGTTTCAAGAATAGCTTTGTTGCGGCCGCCATCATTGGTGCTGAGGTCAATTTTTGAAATGATACTTTCTATTTCTTCAAAACTCAACACATCAGGTAATGCACGTTTCAACTTCGGCGCTTCCAATAAAACAGAAGGGTCTTTGGTAACAATATTTTCAATGAGGCAATATTTGAAAAAACTTTTGACACCAGATATCATCCTTGCCTGTGATGATGCATTGATGCCCAGTTGAGCAACCGCCTGTACAAAACGTTGCAGGTCTTTCAAACTGATATCAGCAGGCGCTTTCATATCCTGAATGTATTGTAAATGCTGAGTCAGTTTTTCAATATCCCGCATATAGGCTTCCACTGAATTTTTGCTCAAAGATTTTTCAAGCTGCAGGTAGGCTTTATATGATTTTTTATACGGTTCCCACATACATTATCCAATTACTTTTTTGCAAAGCCCATCATATTTGTTGGATGAAATGAAATTGGGCTTACATTCGCCTGCGCAAATATTAAGCATCAATTTTTATTATTCAAAAAATGCAACCGGTAAATCTCCGTTCTTTCAGAAAAAAAGCAAGCTTTCATAAAAAGCAATTCACAAAATTTTTAAGCAAAGTAGAGAAGGCAAAACCAAAGGGTTTGGATGCACTCGCAGAAAAAATAGATGCCGAAGTGTGGCAGGAAGTGGATTGTTTGAGTTGTGCCAATTGCTGTAAAAGAATGACACCAACTTTTACAACAAAAGACATCCGCCGTATAGCAGCTTATCTCAAAATGCGCCCAAAAGATTTTAAGGAGAAATGGTTGCAGTATGATAAAAAAGATGGTGAATGGACGAATAAAAGCCAGCCTTGTCAATTCCTTGACCTCACCACCAATATGTGTTCTATCTATGAAGTGAGGCCGGCTGATTGTGCTGGTTTTCCGCATTTAACTAAAAAGAAATTTACAGAGTATGTTCATGTGCACCAGCAAAACATCACTTATTGCCCTGCTACTTATAAAATGGTAGAAAAGATGATGGAAAAATTAGAGCTGTAGATTTTCATTTTTCAATAAGAATATTTCACTCTTACAGTATTAACTCCTGGTAATAATTGATTACACATTGATATTCTATTATTGGTAAGATATCAATATCCTTTCTAAATGAAATTTTGTCATACTTGCAGGAAACCTTTTCTTTGCCGCCTCATTAAAACTGCCATCGTGCAAAGCAATCGTGAAAATTTGGCTTTGGCAGCTGCGATGGCAAAAAAATTGATGACGGTTTGCCTGCCTGTCATTAAGCAGGAGAACTAAATATTAGTTTACAAATAAAAATTCATAAAAGCTATGGCTAAAACAGACATTAAAGTTACCCCACTACACGACAGGGTAATCGTTGAACCGGCAAAGGCCGAAGAAAAAACTGCAGGTGGTATCATCATCCCTGATACTGCAAAAGAAAAACCACAACGTGGTACTGTGATTGCTGCCGGACCTGGCAAAAAGGACGAGCCCGTTACTGTAAAAGCAGGCGATACTGTTTTATATGGTAAATATGCCGGCACAGAAATCAGCATTGATGGAACAGACTATCTCATCATGAGGGAAAGCGACATTTTAGCGATTGTATAATTCCAACTTCCCTTTTAAGCGTTTAAAAAAGTTCTTTAATAGTTAATTACAAATTAATAAAACCTGTTGACCCCACAGGGTTTTAAAATTCCCCCCGGGGATTGGGGTAATAAATATTATGTCTAAACAACTCTTCTTCGAAATTGAAGCGAGAAATAAAATGAAACGCGGCGTTGATGTATTAGCCAACGCAGTAAAAGTTACATTAGGCCCTAAAGGCCGTAACGTGGTTATCGAGAAAAAATTCGGCGCACCTACCATCACTAAAGATGGCGTTACAGTAGCTAAAGAAATTGAACTGGAAGATTCTATTGAAAACATGGGCGCACAGATGGTGAAAGAAGTAGCTTCCAAAACTGCAGATATTGCAGGTGATGGTACTACTACCGCTACCGTATTGGCGCAGTCCATCATCAGCGAAGGCCTGAAAAATGTTGCTGCAGGCGCTAACCCGATGGATTTAAAACGTGGTATCGAAAAATCAGTAACTGCAGTAGTGGATCACCTGAAAACACAGACACAAACTGTAGGCGCTGATGCCAACAAAATCCAGCAGGTTGCTTCTATCTCTGCCAACAATGATGACACTATCGGTAAATTAATTGCTGAAGCTTTTGGTAAAGTAGGCAAAGATGGTGTTATCACTGTGGAAGAAGCAAAAGGTACTGAAACCAACATTGAAATTGTTGAAGGTATGCAGTTTGACCGTGGTTACCTTTCAGCTTATTTCGTTACCAACAGCGAAAAAATGGAAGCTGAACTGGAAAAACCTTACATCCTGATCTATGACAAAAAGATCAGTGCAATGAAAGACATCCTGCATATCCTTGAAAAAATTGCACAACAGGGTGCACCATTGCTGATCATCGCTGAAGACCTCGAAGGTGAAGCATTGGCTACATTAATCGTAAATAAATTACGTGGCACTATTAAAGTGGCTGCTGTAAAAGCTCCTGGCTTTGGCGACCGCAGAAAAGAAATGCTGAACGATATAGCTACACTTACAAAAGGTATCGTGGTAAGTGAAGAACAAGGTTACAAACTGGAAAATGCAGACCTGACTTATTTAGGCCGTGCTGACCGCGTTGTAATTGACAAAGACAATACAACCATCGTTGGCGGTTCCGGTAAAAAAGAAGATATCCAGGCACGCATCAACCAGATTAAAGCACAGATTGAAACAACAACTTCTGATTACGACAAAGAAAAATTACAGGAACGCCTTGCTAAACTGAGTGGTGGTGTAGCTGTATTGAATGTTGGCGCTGCAACAGAAGTAGAAATGAAAGAAAAGAAAGACCGTGTTGATGATGCTTTACATGCTACCCGTGCAGCAGTGGAAGAAGGTATCGTTCCGGGTGGTGGAACTGCATTTATCCGTGCAATCGAATCACTGGAAAAATTAAAAACAGATAACGAAGACGAAGCAACAGGTGTCAACATCGTTAAACGTGCTTTGGAAGAACCATTGCGCCAGATTGTTGCCAATGCAGGTATTGAAGGTTCAATTGTGGTACAGAAAATCAAAGACGGTAAAGGTGATTTTGGTTTCAATGCACGCACTGAAAATTATGAAAAATTATTCTCAGCAGGTATCATTGACCCAACTAAAGTTGCCCGTGTAGCTTTAGAAAATGCAGCATCTATCGCAGGTATGTTGTTAACAACTGAATGCGTTATTGCTGATAAACCTGAACCTAAAGCTGCCGCAGCTCCTGCAGGTATGCCTGGTGGTGGTATGGGAATGGATTATTAATCTGAGTTCAGAAATATGTAAAAAGGCTGTTCGAAAGAACGGCCTTTTTCATTCCATAACTTGAGGTCTGGTATTCCTTACTTCAATCTGAACCAATTTAATTTTTCACCTGTTAACCTTTGCAAATCCTTTTAAAAAATCCTGCTGGTTTGTACATTGCAATAAGAAAAAATATTCATGGGTATCACTTCGCTCCTATTGATCCTTGCAACAGTAATTGTCTCTTACCGCGGTTTTAAAGACACTGGGTTTTACAACAGATACAAATTCAGGGTGGATGCTGTTTTATGGTATAAAGATTATAAACGTCTGGTTACTTCCGGCTTTTTACATGTTGGCTGGATGCACCTCATCTTTAATATGATTGTACTGGTCTTCTTCAGTGGATCACTGGAGATGTACCTGGGACCTGTAAAATTTATTATTATATATTTTTCAAGTCTCATCGGTGGCGACCTGTTATCATTACTGATTCATAAAAAGGATTTTGACTATGAATCCGTAGGAGCTTCTGCCGGAGTTAACGGTGTACTATTTGCTGCAATAGCTTTGTTCCCTGGTATGGATATCAATTTATTTTTTATTCCGATTGGTATCCCAGGTTGGTTGTTTGGGCTGGTATATATTTTGTTTTCGATGTATGGTATCAAATCAAATAAAAATAATATCGGCCACGATGCACATTTGGGTGGTGCACTTGTTGGTTTACTGGTTGCTGTAATTATGCATCCTTCTTCAATCGTTAACAATACATGGGCCATTGCAGTGATTGCCATTCCTTCGATAGTATTTATTTATTTAATTATTACAAGACCATACCTTCTTTTGATTGACAATTATTTTTTTAATAAACATTCAGACAGGTTGACTATTGATAATAAATACAACATTCAACAAACCAATAAACAGGAAGAGCTTGACAGGATTTTAGATAAGATAAATAAGAAAGGAATGAAAAGCCTTTCAGCCAAAGAAAAACAAACATTGGATGAATTTTCAAAATAGTCAGCAGTATTCTTAAATCATAGCATATTTAACAGCAACAGGTTTTGAATACCTTGAAGGTTGCTTATTTTTGTATAACAATACGTTTTTGCAATGCCATACTTCAGGAATTTTACTTACTGGATTGATAAAAGGAAGTGGAAATATTTCTTCCTTGTTGCATCACTCGAGTTGTCGTCTCTCTAAAGTTTGTCTTTTAACAATGATAAACTTATTCACTATTCAATTAAATTATTATGCCACATTATCATTCACTCGGAAATTTTCCGCATAAACGCCATACACAATTCCGTAAACCAGACGGGAGTTTATATTCAGAACAATTATTCAGCACTGAAGGATTCAGTAATGATTATTCATTATTGTATCATTGTCATCCACCTACATTCATTATCCAAACCGATACACCGATAGACGTTACACCTCATATTGCAGAAGAAAAAATGCTGAAGCACCGGTGCTTCGAAGGCTTTCATGTTAATCCTGCAAATGATTTTTTAGAAAGCCGCAATCCGGTTTTGACCAATAGTGATTGTACAATCACATTAGCTGCTCCGCAAAATGGGACAGGTAATTATTTTTATAAAAATGCAGATGCTGATGAAGTGCTGTTTGTGCATGAAGGCAGCGGCACTGTTCACACACAATATGGAGAATTGCCATTTGGTTATGGTGATTACATAGTGTTGCCACGCGGAACTATTTACCAGATAAGTTTTCAAAATGAAAATAACAGGTTGTTTATTGTTGAATCACATCATCCAATACGTTATCCCAAAAAATATTTAAGCACTTACGGACAACTGCTTGAACATTCACCGTATTGCGAACGTGATATCCGTGCGCCACAGGATTTAAAAACTTATGATGAAAAAGGTGATTTCATCATCAAAACAAAAAAACAAAACCGTCTTTACGGCATTCACTATGGCCATCATCCATTTGATGTGGTGGGATGGGATGGTTGTTGTTATCCATTTATTTTTTCCATCCACGATTTCGAGCCGATAACTGGCCGTGTACATCAACCACCACCTGTGCATGAAACTTTTGAGACCAGCGCTTTTGTGATGTGTAGTTTTGTACCGCGTCTTTTTGATTATCACCCGCAAAGTATTCCGGCACCTTACAACCACAGTAATATAGACAGTGATGAAGTTATCTATTATGTGGATGGTGATTTTATGAGCAGGAATAATGTTACAAGAGGTATGATCACATTACATCCTGCCGGCATACCACATGGGCCACATCCCGGAGCAGTTGAAAAAAGTATTGGTGCAAAAGAAACAAAAGAGCTTGCAGTGATGGTTGACACATTCAGGCCATTGCAACTCACAGTTACAGCATTGGAAATAGAAAACCCCAACTATATAATGAGTTGGGCAGAGTAATGCAATTTTATTTTTTTCCGAATGCAACAATAAAAAATAACTATGTCATGTATTTGAATTATCCAGGAAAAGATTATTTGATAATTAAATCATGCGTGCATTAATTTAGCTATATGCCTTTGTAAAAAACTACGAAGGCATATTTTTTTCCACCACTTAACTACATTTTAACCTGTTGATAATACCAATGATTGCCGGTTGTAAATTTTCTTCAACCTGCAATTACTTACATTTGCATTGTTATTCAATTATTACAATATTTATTATTTGTTGAATGGAAATTACCGCGAAAACAGCCGAAGAATTACGTCTTACCGCAGAAGAATTTGAACTCATTAAGCAGAAACTGGGCCGTACTCCCAACTTCACTGAACTCTGTGCTTTCAGTGCTATGTGGAGTGAACATTGCAGTTATAAAAACTCAATCAAATGGCTGAAAACATTGCCCCGTAGTGGTGGAAGGATGCTGGTAGAAGCAGGTGAAGAAAATGCTGGTCTGATGGATCTTGGTAACGGATGGGGTGTTGTGTTTAAGATCGAAAGCCACAACCATCCATCAGCTATTGAACCATTCCAGGGTGCAGCCACTGGTGTGGGTGGTATTCAGCGGGATATTTTCACTATGGGTGCCAGGCCTATTGCTTCATTAAACAGCCTTCGTTTCGGAAATATAACAGATAAAAAAAACCAGCGTTTGCTGGCGGGTGTAGTACATGGCATCGGCCATTATGGAAATTGTTTTGGTGTGCCGACTGTAGCAGGTGAAACTTATTTTGAAGAATGTTATTCTACTAACCCACTTGTCAATGCGATGAGTGTAGGCATTGTCAGGGTGGATAAAACTGTGAGTGCGACTGCAAAAGGTAAAGGCAATCCTGTATTTTTTGTAGGGAGTGCAACAGGTAAAGACGGCATCGGAGGAGCGTCATTTGCTTCCGCTAATATCACTGAAGAGAGCGCTGATGATTTACCTGCAGTACAGGTAGGTGATCCATTCCAGGAAAAAAAATTACTGGAAGCTTGTCTTGAAGTAATTGAAACAGGAGTAGTAGTTGGCATGCAGGATATGGGCGCTGCAGGTATTATTTGTTCATGCAGTGAAATGAGTGCCAAAGGTGGTGTTGGGATGAAAATAGATTTGACTAAAGTGCCTACCCGTCACCGGGCATCTGAAGCAGGGCATAATGATGGCGGTATGAAAGCCTGGGAATTATTGTTGAGTGAAAGCCAGGAACGCATGTTACTGGTAGTAGAAAAGGGAAAAGAAGAAGCTGTTTTAAAAATATTTGAAAAATGGGATTTACCCTGCAGCGAGATTGGTGAAGTAACCGATGACCAACTGTTGAGTTTTTATTTACATGGTGAGTTGGAAGCACAAATACCAGCACACGAATTGGTTTTAGGTGGCGGCGCACCTCAATATGAAAGGGAATATAAAGCGCCAGCTTATTTAGATGAATTAAAGGATTTTAAGATTGAAAATATACAGGATATTAAAAGCAATAAAGAATTAAGAAACATTACTGAGCAAATAATACAGTTACCCAACATTGCAAATAAAAGATGGATTTATCAGCAATACGACAGCATGGTGGGTGCAGCTAACACCAGCACCAATGCCCCAAGCGATGCTGCAATTGTACTGGCAAAAGGAACAGGCAAGGCATTAGCTGTAACAGTAGATTGCAATGGCAGATATGTACAATCTGATCCGTATAACGGTGCAATGATAGCTGTTGCAGAAGCCGCAAGAAATATTGTTTGCAGTGGCGGTGAACCGATTGGCGTAACCAATTGCCTCAATTTTGGCAATCCTTATAACCCAGAAGTATATTACCAGTTTGTAAAAGCAGTGCAAGGCATGGGTGAAGCTTGTCGTAAATTTAATACTCCGGTAACTGGTGGTAATGTTAGTTTTTATAACCAAAATCCTGAAGGGCCTGTATATCCAACACCAACAATAGGAATGGTGGGTTTGCTGAATGATGTCAATGATAAAATGACGCTTGACTTTAAAAATCCAGGAGATGTAATTGTACTTATCGGCACACAAAAAAATGATATAGGTAGTAGTGAATACCTGCATAAAATAAAAGGTGTTGATTTATCACCTGCACCAATATTTGACATAGATGAAGAATTTGCCATACAAAAATTTATTGCTACCTTAATAAAAGAAAAACTGGTGGTTAGTGCACATGATATCAGTGAAGGTGGCTTGATGGTTGCATTGATGGAGAGTGGTTTTAACCGCAATCTTGGTTTTGATATTATTAATTCCACCTTCAATGATGAACATGGAATAAGGACTGATGCGTATTGGCTGGGGGAGGCACAAAGCAGAATTGTAGTAAGCTGTACAAAAGAAAAATTACAGGAGTTAAAACACAAAGCAGCTTCATCAGGAATTGATATTGCAGTTTTAGGATCTGTAACATCATCCGGCATAAAAATAGATAATGAAGATTGGGGTAATATTGATGACTGGAAAATTAAATATGACACTGCGATAGAAAAAATATTATCTGAATGATGGATAAAGAGTCAACCATAGTATTGACAGGCGCTGCAGGTTTCATTGGTAGTTGTATGTTGCAATACCTGAATGAACAAGGCCTTGAAAATATTATTTTGGTTGATAAGTTCACTGCCCTTAAAAAAGAAAAGAACTGGAAACACAAGAAATATAAGTACCTCGTTGACCGTGAATTGTTACTGGATTGGTTAAATGAGAAAAACAAAAACATCATCATTGATTTATTTATTCATCTTGGCGCCCGGGCTGATGCTACAGAATTTGATTACAACATACATAAAGAACTAAATGAAGAATATTCACAGGATGTATGGAATTATTGCACTGCGAATGATATCCCTTTAATTTATGCATCTTCTGCCGTTACTTATGGCAATGGCGATTTAGGATATAGCGATGATGATAAATTGTTAAATGATCTGCGACCATTAAATCCTTATGGCATCAGTAAAAACGAATTTGATAAGTGGGCCATCCGCCAATTGAATGCGCCTCCATCCTGGGCTGGATTAAAATTTTTTACTGTGTATGGACCCAATGAATACCACAAAGAAAAATTAGCCAGTGTCATCTTCCAGGCATACAGGCAAATTGAGGAATATGGCTGTATAAAACTTTACAAAAGCCGCAAGCAGGAATTTACTGATGGAGGCCAGCTTCGTGATTTTATCTATGTAAAAGACATCATAAAAGTTATCTACTGGATGGCTTCTTCTATGCTTGGAAAAAAATGGCTGCAATCAAACAATGGTATTTATAATGTAGGCACCGGGAAAGCAAGAACTTTCAATGATCTTGCTGCTGTTACTTGTGCTGCTTTAAATAAATCCTGCAACATTACTTATATTGATTTGCCCGCTGAACTTATTAATACCTATCAATATTCCACTGAAGCTTCTATAGTAAAACTACAACATGCAGGCTATGAGAATCCATTTATTACGCTGGAAGATGGCGTGTATGATTACGTGCGAAATTATTTATCGAGGAAAGAATATTATTAATTAAAATGCGCTGATCTTCCCTGTTAAACTTAATGTTTAATCCTTATCTTCTGAAGGTTTCTTTCAATAATTACATAACTCAAAAATGAAACAATACAGGTGATCAGTAAAAAGACATAAAACTGTGCAAAGTTGGGGATATGCCATTTACGCATTTCAACAAAATTCAGGATCAATACATGAAATAAATACATACTGAAACTGACAATACCGAGGAAGCGCATAAATGTAATTTCAAAGAATTTTTTCAGGATGCTGATGTTGCCATATTTAACAGCCATTAAAATAACAGACCAGGCAATAGCATAAGGAAAATAATAAATAGAATCAGATAGTGGAGATTTTTGACCAGCACTTAAAAATAAAAATTGAAAAACAGATGGTATTGAAATGATGATCAGCAGGCAGCAAATCAAACCTGCATATCCAAGCCCTTTGCTTTTAAATAATTTTATGTCCCTTTCTTTTTGCAATATCACTTCATAGATTGACAATAAAGTACCCATAAGAAAAATAGGCAGGTACCTCACTAATGTTATTTCATCATATTTATTTTTTGCCTGCAGGTAAATAGAGACACCAATCAAAGCCAGCAGGAATAAAGTAGTTTTTTTCAGATCCCATTTCAAAGCATAATTACAAAATGCCATTATCAAAGGGGAGATGAAATAATATTTAAACTCAACTGCTATACTCCAGAAGATACCCAAACCTTCCTGTAAAGTGAGATGCTTCCAGATAATATTCCAATTTTTAATCCAGGAAGTTTTAACACCAAACCTGAAACAGGCATAAAAAACAAGTAGTGTTATAATATACAAAGGAAAAATGCGCATGAAACGTCGCAAAAAATAATTCGCCCAAAATTTTGCATTTGCTTTTCCATTTACAAAACCTACAATAATCTGCCGATCCAGCAGATAAGCGCTCAGTACAAAAAATAAAAACACACCCGGTTTTCCCATACCCGAAAAATCCATTCCGGGAATCAAATAAACACCATGTAAACTTGCATGACTGAGCACAACGAGCAACACAGCCATACCCCTCAACCCATCCAATGCCTTGAAATGATCTTTCTTATCATCGTAAGGAAAAATAAGTTTACGAATGCCCGATTTGTTCTTAGATTTTAGTTGTATTACTTTGTTGGTATTTTTTTCCCGGGTAATAATATGAGATGTTTTTTGGTGTGCAAACATATTAAATAATCAATTAGATCAAACAGCAAAAAACTTTATTGGTTATCTTAATATTTTATTTAACCCTGAATGAAAAACCGGCCCCCATATAAAAATCCGATGCTGCTTTGTTAATACCAAAACCTGCTGATAAATCCAGTTTCATATTGTTATTGATAAAATATCCGAAACCCCCATCAATGGTATTTTCAGGAAATGATTCTTTTATGGCGTTACCATAAATTTCTAAATAGCAATCCCATTTTTTTCCTAAATCAAAATCGCAACTGATTGAATACAACCAGGCAGGTATAGTGGAAAATCCATCCCATTCAATGCCTGCATTATATCCGAGACCTATCTTTTTAGTTATATCATTTTCCATTGCCAGCAGTATCCTTGGCGCCAAATGATTTGCCCTGAAATTTTTAGAAGCAAATGATGGAATTGCAACGTGTGCAATCAATGAAGTTCTTGGCAAAATATTTTTACCATCAAAAATCCCCAATCTGAACCCTGGTTCTAATGGTCTGAATCCTGTAACTGTTTGTGAATTTGGCACAAGTTTTTTATATACAGTTACAAAGTCATTTTCCAAACGAAACTCAAAATTTTTTGTAAGCCCATATTTCAGGAGGTAAGTTGGATAAATATTGGTAAAATCATCTTTATTATCCTGCACATGTGCAAAACCAAATTCTGCCTGGAAATAATGTGCAGGAGTTAATGTTGCTGCTTCTGTTTGATCAGGCCTGTCTGTATTGATCCTGTCCTGTGCATAACAATTCACATAAGTAAAACTTAAAACGAAAAAGATACAGCTATAAATTTTAGCCATTCTCAAAGATATTTTTTTACATCTGTAAACAGTATCGAAAATGTTACAACAATCATTTTACCGAAAATGCATAAATCGTTTCTGAACTGAATTTCTCACCAGGTTTTATTACCGTTGAAGGGAAAGCAGGTTCATTGGGTGAATCAGGGAAATGTTGGGTCTCCATGCAAAATGCCGTCCTGTAACCATCTTTCTTTCCATATTTTAAATTATGTGTTCCATTCATAAAATTACCACCATAAAATTGCAGGCCAGGTTGAGTTGTATAAATATCCATCACTATGCCTGATTGATCACCGGTAACTTCAGCAGCAACCTGGTGAATATTACCTTTTGTATCAAGCACAAAATTATGGTCATAGCCTTTGCCATTTTTTATTTGCCTGTTGGTAGTATCATCAACAGTGGCGCTCAAAGATTTTGGTGATGTAAAATCAAATGGTGTACCTTTTACCGCTTCCAGTTTACCAATCGGAATAAATGTTGAATCAATCGGGGTATAAGTTGTTGCATTTATTTTAAACAAATGATTATTGATAGTGCCGCTGCCTTCACCATTCAAATTAAAATATGTATGGTTGGTAAGATTTGCAACAGTGGCGCTTGAAGTGGTAATATCATATTCAATTTTTAATTGATTGTTCTTACTTACTGTATAAGTTACTTTTGATGTTAATGTTCCGGGATAACCTTCTTCACCATCACCAGATACATAAGTCAGTTCAATACTTGAATCTGATGTTTGCTTTGCATCCCAGACCTGCCTCGAAAAACCTTTTTTGCCACCATGCAAATGATTTGCACCATCATTAGTGGCAAGTGTATATTCTTTGCCAATCAAATTAAATTTACCTTTTGCAATCCGGTTACCATACCTACCTACTATCGCTCCATAATATGTGTCTGCACCTTCGGTATAAGGTTTAATTGAAGCATACCCGACTGCTACATCGGTGGCTTTCCCATTTTTATCAGGCACAATGATACTGACAACCCTGGCTCCATAATTTGTTATCATCACTTCCATTGTGCCATTCTTCAAAGTATATAAAGCAACAGGCTTGCCATCAATCTTAGTCTCAAAATTTTTTGATGATGGGGTATCATTCAGATCAGAACCCTTTGCATCATTGGTTGCAGCATTTTTGTTGGAAGAATTATTACAGGCTGTAACGATTAAACATGTAATAAATAGAAAACTGCTAAAAATTTTTTGCATTATAAAATAGTTTTTCAAATGATAGTTTCAGTCCAAATGTAAATATCTCTGCATATATTATCAATCAAATGATTTTTAAATATGCCAAAATGAAAAAAAGAGTTGCTACCGGCAACAAAAATCATGAAGAATACCATTTTCGGTTTAAAAGAATATTGGCTTGAATCAATTAAATTATATTGAGGGGAAATACATCTGGCAAAATGCTAAAGCAACACTACCGGGAATCAATTTTGATTTTGCAACTCCCTGATTTCAGCATACCCCCCGAATTCATACACTGGGCAACTTTTCATTATTGTAATCGCTGTATCAAAGTTTTCAGTGTTTAATAAAACATATCCGCCTATAATCTCATTCCCATTTTGATGCACCTCATGAAGAATGATATCGCCCCTTCCTTTTATCAGAACGCCATCAAGTGTAAGCCCACTACCCCCATTCAATCCTTTACCGATCCATTCTTTAAACCATTGTTGCCAGTTTTCCTGGTGTTTTCTTATCTCCTCCGGTTGATGAGATTCTTTTCTACCATCTGGTTCTCTAAAAAAAACAATAAACTTTTTCATGAACAAAAATTAGTTTTTTGCAAAGAAAAGAACCGGCATTGACAATATTATGTCAGCATTATACTGTCTTTCAAACAATTTATTATTGAATGTCAAAACATAAAATGTTTTGACGCTCTTTTTGACAGTAAATGGGCCCATACAGTTAAAACTCTTAACAATTTCCTTTCTGATTTATATACAATGATAGCAATACTGCCTTTATCTTCGCGCCCAATAAAGTTCTTGGAAAGGAATGATTACGCGCAGAAATATCAGGGTGAAAGTAATGCAGGTTTTATACCAGGTAGAAAGTGGTGAGCCAATAGCACCTGCGATCATTACTAAAGTGTTAGATACCAGTCTTGAACAAACTCCCCGTCTCTTTACTTACCTGATTTATTTTCTTACAGAAGTTGCCAGGTATGCAGAAGTAGATGCAAATAAAAAAGCATCAAAGCACCTTGTATCGGATGAAGACAGGAACATCAATACCAAACTCGCTGCCAATGATTTGTTATGGAACATCCTGGACAATCATTCATATAAACAGGCTTTATCCCAATACAAATTTGATTTTGAAAACGAAGAAGAACTGGTTAGAAAAATTTACCAGGATTTAATTGCAACAGAAAAATACAGACAATATACCAACACTCAGAAAAGAGACCCAAAGACAGAGAAGGAAATCCTGTTTTTTATTTTTTCCGACCTCATATTACCCAATGAAGATTTCATTGCACATCTGGAAGAAAACTTTAACAACTGGGACGATGATGGTGAAACCATAATTGCATTAATGACAACATTATTGCAAAAGCCTGCTTCATTACAATTACAACAAATGCCTGATGCAGAGAAGAAAAAATTTGCACACGAATTATTACAGGCTGTCCTTGATAAAAAAGAATATGTAACTGAACTTATTAAAGCAAAGCTGAAAAACTGGGAACCTGATCGCATTGCAGTTCTGGATATGATACTCATGCAGATGGGTGTTTGTGAGTTTTTATATTTTCCCACAATTCCACCCAAAGTAACTATTAATGAATATATTGACCTGGCAAAAGAATACAGTACTGCACAAAGTGGCCATTTTGTAAATGGTATCCTGGATGGCATACACAAAGACCTTTCAAGCCAGAATAAAATTCATAAAACTGATTTCAAACCAAAAAAGGCTAATTCATAAATATTAAATTTGCCACGATTATGAAAAATGTATTTCTATTTATCGGATTAGGTTGCATCATTTTATCAGCATGCAACAGCTCTGATACCAACAGGCAAGACGTCATTAAATCTGTCATGAACGATTCTACAAAGTTTACGCATGTTTCGTGGAAAGACACAACTCTTGATTTTGGCACGAGAAAGATGGGAGATATTGTCAACCTGACATTTATTTGCACCAATACAGGAGATAAGCCCTTATACATAACAGATGTACATCCAAGCTGTGGCTGCACATTGGCCGACTTCACAAAAGAACCAATTGCACCGGGTAAAACAGGCAGAATAGATGCACAGTTTGATACTAAAAAAAGCCATTCTGCAGAAGTACATAAAACAATTTTTGTGCATACCAATACAGATGACCCTGCGAGGTATTTAAGTTTTTCAGGTACAGTAATAATGAATGGTGAAGGCGCAGCAAAAACTGTAAAACAATAATTTAATTTTTTATTTAAATACAATTCTACAATGACACAAATGCTCTCTGTTTTTTTAATGGCTTCGCCTGATGGCAGTCAGCCAAATTCCAGTTTTTCTTTGATTATGATGGGTGCTATTATTCTGGTATTTTATTTTTTTATGATACGCCCCCAGGCCAAAAAAGCCAAGGATCAAAAGAAGTTTATTGAAAATCTTCAGAAAGGTGAAAAAATTGTTACCATCGCCGGCATTCACGGTACCATCAATAAAGTGAATGAAGACAATACACTACAACTGGAAACAAGCCCCGGCAGTTATATGAAGATTGAAAAATCCGCTATCAGTATGGAGTGGACGCAACAACTAAAGAAAGCTGCTACTGCAGATGCTGAAAAAAAATAATGACAGTTTCTGAAATTTTTTAAATCCGGGATTTATCAATTCCGGATTTTTTTTGCTGATTAATTATTGTTACAATGAAATTTTTGAATGAATGAGGGATAAAAGGTTGGCTTAATCTTTCATACTAATTTCTTTTTATTCTAATACTGTAATTAGGGCACTATCTTTTTACATTCATTGATACCACTACCGCTTATAAATTTATCGCTACAATAATACCAATGTAAAAAATGATTATCTTCAAAAACTAAAAGTTAATCTATGGACCAAAATGCTTTTGAAGAATATG
Organism: uncultured Parafilimonas sp.; assembly: GCA_964400415.1. Classification (GTDB taxonomy): domain Bacteria; phylum Bacteroidota; class Bacteroidia; order Chitinophagales; family Chitinophagaceae; genus Parafilimonas. Next base: position 119,711 of record CAYNTP010000005.1, read on the forward strand.
TAGAAACACGCTATAAAAAACAAATGGAATTTTATAGCAATGCTTCAGCAAAAAACCAAAAAAGATACAAGCTGTTTCAATGGATACTGATTATACTTTCGGCATTGACACCAGTGCTTGCTGCATTGAATGGAAAGAAAATAGGAGACAGCCAACCGATCACTCTTGATCTTGTAGTCATAATCATTTCAGCTGTAGTAGCCATACTAACAACCGGTTTAAAAACTTTTAACTACCAGGAATTATGGATAAAATACAGGTCAGTTTATGAAAAATTAAAACCTGAAATTTATTATTACAATTTTAATGCAGGGCCTTATGCTGCGGAGGGCATTGATAAAGAATCATTATTCGTAACACGTGTAGAGGCTATGCTTGATAAGGAACATACACAATGGACTGCTGCAAAAAATTTATCTTCCGGCAACCAGGACCAAAACAAGGGTACAGGGAATAAATAAATCACCTTTTTACATCAATAATGTGAAATCAAAACTGCAGGTAAATGGGCATCACAGGTTCTGCAGCTTTAAAATATCCATAAACCAGCACAAATGCAAAGAAGATAATCATATACACAGGTAATGGCACTAACTTAAACCTTGCTACAAGCCTATCAGCAAAATCATCATGAATGGCATGCATGAAAAAAGCGAGCAACATCATGCCTAAAACAGTTTTATAATTATTGAAGAATGCAGGCCATGCGGCTGCATCAAAATCGTGAGTAATCTGGTAGATCATCCGGCCTGCTGTTTCAAAACTATCCGACTTGAAAAATATCCAGCAGAAACAAACAAAATTAAACGTGATAAAAATTGAAACAGCGTTGGTGAAGTGTTTATATTTTTCAGAATCAAGTAACCTTCCGCCTTTTGTTTTATACAGCTTATGAATAGCTAATGCCACACCATGCATTCCACCCCACAAAACAAAATTCCAACTCGCACCATGCCACAAACCTCCAAGCAACATGGTGATCATTAAATTCACATACATCCTTATTTCTCCTTTGCGGTTGCCACCTAAAGGGATGTACAGATAGTCACGCAACCACGATGATAAAGATATATGCCACCTCCGCCAGAATTCAGTGATATTTTTGCTTTGATAAGGTGATAAAAAATTGGGTGGTATGGTGAAGCCCATCCATTTGGCAATTCCGATGGCTACATCACTGTAACCACTGAAATCACAATAAATAATTACTGCATAACCATACACTGCAAATAAACATTCAAGCCCGGTATGCATTGAAGGATTGTCAAAAATATAATTCACAAAATTCAAAGTGATATAGTCGGAAATAACCAGCTTTTTAAACAATCCTGATATAATGAGATAAAACCCTTTTGAAAAATCAGCATCATTGATATTGTAAGGCTTATTGATTTGAGGAATAAAATCATGTGCCCTCACTATCGGCCCCATCACAAGTTTGGGAAAGAATGAAAGAAACAACAGGTATTCACTGAATTTTTTTACAGGTTTAAAATTGCCACGGTACACATCAATAGTATAGCTGAGGTTTTCAAACGTATAAAATGAAATGCCTACCGGCAATAAAATATTCAAAGGATTAAAGCCTGTATGAAATAACTCATTACCTGTTCTTATAAAAAAATTTGTGTACTTAAAATAACAAAGCAACCCCAGGTTAAAGATGATGCTTAATGTAAGCAGGAATTTTTTCCTGCTTTTTTTTTCTGCCTTACCAATAAGGTTGGATAAAACAAAATCGACGATAGCAGATAAAATCACAAATACAACAAAAGCACCACTGGCTTTATAAAAAAAATAGAGTGAGAAAAAACAGAATATATATCTTCTCAGCACATAGTTATTCCTGAAACTATAATACAGGCTGATAAAAACAGCAAAGAAAAAAACAAAGAACCCGTTATTGAATAAGAGCGGATTTTTTGGATCATAGAGGAATTGATTAAAAAATGCATGCACATCGAATGAAGGCATATATCAGTTGGTTTTACTTGTATCGCTTGTTGCGGCAAGATATTTATTATAATCGTTTAAAATAGCATGAAAAAAATGTGTGGCAAGGATTTTTGCACCTCTTTCGTTTGGATGTATATAATCCTTGTTGGCAAGCGCCGGTGTTTCTTCTGCCCATTTTACAATTGAATTGGCGCCGCCCATTGTTGCAAACTGGTTGTAAAAACACAATCCATTTTTAAAAGCAAGCCGGGCCTGTAACCTCACCACTGAATCAATTCCAATAGCAGATTTATATTCCCCATTGTACCGGAATGCCCTGTCTGCAGTACTCACAATTATAATATCGCTATTAGGAAAACATTTTTTCAACTTGCCAAGAACCGGATTAAATAATTCCCGGTACCATGTAAAGTTTTTTTCATTAGGTTTATATAAAAGGTTGACACCATAACCCAAAACTATCACATCATAAGGGTTCTTTTGATTGATAGCTTTCAAAAAAGAAGTATCCAAACTGTTGAATTCTATACCTGTAATTCCCCTGAAAGAAAAATTATCAACATATACCCCTGATGGCGCTTCAAAAGAAATACCATAAAGTGGAAGCGCACCATCATTGATAACGAGCTTTGCCTGGGTTGAATAATCATTGCTTAACACAATTCGATTTATTTTATCAGGTGCATGAACTGTTAAGTTCTGATCATTGTATTGAATATGACTACCTGCAGTTGGTCCGCAAATCAGGCTTTTCTCAATCAAAACACTGTCATTAATTGTACGGTCCCTTATTATCGTCCAGGAATCATTACTAAAATAAGTGCGGCCTGAAAAGAATAAAGTTTTCTTTGCATCAGCAGGTGAATTTTTAAAATTGATCTCCTTCCAGTTGCCGGAATAATCATCAGAAGTTGTTGTCCTGAATCTTGCAACATTTGAAGTTACCGGAACAAAACCTACACCATTACCACCAAACAATGCCTGCAGTAATTCACGCAATTTTTTTGTAAGACGGTCACCCTCAATCATGCTGTCGCCAAGATATGCAATGCGTATTTTGGTTTTCTTACCCTGCTTTAATGCAAGCAATTTTGCATCGAGGTGCAGGAGTGATGGCAAAGTCGTATCCTCTTGAAAAGAAGTGATAAGGGTAGAAAACTTATAATTAGAAAAATTTTTTGTTCCGCTTATTTTTATTGAATCAGGCAGGACATTCATCTTTGATGAATCAACAGTTGCAACCTGGTGTTCACCAGAATCAGTCTTAAAAAAAATGTCGCTCAATAAATTTACATTACTGAACGACAAAAATTTAATGTTGCAACTATATGCTAAAAAAGAAAATATACAAAACAGGATTACACTGGTGGTAACAAATAAGGTAACTTTCTTTATAGCAGGCATTAATTTTTTAAAATGCTAATTGAGCCCTAATTTAACAATAGCATCTGTAATTAATTTTTTCCACGTTTCGGGTTGTGTAGAATAACCCGCCTTGCTGATAGCGTTCAACCATACTTTATAATCTGTATTACCTTTCAACCGTGTATAAAAACTTTTTTGTGAAATGATATTACAAAAATCAATGAAGGAAGCTTTTGCAGAAGCATAACCTTTATATTTTGTTTTAATACCCTTTGTCTGCATCAGGTTGTTTTTTCCGATAACACCAAAATGATTATTAAGCAATTTTGGGTTTCTATCCTGCCCTGCACCGGATTCAATTGTTGCAATACCTAAAATAACAGAAGAAGGTATTCCATAAACCTGGCTTAAAGAATCAGACAATTCACGATGTTTGTTTATGTAATTTGTTTGCGCTGAAGCTGCGACATTGATTAGCAGAATCAATGATGTTGCAACAAAAAAGTTTTTGAATAGCGCTTTTTTATTGTACGTCATAGCGTGCAAAGATAGTTTTTAATGAGAGAATAAAAGAAAAATCACCGGATTTCATAACACTTTATTTTGATATTAAATAAAGTCATCTGCGTAATCAACTGATAAACAGTATATTTAAAAGAACCGGGATTAATCAAATTAACAAGCGGCAAATTGGCAAAAAGCATGCCGGAGCAGCAAATTCCCCATCTTTTAACAACAGGAGATTTGCTTCATCGTGCAGTGGAAATGATTATTTTCATTTCCATAATTGAAATGCCAGTCAGGCATGTTTGCACCTTTTTATAAACTAATATTGAATTATTATCAAACTAATACATGTTTAATATTTTTCTTTTTCTGTAAGAAAAAAAATGGCAGCCTTTGTATTTTTGAAACATGGCTGAGGAAAAAAAATTACCGACGATTAAGGAAATAGCCAAAAAGCTCAATATTTCTGTTTCTACTGTTTCAAGAGCATTACATGATCACCCAAGTATAGGTCTCCGTACCAAAATGCGGGTACAACAACTGGCCAAAGAACTCAACTATGAACCCAATCAAATCGCAATCTTTTTTAAACAGGGAAAAACTTATGCCATTGGCGTAGTATTACCCAGCCTCATTGAAGAATTTTTTTCCAAAGCTATCAGCGGTGTAGAAGACATAGCAAGGAAAAATAAATATCATGTTTTCATTGGCCAGTCACATGATGATGAAGAGATGGAAAAAGAAATCGTTACAGCGATGAAAGATCAACATGTGGATGGGTTGATAGTAAGTTTGACCAAACACACAAAAACTTTTGAACACTTTCTGGCATTAAGCAAGTATAATATCCCTGTTGTATTTTTTGACCGTGTGCCACCATTGTCCAATGTTAACAAAGTTTCTTTCAATATGATTAATGGAACGAAACAGGCATTGGAATTCCTGATTAAAAAAGGGCACCGCCGCATTGGGGTTATCAACGGGCCTGAAGAAATGATTTCAACAAAAGAAAGGATTGATGCTTATAAACAAGTGATGGTAAAAAACAGGATTAAGATTGATATGTCACTCATCGAAATGACTGATCTGACAACTGAATCTACTATTGTTGCCTTTGACAAATTACTGTGTCTTAAACCACGGCCAACTGCTATTCTTGCCATTAATGACTATGTAGCTTTAGATGCCATACGCCATGCTAAAAAATTAAAACTAAAACTGAACAAGGACATCACTTTTGTAAGTTATGCCAATATACCAATAACATCATACCTGCAGGATCCTCCAATTGCTTCAGTGGAACAATACCCATATAAACAAGGTATTACAGCTGCAAAGATTTTAATTGAATTAATGAATAATCCGGGAAAAGAAAAAGTTTTTCATGATGTTCTGATCGAAGGCGACCTGGCGATTCACTCCTATAAATAATTTTCAAAAAATACAACAACCGTTTGCGCAACTAATTCACCAATTTCTTTTCTATGTTTGATACGAATACTTTACAACTCCAAAAACAGAACATGCTTACAGATGTATTAAACGCATTTGGATTAAATATAAATGCTGGCATCATTCCATTTGGCCATGGTTTAATTAATAATACATGGAAAGTTGAAGATGGTGAAGACTGTTATATTGTTCAAAAAATCAACACCTCAATCTTTAAACACCCGGAATTTATTTCTGAAAATATTGAAGCAGTAGCAAAATATCTTTCAGAGAATTACCCGGGCTACTTTTTCTGTACACCTGTTTCAACAACTGATGGAAAAGGTATTTATTATTCAACTGATAGTAGTTGTTTCAGGGCGTATCCTTTTATCAAAGGTTCACATACTGTAAATGTTCCCGAAAACAGTGATGAGGCATGTGTGGCTTCTGCAATGTTTGGCAGGCTTACAAAATTGCTTGGAAATTTTCCTGCAAATTCATTAAAAATCACACTTCCCGATTTTCATAATCTTAGTCTCCGCTACAATGATTTTATAAAAGCTTTGCAAAACGGAAATGAAGAACGCATCATAAAATCATCTTCAGAAATAAATTTCCTCAAACAACAAAAGCAAATAGTTGATGAATATGAAAAGATAATTTTATCTCCTGAATTTAAACTCCGGGTAACGCATCATGACACCAAAATCAACAATGTTTTATTGGATGATAATGGTAAAGGTATTTGTGTGATTGACCTCGACACTTTAATGCCCGGGTATTTTATCAGCGATGTGGGTGATATGATGAGGACATACATCTCCCCTGCTAATGAAGAAGAAAAAGATTTTTCTAAAATCCTCATGCGTGAAGAATATTTTTCAGCTATTGCACGGGGATATTTATCAGAAATGATTGATGAACTCAGTGAATCAGAAATCAATCATTTTGTTTTTGCCGGGAAGTTTATGATTTATATGCAGGCATTGCGTTTCCTGACAGACTATATCAACAACGATGTTTATTATGGAAGAAAATATGAAGACCACAATTTTATCAGGGCATCGAACCAGATTTATCTTTTAAAATTATTGATGGAAAAAGAAGAAGCTTTTCAGAAAATAGTTGCAGGTATTACGACTCAAATACGTAGTAAAAAATAATTCATTAGTACATTATTTGCCTGGTAACTGAGCTTCATATTTCACTTTCAAAACAACTATGTTATTTAATGTAATGCCCGCTGCATTACAACTATTGCTTTGTTTCATTTCATTAAAAATTCAAAAAAATGAAATCAACTATTTTTTTCCTGCTAACATTTTGCTTTGCCTTCAACTGCATTGCACAAACACAAAAGCCGAATGTGATTATCATTAATGCAGACGACCTTGGATATGGTGATTTGAGTTGTTATGGTGCTACAAAAATTCAAACACCCAATATTGATAAACTCGCTGCACAAGGGTTGCGTTTTACCAATGCACATTCATCAGCGGCCACCTGCACACCTTCACGTTATTCATTGATTACAGGTAAATATGCATGGCGAAAAAAAGGTACAGGCATTTTACCAGGTGATGCAGCTTTAATTATCCCAACCAACGAAATAACACTACCAAAAGTTTTTCAACAAGCAGGTTATGCAACTGCTGTTGCGGGTAAATGGCATTTGGGTTTGGGCGATGCAGTTGAGAAAAACTGGAATGGTGAAATCAAGCCCGGTCCCAATGAAGTTGGCTTTGATTACTCATTTATTTTTCCTGCTACCGCTGACAGGGTACCAACTGTTTTTTTAGAAAACCATCATGTGATTGCTTTAGATAAAAATGATACCATCAAAGTTGACTATGAAAAAAAAGTTGGTGATGAACCTACAGGAAAGGAACATCCTGAATTACTGAAAATGCTGGCTTCACCCGGGCAGGGACATGATGGAACAATTGTAAATGGCATAGGCAGGATTGGTTATATGAGTGGAGGCAAAACAGCCCGCTGGACTGATGAAGAACTGGCGCCGACATTTTTATCTAAAGCAAAACAATTTATCGAAGAAAATAAAAATCATCCTTTCTTTTTATACTATGCATTAAATGAACCGCATGTACCACGCATGCCTGCAACCATGTTCAAAGACAAAAGTATTTTAGGTTATCGTGGTGATGCAATCCTCGAATTGGATTGGGCTGTTGGTGAATTGATGAAACAATTGGATTATCTCGGTTTATTAAAAAATACAATTGTGATTTTTACAAGTGATAATGGCCCTGTGCTTGATGATGGTTACCAGGATGGTGCAGTTACAAAAATAAACGGCCACAAACCTGCCGGTCCTCTTCGTGGTGGCAAGTACAGCATTTTTGAAGGAGGCACAAGAATGCCTTTCATTATTTCATGGCAGGGAAAAATACAACCAGCTATATCAGGTGCATTGGTTTGCCAGGTAGATATGTTGTCATCTTTCGCATCATTATTGAATGAAAATATTTCTTCAGTTTATAACGGTGATGGTGAAAATATGTTGCAGGCATTATTAGGGAGTGATAAAAAAGGAAGAAGTTACCTCGTAGAACAGGCAGGCACTTTGGCTATCATAAAAGATAACTGGAAATATATTCAACCATCTAACGGTGTTGCTTACCAGAAATTAACAGATACTGAAACAGGCAATAATCCACTACCTCAATTGTACAATCTATCAGATGATGTTGGTGAAAAAAATAACCTCGCTGAAAAATATCCTGGGAAAGTAAAAGAATTGCAGGAATTATTGAAAATGGAAGAAGATAAAAACAACTGATTGAACAAAAATTTTTATCATGAAGAAGAAAACATTTTTAATATTTTTCATCAGTGTATTATCAGTTGTATCATTTGCACAAAAAAAACCAAATATCATTTTCGTATTAACAGATGACATGGGTTATGCTGATATCGGTTGTTATGGCAACCCGTTAATTAAAACACCATTCCTCGATGAGATGGCGCAAAAAGGTGTGATGGCAACTAACTATGTTGTCACCTCTCCTATCTGTTCGCCATCAAGAGTTTCATTATTAACAGGCAGGTATTGCAGCCGTTCCGATTTGAATTATGTAATCGGGCCTGGTGATAAGCATGGTATCCCAGACAGCGAAATCACGATTGCAGAAATGTTGAAGACATCAGGATATGCCACTGCCTGTATTGGCAAATGGCATATAGGTGACCACGGTACGGCATTGCCGAATAAGCAGGGCTTTGATTTTTTTTACGGCATGATGTACAGCCACGATTACAGGGTGCCTTATGTAAAAACAGATACAGTCATCAAAATTTTCAGGAACACCACACCTGAAATTTACAGGCCAAATGACAGTATATTAATCAGCAATTACACCAATGAAAGTATCAATTTCATCAACCGTTCTGTAAAAGAAAAGAAGCCATTCTTCTTATACCTCGCACACAATATGCCTCATTTACCGATTGCATTTGCTGCAATGAAAACCAGGAAACAACATTCTGCCGGCGGAAGGTTTGGTGATGTAATTGAACAATTGGATGAAGGCATTGCTGCTGTTTGGGATGCAGTGGTAAAAGCAGGGCAGGCAGACAATACCATCTTTATGTTCAGCAGTGATAACGGCCCCTGGCTGAATACGCCACAACGCATGTTTGATGATGGAACCACTAATTTATCAGATGTTGGATTTGCAGGAATTTTCAGGGGATGGAAGGCTACATCTTATGAGGGAGGCCATCGTGTCCCATTTATTGTTTACTGGAAAAATCATACGCTGCAACATGTTGTCATCACATCACCGCTTTCAAATATTGATATTTTACCAACGCTTGCAGAATGGACTAAGACTCCATTGCCCAACAGAACTTTAGATGGTCAATCCATCACAAATTGGTTGACAGAGAAAAATTACAATCAGCCACACCGGCCTATTTATTATTACAACGTTGTTTTGGAAGGAGTAAAAGATGGTGACTGGAAATTGCGTATCACTAAAAAAGATAATCAACCATTTTATGAAATGTATAATCTGTCATGGGACCCTGCAGAAAGGGTCAATCTTTTTGATAATGAAAAATACAAAACTGAACAAGAACATCTGATGCAGTTGTTTAATAGTTACCCTGCAAATTAAAACTGAAAATCCATTTATGCTAAATCTCCTTTAATTTTTTGCTGATGAAAAAAATAATTTTATTTAGTTGTGTAATAATTTTTTCAACCAGTGTTTTCTCTCAATCAAAAAATCAAAAACCTAATATCGTTTATATCCTTGCAGATGATTTAGGTTATGGTGATTTAGGTTGTTACGGCCAGCAAAAAATTGAAACACCCAACATTGATGCACTCGCAAAAGCAGGCAAACGTTTTACACAACATTATGCATTTCCTGTTTGTGCACCTTCCAGGTATTGTTTGTTAACCGGCATCAATTCTGGCAAAGCCTATATCAGGGGCAATCATGAATGGGGAGAACGTGGTAACGTTTGGGACTTTAAAGCAATGGAAGCAAACCCATTTTTAGAAGGCCAGTTTCCAATACCTGATTCTACATTGACATTCGCTGAAGTATTAAAAACGCAAGGTTATACCAATGCATTGATTGGCAAATGGGGGCTTGGTGCACCATTCACTTCCGGGCTTCCCAACAAACAGGGCTTTGATTATTTCTATGGTTTTATTTGCCAGCGGGAAGACCATACATATTATCCCGGTCATTTGTGGGAGAATGATATGCGGGTGCCTTTGAATAATAAAGTTGTTGACCCGCAGGTTCATTTTCCAAAAGACAAAGATTCTTCAGATGAAAAAAATTATGAAACATACCAGCAGGAAGATTATGCTCCTGATTTTTTAATAAAAGATGCATTGAATTTTATTGATGAAAATGCAGCTAAACCATTTTTTCTTTTTTATACAACACCATTACCACATGCATCATTACAGGCACCTAAAAAATGGGTAGATTATTACCACAAAAAATTTGGTGATGAGCAACCCTATTCAGGTGGCAGCTATTTTCCCTGCCGTTATCCCAATGCCACTTATGCAGCCATGATTTCAACATTGGATGAACAGGTAGGGGATATTGTAAAAGAATTAAAAGCAAAAAATATTTATGACAATACCATCATTATTTTTTGCAGTGATAACGGGCCGAGTGGTGAAGGCGGCAACAACCCTGATTTTTTTAATAGTGGCGGACCATTTAAAGGAAGTTTTGGTTGGGGTAAAGGTTTTTTACATGAAGGTGGCATACGAGAACCATTCATTGTTTCATGGCCGGGAAAAATAAAAGCAGGCACTACATCTGATATGGTTTCTGCAACCATTGACATGATGCCAACTTTATGTGATTTGCTGAATATTCCTTCACCAAAAAATATTGATGGCATAAGTATCTTACCTGAAATATTGGGCAAGCCACAGGCACAGCAACATCAATACCTGTACTGGGAATTTCCGGGTTATAAAGGACAGGTTGCAATTCGTATGGGAAAATGGAAAGGTATCATTTCAAATATCAGCGAGGGAAATTTGCAATGGCAGTTATTTGATTTGGATAATGATATCAGGGAACAGAATGATATAGCCGCACAACATCCTGACATTATCCAACAGTTTAATGCAATAGTAAAAAAAGAACATCACACACCTGAAGTGAAAAGGTTTTTAATGCCAGAGCTGGAAAAAGCTTTTACAAATAACTGATGCAAAGATTTTTTGCAATTACAGGTAATCAAAAAATATCATTGCATTATTTGCGCAAACGTTTGTATTTACATCAAATCATTTGTTGAAGTAAATTTGATGCAACAACATCATCACAATATATTTTGCGATTGCTGAATTGATTTCACCATTTATCAATGCACATGAAAAATTTATTCTCATCCAACAGTTTTCTTTTGTCCTGTTTGTTATTAACCAGCCTCATGGCATCAGCACAAACAAAAACATTTTATTCAGAAAATTTTTCTTCAGGAAAATTACCTGAAGGATGGTATATACCAAAAGTTGGCAACTGGGACCCGCAATGGATTGTAACTGACCAGCCTTATCCAGGCTCTTATCAATACCAGCAACAGGCGCCACCGATTGCTTCAACAAGCCGTGGCTTTCACCTGCAGTTTGATGCCGGTTATTTTACTGATGAAGATGTTGACAACTGGGTAAAACGTCGCCAATACCCCGACGGTTATGTTGTTTCAAGACCCATTGACTGTTCCAATCATAGTTCGGTGATTTTAAAATTTCAGCAAACATTTCGTTGGTGGGATTATCATATTGCTGATACTGCCGGACTGTTGGTAGGTGTAAGTACAGACAGCATCCACTGGCAACAATGGGATGTAAGACATGATGTAAAAACTGCAACCGACATGCTGACACCTTTGAAAGAAGAAATTGATATTTCAAAATGGGCTGCCAATCAGCCAAAAGTTTTCCTGCGTTTTTATTGGAAAGGCATGATGGGCTGGTACTGGATGGTGGATGATATTTCATTAAGTGAAGCATTTAAAAATGATGTTGGCATTGCACGATTGACATCACAAAATGAAACCGGCAATCATTTTAAAAACAATGATGAATTATCCATCTCAATAAAAAATTACGGTTCACAGCCGGTTAGTTCAGACATTCAAATTGCTGCAACCCTTGATGGCAAAGCATTACAGCCCATCGTCATCCAGCCTCCTTTAAATCCAGGCGAAGAAAAACAAATCACTTTTCCAGGCATTGACCTTGCGGCAAAACCTTTGCACCGTGTAGAATTTATTTTGCATAATACAGGTGATGAAAATAAATGGAACGATACATTGGCACAAACCATCAGCCAGGACAGCGCATCGCTGGGTAATTTAGACAGTTGGAAAAAAATTGAAAACGGTGTTGAACTTGTAAGTGGTGTAACTAAACTGAAAGTAATTTTTTACAAACAAAATATCTTTCGCATCTGGCTGGCGCCTGATGGTAATTTCACCAATCCTGCAGATACCGAGATTGTCATCAATTACAACTTGCAAAAATTCCCTGAATCTGTAACTGAAAATGCAAAGGACATCATTGTAAAAACAAATTCGTGCAAGCTGGTTATTCAAAAAAATCCAATTTTATTTTCACTGTACAATGCAGAAAACAAGCTGGTATTTTCTGAAACAAAACCTTTGAGTTTTGGAACAACTACCACACAATATCTAAGCCGAGGCAACAATGAATATTTTTATGGTGGTGGCATGCAGAACGGATATTTTTCTCATCGCGACCATATAATAAAAATTGAAAAAGGCGGTGGATGGGATGATGGTGGAAGGGCTAATCCTGCGCCTTTTTACATGAGCACAAATGGTTATGGCGCTTTACGAAATACATTCGATATTGGTGTATATGATTTCACATCTGACATGAAGTTATCACACAATGAAAACCGGTTTGATTGTTTCTATTTTGTTGACTCGGCATTGAAAAACATTTTAAATGATTACACTCAAATTTCAGGAAGGCCTTTCATGCCTGCAAGATGGCAATTGAGTTTGGGTGATGCCAATTGTTATAACAAACCTGGCCGTGATAAAAAACCGCAGACAACACCTGATGTGATTTGGAAAGTTGCAGACAAATACATTGAATACAATATGCCGCATGGTTGGATATTGCCAAATGATGGTTATGGTTGTGGTTATGTGAAACTTGATTCAACAGTAAAAGAATTGCACAAGCGTGGTTTTTATACAGGCTTATGGACTGAAAATGGTGTAGAAAAAATTGCAACAGAAGTTGGTAAATATGGAACACGTTTATGCAAGCTTGATGTGGCATGGGTAGGACCCGGATATAAATTTGCATTGGATGCATGTCGTGCTGCGTACAACGGAATTGAAAATAATTCTGACAGCCGCGGCTTTGTGTGGAGTGTGATGGGATGGGCAGGTACGCAACGGTACAGCACTGTTTGGAGTGGCGACCAAAAAGGTAATTGGGAATATATCCGTTTTCATATACCCACTATTATTGGTTCAGGATTGAGTGCATTTAATTGTGCAACAGGTGATGTGGATGGCATCTTCGGTGGCAGCGATTCCACTTATGTTCGCGACCTGCAATGGAAATGTTTTACACCTGTGTTTATGGTGATGAGTGGTTGGGCAAAAAAAGATAAACAACCTTATATCTATGGCGAACCTTATACCAGCATCAACAGAAAATACTTGCAGTTAAAGATGCGTTTGACTCCTTACATGTACACCTTGATGCATGAAGCACATACTACAGGTGTACCTGCTGTACGTGGATTGGTATTGGAAAATCAAACTGACCCAACCACATGGGGCAAGCTTACACAATATGAATTTTTATTAGGCAAATCATTTTTGGTTGCGCCTGTCTGGAAACCTGAAGATAAACGTGACAGCATATATTTTCCTGAAGGCAAATGGTATGATTACTGGGATGGAAAAATTTATAATGGCAAGACATGGTTGAATAATTATGATGCGCCTTTGGACAAGCTGCCTTTGTTTGTGAAAGAAGGTTCCATCATTCCAATGTATCCGCTCATGAATTATGATGGAGAAAAACCATTGGATACATTGACGCTTGATATTTATCCGTCAGCTAAATCAAGCTATAGTTTGTATGAAGATGATGGCAAAACAAGAGCTTATAAACAAAACATTTTTGCCACTACTGGCATTAGTTGTGTTAAATCAAAAACAGCAACAACAATCAATATAAATGCTATCAAAGGCAGTTATCAAAATATGTTACTGCAACGCAGTTATGTTATCTGGTTGCATACTTCAAATCCACCTTCATCAGTCAGTGTCAACAATCAAAAGTTATCAACTACAGCTTATCATTTTTCAAAAGAAAAAAATGGTTTACTGGTGATAGATTGCGGAAAATTTGATGTGCATAAAAATGTTACAATAACTATCCGATAATATTAATAACAGCAAGGGAAAAAATTTTTCATTAATCTTTTTTTAAAAAAACATCATCACTATTTTTCATCTCAAAATAATGCTATGCAAAAAAATATCCGGCGATATGCTTCCATCACAGGTATAAAAAAAGAAAAAATAGCTTATTACAAAGAATTGCATGCTGCCACCTGGCCGGGTGTATTACAGCGGATAAAAGAGAGCAACATCCGTAATTATTCTATTTACCTGAAAGAAATCAACGGCAGCTATTTTCTATTCAGCTACTTTGAATATGTGGGAGATGATTATGATGCTGATATGAAAAAAATTGCAGCCGATGCAGAAACACAAAGATGGTGGAAAGAAACTGACCCAACACAAATCCCTTTTCCAGATGCAGCAGCAAAAGGTGAAATATGGAGTATGATGGAAGAAGTGTTTCACACAGATTAAAAATTCAACAGTTCTTATTTAATAAATCGTTGCTTTTTTAAAATAAAAAAACAGGTTGATTGCGCATTAAAAGGCTGATAATATTTTAGAAACTGTTACATTCAACTTTTTTAAAAAATACAATTCAATGATGTGTTGTAAGAAAATAATTTCATTCTTTATCATTGTTCTTTTAGTTTTTGCAAATACGATTTATGCCCAGGACAATCACACCAAACTCTGGTATGACCATCCTGCCGATGCGAGTGCAAAAGATACTTCTGATGGATGGATAAATGACCCGGAATGGTTGAAAGCGCTTCCTGTTGGCAATGGATTTATTGGGGCAATGGTTTTTGGCGGAGTGAACAAAGAAAGGTTACAACTCAATGAAAAATCTTTGTGGAGCGGCAGCCCTGATGATAATGACAACCCCAATGCATCGCAATACCTTGTTTCAATCAGGCAATTATTGTTTGAGGGAAAATATAAAGAAGCAACTGCACTTACAGATAAAACACAGGTATGTAAAGGTGCAGGTTCAGGTCATGGTAATGGTGCTACTGTTCCTTATGGTTGCTATCAAACGCTTGGCGACTTATGGCTTGACTTCAATACGAATGCACCCTATACAAATTATTACCGTGAATTAGATTTGATTAATGGCATTGCCCTCACACGCTATCAGCAAAACAATATTGAATTTACAAGAGAAGTTTTTGCCAGCTTTCCTGACAAAGCGCTTGTAATGCATTTAACAGCCAACAAATCAAAATCAATTTCTTTCACACTTGCTGTTGACCGTCCGGAAAGATTTAAAACAATTGCAACCAATAACAGGCTTGTCATGAGTGGCACCATGAGCAATGGCAAAAGCGGCAATGGCATGCAATACAAACTTTATGCAGTGCCTGTTTTAGATGGAGGAACAATTAAACAATCAGGCAATAAGCTGATTATTTCAAATGCAAATGCTGTAACAATTATTATAACTGCTGCTACCAATTACAGGCTACATTATCCTGATTATATCAACAATCAATTTGAAAAAGAACTGAATGTAACAACAGCAAATGCAGTAAAAACATCTTACAATATTTTAAAAGAAAGGCATGTAAAAGATTTTTCATCTTACATGAAGAGGTCTGTTCTGCAATTCACAAGCACTACAAATGAAAATCTTCCAACTGATAAATTGCTTGAAAAAAATGAACAGACAAAAAATGAATTAAACTTATATGCATTGTATTACCAGTTTGGCAGATATGTGTTATTGTCTTCATCAAGACAAGGTAGTTTGCCTGCCAACTTGCAAGGTATGTGGGCAAATAAAATTCAAACACCATGGAATTGCGATTATCATACAGACATCAATGTGCAGATGAATTACTGGCCTTCAGAAGTTACCAATCTTTCAGAATGCCAGTTGCAATTGGTTGACCTGATTGAATCACTTGTAAAGCCAGGAACACGCACTGCATCTATACAATATAAGATGCATGGCTGGTGTGTGCATCCTATCACCAATGTGTGGGGCTACACAGCGCCGGGAGAAGAACCTTCATGGGGTTTGCATGTAGGCGCTACTGCATGGATATGCCAGCATTTGTGGGAACATTTTGCTTTTACTCTTGATACCAACTATCTGCGGAAAGTGTACCCAGTGTTGCAACAGGCATGCGATTTTTATTTTGATTGGTTAGTCAAAGACCCCAACACAGGTAAACTTGTTTCAGGGCCTGCCGCATCACCGGAAAATACTTTTGTTGCACCAGATGGAAGTGTTGGCAGCATCAGCATGGGACCTTCACATGACCAGGAAGTAATCCGTGATATTTTCAATAATACTTTGCAGGCTGCCCAGGTGCTTGGAATAAAAAATGATGATGCATTTATTCAACGGTTGCAACAAACCAATAACCAACTCGCAACACCCGGTATTGGCAAAGATGGAAGGCTGATGGAATGGGCACAGGAGTTTAAAGAAATTGAGCCGCATCACAGGCATGTATCACACTTGTTTGCTTTGTATCCCGGCGATGAAATCACTTTGGATAAAACACCTTTGTTGGCTGCAGCAGCTAAAAAATCTTTAGAAGCAAGAGGCGATGATGGAACAGGTTGGTCGCTGGCATGGAAGATTAATTTCTGGGCGAGATTACATGATGGCGACCATGCATTAAAATTATTAAACCGTTTATTAAGACCAGTAAAGGTTTCAGGTGTTGCTATGAACAATGCCGGTGGTACATATCAGAATTTATTCTGTGCCCATCCCCCATTTCAGTTAGATGGCAACTTTGGAGCTACTGCAGGTATTGCAGAAATGTTATTGCAGAGTGAAGAAGATTATATTGAGTTGCTTCCTGCCTTACCTGCCAACTGGAAAGATGGTAACGTTAGCGGGCTTTGCGCACGAGGTGGATTTGTGATTGACATGAGTTGGAAAAATAATAAGCTGGTGAAGGCAACATTGATTTCAAAAAAAGGAGGTGCATGCAGTATCAGGTATGGCGAAAAAGAAATTTCACTTAAAACAAGGCCCGGGCAACAGTATGACATCAGCAACCTTTCAGAATAAACAAGATTTCATTCTATGTTTGCACAATGGCTCAATCAAATAAAGTTTCAATAAAAGATTTACAACTTACAGGAAAGGATACATTATTTGTCTTTGCATTAGCAACCGAAGCAGCAGAAGAATTTGAACACATCAATAAACTGATTTGTGGTATTGGTAAAGTAGGTGCAGCATATACACTTACCAAAGCAATTCACACCAACAGGCCTTCACTCATCGTCAACCTCGGTTCTGCAGGCAGCCATATTTTTTCAAAAGGCGAAGTTGTTTGTTGTACACAGTTTATACAAAGGGATATGGATGTGAGGGCATTGGGCTTTGCTCAATATGAAACACCACTGTCAGGCATTGACGCAGTTTTGAAGTATGGTTTAGAGATAGATGGATTGCCACATGGTATTTGCGGTAGCGGTGATAATTTTGAAGAAAACCATTCCAACACAGATTACAATGTGATTGACATGGAAGCCTATCCACTTGCGCTCATTGCAATGAAGGAACAAATACCTTTTCTCTGTTTGAAATATATTTCAGATGGTGCAGATGGCAACGCTGCAGATAGCTGGAATGAAATGGTGCATAAAGCAGCAGCAGCATTCAAAAAGATTTTGTTTGAATAAATTTTTATTACAACATAAGCATTGTTTTCATTCAGTCATGAACTGAATTTCATTTACTTTATTAGCTACCTATCCACCAGGATAAACACAATGTCATTATTCAATCAGGCAATCACAAATCCTTATCAATAAGTATTTATTACACGCAGAAAAAATAAACAAAAACAAAACATGAATTTGCCGGCTATGAAAATTGATTATATTCGTTCATCTGATAAAACCTCTCCCTTTTTTAAAATCATAAGTTATGAACATTAAAACGATGGGCGCTTGCCTGCTATTTTTATTTTGCATAGCATGCAATAATCAACAAAATCAAAACAAAGCAACCGCAACAGAACAAGCACAAAACACACTCAGCGACCAGGAGCAAAAAGATGGATGGAAATTATTATTCAATGGAAAAGATTTAACAGGCTGGCATTCCTACCTGGAAAAAGAACCGGGCAAGGCATGGAAGGTTGAAGATGGCGCTATTTATCTTGACAAAGATTCAAACAGCGTGTATAAAGATTTTGCAGATCTTACTTCAGATTCAGAGTTTGAAAATTTTGATTTGAAACTCGAATTCAAAACAGATACCTGTGCTAATAGTGGAGTGATATTTTATGTGCATGAAGCACCGGAATATCAAAACACCTGGGAGACAGGGCCAGAGATGCAGATTGATGATGTGGTATGCGGACCTGATCATTTATCAAAGATGAACAGGATGGGCACCTTATATGATTTATATCCTGTGGATTCAGAATATGTGGGTCCTTCAGGTAAATGGTATCAATATGAAATAATTGCCAACAATGGCCACCTGCAACTTTTCCAGGAAGGTCATAAAGTAGTTGATGCAACAATGTGGGATCAACACTGGCAGGATTTGATCAATGCATGCAAGTTTAAAGATATGCCCAACTTCGGAACATTCCGTAAAGGTCATATTGCATTCCAGGGAACTGAGAATGGAAAGATATGGTTCCGGAATATCAAAATCAAACAACTTTAATTTTCAATTCAATCAATTTTAAATCATGGAAAAAAATGACAATAATTCCACTGAAAAAAAACTCAGCCGAAAAAATTTTATTAAAAATTCTGCATTGACTGCAGCAGGATTTTATATTGTTCCGCGTCATGTGTTGGGCAAAGGATATGTAGCTCCGAGTGATAAATTATATATCGCAGCAGTGGGATGTGGTGGTGAAGCAGAAAATGATATCAACCATTTTGCAACTACCCCGCATAAAAATGCAGAGATTGCTTTTTTATGTGATGTTGATGACAGGCAGGCAGCGCCACGAAGGAAACAATTTCCGAAAGCAGGTTTTTATAAAGACTGGAGGGAGATGTTTGATAAAGAAAATAAAAATTTTGATGCAGTTACAGTTGCTATTCCTGATCACAATCACGCTATCGTTGGTTTAAGCGCCATGCAGATGAATAAACATCTGTACCTGCAAAAACCTTTGACACATGATATTTATGAAGCACGCATACTCACACAAGCTGCATCAAAATATAAAGTGGTTACACAGATGGGCGACCAGGGTGCATCCTGCGATGGCATGCGCACGATGCGTGAATGGATTGAAGCAGGATTGATTGGTGAAATAGAAAAAGTATATAACTGGACCAACAGGCCTGTATGGCCACAGGGCATTCCCTGGCCATCACAACATCCGGCAGTTCCAAAAGAATTAGATTGGGATTTATGGCTGGGTACTGCAGAATACACTGACTATATTGATAACCTTGTTCCGTTTAACTGGCGTGGCTGGTGGCGATTTGGAACAGGCGCACTTGGTGATATGGCATGTCATATCATCGGGCCTGCATTTAAGTTGTTAGATTTAGGTTATCCAACAGAAATTACAGGAAGTGCATCAACAATTTATTCCGGAATATTTAAAGAAGCTGACTTTTCAGAAAGCATACCACCATCAAGTAATTTGCGATATAAATTCAAATTGAAAAACGGCAAAGATTTGTTGTTGTATTGGATGGATGGGGGTATTGTTCCAGACAGGCCTGATGAACTTGATCCAGATGTCAACATGAATGAAGCGCTTGCAGATATTCCTGAAGAAAATGATTATGAAGGTGGAAGTTTGTTTATTGGTACAAGAGGAAAAATTTCCTGCGGATGGGGAGGCAATCATCCGAGGTTGTTGCCACTATCATTAAATAATGACATCAATGTCCCTAAAAAATATCCGCGTGTTGAAGGTAATATGGATGGACATTGGTGGCAATGGGTGGATGCATGCATTGCAGGTTATGGCAACATGGAAGTGGACTCACCGTTTGAAGGTTATGCAGGCCCTTTGACAGAAACAGTGTTGATGGGAAATTTATTACTGAGGAGTTTCAACATGCGGCAACAAATAAAAAGGGAAGATCCTGTGTATGGCGAGGTGACAGATTTCATTACACCCGGTCGTTACATCACTTATAAATGGGATGGCGAAAATATGCGCATCACCAATTTTGAAGCAGCCAATCAATTTGTAAAAAGGGCATACAGGAAAGGTTGGGGAGAATTGAAGTTGTAAAAAATATTTTTGCAAATAATATTCATCACCTGTTATGTTTATTTATTGTTGATGCCTTCGCTTTACAATTACAGATTTCATTTAGCATAAAAATACCGCCGAACTGGCGGTATTTTTTTTTTGAAAAAATTATTAAAGCCTTTCTTGTATTTTTTAAGTCTGGACAGGTTTATATTAATCAATCCTTTTCAAAACCTGCATCATAACCCGCTTTACTTTTTTCGACATCAATATTCCAACCATTTACTACAATAAATGGCTTTGCACCGGCTGCATATTTATTATCATAACTACATTCAATTGTCCTGCTTTCACCGGGCGCTAATGAAATGTAATTATCAGAAAAAATTACAGGCAAAATATCATCACCACCTTTGTGTTGCAGGCACCTCACATGCACAAAAAATGCGACTGCGTTCCCGGTATTGGTAAGCTTAATAGAATGCACAGTTTCTCTTTCTTCTTTTCTTGATGAAAATGAAACAGCCACTGTTGTTGATGGCATATTTTTTAATGCAGAAAAATCTGCGAAAGATGATTGTGGTGTATAATACCATTTCGATTT
This sequence comes from uncultured Parafilimonas sp., assembly GCA_964400415.1. Taxonomy (GTDB): domain Bacteria; phylum Bacteroidota; class Bacteroidia; order Chitinophagales; family Chitinophagaceae; genus Parafilimonas. The sequence continues at coordinate 140,648 of CAYNTP010000005.1, forward strand.
ATCCCAATCCAATGCATCACTTTTTTCAGAAAGCCAGTACCAGTTGATACTTTTGACATGCTGCTTTTCATCCTTTAATTCAAGCCGTAAAAAATAAACACCTGAGTTGTCGTTCAATGCCGGAATAGTAAAACAATTTTGTGTACTATCAGCGGCAACATTTGTTGTAATTGTTTTTGAAAATGTTTTATTGCCTGACATGTTGTAAGCATCTGCAGTTACAGTGAGGCCATCATAATTTTTTAAAAACGAATTGATGATATTGACACTGTGTGATGCATAAGAATACATCACATGCAAAGGCTCCATTGATTTTTTCATACCGAAATAAGTACCTGCAGGATAGAGATAATAATCATAAGTATGCCAGATTAAACTGGGCCATGGATTAGCCAGCATCCATTGTACCACACCTGTAGCTGTGTGATATTTTTTTAAACCATAAGCTTCCATCATAGCACGGTGGCCTTCATAATTTTGCAATTGTGCTTTGGCCAAATATTCATGTATATCAGCAGATGGGCCATATCTTTCATTCAAAGCGCTATCAAAAATTTTTGTGTTACCAAACTGCATGGTACCACAGTGATACAACCATTCATCACTTGTGTTATATATCTTATCCTTTGATAAAAACTTCACCAGGCTTTCATAAGGAGGAATAGAAGGGCCGGGAGAAATTTCTGTTGCAAAACTCCATGCACCCCCATATTGATCAGGATCTGTTTCCCAATAAATTGGCGGCACCCAATCATAAGGGCCATTCATTTTTACACCACTGTAACCTGATACTTTTGACTTGCTTGCATCAGCAGTTGACAGCAAAGGATTAGGCCAGTTCAAACTATCTTCAATATTGAGATAACCTCTTTCAACGCTTGTATCACGAGGAGGCATATCGCTCCCATTCAGCCACGCCATGATGCATGCTTTATTGCGCAACCAATACATCATACTGCTGTCTGATGATATAGCCACTGCACGTTCAGCAGCATCCCAGTTTTCAGGATATTGCCATGCACCGCAACACATCCAACCGGTCATCACAAGCAAACCTTCCCTGTCGCAGATATCATAAAAATTATCGTCTTCAAATTTTCCTTCGCTACGCACAATATTCATATTCATATCCCGCACCAGTTTCAGTTCCTGCTCATCACGCAATACAGAATGTCTTTGAAAAATATCAGGTGACCATGCAGCACCCCGCAACATGATCCGTTTTCCATTAATTATAAACACCCTTGATTGATTATTGATAAATGCTGATGTGATTTCACGTATCCCAAAATTTTCTTCAATAACATTACTTTGTTTATGATCAACTTCACATTCAATTTTTATTCGGTTTAATTCCGGTGTACCATATTGCCAGGGCCACCATATTTTGGGATTTGAAATATTGAGTTGTTTGAATTCACCGGGATTGAAAACAATTGATTTTTTTTCGTGTGGCTGCAAATGAATTTTCTGTTCAAAACCGGTTTCATTATTAATCTTTCCTTTAACTATTGCATCCTGTGGCTGGTCTGTGTAGTTCGTCGCTAATGCCTCAACAGTTAGATGTGCTATATCAAGTGATGGCAAATCGAAATGTGTAGTTACAAAAGGATAATCAATGCCTACTTTATTGAATGTCCTTATTTCAACATTATTGACAATACCGCCATTATAATCAGGTGGATAATGTATCCAGTCAGCATAATCAATAGCAAGGTCACCATTATGCCTGTTGGGATTGAATGGCCTTAGTATTTCGATTGCCAAAACATTTTCACCCACAAAATTTACATCATCTGTTATATCAAGATTAAAAATTCTGAAAGGACCTTTAATCTGCGCACTGTCAGCAACCAGTTTTCCGTTCAGCCAGACATTTGCTTTATAATTGATGCCATGTAATTTCAGTACAACATTTTTATTTTTTTCAGATGCTGGCAATTCAAAAGTTTTCCTGAACCACCATGTATGGTTTAACTTATCATCTGCAAGTTTTTCAAAATTTTTTCCAAAGAAAGGGTCAAAATCATAGACATGATTTGCCAGCAAACCGGCGATGATGGTGGAAGGCATTGTAACAGGATACCAGTTTTTTTCAGCAAAACCAGGTTCAGAAATTTTATCACCACTTGAAGGGTCGGTTACAGAAGACTGCATAGTCCAATCATTATGCAATATCATCCTGAAAGATTCCTTTCTTGTTTGCGCAAAAGATTGTTGCATTAACAAGAAAAGGAAAACAACAACACTAATTTTTTTCATCTGTATGTTTTTTTCAATTAATAAATCATGTTGAATACTCAAAGTATTAAACTATATAGAAAATTACATTGAGTATGTTGTTTATTTCATCGCATCATAAAATAAAGCAGCAGCGCCAAGTATACCGCTGTTTTTCAGTGAAGACACTTCCACATTGAGACGGTCTGCAAATTTTGTATAAACACATGTCCTGATTTGTTTCCACATAGCTGCCTCAAAAAAATCATAAGCATGGCGCACAGAACCACCGAGCACAATTAATTCCGGGTCAAAAGTGTAAAGTATCATTTTAATACAATTACCTAAATGTGTACCTAATTCATCATATAGCTTCAACATTTGTGCATCGCCCAGTTGTGCTTTTTCAAATACAAACTCACCTTTTAAGCCATATACATTTTCAAAAAATGAACCACTGCAATAATATTCGTATATCTTATCAAGATAATCAACAGTACCAAATTCACCTGCACCGCAATTACGGCCTGCATATAATTTTTTATTGATGATGATGCCTGCACCAACACCTGTGCCAACAGTAAGCCCTATCATTGAACTGCGGCCTTTCCCTTTACCAAAATAATATTCACCTAAAGCAAAACAATTCGCATCATTGTTTACAAAAACAGGGATATGATAACGGTCTTCCAGGTATTTTTTCAGGTGCACTTCTTTCCATGAAGGAATATATTGCACATCATATACGATACCTTCTTCCACATCCACCACACTTGGCACACCGATACCAATTGCCTGCACATCATAATGCATTAACTTATCAACCACAGCAAACACATCTTCCAGCACATCATTTACACTGCCTTTACTGTGGATACGCTGAGTAAAAATTTCCGCGGGATTTTCATCCTGTACAACTGCACCGCGGATATTGGTAGCGCCTAAATCAATACCAATTATTTTTTCATTCATCGTTTATGCGATTTCCTTTTTATCAAAAATGGTTTTATTCTTAATGAGTGGTTTTGCCCAGAAACCAATAGAAAGCATATAACCCATGGTGATATAAATGAAACACATGCCTGCTTTTAAACCAAGCAGGTTGCCTAAAGCACCAATCAACAACTGCACCACTGCCCCACCGATAATTCCTGTAACAAGTATGCCTGCAAATGAACCATGGTCTTCGGATACTGAACTCAGTGCAAGTGAAAAAATTATCGGGTACATCACCGACATAAAAAAACCAACTATAGGAAATGAATAGAGTGAAACTGTTGCGCTGCCAAAAAGCCCAAACGTTAAAAATATCAATGCAGGAATTGTAAATAAGATTAATAACCTGCGGCTGTCCATTATTTTCAAAAGCAATAAACCTAACACACCACCTGCTGTCATCAATCCCCAGAAATATGCTACTGCATGTGCACCTGTTGTTTGCGGGTCGAAATGATGATACTCAAATAAAAATTGCGACATCCAGTATGAGACACCTTGTTCAGTACCCACATAACAAAACAATCCGATGAAAAATGCAATCACTACTCTTTTTTCAAGTAACCGTATATGTGTTTTTAAAGGGCCTGCTTTTTCATCACTCTTCAATTCAACTTTAGGAAACTTTGAAGCAACTATAATTATGAACATGCATAAACAAATCAAAGCAAATAACCAGTACAAGGAAATCCAGGGCATATCAGCAGGAATATGCGAATGAAGAAAATTAAAAACCCCTGTGTTTTTTGAATTGATGTTGGTGACCATATAAGAATATACCAACGGGCTCACAAAAGATGCGGCGCCAAAAATTAATTGTGCCAGCACAGACGTGAATGCATAATTTTCTTCCCCACCTGCTGTTCTTAATAATGGATTTATTATCACCTGCAGCATTGCCATACCGCAACCAATGAGGAACAATGAAATAACTGCGGTGAAATAATTGGGTTGCACAGCCAACAACAATGAACCGATGAAGGCTACAATAAATGCAGCTATCATAATAGATTTTTCATTGTATTTCTGCACCAGCATACTGGATGGGATTGACATGACCCCATAAGCAATAAAAAATGCAAAAGGTAAAATACCGGCTAATAAATCACTCAATTTAAAATCAGTAATAAACTCCGGCGATAAAGGCCCTATGACATTGGTGAGAAAAGAAATAACAAAGAACGTGAGCATGATTAATGCCACGATGTAGTAGTTGCGTTTCATTTTTTTAGTATAAGCAATAAAAGGTGGCACAAGTTAGGAGAACTTGTTCAAAATTTTCCAACAACATTTTTATTATCAGTGGTATTGTCCTATAAAATGATGAATGGTATTTGAATTGCCCGGCTTAATAATATCAACTTCAATTTTTATTATCCAATATTGAAAAAACACTTTGCACCAGCACTAACGTTCAATATTTAAAATTTTTCGCTGCAACAATAATTGCACAAACGTTATCTTCGCGCAAATCATTTTTTATGAATCTTCATGAATACCAGGCGAAAGAATTAATAAAAAAATACAACGTACCGGTGCAGGAAGGTTATGCATGCAGCACTGTGCGTGAAGCAGAAGAAGCATACAGGAATATCAAAGGCCAGACGCAAAATAATTTTGCTGTGGTAAAAGCACAGATACATGCTGGTGGCCGTGGCAAAGGAAAGATAAGAGGTACAGAACAACGAGGTGTTGCAGTGGGCAAAAGCCTTGAAGAAATTGCAACCATTGCAGGTAATATTTTAGGCGGCACTTTGGTAACTGTTCAAACAGGCGAAGCAGGCAAAAAAGTAAATAAGGTTTTGATAGCACAGGATGTATATTACCCGGGGCCAAATCCAACAAAAGAATTTTATTTATCCATATTAATGGACCGTGCCAAAGGCCAGAATGCAATTATCTATAGCCCACAGGGTGGAATGGATATTGAAGAAGTAGCACATTCAACCCCTGAAAAAATATTTAAAGAATGGGTGCACCCTTCAGGTGGGTTGTTACCATTCCAGGCAAGAAAAATTGCTTTCAATTTCGGATTGAAAGGTGAAGCATTCAAGAACTGTGTGAAGTTTGTAACCAACCTGTATAATGCTTATGTCGGCCTTGATTGTTCAATGCTTGAGATAAATCCATTGTTTAAAACAAGTGATGATAAAATAATTGCTGTTGACTGCAAGATGAATTTAGATGATAATGCAATGATGCGTCATCCGGACCTTGAGTCTTTAAGAGATTTTGCAGAAGAAGACCCTACTGAAGTTGAAGCAGGTAAATACAATCTCAACTTTGTAAAGTTAGATGGCAATGTAGGATGTATGGTGAATGGGGCCGGGTTGGCAATGGCAACAATGGATATGATTAAACTCAGTGGCGGTAACCCTGCCAACTTCCTTGATGTGGGTGGTACAGCCAATGCACAAACAGTAGAAGCAGGTTTCCGCATCATCATGAAAGACCCGAATGTAAAAGCTATCCTCATCAATATTTTTGGTGGTATTGTTCGCTGCGACCGTGTTGCTTCAGGTGTAATTGAAGCGTATAAAAACCTTGGTAATATTTCAATTCCAATCATCGTGCGTTTGCAGGGCACCAATGCTGATGAAGCTAAAAAACTGATTGATGAAAGCGGGCTGCAGGTACAATCTGCCATCCTGCTGAGTGAAGCTGCTGAACTGGTGAAGAAAGCTGTAGCTTAGAAATTTATTTCATTCATTTAAATATATAAGCGCTTATACATATTGTGTAAGCGCTTATATAATTTCAGGAAGCACCTCTTACTAAACTGCTTCGTTAGCATAGGCGCTAACAGGTTCGCAGGTACAAACAAGGTTACGGTCACCAAAAGTATTATTCACCCTTGCCACTGAAGGCCAGAATTTATTTTGGGTAACATAATATAATGGGAAGGCTGCTTCTTTTCTTGTATAAGGATGGCTCCATTCATCCGCACATACAATAGCCTGTGTGTGTGGTGAATTTTTCAATGGATTATCTTTCTTATCAGCCCTGCCCTCTTCAATAGATTTTATTTCTTCACGGATAGAAAGCAATGCATCACAAAAACGGTCAAGCTCTGCCTTGTCTTCACTTTCTGTTGGTTCAATCATTATAGTTCCGGGAACAGGGAAACTCATTGTGGGTGCATGAAAACCATAATCCATCAAACGCTTGGCAACATCTTCTGCTTCAACTTCTGCAGTCTTTTTAAAAGGCCGTAAATCCACAATAAATTCATGTGCACAAGTGCCATTGGTACCGAGATATAAAATATCAAAATCCTTTTCTAACCTTGCCCGCATATAGTTGGCATTAAGAATTGCATATTCACTTGCTTTTTTCAAACCATCTCTTCCCAACAATCTTATGTATGCATAGCTTATTAATAATATTGATGCAGAACCATAAGGTGCAGCAGAAACTATATTACCTGAAGTTTTTTGAGTGGTAATATCATGGTTGGCATAATTAGTTATTTCTTTTGATAAAAATGGTTTGAGATGTGCTTTACAACAAATGGGCCCCATACCAGGCCCGCCACCACCATGAGGTATAGCAAATGTTTTATGCAAATTCAGGTGGCAAACATCAGCTCCAATCAGGCCGGGAGCTGTTAAACCAACCTGTGCATTCATATTGGCGCCATCCATATACACCTGTCCGCCATTCTGATGAACGATATCAATAATTTCTTTTACTGTTTCTTCATACACACCATAAGTGCTGGGATAAGTTATCATGATGCCTGCAAGATTGGCTGCATGTTGCACTGCTTTTTCTTTTAGGTCATTCACATCAATGTAACCATTGTCTAACGCTTTTACAACAACCACTTTCATACCCGCCATGATGGCTGATGCTGGGTTTGTACCATGCGCTGAAATGGGTATCAACATCACATTCCTGTGTGTATCACCATTAGCTTCATGATATGATTTGATGGTTAATAAACCTGCATATTCACCTTGTGCACCACTGTTGGGTTGCAGGCTGCATGCATCAAATGCTGTTATTGCACATAAATAATTTTCAAGCTCATGAATCATTTGCTGGTAGCCACCTGCCTGTTCAACAGGAACAAAAGGATGTGTCTTACTCCAATGGTTCCAGCTTAAAGGAATCATTTCAGTAGCAGCATTCAGTTTCATGGTGCAACTACCTAATGAAATCATTGATGTGTTTAATGATAAATCTTTATTCTCCAAAGATTTTATATAACGCATCATCTGGCTTTCGCTGTGATGCATATTAAAAACCGGGTGCGTAAGATAAGTTGAACTGCGTTTTGCAAAAACAGGGATATGCTGAGGCACAGCATCTTCATCAATACTAAAATGAACTGGGTCTGTATCATTTTCAAAACAATTGATGAGGTCATATAAATCACCAATCAAAGTAGTTTCATCCAAAGAAATACCGATGAGGTTATTACTGATGTGGCGCAAATTAATTTTCTGACGTTCTGCTTTTGCATGGATAGCTGCTGCGTTTTCAGCAACAACAGTTATCGTATCAAAATAATTCCGGCTTACCAACTGAAAGCCTCTTGCTTCAATGCTTTCAGCAACAGTTTGAGTGAGGATAGCAACCCTTTCTGCAATTTGTTTTAATCCTTCAGCGCCATGATACACTGCATACATCGCAGCCATATTGGCTAATAGTGCCTGAGCTGTACAAATATTGGATGTTGCTTTTTCACGTTTGATGTGTTGTTCCCTTGTCTGCAAAGCCATACGCAATGCACGGTTATTTTGTGCATCAACACTCACACCGATAATGCGGCCAGGTATATTTCTTTTGAAAGCATCCTTTGCAGCAAAAAAAGCAGCATGCGGCCCACCATAACCTAATGGTACACCAAACCTTTGTGCAGAACCAACTGCGCAATCAGCATCGAGTTCACCCGGGGAAGTTAATAAGGTTAATGCAAGCAGGTCAGCAGCCATAACAACATAAGCTTTGTTGTTATGCACTTCATGAATAAACTCGCGGTAATCTTCAATTGAACCTTTATCATTTGGATATTGAACAATAGCGCCAAAAAATGATGCATCAATTGCAGCAGATTTATAATCACCAAAAACCAGTTCTATGCCAAACGGTTGAGCCCTTGTAATTAATACAGCCTTTGTTTGTGGGAAAATTTCGTTATCAACAAAAAACTTACCACGTTCAACGTGGTCATGGTCGCGGTTCAACGCATTAAAAAACATAATCATTGCTTCTGCAGCAGCAGTAGCCTCGTCTAACAATGAGGCATTTGCGATGGGCAAACCTGTAAGGTCGCTTACCATTGTCTGGAAGTTGAGCAGGCTCTCCAGGCGGCCTTGTGATATTTCTGCCTGGTAGGGTGTGTATTGAGTGTACCAACCCGGGTTTTCGAAAATGTTCCTGAGAATAACAGAAGGTGTGATGGTGTCATAATACCCCTGCCCTATATAATTTTTGAAAATTTTATTTTTTAATGAAATATTCTTGATGTGCTGAATATATTCAAACTCATTCATTGCTTCAGGCAATGCCAGTTCCTGCTGCATACGGATGGAGGAAGGAACTGTTTTATCAACGAGTTCATCCAGGCTGTTTACACCAATTACTTTCAACATTTCACCTGTCTCAACAAAATCAGGACCAATGTGCCTGCCTGCAAATTCTTTTGACTGCGTTTCAAATAGATTCATAGTTATATTCTCTTGCTGTAAATATTAAAAAGATGGGCAAAGTTAAGCGCTTAGTATTGTTCCAAAAAGTTAAGTGGAAAACCTTTGAACAGTGAAATATGGGTGATTCTAAAAATCTTTTTTTGCATGTACATATTGCACATCCCTTTCCATTTCCCAGGTATTGATTCCAGGGTTTTGGCCGTTTTCTATCTGACGCATTTCTTCACTGGTGTGGCGGCTGCCATCGTGGCTCCAACCGGGTGGGCCAAATAAATATCCGAGCCTGTCCCGAAGTGAAATTCCTTCCTGGAAAACATCTTTCCACATCTGTTTCCACTCGTGAAAAACTATGTTCACTGCATTTGGGTTTTCAATGTTTTTTGTTAGCCCGTATTTTATAGGTTGATAATTTTCCTTGGGTAATTCTGCCTGGAAAGTCCCGAATAATTTATCCCAGATAATTAAAAACATACCCATGTTTTTGTCCAGGTATTTAGGGTTAGAAGCATGATGTACCCTATGATGTGATGGTGTTACAAAGATGTATTCGAGCCAGCCTAATTTTCCAATCATTTCAGTATGAACAAAAATGCCCCAGATTTGTGTTGCAGAATACATGAAAGCAATATCGAGTGGTTTGAAACCCAGCCATGCCAATGGAATAAAATAAATGAAACGGTATAAAGGTTGAAAAACTGAAGAACGGAAGCCTACGGAGAAATTCAGTTTTTCAGAACTATGATGTGTAACATGAGTTGCCCAGAAAAAACGTATCTCATGGTCAAAGCGGTGCAACCAGTAATAAATAAAATCTTCACTGATTAATAAAACAAACCAGTATAAAAAAGAATTGTGCCATTGCACAACAGCACGCAGGAAAAAGAACTGGAGAATAGCCAGGTAAACAATCCTGAAGGCAAGGTCAATGCCGGTGTTGAGCAACATCAGGTAAAGGTTGGTAGCAGTATCTTTTAAGGTATATGCTTTTCTATGATGCAGGTGTGAAAGCAGTAATTCCAAACCAATTATAATAATATATATAGGTGTTGAAATAAAAATCAGCCACTGTTCCCTTAATGAATCCATTTAATTTTTATTCAGACAATTTATGCAATTGCAAAAATATAATTTTGATTGGTTAATGATGTTAAACGTAACGCCATAATAGTTAACACCTCCAGGCTTCATTATTTTTCACAGTTATTTAAAGAACATAATAATCAAACAATAAAAAATTTAACTGGCAATCAAATTCCAAACTGGTCATGGCTGATAAAATTTATTGCAAAGCATTTGCAAAAAAAACAAAAGGTACTTGAGTATATTTATTAAATGTAAAAGAAGCGCCGGGTATTATAAGTTTTGAATTTCAGTTGAACAATGATAAAATTTCAATAAAAATGGAAAGTCATGGATAGATAGCAGGAATGAACTTTTGCATTAACAGGCAGTTTTTTCTGAAATCCCTGATTTTTACAACAAACATGATTTGGTAATTTAATGGATATGTTTATCTTTGCAGCCCTAATAAAAAAGGGAAGAAATATCATGTTAATTGTAGATTCAAAAGATTGCGAAAACATAGACAAAGCGCTTAAAAAGTACAAGAAGAAGTACGAAAAGAGCAAAGTCTTGCTTCAATTGAGGGAAAGGCAAACATTTACCAAACCATCAGTGAAGCGTCGCAACCAGATTTTAAAAGCTGTGTATAAACAAAAAATCAGCAGCGGTAAAATAGAACCTTAGTTCTTAAGTATAATTAAAATATTAAAGCAGCCATAAATTGTATAATTTTATGGCTGCTTTTTATGTTACAGCAATATCCCGATGTAGAATCATTTCTCAATTACCTGCGTTTCCAGAAAAGGTATTCGCAACATACCATCACCGCCTACCGGAACGATATCGAAAGTTTTTTTATCTATCTCTCAGATGAATATGATACACCCGATATAAAAAATATCAATGCCCCGATAATAAGAAGCTGGCTTGCTACTTTAAAAGGCGATGATATGACTGCAAAATCTATCAACAGAAAAATATCTGCATTGCGTTCATTTTTTAAATACCTCATGCGGCAGGAAACAATTGAAACAACACCGATGAGTATAATTACAGCGCCAAAGATTGGGAAGCGCTTACCGGTGTATGTAGAAGAAAAAGATTTGCAGACACTATTCAGTCATGTTGAATTTCCCGAAGGCAGGCAGGGTGAAACAGAGCGTTTAATTTTACAGCTTTTCTATAACACCGGAATGCGTATCAGTGAACTCATCAACCTGAAGGAAAAGCAGGTTGATTATTCTTACAGCCATATAAAAGTTTTGGGGAAAGGAAATAAAGAAAGGATTGTACCGGTCAACAATGAATTGCTGAACCAGGTTTTACAATATATAAAAAACAGACCTATCCCTGCAGCAGAGAATGTATTTGTCAATGAAAAGGGGAAACCATTGTATGCAAAACAGGTTTATAATATTGTAAAGAAATATCTTTCACTGGTTACTACTGTTAACAAGAAAAGCCCACATATTTTGCGACACAGTTTTGCCACCCACTTAACCAATAATGGGGCTGACCTCAATGCAATAAAGGAGTTATTGGGCCACAGCAGCCTGGCGGCAACACAGGTTTACACCCATAACAGTATCGAAAAACTAAAGGATGTTTACAAAAAAGCACACCCCAAAGCCTGATAGGGTTAAAAAATTGACTTAAAAAGGATATAAAAAATCATTTTAAAACGTTTATTTTAAATCTAAATTTTTATCTTCATACATAGAAAGAAAAACCAACTCTTTTATAGTTCTTTTACTTATTTATTTCACATTTTAAAGCGATTTTCTTATGAACGTAAACATCGAAACGGTTCATTTTACCGCAGACGCCAAATTGATTGACCACGTAAATGCAAAACTCCAAAAACTCAATACGTTTCATGACAGGATAGTTAAGGCGAATGTTTATTTAAAGCTGGATAATGTAGTGCACAAAATCAAAGACAAGGTAGCCGAGATAAGAATAGATGTACCCAGGCACAGTTTTTTTGTAAAAGCGTGTACAAAATCCTTCCAGGAATCTTTTGATACTGCATTGGAATCTTTAATCAACCAAATCAAAAAACAAAAAGAAAAGCAGGCCGCTTAAATTTTTTTAGTGCCACGCCAAAAGCGTGGCATTTTTATTTTTCAAAAGCTTTAAAAAATCGCTCTTAAAAAATCTTTGTAAAATTTTGCTGAACAAAGTTTTCACTTACCTTTGCCATCCCGAAAAAAAGGGGTAGTTCTTTATTGCTTAATACTTTGGTGGTAAGAAGAATGACAGCGAATCTTATCAAAAGCGAAGAATTGCAGGTTTCCACTTTAGCTCAGCCGGTAGATAATCTTTATTTTATAACGGAAGGTCTTTGGTGAATAAAGTTAGTTTTTTAAAATATGCCACTTTAGCTCAGCCGGTAGAGCAACTGATTTGTAATCAGTAGGTCGTTGGTTCGATTCCGACAAGTGGCTCAGATTTGTTATCAACTGATAACATTGGCCAATAGCTAAAATGGGCAGTTTCCAGAGCGGCCAAATGGGGCGGACTGTAAATCCGCTGTCTTTCGACTTCGGTGGTTCGAATCCACCACTGCCCACAGCTCTTTGAATTAATAATTATCATGAGATAGTTATTAATTGTATAAGCGGGAGTAGCTCATTTGGTAGAGCGATAGCCTTCCAAGCTATAGGTGGCGAGTTCGAGCCTCGTCTCCCGCTCTGGAAGCCTGGGTTTTCGGTTTTCAATTCAGATAATGATATGCTGAATGTTGATGAACTATGAACTCTTGAACTGGGCAAGCCGTTGTAGCTCAGTGGTAGAGCACTTCCTTGGTAAGGAAGAGGTCGTGAGTTCAATTCTCATCAACGGCTCTCAATGCTGCCAAAAGAAAAAAAGTACAAGTGTGCGACGCAACGATGTTGAATAAAAATACTGTTGCCGGGTACATAAAAATAAATTTGCTGAAGCATAAAGCTGATAGCTGATTTTTAAAACACAACACAAAAACGATAAAGATGTCTAAAGAGACTTTTAAGAGGGATAAACCTCACGTAAACGTTGGCACAATCGGTCACATTGACCATGGTAAAACAACATTAACAGCAGCTATTACTTCCATTTTAGCTAAAAAAGGAATGGCTGAAGCGAAGAAGTATGATGAAATTGATGCTGCACCTGAAGAAAAAGAACGTGGTATTACAATCAATACAGCACACGTTGAGTATCAAACTGCTAATCGTCACTATGCACACGTTGACTGCCCCGGTCACGCGGATTATGTGAAAAACATGATTACTGGTGCTGCACAGATGGACGGTGCTATTCTAGTAGTAGCAGCAACTGATGGCCCTATGCCACAGACCAAAGAACATATTCTTTTGGCACGCCAGGTGGGTGTACCCCGTATGGTAGTGTTTATGAATAAAGTGGACCTGGTAGATGACCCTGAATTATTAGAGCTCGTTGAAATGGAAATCCGTGAGCTTTTGTCATTCTATGGTTTTGATGGAGATAACACTCCTATCATCCAGGGTTCTGCTATCGGCGCATTGAATGGTGAAGAAAAATGGGTTGCCAAAATTGACGAACTCATGGCGGCTGTTGATAGCTACATCCCATTACCTCCCCGTCCGATTGATCAGCCATTCCTGATGTCTGTTGAAGACGTATTCTCAATCACAGGTCGAGGTACAGTTGCTACAGGCCGTATTGAAAGAGGTGTGGTAAAAGTTGGAGACCCTGTTGAAATTGTTGGACTTGTTGAAAAGCCACTTTCATCAACAGTAACCGGTGTGGAAATGTTTAAAAAACTGTTGGACCGTGGTGAAGCAGGTGATAACGCAGGATTATTGTTACGTGGTATTGAAAAGAAAGATATCCGTCGTGGTATGGTAATCGTGCAGCCAAAGAGTATCACTCCGCACACTGAATTCAAATGCGAAGTTTATGTACTGAGCAAAGAAGAAGGTGGCCGTCATACTCCATTCTTTAACAAATACCGTCCTCAGTTTTATTTCAGGACTACAGACGTAACCGGAGAAGTAACATTACCTGAAGGCACAGAAATGGTAATGCCTGGTGATAATGTAAGCTTAACAGTAAAACTGATACAGCCAATCGCGATGGAAAAAGGTTTGAAATTCGCTATCCGCGAAGGTGGCCGTACAGTGGGTGCAGGACAGGTTACTGAAATCATAAAATAAGCTGATAGCCTTTAGCTTTTAGCTGTTAGTTAAATGCAGATAATTATATTTGCTTAATATTGCCAAAAGCTATTAGCCGTCAGCTAATAGCTTTTAGCTTTCTACGGGTATAGTTCAATGGTAGAATAGAGGTCTCCAAAACCTTAGATCTGGGTTCGAATCCTAGTACCCGTGCCAGATAAACTGAAGATTTGCATTTTTTAAAAACTAATATTTACAATCAGTTTTTTCATTATGCAATCATTCCGGTTTATTGTTTTTAACAACTATCTGCCTTTGGCAGGTTTTAAATTGAAATGATGAAGAAAGTATCTAATTATTTCCGGGATTCTTATAAAGAATTGACAGAAAAAGTTACCTGGCCAACCTGGACTCAGTTGCAACAATCCACTTTAATAGTGTTGTCTGCTACGCTTTTAATTACGGCAATGGTTTGGGTAATGGATTTAGCAAGTAATGAAGTGCTGAAAATTATTTATTCTTTCTTCAGTTAATAAATTATTGCAATCATGGAAAATATGGAAGGGGCAAGTGTGGACCAACAACAGGAAACCAAATGGTATGTGTTGCGTGTTGTGAGTGGCAAAGAAAGAAAGGTAAAAGAATATCTCGACAAGGATATAGTTAGGCAGGGATATTCCGAATCCATCAAACAGATATTCTTACCGATGGAAAAAGTGTATAAGGTACAGAATGGTAAAAAAGTAATGCGTGAAAAAAACTATTTCCCGGGTTATGTAATGCTGGAAGTGCTGGATGGTAAACTCAGTGATGATATGGTGCACCACATCAGTAATGTAAGTAATGTCATGCATTTCTTAACTGATGGAAAAGGTTCAAAAGGCAATATTATTTCTTTGCGCAAAGCAGAAGTAAACAAGATGCTGGGTAAAGTGGATGAAATGAGTGATGCTGGTGGTATGACTATGAGTGAACCCTTCATCATCGGAGAAACTATCAAAATCATTGACGGCGCATTCAACGATTTCAACGGTGTGATTGAAGAAGTGAATGATGAAAAGAAAAAACTGAAAGTGATTGTAAAAATCTTTGGCCGTTCCACACCTGTTGAATTGAATTATATGCAGGTGGAAAAATTGAATTAATATCCTGGATAATTCTACAAAAAATCTGACCGCAGCGTTTGTTGCGGTTTTTTTTATTCCGTTTTTTTTGAATGGCTATAACCTCTCCATTTTTCAATCAACAATCTCATATCATCAGGTAACGGCGCTTCAAAAAATAATTCCTTTCCTGTGGTTGGATGAGTAAAACCTAAAGTGGCAGCATGTAATGCAACCCGCGGACAGGCCTCGAAACAATTCTCAACAAACTGCTTGTATTTGTTATAAATCGTTCCTTTTAAAATTTTATCACCGCCATATTCCCAATCATTGAACAATGTGTGACCGGCATGTTTCATGTGCACTCTTATCTGGTGGGTACGTCCAGTTTCCAGTCTGCATTCAACTTCTGTTACATAATTAAATCTTTCAATCACTTTATAATGCGTCACTGCATGTTTACCATGTTCTCCATCTGGATAAGCATCAAACATTTTGCGGTGCCTTTGATGCCTGCCTACATGCGCAGTTATTGTACCTTCATCCTGTAGAATATTTCCCCAAACAACAGCAATATATTTTCTTGAAACAGTATGGTTAAAAAATTGTTTGGCAAGATGTGCTGCAGCCATTGCAGTCTTTGCTGCAACCAGCAAACCTGTTGTGTTTTTATCAATGCGGTGCACCAACCCGTACCTTGGTAAATCTTCTTCTGTAATACCAGGGTGTTGTTGCAATAGGTGATATGCAATTCCATTCAGCAATGTGCCTGTATAATTGCCCACACCGGGATGCACTACCATATTGGAAGGTTTGTTGATGACCATCACATCTTCATCTTCATACACAATATTTAATGGGATGTTTTCAGGTTTTACTTCAGTGTATTCAGGGTTAATGAATAACATGAGTGATATGACATCGCCTGGTTTTATCTTGTAATTACTTTTAACAGCTTTGCTATTCACTGTTAAAAATCCTGCTTCAATGGATTGTTGCACTTTGTTCCTGCTTGCATTTTCTAACCTTGACTGCACCCATTTATCAATGCGCATAGGCTCCTGCCCTGCATCAACTTTAAATATTTTTTTCTCATAAAGTTCATCAGTAACTTCTTCCACTTTTATAGCTTCTTCCCTTTCATTCATGGTTGCAAAAATACAGGGACTTATTGCTTATTTTTTGATTGTAAATTTGTCCTATGCAGGAAATTATTTTGCAGGATATAGGTCATCGTTCATACCAACCGGTCTGGGATTACCAGGAAAATTTATTGAAACAGAAAATTGATGCAAAACGTACCGGTACAAAAGCACCAGATTATTTATTGCTGGTAGAACATGACCCGGTTTATACGTTGGGAAAAAATGGGAAAGAAACAAACCTGCTAATTGCACAACATTTACTTCAACAAAAAGGGATTGAATTTTTTCATATCAACAGGGGCGGCGACATCACTTATCACGGGCCTGGTCAGATTGTTGGTTACCCTGTAATTGACCTGGAAAATTTTAAAACCGATATTGGCTGGTATCTGCGTAGCCTGGAAGAAGTGATTATTCTCACAATCAATGAATATGGATTGAAAGGAGAACGAAGTAAAGGCGAAACAGGTGTATGGTTAGATGCCAATGTGAAAGGAAGAGAAAGAAAAATCTGTGCCATGGGCATCCGTTGCAGCAGATGGGTAACCATGCATGGTTTTGCATTAAATGTAAATGTTGATTTGAATTATTTTAATTATATCACTCCTTGTGGCATACAGGATAAACAGGTAACATCACTACAAAAAGAATTAGGAACAGACATTCCTGTAGAAGAAGTGAAAGAAAAAATCCTGGAAAATTTTGAACAGGTTTTTAGCTGCAACATTAAAAACAAAAAGCCCTATACAATCACTTCTCAGCCTACAGAGTAAACAATTGACTGTTTAAATTTTCATAAAAAACGTAACCGGACAATATTATACGAAATGTATCGTATGTTTGATATACGAATAATTTCGTTAACCGAAATCACCTTAGCATGAAAAGATTTTATAACCGGTACCACCTGCATATTTTCAGTGTGCTTACATTGGTTACTGTTCTTTATTGTGTCTTAAAAAATCATACAAACAAGCAGCATCATATCTCTCCAAAACAAGTCATAGATACCGCTCTTCAGAAAAACAATGAAGTGATTGAAAAGAAAATAATTATACCGGTTAAAATACTGGAAGGAACTATAATGAAATCAAAAAAATTGAATGAACATAATGAAAGTTATCCTTTCAACACAACCAGGGCATTTCAATGTAATCTTATAAAAATGAATTTAGTTTAAGCAACACCAAACTGGAATTTTCTTTTCTAATTTGATTGGAAATAAATCAAAGCTGCTATTAAGTGCAAAAACAATTCAGCAATTACATAAAAAAAATTGTACACAAATCATTTCCGTGCAATTTGAAATGTTATAATCTCATCGGAGCTTCGCAAATCCGATGACGTTAGAATCGCAGAAATAGTAAACCTTAATTTCAATATTTTGAAAATTAAATATTGCAAAAAATATTTACAGTATATAAAATCTTATAACCGATATATTCCCTTCATAGTCAGTTCTACTATAATATGCTTCTTTATCTGTTTTATTTCCTATACATTTGAATGATAGTAATATTGTAATGAAAAAGTTTTTGCCAATCGTTTGCTTAAGCCTGCTCCATTTCTCTAATATAGCCGCACAGCAACCTGATTTGAATTATATGCCGGACATCCACACGGTAAAGTTGTTCAGGACCGGCAACCAGGAAGGTTATCCGATTATTCAACTCAATTCTATCATGAGCCTGGAACTGCATTTTGATGATTTGAGTGGAATAGTAAAAAATTATAATTACACTTATGTTTTGTGCGATGCCAACTGGAAACCAGTTGACCTCAGCCCATTTGATTATCTCCAGGGTTTTACTCAAGGGCGGTTAAGTCAATACAGGTCTTCATCTGTAGCCAAAACAAAATATATACATTACCAGGCATTATTACCTGAAAAAAATTGTGTTCCCAAAATTAGCGGCAACTACTTGTTGAAAGTATATTTAAACGGAGACACTTCACAACTTGCATTTGCCAGGAGGATGTTGGTTCTCGATAACCAAATCCCAATTGGTATTAAAGTAACACAACCATTTACTACACAGTTTTTCCGTACACATCAGAAAGTGCAATTCACTATTGATAAATCAAAGCTCAATATTTTAAACCCACAGCAACAACTGAAAGTAGTTGTATTGCAGAACCACAGGTGGGATAATGCGGTAACAGGCCTGCAACCTACATTCATGCGTGGTAATGTGTATGAATATAATAACGAAACCAGTCTTGTATTTCCCGGTGGCCGTGAATACAGATGGGTTGACCTCACCAGTTTCCGATTTCAAAGTGAACGTGTTGATAGTGCCAACTTAACTACCCAACCATTTACAGTTTGGCTGAGGCCCGACCCGCAACGCACCGGCATGCGTTATGTAACATATGTTGATTTGAATGGCGCTTACGAGATAAAAACTATGGATGTAAACAATCCGTGGTGGCAGGGTGATTATGCAAACGTCCATTTTACTTTCGTGCCACAGAACCCTACCGCATTTGCGAATAAGCAGGTGTATTTAATCGGCGAACTGGCAACAGGCAACTGTGATAATGCAACCTGCCTGATGGATTATAACCCTGAGAAAAGGGTTTTCGAAAAAACATTGTTGTTAAAACAGGGATATTATTATTACACATATATTACGAAAAGTACAGGTGATAAAAATAACACCCCGGAAACAGCAGACACAGAAGGTGATTATTCAACTACTGAAAATACTTACACTGTGCTTGTTTATTATCGTTCATTCAGTGACAGGTCTGACAAACTGATTGGGGCAACAACAATTGATACCCGCAACTCAATTAATCAATAAATTTTTTGGCCATAAATCTGTACATTTGCGCCGGCAGGTCTTACACGACCAGCTCCTGTTGAACCCTCCCAGGGCCGGAAGGCAGCAAGAGTAAGCGGTTGTAGCGGTGCGATGTAATCAGCCTGCCTTTTTTTACCCCCCTGACTACCTGGAGGGGGAAACAAATCGCCAGGAATTTATATACACAAAAAGAGAATCCTATTCAGGATGAATGGTTATGAAATTTTTTATTGACACAGCAAATCTTGCACAAATCCAGGAAGCACACGATCTGGGAATTTTAAACGGGGTTACAACCAATCCTTCATTAATGGCTAAAGAAGGTGTAAAAGGAACTGAAGCCATCAGGGAACATTACAGGAAAATTTGTGAAATAGTTGATGGTGATGTGAGCGCTGAAGTTTTCTCAACAAAATTCGAAGATATCATTGAAGAAGGTAAAAGCCTAGCTGCAATTCATAAAAAAATTGTTGTAAAGGTTCCAATGATAAAAGATGGTGTCAAAGCTATCAAATGGTTTACTGATAATGGCATTGCTACCAATTGTACTCTCGTATTTTCTGCAGGCCAGGCTATCCTGGCTGCTAAAGCAGGCGCTAAATATGTTTCACCGTTTGTAGGCCGGATTGATGACAGTGGTTGGGATGGAATGGAATTGGTATCTCAGATTACACATATTTATCAAATACAGAATTATAAAACCGAAGTGTTGGTTGCATCTATCCGCAACCCTAATCATATTATCCGTGCAGCAGAATTAGGAGCTGATGTGATTACATCACCACTCAGTTCTATTCTTGGTTTATTACATCATCCATTAACTGATATTGGGCTTGCCAAGTTTTTGGAAGACGCTAAAAAAATGTAACAGTACTTATATAATTTTTAAAGCCCCGTTTTATAGCGGGGCTTTTTGTTTTTGTCAAAAACAATACTTCTATTGATATTTTTTCTTTGGAAAAACTCACTCAATATTAATGCGCTTGTCTTTGGGATATTTCACACTGTATGAAAATGTAAGCACTTTTGTTTCATTAGGTGATAATGATAATTCCCAATCAAGGATGCCTCTATCTTTATCAACATTAGCGTTTCCATCATCAGTTAATTCTACTTCAATATCTTTTTGTGTACTTAAAGGATACTGGTCTTTCAAAACCAGGTGGACTGTTTCATTCTTATTATTCTTTATTGTTATCCTGTAAGAAAATTTCTGTTGTTTGTTAGCACCAAGAAATTTTACGCTGCTAAAATCCTGCAGCTTTTGTCTTTGCAACACCACCCTTTTATCATTACCAAGAGTAAGACTTAGCGTGTCTTTTGTATTGCTGGGATCAATAAAAGTTTTACCTACATAAGTGTCTTCAACAATAATATTTGCTTCACCCGGCAACAAATTCAATTGTTCCCATGCTGGAATTTTTGCAAGTAAATATGTTTCATCATCTAACCGTGGCACTGCATAATGTTCATACAATGCAGCCGCATCAATAGTTTGAATTGTGGCCGTTTGTGCTTTCCCATTGGTAGGTACATCAAAAGGTATATCAATATCAAAATTCACATTGAGTATTTTATTGTTTACAGCAACATAATCCTGGAGATCGTTTTTTAATTCAACAATGGTAGCCCCACCCGATGCACCTTCACCATATAATGCTTTCGCATCTTTGGGTTTTAATGCATTAAGGCTTTTAATACTGTTGGGATTGATTTGTTGAAATGTTTCATCACTGATGATGTTACCATTTAAAATATAAACTGGTTTTGGAGCAACATAACTATTGCCTTCATCAGCATCTGACTTCACACTGTAACCTGTAACAACTACTTCATTAAGACTTGAAGCGCCTTGTATCTGAACGCCCGCAACCTTACCGGTTAAACCATAAAAACCATTATTTGCATAAGGATTGACAAAACCTAAAAACCATGTTTGCAAGTCAGGTGCATTGCCCTTGTTGCCAGGTGTTGCTGTTGACAAAGAAAGTTTTACCTGCTTCCAGTCAATACCTGTTGTCTGAAAAATTTTTGCTTTATACATAATTTTTAAAGGTTGGTCCAGGTTGTCAGCACGCAGGTCATAATAAGGTTGCCAGTATGCATTGCGTGCAATGTATGTAATGGTAAATTCTGCTTTCACAGGCATTGCAGCATTCAATTGCAATGTAAGCCTTCCTGCACTGCTGATATTTTTTTGTTCTTCTTCTTTTATCTGATCTTTTATTTTATTTACCCACTCCGAAGCTTTATTTCGCTTGACTGTTAGTTGTGCAATCGTGTTTTCAAGTGTTGCTGATTTTTCAGCATAATAATCCATGAGCTTGGCAAGTTCTGCAACACTTACACCATTTTGTTCACCGCGTATGTTGCGGTTTATTTTTAAAACTTCGAGAAGTTCTTTAGTATTATTGATAGATTGTTCCAGTTGATCAAGGTTATCAAGCGCATGCTGCAATGAATCCCGCAACATCAACATGCGTGCAGATTTGGAAGGGTTTACTATATAATTATTAGAAAACTCAACACCAAGGATGGTTACAGACAAAGGCGCTTTTACCTGTATGCTATTGGTGTCAATATTATTACTGATATTATCTATAATCAATTCATTCGCGCCTTTTTTTAAAGTTGCTGAAGCAGAATGCACCATCTCTGCGCCAGAAAAATAAACTGTAACTGATTTCAGATTGGCTTGTACTTCACTCCTATCATCATTGGCATAAATATGAATCGTACAAAGCAGGCAGCAAACGGCAGTTAAGCATTTTTTCATACAATAAGTTTCATTTCCTGATGCAGAAAAAAAAATAATTACATAAAAGAATGTGATTAAATTTTAGATACAATAAATGCTACCTGTAAATATTATGTAAGAAAAGAATCATTCCTGTTTCAAATACCACTCATCACAATATTTCAAAATTTTTTCAAAAAAATTTGCGCAAGTAGATACTTGCGTTTATATTTGCAAGTAAATACTTGCATATTATGGAAACACGCAGGGATGTTTTTCAGGCCATAGCCGACCCCACGAGGAGGAAGATTATCAGCCTGATTGCCACGCAACCGGTAAAAGTTAATACCATAGCTGAACGATTTGATGTAACAAGGCAAGCTATTTCGCTTCACCTCAAAATACTCTCTGAATGTGGGCTGTTACATATCAGGCAATCCGGTAGAGAACGTCTTTGCGAAGCAAAACTGGAAAAACTAATAGAAGTGCATGATTGGGTAGAACAATACAGTAAATTATGGAAAGGGAGATTAAAAGCACTTAAAAATTTTGTAGAACAGGAAGAATTGCAACCTAAAGGCTCAAAGAAAAATAACAGGAAAAAAATTAACCAGATTAATAAATCAAAAAAATAATCAAATGGAAAATACAGTAACAAAAAATGAAGTCTTCATTGAAGAAACAATTAACGCAGGTATTGAAAAAGTCTTTAATGCCTGGACAGACCCTGAAAAATTAATGCAATGGTATGCACCGGAAGGTTGCACAATTCTTTTCAAGAAAATTGAAATAAGAAATGGCGGACATTTCCATTCCTGCATTTCAAACCCTCAATTTGGTGATTGCTGGTGTATCGGGGAATACAAAGAAATCATTCCCAACAAAAAACTTGTATTCACTTTAATCAATGCAGATGAAGAAGGCAATCCGATTAACCCTGTTGATGCAGGTATGGATCCTGAGTGGCCCGGGAAAACTTTGGTTACAGTTACATTTACAGAAAAAAACGGAGTAACAAAATTGCAGCTATTACAAACTGTGTCACAGGAATTGGCTACAAAAACCGGCGCATATCCAAGCTGGATTCAAATGCTAAACAAGATGAAGCAACTGGTTTTGCAGTCAACAAAATGATTTTGTAAAAAATAATTTTTTAAACAACAACAAGCCTGTCTGAGATACTATATTAGATTCAAAACATGACATTTTCATTTCATGTATCAAAAAAAAGGCGGCTACAGATAGTAACTATCCTTGCCGCCTGAGACGGGGATCTATTATTAAATTTTTTGAAATCTTGCCTGGAAAAAACGTAGGTATTTTGGCTCATACACCATTTTTAATCCACTGATTTTTTCCCGGTTTTCATACACACGTTGCACAGACTCTGCAATCACATCCATATGTGCCTGTGTATATACACGTCGTGGTATAGTAAGCCGTACCAATTCGAGTTTTGGATAATAGTGATCTCCGGTCCTGGCATTTCTTCCTGCAGAAACAATACCTCTTTCCATAGTACGCACTCCTGAATCAATATAAATTTCTGCTGCTAATGCCTGGGCAGGAAACTGTTCCTGTTTTACATGTGGCAGGAATCTTTTTGCATCAATAAAAATTCCATGTCCGCCCACAGGTAAAACAATCGGGATGCCAGCTTCAAGCATTTTATCACCAAGATATAAGACCTGCCCAATCCTTGCTTTAATATGATCATCCTGAACAGATTCCACAATACCGGTAGCCATTGCTTCCATATCTCTCCCTGCCATACCACCATAAGTATGCAAGCCTTCATAAACCACAACAAGGTTGCTTGCTTCCTCATATAATTCTTTATCATTCACTGCAAGAAAACCACCAATATTTACAAGTGCATCTTTCTTACCGCTAAATGTGGCGCCATCTGTATAACTACACATCTCTTTTACAATGGAAGCAATAGTTTTACGTGCGTATCCTTTTTCTCTTTGCTGAATAAAATATGCATTTTCAGCAATGCGTGTCATATCAAGCATCACTTTGATACCATGTTTATTTGTCAAAGCCCTGAGTTGCTTCAGGTTTGACATTGAAACAGGTTGACCTCCTGCAAGGTTCACAGTAACTGCAACACATACATAAGGAATTTTTTTTGCACCATATTTTTTGATAAGCTTTTCTAATTTATTGAGATCAATATTTCCTTTAAATGGGTGCAGGCTTTCAGGATCATGCGCTTCATCAATTATAACATCAAAAAAATGCCCACCGGCTAGTTCCTGGTGTAACCTCGTAGTTGTGAAATACATATTGCCAGGTATGATATCACCCTTTTTAATCATGATCTGTGATAAAATATTTTCAGCACCCCTACCCTGGTGAGTTGGTATTAAATATTTGTAACCATAATATTTCTTCACCGTTTTTTCCAATGAATAGAAATTTTTACTACCTGCATAAGCCTCATCACCTAACATCATGCCCGACCATTGCTGGTCACTCATTGCCGATGTGCCACTGTCTGTGAGTAAATCAATATAAACATCTTCTGACCTTAATAAAAAAGTATTGTACCCTGCTTCTTTAATGGAGACTAATCTTTGTGTATGTGTTGTCATTTTGAGCAGCTCAACCATTTTTATTTTAAAAGGCTCTGCCCATGATCGCTTATTTAAAATCATTGATATTTTTTGCGGCATAAATACAAACAACCCATAACCCAAAACATGACTGAAATCATTTACTTCAAGAATTTTATTTAAGTTATTTGCAGCACTTTTGCAGCCTAAAACTGTATTAGCATGCCATTTAAAACTATTATTGAACCATTTAAGATTAAATCTGTGGAACCCATTCACATGTCCACAGCAGCACAACGTGAAAACTATATCAGGGAAGCACATTACAATCCTTTCCTCTTACATTCTCAACAGGTAATTATTGATTTATTGACTGATAGCGGAACTTCTGCCATGAGCAGTGAACAGTGGGCTGGTATTTTGCGTGGCGATGAATCTTATGCAGGCGCACAAAGTTGGGAAAGACTAGAAGCTGAAATCAGCGACCTCACTGGTTATCCGCATATACTTCCTACACACCAGGGACGGGCAGCAGAAAGGATTCTTTATGGCTACCTCGGTGGTAAAGGAAAAGTTTTTATCAGCAATACACATTTTGATACAACACGTGCCAATATTGAATTCAGTGGAGCTGAAGCATTCGATATACCATGTAAAGAAGCATCAGATCACGAATCTGATTTTCCATTTAAAGGCAACATGGATCTTGCAAAACTGGAAGATCTGATCAAAAAATATGGTGCAGAAAATATCGGGGCAGTTATTCTCACTGTTACTAACAATACAGGTGGTGGTCAACCTGTGAGTATGGCGAATGCAAAAGGTGTTTCTGAAATCTGCAAAAAATATGGCGTCTTATATATTATTGATTGTTGCCGCATCGCAGAGAACGCATATTTTATCCGGCATCATGAAGCGGGATTTGAACAAACAGGTTATCGTGCTATTGCACAACAAATGTTTTCTCTTGCTGATGGCTGTGTGATGAGTGCGAAGAAAGATGCATTGGTTAACATTGGTGGTTTCCTTGCTCTACGAAATGAAGAGTTAGCAACTGCCTGCACCAACCTGTTGATCATCACTGAGGGTTTTACTACTTATGGTGGTTTAGCTGGAAGAGATATGGAAGCCATTGCAATCGGGTTGCGTGAAGTGTTTGAAGATGATTACCTGAATTATCGCATCAGGAGCACTGCTTATCTCGGTGAACATATCCGTGCTAAAGGAATCCCTGTTTTATATCCAATTGGTGGTCATGCAGTTTATGTGGATGCAGGTTTATTGTATCCGCATATTCCTGCACACCGGTATCCTGGCCAGGCATTAGTGTGTGAATTGTATAAAATTGGCGGCATCCGTGCAGTGGAAATAGGCTCAGTGATGTTTGGGAAATATGATGACAATGGTAAACTGATACCCGCACCAATGGAACTTGTACGCCTTGCAATACCCCGTCGTGTTTATACACAAAGCCATATTGATTATGTTATTGAAGTCTTTGATGAAATATATAAAAACAGGAAAGCCGCCAAAGGTTTACGCATTGTGAAAGAGCCTAAATTCCTTCGTCATTTCACTGCACATTTTGAAGAAATTGAAACAGTAAATAATAAGCAATCTTCAACAGCAACAATTACAACATCATGATATGAAAGGCAAGTCACCATCATATTCTGCCACAATAAAAACCGAAGTAGTATGCCCGAATGATACCAATCCTTTAGGCATACTGCAAGGTGGCAGGTTAGTGCAATGGATGGATATTGCTGCAGCAGTCTGTGCACAAACTCATGCTGATGGCATCTGCGTTACAGCTTCAATTGATAAAGTCCGTTTTTTTACTGCAGCAAAAGTGGGCGACATTCTTACTATTAAAGCAACTATCACCCGGGCTTTCAATACTTCAATGGAAATAAAAGTGGAAGTATCAGTGCGCAATGCAACTGACCATACACCCAAACCGCTAAGCATTGCATGGTTCACTTTTGTTGCAATTGATGAACAGGCAAAAAAAAGACCTGTTGCTCCTGTATTGCCTGAAACAGAGGAAGAGAAAAAAGAGTATATACTTGCCGGTGAAAGAAAGGAAAAATCAACTGGAAGTTTTAAGTAAAATTATTGCCAATCCCTTACAATCCGCATACTAAGGTAGATTTATTATTATTACAAAGGCAGGATATAACTTTCAGCGTATTGACGAATGTGTTGTAAAAAAATAAATCCAACCAAAAGCACTTTTATTTTCTTTGACCGTTTCAAGTCGCTGAACTCTGATTAAATCATAAAGACACATCAAGTATTGTTCTGTGGTTTATTTTATTCTTGTTAACATCTGCAACCAGTATATACTACGTAAATTTGGAAAGCATGACCGCCTGTTATTTTTTATCAAACAAAAATTAAGACATGAAACAGTTTTCAGTTTTTTTATTTTCAATGATTG
The DNA here is from genome assembly GCA_964400415.1 of uncultured Parafilimonas sp. Lineage (GTDB taxonomy): Bacteria > Bacteroidota > Bacteroidia > Chitinophagales > Chitinophagaceae > Parafilimonas. Next base: position 167,518 of record CAYNTP010000005.1, read on the forward strand.
CACTTTATGCCTGTGCACAAAACAATAATGTAAAAGCTACAGGTAACCACCTTGCTGAAAACCAATTAAAAAATTACAGCGTTGCTACTTTTGCCGCCGGGTGTTTCTGGCATGAAGAAGCATTGTTTGAAAGTGTGAAAGGCGTAAAAGAAGCAATCTCTGGTTATGCTGGTGGCACAACAAACAATCCCACTTATTCATCTGTTGAAACAGGTGAAACAGGCCATGCAGAAACAGTAGATGTATATTACGATCCCAAAGAAGTGAGTTTTGAAACACTGACAAAAGTCTTCTTTGCCGGACAGGATCCCACACAGGTTAATGGGCAAGGGCCGGATCTTGGCACACAATACCGCTCAATTGCTTTTTACCGCACACCACAGGAAAAATCAATTATTGAAAAACAAATTATAGCGTTGACTGCTTCTGGCAAATACAAAAAACCAATAGTTACACAGGTTATACCATTTACCAAATTCTGGAAAGCTGAAGATTATCACCAGGATTATATTGAACATCATCCTAACAGTGGCTATGTGCAATATGTTTCTATTCCGGAGATTAAAAAATTTCAAAAGCAATATCCGCAGTTAGTAAAACCGGATCATGTGTTTTGATTGATTCATGATTACAACAATATTTCATTGCTGAAAAATGATTTTATTTTTTCTGTAAATTTTCCAATGCAGCTTCAACAGAAGGATACAAAAAAGTAAATCCTGCTTTTTTTATTTTATCACAATTTACTGTTGCGCTTTTTAATACTTCAATACTCATCTCACCCAACATGATTTTTAAAATAAAGGAAGGAACATGTACAGGAATAAAAAATTTATTCCTCATTTGTCTTGCCAGCTGCAGTGTCAATGATTTATTGGTTACAGGTTTTGGTGATACAGCATTATAAACTCCTTTCATATTTTCATGTTCAATGGCAAACAGGAACATTCTGCAAAGGTCATCAATTTGAATCCAGCTGATTACCTGTTTACCATTTCCCAGGATTGCTGCAAAGCCTCTCTTCATTGGTTTTTTAAATTCTTCCAAAGCACCGCCGCTTTTACTGAATACAATACCCAGCCTGAAAATACATAATCGCTTATTTAATTTTTCGACAGGCCTGATACTTTCTTCCCATTGCCTGCAGGTATCACCCAAAAAATCATTGGCAGCAGGTTCATCTTCTGTAAAACCAGTCTTATTGTTGTCCCCATCATTTCCATACCAGCCAATAGCAGAAACACTGATGACAACTTTTACTTGATTGGGCATTTCTTTTAATGCCTGTGCAATCAATTCGCAGCTCTTTGTCCTGCTTTCAACTATTTCTTTTTTTCGTTTGCTCGTCCATCTTTTATCTGCAACACCAGCGCCAGCAAGGTTAATAATATAATCAGCTTTTGATACCGCATCATTGTCTATAAATCCATCTTCAACATTCCATCCCGCATAAGTAATTTTTGGGTTTAATGGCTTTTGTTGCAGCCTTGTTTTATCTCTTACCAAAACAATTACATCATATCCTTTTCCAGCCAGATACTGTTGTAAATAAGTTCCTATCATACCCGTACCGCCTGCCAGTAAAATTGTTGCCATAAAAAAGCTGCCCTTTATTTTCTTAATTAACTTTTAATATCAAAGAAGTAAATTTAAGCCATGCAAATCACAAAGACTGATTAGCTTTTCCCCCTTTAAACTACTTTTTACAAACACCATCCTGTTATACTTCTAATGAAAATATGAATGATTTTTTTTCAGATCCTCACATCCCATGAATATTATTTGAAACTTGTGAACTTTTTATTCCTCCTGCTTTATCTTTTTCAAAAATTAGCTTGAAGTTTAAAAAAATAAGTCCTACATTAGTTCTGCGATTACCTCCCGCATTAAAAGGAGTATTCTTCATTAAAATTTAATCCCATGGTCCAGACAGAAATCTCCCATTTGACCAGGGAATGCAACGATTGGAGAGAAACATTGCGTTCCCATCGTGATGAATTGCACCAGATGCAAAACACATTACAACAGGTAGTTAATCATCCTTTATCCAGAGAAGAACAAAGCAGACTGGAACATCTCCAGAACCAGTTACACATCCAGCTTATTAACATCCACGATCTTAAACATGCGGTAAAGATGCACGACCGCAAACTTTCACAGGAAGTCTCGGCCAATGATAATGCAGGGTTTTCCGAAAACGTTTCTTCACATCATGAAGACCTGCACAACAACTACGAATCACTGGAAACAACATTAAGCGAATTGCGAAGTGATTTCAACCATTTTGTAACAATGATGCGTTAAACTGTATTGTTACCAAGAAGCTTTTTTGAATTGATTATTTTGACGATTGCAAATTGATGATGGAAATAAAATTTTTCTTTTACTATTTTAAGTTGATAAGCCGATTGCAACTTAGCTTTCCCTGTCAAATACGAAATAATTTTTGGGGAATTCAACAATTCAATTCGAAACATGCTTCAATAAAATTTTACCGGCCATTGAATCATACATAAAGCAGTAGTAAAGACTCAATACTTCAAAGTTTTTGAACTGCAGGTATAATTCAATGGCCTTTTTTTTCATCATTAAAAACTTTTGCCATGCCTGAATTTGATACCACGCACGTTAAATCCATTGTCTTGCTCGGCCATGCCGGCTCCGGCAAGACAACCTTAGCGGAGTGTATGCTATATGAAGCCGGATTAATATCACGCCGCGGCTCTGTTACCGAAAAAAATTCTGTGGGTGATTACCACGAACTGGAGCAGGAACGCGGCAATTCTATTTTTAGTAAACTGATGCACGCCAAATGGCGCGGTTATAAAATCAATATTATTGACACACCAGGTTATGATGATTTTGTTGGCGAAGTGATTTCAGCACTTCGTGTTGCAGACACAGGTATCATGTTGCTCAATGCAGAAATGGGTGTTGAAGTAACTACAGATATTATCTGGGAATATACTGAGCAATTTAAGACACCCATGATATTTGCAGTCAATAAACTTGATAAAGATGATGCAGATTTTGATCGGACAGTAGCTGAAGCAAAAAGTCATTTTGGTAATAAAGTACAGGTTGTTCAATATCCCAGGCAACAAGGTGCAGGTTTTCATGAAATCATTGATGTGTTGCGCATGACAATGTATAAATTTAAAGATGCCGGTGGCAAACCTGATAAATTACCAATACCCGATGAAGAAAAAGAAAGAGCTGACCAACTCCATCGCGAACTCGTTGAAGCAGTTGCCAGCAATGATGAGAGCCTGATGGAAAAATATTTTGACAAAGGTGAACTGGATGAAGATGAAATGAAAGATGGATTAAAAAAAGCAATGATCAACCATGATATTTTTCCTTTATTCTGTTTATGTGCAGAACGCAATATGGGCAGCGGCAGGATAATGGGTTTCATTGATAATGTCTGCCCCAGTGCTAATGAAATGCCACCTCAGAAAACTACGAAAGGTGAAGATATACCGTGTAATGAAAATGGCCAGGCATGTATGTTTATTTATAAAACAGTAAGCGAACCACATGTTGGTGAACTCTCATTCTTCAAAGTATTTTCTGGAACTATAAAAGCAGGAATGGAATTGGAAAATGAAAGCACTAATGTCACTGAAAAAATAAACCAGTTGTTTTTTGTAGAAGGCAATAAACGTACTTCTGTAAATGAATTATCTGCAGGTGATATAGGCGCTACACTTAAATTGAAAAATACGCATGTAAATAACACCCTTCATGCCAAAGGAAAAAATTATGAATTAAAACCAATTGTCTTTCCTCCACCAAATATTACTGTAGCAGTTGAATCAACAAAAAAAGGTGAGGAAGAAAAATTATCTCAGGCACTGCACCAGTTAAAAGAAGAAGATCCCACATTGTTGGTAGAATTTTCTCCTGAACTTAAACAATTGCTGATACATGCACAGGGAGATATGCACCTTGCTGTTGCGAAATGGAAAATAGAACACAATTTCAAACTTGATATAAAATTTTCAAAACCCCGCATACCATATCGTGAGACAATACGCAAAGAAGCTGATGCCAACTATCGCCATAAAAAACAAAGTGGTGGCGCAGGCCAGTTTGGTGAAGTATTTATGCGCATAGAACCATGGACTGAAGGTATGGCTGAACCACATGGTTTAAATGTACGTGGCCGTGATACTTACGATCTTGACTGGGGTGGCAAACTGGTATTTTATAATTGTATTGTTGGTGGCGCTATTGATGCACGCTTCTTGCCTTCTATCTTAAAAGGTGTGATGGAAAAAATGCATAACGGCCCACTTACAGGTTCTTATGCAAGGGACATACGTGTAAGTGTGTATGATGGTAAAATGCACCCTGTTGACAGCAATGATATTTCATTTAAAATAGCAGGGCTCCAGGCATTCAGGCAGGCATTTAAAGATGCAGACCCGCAATTACTTGAACCGGTTTATAAAGTGGAAGTATTATGCCCTGATGATCTTACCGGCGCAGTAATGGGCGACCTGCAAACACGCCGCGCCATTGTGGAAGGTATTGATGCAGAAGGGCATTTTCAAAAAGTTACTGCCAAGGTTCCATTGGCTGAAATGGATGGTTATTCATCATCGCTGCGGTCACTGACACAGGGACGCGCCAGGTTCAGGAGCGCCTTCTCAGAATATGCCCCGGTGCCTTATGATCTGCAACGCAGGCTGATGGATGAATACAGCAAGACAGCGAAGGAGGAAGTGCTGTAGATACTATTTTTTAGTGTATTGTTTAATTTTTAAGAAGCCTTTTTATACAATCAAAACGGCTTCTTTTGCTAAAAGCATCTCTGCATAAAATACTATTTTCACATAACTGCAACACCCATTCTGAGCAAAGCTATGCTGCGATTAACACTACATCGGACAAAATGGTCTTTTTTTATCTTGCTGGTATGCATGATACTCAATGACAGTATTGCGGCACAGGGAACAGCCACACCTGCTGATAACTTTAAAGCGACCAACAATGCCGTACCCCCCGCAGTCAGGGAAAAATACACAAACACCCCCACTCAAAAAACCGCCACAGCCTTATCAAAATTTCATGCATCTGATTTTAAAACATATACTACAGCGCAAGGGCTTTCCGAGAATTTTGTTATCAGCATTTGCCAGGATAAGAAAGGGCTTATGTGGTTTGGAACGTTCGATGGTTTAAATAAATTTGATGGCTTTCAATTCAAGGTTTTTAAAAACAATCCCGGAGATCCGTATTCAATCCCTACAGGCAATATATCTGATATAGTGGAGGACGATAATGAAGACCTCTGGTTAATCATTAATAACTCGGCGGGAAGGTTTGACCCGCTTTCTGAAAAATTTTACAAAGTACATTTTGACACACATCCATCAAATGAATTCACCAATATTATACCGCTATCAAAAGATTACCTTTTATTATGCGGTATGAATAGTTTTATACTTGATAAAAGAAACATGACTGCCAGGAAAATAAAAATATACAATTACGACAGCTCTCTTAGAAACAATACGGATATAAACATATTTTTTAAAACCCTTCTTTTTAACAGCAATAAATACTATGGTATCAATTCAACGAGGTGTAATTGGCTGGCCGGCACCAATGAGTTTTATGCTACAGAAAATTTATTCAGCAAGCCACGATTAGCACACGATAGCAAAGGCAGAAAATGGATGTTTGTCAGGGATGAGCCATCTGGTTATATTTACTGGAACCTGCCCGGCGAACCGGCCAATATTTTCAGAAAAACGGGATTGTGTAACTTTATTAATATTATTGAAGATAAGGATGGAAATATATGGGCAGCTTCATCAAAAGGCTTGCTGTATATGCAAAAAGATGCAGATTGTTTTGAGGCGCTTGGGAATATAAATAAAGACCTTAATTATACCTGCGAAAATGTTTTTATAGACAGGAATAATGTCTTATGGATAACGACAAGGGGTAAAGGTGTTATACAATATGATTTAAATCAAAAGCCTTTCAATCATTTAGTGCATGATAAAAAGAATGCCCAAAGACTTTTCAGTAATATCATACTCGGTATTTATCCTTATAAAAATAAACTATTGATAAAGCATGATTTTGCCATTTCTGAAATTTCAGTTTTTGATACCAAAACATATACTATTGAAATTAAAAAAGAGAATGAAATCCCTGAAATAAATCAAATCAAAAAATTTGAAGACAACCTTTTAAAATACGGGGACAAGAATAATGCGTATTTCAACTGGCTATATAAAAACCGCAATGAAGATTACATTATGCGGGTTGCTAATTATATTCCTGTTTATGACAACACTTTAATAAACCGGGCATCAGGAATTGCTCACGGCAAAACTGCTTATCCCGTTTTTTTGAATGGCCTCACAGATTATAATATGTGCCACTGGCAAAGCGATACACTTTGGATAGGTACGAGCTTATCGGGGCTGATAGCGCTTTCACATAAAAGTCAAACCTATAAAAGATATGCACATCATAACAATGACCCACACAGCATATCATCCAATACAATAATGGGATTTTTGTTTGATCCCTCCGGCAACCTGTGGATTGCTACCACATCGGGCCTGAATTATTTCAACAGAAAAAATAACAGGTTCACCCATTACACAAAAGCCAACGGGCTTGCAGATAATGCAATTTATTCTTTAACCTATGATCATTATGGAAGGATATGGCTGGGTACCGGCAAAGGCTTAAGTTGTTTTGATACAGCCGGCAAAAAATTTTATAATTTTTATACTTCTGATGGATTGGTCAATACTGAATACAACCGCTGGTCTGCTTTCACTGCGAGTGATGGAATTATTTATATGGGCGGCATGGACGGCATTGATTATTTTAACCCCGCTGATATAAGTTTTTCAGCAGATACTTTAAACCCGGTAATAACAGAAGTGCGGGTAAATAACCAGCCAGTCAATTTCAATAAAAATTTAAAACTGCAAGCATCAGAAAACAGCCTTACTGTTTTTTTCACTGCAAGCAATATCACTAAAGCGGGTATTGCCATGTATGCATATCAGTTAAAAAACAGTGATACAAGCTGGCTTCCGCTGGAAGATGCACACCAATTGCGCCTGGCTTCACTCACTGCGGGCAATTACTCGCTAAAAATACGGACAGCTAATCCCCGTGGCAATTGGAGCAAGTCCGCTGCTGCATTTAATTTCACCATATTACCTTACTGGTATCAAACGTATTGGTTTAAAGGCCTGGTTTTTGTTTTATTAAGTGCAATTATTTTTATCATTACAAGGTTATACATCAGGCAAAAAATACAAAAACAGAAAACCGCACTTGAAAAACAATATGCAATTCAGCAGGAACGGTCCCGCATATCAACCGAACTGCACGATGACCTGGGAAGTGGCCTCTCAACCATACGGATTTTAAGCGAATTGAATAATGCAGCAAACGTGCAATTATCAGGCAACAACTATCATAAAATATCCATGTATTCAAAAGAGTTGCTGCAAAAAATGAATGAAATTGTTTGGGCACTAAACATTAGTAACGATACATTTGATAATTTAATAAGTTATATAAGGGAACAAAGCGCAATCATTTTAACAGAAGCGCATATTCTCTATTCGTTCAATATTTCAGAGCAGTTACCAGGTTTATCAATAGGCGGCATTAAACGCAGGCATATTTTTTTACTGGTAAAAGAAGCATTGCATAATATTACAAAACATGCAGGCGCATCTTATGTAGAGATTGGGATTGATGTTACAGAACATCTTGAAATCATTATACAGGATAATGGCAAAGGCATTCCATCTGAATGTATAAAAACATCAAAAGGAAATGGTATAAACAATATGCAAAAACACGCCGAAGCAATTGGCGGGACGTTGAGTATAGAAAACGGAGAAGGTACCAAAATAAAACTGGTGGTTGAATTAAAAAAACTTTGCCTGGAAGATGTATAACCTTTTATAAATTTTGAAGCGCCGGTAACATCGCTCTCACACGAAAGTGTTATTTAAATTATCAGCAGCTTACGTAGTTTTATTATATGATAAGTGTATTATTAGTAGAAGATAAAGCGGATTATCGCAATGCATTAAAACTTATACTTGATAATACACCGGGCTTTTGCTGTGTGGCCGATTACAGCAATGCCGAAAGCTGCATGAATGATAATAAATATCAGGATGCTGATATGGCACTTATTGACATTCAGTTGCCCGGTATAAGCGGCATACAACTGGTAAGATTTTTTAAAGAGAAAAATCCTTCCCTGCTTTGCCTTATGTGCACATCGTATGAAGACAGCGATAATGTTTTTCAGGCATTGCAGGCCGGCGCACATGGCTATATCTTAAAAAGCTCCTCCCCCTCAAAAATACTGGAAGCCATAGTGGAAGTAGTGAATGGCGGCAGCCCTATGAGCAGCCAGGTGGCCCGTAAAGTAATTGAAGCTTTCAGGCAGCCTGCCCCGGAAAAGTTTTCACTTACCAGCCGCGAAGAAGAAATATTGCAGCATTTATCAAAAGGGTTTTTGTATAAAGAAATTGCTTTCCGGTTAGGCATTAGTACGGAAACAGTACGCAGGCACTGCTTCAACATTTATGAAAAATTACATGTGAACAACCGGACAGAAGCATTGAATAAATATTTTGGGAAAAAATAAAATCTTGGCTTTCTTATACAACTAAAATGCTATTGTCCTGCGTTGGGGGTATTCATACATTCGGTTTATTTATTTTAGGTAACCAAAAAAATAATTTTATGAAGGCTTTTCTATCCATCCTGTTACTCTTGTCAAGCAATTATACTTTTTGCCAAGCGCCGGAAACAGAGTGGCAGAAATCATACGGCGGAACGGGTGAAGATAACGCCAACTGGATACAGCAAACTAATGACGGCGGCTACATCATTGCAGGCACCACGCAGTCAGCAGACGGAGACGTTACCACCAATAAAGGACTGGCAGATGTTTGGGTGATTAAAACGGATGCAGCCGGCGCCATTCAATGGCAAAAGTCGTTTGGCGGCTCAAATTATGATGAGGCATTCTCTGTTCAACAAACCAGTGACGGCGGTTATATCGTTGCGGGCGATACCTATTCCAACAACGGCGATGTAACCGGTAATCATGGCGTCTATGATTATTGGGTGGTAAAACTGGACGCTTCGGGAAGCATTGAATGGCAAAAAACATTTGGCGGCAGTTCTTTCGAGAACGCCTATGCTATTCAGCAAACTACTGACGGCGGTTATATCGTTGCAGGAGCTGCTACATCCAATGATGGCGATGTTACAGGGCATCATGGCAGCTCAACTTCTTCATTTGACTATTGGATAGTCAAATTAGATGCATCCGGAAATATTCAATGGCAGAAGGTGTATGGAGGCAGCAATAATGATTTTGCTAATGCGATACAGCAAACCAGTGATGGCGGTTATATTATCGCAGGCGCTTCAAATTCAAATGATATTGATGTTACGGGTAATCATGGCAACTACGATTATTGGATCGTAAAATTAGATGATGAAGGAAGTATTGAATGGCAAAAATCTTTTGGCGGGTCAGACGAAGACAGGGCAAGCTCTGTACGGCAAACTATTGACGGAGGCTACGTGGTGGCAGGATTTTCCCGTTCCAATAATGGTGATGTTACAGGGCATCATGGCAGTGTAGGCTACCCGGATTACTGGATCTTAAAGCTGGATGATCATGGAAATATGCAATGGAAAAAATCATTAGGTTATTCATCTTCTGACTATGGAACATGTATTGTTCAAACGCCTGACAAAGGATATGTGCTCACCGGGCGTGCTTATTTTGCAGGTTCTGTTTACGGCTTCTATGGAGATTTTGATTATTGTGTTATAAAATTAGATGAAGCGGGTAACACAACATGGCAAAAACTGCTGGGAGGCTCATTAGCCGATTACTCAACCTGTATCGGCCTGACAAATGATGGCGGTTATATTGTAGGAGGATACTCGTATTCCGGCGGTATTGGGAGCGACCACCATGGTAATAATTCAACCGCCGATTACTGGATTGTAAAGTTTGGAACGGATGGTACACTTCCCATTCAACTCGTTTCCTTCAACGGTTATGTACAAAGTTCAGTCGCACAAGTAAGCTGGCGCAGCGGTGTTGAAGAAAATTTTGAACAATTTGAACTGGAAAAAAGTACGGATGCAAAAAACTTTACCACTATTGCGACCATTGCGGCCAAAGGTAGCAACAGCAGTTATATTTTCAGCACACCGCAAAAAGAAGCGCTTGCCTATTACCGGCTAAAAATGGTGGATAATGACGGAAGACTGTCTTACAGCAGTATTGTGGCACTCCGGCAGGACGCAGACGCCATCAGTCTCCATCCCAATCCTGCCAGTGAATTTATTAATGTAAAGGTAACTGCCGGTTGCGATGCAGCAATTTATAATACTGCCGGCAGGCTGATTCAGAGGGTCAGGCTGAAAAATGGAGAAAACAACATTCAGATCAGCAGGCTTGACAAGGGTGTTTATTTTCTGGTTACAGAAAAGAACAAACTACAGTTTATAAAACAATAAAAATAGTGTAAGGTTCCGCCTGAACGTCGTGTTCACAGGCGATCCGAAGTTATCATCTATCAGACAATAAAAAAATATGAAACCAAGCTTCTACTCCATAAAATTATGCCTGCTCGCTTCGGCATTTTTTATCGTCAACGATATTTTCTCCCAGGTAACCCCGCCGGAAACAGAGTGGCAGAAATGCGTGGGAGGAATGTATTCGGATGGCTACTCTTCTTTTGGTAGTAATGTCGTTGCGCCATCAGTTTACCCAACCGCCGATGGAGGGTATATCGCTGCAGGAACTTCCTACTCAAACGAATTTGACGTAAGCGGTAATCACGGTAATGGCGATTATTGGGTGGTTAAGTTTACCGCAGAAGGTTATATTCAATGGCAAAAATGTTTCGGCGGTTCCGGTGAAGATGTAGCGACATCCATCCAGCAAACTGCTGATGGCAACTATATTATTGCCGGATACACCGGTTCAAACGACGGAGACGTTACCGGTAATCATGCCGAATACTATTATGACTACTGGATCATAAAGCTGGACGCTTCAGGAAATATCCAATGGCAAAAATGCCTCGGCGGATCGGGGGAAGATTATGCCACTTCGATCCGGCAAACCGCTGACGGCGGATATATTGCGGCCGGCGTTTCCTACTCGAACAACGGAGACGTTTCAGGTAATCATAACACCGAATTTTATGGAGATTACTGGGTCGTCAAATTAGACGCTTCGGGAAATATTCAATGGCAAAAGTGTCTTGGCGGTACATATGACGATATCGCTGCTTCCGTTCAGCAAACTACCGACGGCGGGTATGTCGTGGCAGGGTATTCCGGGTCAAACGATGGCGATGTTTCAGGTAATCACGCCACGTCCTACCCGGATTATTGGATTGTAAAATTGGACGCTTCAGGAAATATCCAATGGCAAAAATGCCTCGGCGGATCGGGGGAAGATTATGCCACTTCCATCCGGCAAACCGCTGATGGCGGCTATATTGTCGCCGGAGCTTCTTATTCAACCGACGGAGATGTCACAGGCCTTCACGGGGAATATTCGGAAGACTACTGGATCGTAAAACTCGATGCCTCGGGAAATATCCAATGGCAAAAATGTCTCGGCGGCTCAACAAGTGACAGAGCTTTTTCCATTCAGCCAACCACCGACGGCGGGTATATCGTCGCGGGGTTTACCTCATCAAATGACGGGGATGTTTCAGGCAATCACAAGGAATTTAGTGCAGACTACTGGATCGTAAAATTAGACGCTTCAGGAAACATTCAATGGCAAAAATGTCTTGGCGGATGGATGGAAGACGCCGCTGGTTCCATTCAGCAAACTGCCGATGAAGGGTATATCGTCGCAGGGTATTCTATTTCGAACGACGGGGATGTCTCCGGCAATCATGGCAGCTATGATTACTGGATCGTAAAGTTAAAAGCTGATATCGCCGGAACCCTATGGTACCGAGACGCGGACAGCGATGGTTATGGAGATCCTGCAATAACACAAACAGCAATCTCACAACCTCCGGGCTATGTAGCCGGCAATACGGATTGCAACGATAATGATAACACCGTCTATCCTGGTGCGCCCGAGCTGGTTGACGGAAAGGACAACGACTGTGACGGGCTGACGGATGAAGTTCCCTGGTATCGTGACGCGGATGGCGACGGCTATGGAAACCCGGAAGTGTCGCAAATCTCTGTTTCGCAACCGGAAGGTTATGTGGCCAATAATACAGACTGCAATGATAACGATAACACTATCTATCCCGGCGCTCCCGAACTGCCTGATGGAAAGGATAATGACTGTGATGGCGAAACAGATGAGGGGGCAGGAACTACCTGGTATGAAGATGCAGATGGTGATGGTTTTGGCAATCCTGATGTTTCGCAAATAGCTGTTTCACAACCGGAAGGTTATGTAGCTGATAACACAGATTGTGATGACACCAAATTGTTATACGCAGATAATGATGGCGATGGTTATGGCGCCGGCTCACCTGTAGCCTGTGGTGTTGACAATAATACAGATTGCAACGATAACGATGCAGCTATTCATTCACCGCAAACCTATTATGCAGATAACGACGGCGATGGTTTTGGTGATGCAGCCAATACAACAAGCGCCTGTTCTTCCACACCACCGTCAGGTTATGTAACCGATAATACCGATTGTGATGACAACGACAACACGATTTATCCCGGCGCTCCCGAACTGCCTGATGGAAAGGACAATGATTGTGATGGCAAAACAGATGAGGGCACAGGAACTACCTGGTATGAAGATGCAGATGGGGATGGTTTTGGCAATCCTGATGTTCAAGCGACACCTACGGTGAGTCCCTGTACACTCTAAAATAAACTTCATC
>CAYNTP010000006.1:0-164969 GCA_964400415.1 uncultured Parafilimonas sp.
CAGGAACGGGACTGGGATTGAGTTTGAGCTATGATATTGTAAAGGCGCATGGAGGCAGCCTGACTCTTGATACATCAACTAATGAAGGCACAACGTTTACCGTTATGTTACCTGCTTAATTCCTGGTGATGAATATTTTGAAAAGGCATTCATTCAGGTTAAGACATGAAGTTTTCATATAATGATCCTATCGCAAATCACTAAATTATATAACGACTCATCAGGATTTTGTAGTTGTAATAAAAAAGATATAAATTGGTACATTATTTTAAACCAAAAAAACTAACTATGAACACTGAAATTTCACCTGGAAACGACAAACAAGGAAAATCATTTATTACTTCCAGGTTTGCTTCAATATTAATTACAGCCCTGCTAACTGCCGGCATAATGTTTTTTGTAATGAAACAGTATTATTTGAAGCTCACCGGGAATGTTTCAGAGGATGAAAGTTATTTTGAAGCTCCGACTTTCCTAACAAGTGGACCGATAACAAAGGGGTGTGCAGATGATATGATAAATTATTGGAAAGATAATCCTTTGATCAGAGTGAGAACAGAAGATGACAATGGAAGAACAAAGCAGCCTTTATTGGCCTATAGATTCAGTGTCGCAAACATAGATAGTATTATTCATAAAAATGCCGCATTACAACCCGGGGAAACACCGGATGATATCATAATTTACATTGGCCGCAAAGCTGATTCGGTAAGCGGCTTAAAACATTTTTATCAGGTGCACCTGATTGCAATGGGTGTTAAAAATAATAAGGTATTAAATTATAGCATAGTTAGTAATAAGGAACCCTCTATTTTTGATAAAGCAGATCCTTGCCCACCCGGAAAGCATTGCCCCACATATTAAACCATTAAAATGTTTTCGGATTTCTATCATTGCGTTTATTATATAACATTGATACTGTCATCAGTTATTGCTTTGTTTTTATTTTCAAAAGTGAACCATGTTTTTAAGTGTGTGTGTATTTTAATCCTGTTTACTTTAATCAATGAAATTACCGCAAGGATTTTCAGGGATGTTTTGATGAGAAATAATGGCATCGTTTATAACCTGTTTACCCCAATAGAATACTTTTTGTATTTGTGTATTTATGGCCTTTTTTTTCAAAATAAAAAAATACATATCCTGCTTGCTGCTAGTTTAATATTTATGATAATAGCAGAAATCATCAATGCTCTCTTTTTGCAACCCTTTCGTTTACCGGCAACAAATATCATGAGCTTAGAAAATGTATTGCTGGTATTTCTTTCATTAGCAGCCTTTGTACATTTCCGGTCTTTTGATATTGCCGGTGATATTATTAAGGAGCCAATATTTTGGTTTAATAGCGCTGTATTGATTTATTATGCATACAATATTTTATTCTGGGGATTTCACAACCTGGGAGTATATAATTTAAAGGAACCACCCATGATCCTGTATAACATTAATTTATTGATGAGTGCTGCTTTATACATTGCATTTATCTATGCTATCTGGCTTGATGCAAAACAACATCAAAACACATTATTTGAATATGAATAATTTTTTACAGATATCATCATCAGGTGTTGTGGTTTCAGTTATCACGGGCCTGGTCATCGTCCTCCTTTTATTTGGCTTCATCATCTACTTCGTAATCTCATTCAGACATAAGCAAAAAGATTACCTGCTCCTTCAACAACAGAAAAATAAAATTGATGAACAAAATGAACAACTTGAAAAAGCTTTTACCGATCTCAAATCTACACAGGCTCAACTTATCCAATCAGAAAAAATGGCATCGCTTGGTGAACTCACTGCAGGCATAGCGCATGAAATTCAAAACCCGTTAAACTTTGTCAATAATTTTTCTGAAGTGAGTAATGAACTGATTGAAGAATTAAAAACCTGCCTTGCCGGCAAGCAGGTTAAAAATTACGAATTAAAAATTAATGATCCTGAAATTAATGAGTTGTTGAATGATATAAGACAAAATCTTGAAAAAATAAATCATCATGGCAAACGTGCTGATGCAATTGTAAAAGGAATGTTGCAACACTCACAAAAAAGTACTGGACAAAAAGAACTTACTGATATTAATGCATTGAGTGATGAATATTTACGCCTTTCCTATCATGGTATGCGTGCTAAAGACAAGAATTTTAATTGTGAAATGAAAACAGATTTTGATGAGAGTATTGGAAAAATAAATATTGTACCGCAGGATATCGGAAGAGTGATTCTGAACTTAATCAACAATGCTTTTTATGCTGTTAATGAGAAAAAAAAGCTATCAGCTAACGGCTATCAGCCAACAGCTAAAATAACAACCCGAAAATTAAACGACAGAGTTGAAATAATTGTTGCTGATAATGGCAACGGCATTCCAGATAAAATCAAAGACAAAATTTTTCAACCATTTTTTACTACCAAGCCCACCGGCTCAGGAACGGGACTGGGATTGAGTTTGAGCTATGATATTGTAAAGGCGCATGGAGGGGAAATAAAAGTAGAAAGCCTGCCTGCCGGCGAGGCAGGTAAAGAAGGGGCTGGAACAGAGTTTATTGTTCAATTGCCTTTTTAATAAATGAAGAGCGTGGATCATAATAGTAACACCATGATCAATCCAGATAACAAACCTTATTAATTTATCGAGGCATAACAAAGAAATAATGTAATAAGGTTGGATGATGTGAGCAGTAACTTTTTTACTAAGGTTTGAAGAAATGAAATAAGGTTGATTTGAAGAAAGCAATCCTGAGATGAATAAAAACCTTAGTAACACCATGGTCAAAACAGATAACTAACCTTATTATTTTATCGAAGCATAACAAAGAAATAATGAAATAAGGTTAGATGATGTGAGCAGTAACTTTTTTACTAAGGTTTGAGAAAATTGAATAAGGCTAATTGGTAAGTATAAACTTGTGATGAATAAAAATCATAGTAACACCATAGACCTCATAGTTGATAAACCTTATTAGTTTATCAAAGTAATATAATGAGATCATGTAATAAGGTTGAATAATGTGTACAATATTTTTCCCCTGATAAGGTTAGGGAAATCAAATAATGTTGATGATAAGGACAAACCATTTTCTTCCCGGTAATTTGAAAACAATCGAACTTAATTTGACAATAAAGAAATGCTTTCAAAATTGCGGTAAATTAGAGCCATATAACTGTTCAGAAAAAATATTGATATGATGCCAACCAAAAATATTATCCTGTGTTATGCAATATTTTTTTGCTTTATTATTCCAATTACAGTTAACACACAACCAATCATACAACCATCTGTGTTATTTGCAAACGATTCAACGCTGCATCTTACATTAATTACAAACATACATGAATTGTTTAATGACAGGGGAGATCATCCAAAATACCATCCGTTGACTGTTTCATACATCAATGAAGCTGGGAATAAAATAATCATACATGCAGAAGCAAAAACACGTGGGCATTTCAGAAAGATGAAAGAGAATTGTTTGTACCCGCCATTGCTATTACATTTTTTTAAAAATGACACATTGCAATCATCAGTTTTTAAAGACCAGGAAAAATTAAAACTCGTAATGCCCTGCCGCGGTGATGATTATGTTGTGTATGAATGGCTGGTGTATAAACTATACAATATAATTACACCAAAAAGTTTCAAAGTAAGATTGGCAAGTTTAACTATTGAAGATAACAAAGGCAATAAAACTATTGGCCCATTCTATACTTTTTTGCTGGAAGATGAAAAAGATATGGCTGCAAGAAATAATGATATTGTTGTTGACAGGAAGATGAACCCGCAGGATATTCAGCAGCAGGAGTTTTTAAAGATGGCGATGTTTCAATACCTCATTGGTAACACTGACTGGTCAATACAATACCTGCAAAACATTAAATTAATTGCACCGGACAATTCGCAATTACCTACAGCAGTTCCTTATGATTTTGATCATGCCGGCATTGTGAATGCTCCTTATGCTGAGCCCGCAGAAGAACTTCAGATGACTTCAGTCAGGCAGCGCAGATACCGTGGTTATTGCATCCGGGACATGAATGTTTTTGATTCAACAATTGCTTTATTCAATCGAGCAAAACCAGCTATCTATGCACTTTATACCAACTGCTCTATATTGAATGAGCATTATGTAAAAACAACAATAAAATACCTTGATGAGTTTTATAAAACGATCAACGACCCTGATGAATTTAAAAAAGAATTTAGTTATCCATGTGATAAAAATGGAACAGGCAATGTGATTATAAAAGGTTTAAAAGATAATTGAAAAAATTACAACCCCTCTCCTGCTTATGATTTTTTAATTGCACAGATTTAAAAAATTATCGTGTCCTTGCACCATTTACAAAAATTGATTTCACCCATGACGGATTTTTTATTAAATCATAAAAGCTGTCAAGGTAACCTGTCATTTCCCTTTTTGATCTGTCAGTCAGTAAATTAAAACTATTGATTACAGCATATATTTCATCTTTCTTTTGTTTAAATAACTCAAGCTCATTATCAATTTCATCAATTGTTCGTGGGAAGCCACGATATACTCTTTCCAATACTGATTGGGTGCCTAGTTCCTCATTTGGGACAGAATAGTCTGTATTGACCAACCCTGAATAATCAAAATCATAAGGCACAGCAAAAGGCCTCGAGTTTGAATCTGATTTCGATTGTATAAGCCTGATGTTATGACCTACAGTTACTGACCAGTCAGTGTTGCCAATCATGTATTCAAAAATTGCAACCAGGGTCATCTGATTATGATTGGTTGATTCAGTCGGGATATATGGTTTTTTCCATTCTACACAATCATTCCGTTTTGCCATTTCTTTTTCATCTTCAATAAGAAACGCATGTTCAGTAATTGTTTTTTTCTTACCACTGCTATCCACATAGTGAAGGTTCAGCAACCTGACATTAAAACTTTTTTCACTTAGTATATTATAAATTTTATAGACCATATATTCTTTCAGCAGGTATTGATCATAAACTTCGGAAGGGTTGCATGCACTCACGAGTTTTAGTGAATGCAATGGGAACAGGTAAGTATTTTTATTATAATCAAAAAATAATTTCAGTGGTGGCATATAACAAATATCTCTCCTTGAATGCCCCCTTACTTCAATTTCAATTGAATCATTTATTTCATTGCTGTCATGGAGGCTGCAACCAAAAGTGCCTAAATATTTTTTAACGTATTTCCTTTTCTGTGCAATTATCTTTTTAAAATTTGCAGTAAGTGTTGCATTGATCATGGATGTATCATTAAAAAACTTCTCCTGATCCACTGAAGCATGTTGACTGAAAACCGGCTGGTCTGAAATAACGAAAAGCAAAGGCATTAAAGTAATGATGAGTTTCATATCATACACATTTAATAAAAGAACTTGTTTGAAAAAATTGTTCGGGTATTGAAATTTTTCACCGCAATTATTGACCGGTAATTTCCGTAATCACTTTTCCGACAGACCCACTGGGCATTTGTATGCGAAGCATTGCAGCAATGGTTGGTGCAATGTCTGTCATATAAACTTCCCTGTTGGTTTTCCCGGGTGTAATACTCCAACCATACCAAACCAAAGGTATATGTGCATCATAAGGGTTCCATTCACCGTGAGTAGTGCCTGCTCTAAGAAAACCATCTATCCATTGGGGCTGAAAAATAATTTGAATATCACCACTCCTTGATGGATAATACCCATTAGTTACTTTATTTTTAATCGTACTATTTAATGTTACATCATTCAAGTCTTCAAGTGCAAAAGCCCTCGCTATACCGGGCTGATGTATTAAAAAATCAATGACTGCATCATCCACTTTTTGTTGATCAATCTTGTGAGATGATGATATGAGATTGTGATCAAGAAAAACCTGGTTGTTGACAATACCGATAACAAGGTTATCTGTATTGAATTTTTCTTTTAATAAAGCATTCAGCAGATCAGTAATTTTAGGATCATCAACATTTCCTGCAGGAATAGAATGTTGTTTTAAAAATGCAGGAACATGTGCGACACCATGATCAGCTGTAAGAAAAACAAGGTATTGTCCTTTGCCAATTTGCTGATCCAAAAAATCCAGGAATTCGCCGATGTCTTTATCCAACCTTAAAAAATTATCTTCAGCTTCTACAGAATTGGGGCCAAACGTATGGCCGATATAATCTGTTGTCGAAATACTGATAGCTAACATATCAGTATTTGCGCTGTTTCCCAATTGTTCACTATTAATTGCTGCTTTTGCAAGGTCGAAAGTAAAAGTGTTCCCATAAGGTACCACGTGTATCATTCCATAAACCTTTCCAATATATGGTTTCAGGCTGTATGGGAAACCTGCTTTTCCACCGAAAGGCCTGTATTCATAAGGCTCTTCATCAGGAGCGCTTTGAGTATATTCACTTAAAGGGTACAAAGTATTCCAATCTTTTGCATAAAAAGAATCCACTAATCTTTTCGAATTAAATTCCTTTACCCATTGAGGCAAATCTTTCATGTAATAAGAAGATGTGATCCAATTGCCTGTAGTATCATCATACCAGAATGCAGCATTGGCGCTATGGCCTGCGGGTAAAATTGCAGCCCTGTCTTTCAGCGCAATACCTATCACTTTACTTTGAAAATTTGTTGCAAGCCGCAGTTCATCACCGATTGTTGTTACGAGCATATTCTGAGGGCTCATCTTTCCTTCAGATGTATTGCTGCCAATAGTTTTTGCACTATCATCTTCTGTACAATACATCAATTTTGAAAGATCATAATCCCACCACTCATTACCAGTGATACCATCAATTGCAGGAACAGAACCTGTATAAATACTCGTGTGCCCACATGCAGTGAAAGATGGGATATATGGTATCATTGTATTTTCACAAGAGAACCCCTGGTTGAGCAAACGCTTAAAACCACCATCGGGTAAATAAAGATTATAATAACGATAAAGATAATCCCATCGCATCTGGTCTATTACTATGCCCACAACTAGTTTAGGGCGTTTAATTTCATTGGCATTAGTTGTAGTTGTGTTCTGAGATGATGCAGCATAGCTATAAAAAATAACAATGCATATCAATAATATTTTGCGCATGAGTATAATTTTTTAAGATGAAAAAACAAATGCCCTTATAACAATAAATCAAAGAATCATTTTCCAATGCTATATCCTGGAATAAATCTGAAACCCTTTTATTTCATATCGTTCATCAAACGACTTGAACATAAAATTTCTTTATTAATCTATTTGTGATGTTTATGATTGTCTTTATGATGATGGCCCGGTTGCTTTTCATTCAGCACCAGTTTTTCAACTTCTACTTCACTGATATTCTCAAGGTCATCCAATAACCCATGATCTGAAAGATCAAGCGGGTGCGAATTGTCCCAATCATAATGTGCAATTTTTTTAAGCCTTTCAATAACATCTGTATCATGCACTTCAATAGCAAGTTCCCTTCGATGATCAAAGCTGCCTGGAGTGAGATTAATAGATCCGATTATTGCACGGCAACCATCTGCCAGCAACATTTTCCCATGGAGCCTCAAGAGTTTCAATTTATGAATCTTAATTCCTATATCATCCATGATACGTAAACCTTCCACACCTTCCACCAGTTTTCCTACTTTCAGGTTATGCGGCGGCCTCACCATGACATGCACTTTTACACCACGTGCTGCAGCATGAACCAATCTCTCAATAATAACCAGGTCCTGGAACCTTTCATTTTGTATAAACAATGAATGCTTTGTTTCATCTATAAAATTTGCAATTCTTGTCCTTCCATTATTACTGCACCAAATCAGTTTTAATTCTTCACCCGGTTCAAACCTGCTCCTGTTCCAATCTGCTTCAAAACATAAAATAATTTCTTTCACTTCATGCGGATGATTTGTTATCACTGCATAATCTCTTGTCTGAATAAAATTTCTTGCATCCCAGTTCAACGATTTAATAAATGCAATCTTATCATCAATAACCATAGATTTTTCATGTGTTATGGAAAACTCAGGGTTGCTATCCCTTACTTCAATACCTGCATCTTCCAGCATCTTGCGTGTACCTACATTTTCAACCACTCCATTGTTACGGACAGGGTTGAGCATTACCTTAATATCAACTCCTCTTTTTTTTGCAGCTATCACCGCATTGATAAGAACAATATCTGAAAAGAGGAACATCTTTATCAGGATTTTTTCACGGGCATTATCTATTGCATCAATAATTTCTTTTGCAGTATCGTCGGGTAAAACGATAAGGGATCTGTGAGACATCTGGGATTAAATTTTTTTTACCCTATAAATTTAGATCATTATTTTTTATTCAACATCTTTTTGGCTGGAAGCATCCGCCCAAACCTGCGCATTATACATTTCTGCATATAAATGATCATTCCGTATTAATTCATCATGTGTACCTGCTTCTGAAATATTACCATCACTAAGTACAATGATTTTATCTGCGTTGCGAATAGTATTCAACCTGTGGGCAATGATAATGACAGTGCGGCCTGACATTAAATTTTCCATTGCTTCCATCACAATTTTTTCAGACTCTGCATCAAGTGAAGATGTTGGTTCATCCAGAATAAGAATAGGTGAATTACGAACAACGGCTCTTGCAATTCCAATTCTTTGTCGCTGCCCACCGGAAAGTGTTACACCACGCTCCCCTACAATTGTATCAAATCCATAAGGCAGCTTTTCAATAAAATCAATTGCATTAGCTAACCTTGCAGCTTCTTTTATTTCTTCTTCTGTTGAATCCGGTTTACCATAAGCAATATTTTCCCTGATAGTTCCATAAAACAAAACCGTATCCTGTAAAACAAAACCGATTTGTTCCCGCAAACCATCAATAGTAAAATCAGTGATGTCTGTTCCATCAATTAAAATTCTTCCTGAGATAGGATCATAAAAACGGGCAATAAGGCTTACAATAGTTGATTTGCCGCAACCTGTAGGCCCGCAAATTCCGATACGTTGGCCACAAAAAATTTCCAGGTTGAAATTTTGTATGATGGGTGTTTCAGGATTGTATGAAAAACTCACATTATCAAAAACAATATTGCCTTTCAGTTGACCAGGGTGATAAGCATTTTCTTTCTGTGGGATAACCGTATCGGTTTTTAGAATTGCTTCAACCCGTTCCAATGCAACAGTTACCTGAGCAATGGTGCTTGTCATTTTTGCAAGGTCTTTTACAGGGCTAAAAAATTTTGCTATATATGAAATGAAAATTGTCAATGCACCGACAGACATTACGCCACGTAACACAAGGTCTGCACCACGCCAGAGAACAAATGCTGTACAAACAGAGATGATGATGGCTACAACCGGTGATATGGAAGATTTCACCCGTCTTGCTTTCATAGCAGCATTCAATGTTTCTAGGCTTACCTTTCTTAATCTATCTTCTTCATAATCTTCACGGCCATAAGCATTCACCGCCCTGATAGATTCCAAACCTTTTTGCATTACGATCAGCATATTACTCTGATCTTTTCTTACTTCACGTGTTGCCCTTTTCATTGCCTTTTTAAAGTAAGAAATAAAAAAAAGTAAGAAAGGAGTTACAGCCAATGCCACTAAAGTAAATTCAGGATCGAGATAAAACATTATTCCAATCATCCCTAAAATGGTGAGGCAATCCACCAGTATATTCAACATTGTTGTGGATGCAAAATCCTGGATAGTAGAAACATCACCAGTCAGAGTACTCAGCAAATTTCCTGTTTGATGCGAATCATAATATGCAAGTGATAAATGCTGGAGGTGATGATACATTTTGCGGCGAAGATCATCTGCGATATACTGTGCAACTTTTTCATTATAATAATTATCGAGGAAGCTACCGAGTGCACCAACAGCTATTATGAAAATATAACTGATGGCAGCAATGGCTGCTAATTGATAAATATTTTCTGCAGGGAAAAAATTATTCATCCACCGAATCATTTTTGGCAATGGTTGATGATCCACCACATTATCTAAAATAATTTTCAAAGGCCATGGTGTTGCGAGTCCCATTAAAGTTTCCAATAACATTCCAATAAGAATAATGACAACATATTTCCGGTAAGGGCGGGAAAGGCCGATAGCCCATGAAACAAGAGAAATAAATGATTTCCTTTTTGCTTCAAAATCAAATAAAGATTTTATTTTTTTTCTAAAGACATTCCTATGTTCTTCATCACGGTTGTAAGTGGAATTACCCATAAGATTAAAAAATAACGATTGGGAAATTATTAAAATTCCAACACATATCCTTCAGAAAAATATTTTGAAACAATAAAAGCAAGAAGTACATGGCAAGTAAATCTACAAAAGATATACGTCTTTCAGTAGGCTTACAAACATAAATAAGTTACCAGCATATTCTTTAACAATGAAAACTCTTTGCAACAACATTAAACAGAGAGACACTGAAATAGTAAATAAGTGCAACCAAGATCAACAAAAAGTCACTACAAAAAAAATGAAAGGACTTATGTTTATTTTCTCCTTTATGCAACAGGTATTGAAAAAAATAAAATGATACATCGCCTGACTTATTCGATCACTTTTTCAATATGTGCGATCCTGCCATCTGTAGTAATACCTTCCAGCACAATACGGAAACTTTGCGAATAATCATTATTAAAAAATTTAATTTTTATTGTGCTGTTGCCAGGTTGAGTTAATATCATAGGATCCCAATACAAGGTAGTACGCAGGTCAGTGTTTTCATTTCTTTGATCATAAGTAGCATAATCAGGTGAATAAAATTCTTTTGGTGTAGTATATCCAATAATCAATTTATAAGGAAGGCCACCACCACTTTGCGCCTGTTGCATATCAGCACCTTTACGGGTATATACTGCAATGGCACCATTTGCTCCATTGCCTCCTACAGCACCAAAAAATGGTGGCCTGAAAACTTTTATATAAGCCACATCACTCATATTGATGGAAGCGAGCTGGCTAACATCAACAGGCATCTCATTCATAAAAAAACTGGGTGAACCACCACGCCATGAAACAGAACTGTTATCACCCCCCATACCTGCTATAGTTATCTGCAATCCTGCAACCCTGCCCTGCAGATATTGCAACACGTTAGTTGCACCTCTTGCAAAAGGATCATTCATTGCATCAAACTGATATGCATCGCTGCTACTAAATAAAGGCGATGCATATTTTTCATCCAGCAACTGCATCTGGCTCTTGGTTTTAGTTTTCACAACTACTTCATCCAACGTGGTTCCTTGTTGCAGTTTAAACGCAAGCATCTGTTGTTCTGCAATTTTCCGTTTATAATTTTCTGTTGCAGTATCAGAATAAAAAGGTGCGCTTGCAGTATCAGATGCGGTAATTTTTGCTGCGGGGGAACTATTATTAAAATTAATCACAGAAGAGTTCACAAAACTTTCATTACCTGATATCCTGTAATACACTTTTGAAGTATCATACAGTATAATATTTGGTTTTGAAAAATTTCCTGAAGGTTCTACCATCACCTGTTCAGTGCGGCGAGCTGTGTCCTGCTTATTATCAATAATCATTAAGATAAATGCACCTCGTTTTAAATCCTGTTCAGTTGCACCAAACACTTTACCTGAAAGGCTGAGGTAACTTGTATCATTTACATATTTTATGACAGGATATTTATTCCTGATTACACTATCCCATTCTATACGGCGCCACCCATTTGTCAGCATCACCAGGTCAAGTTGCTGTTGAAGGCTATCACTGTTATCTGTGAAATAATAATGCGGAT
Source organism: uncultured Parafilimonas sp. (assembly GCA_964400415.1). Classification (GTDB taxonomy): domain Bacteria; phylum Bacteroidota; class Bacteroidia; order Chitinophagales; family Chitinophagaceae; genus Parafilimonas. Next base: position 11,738 of record CAYNTP010000006.1, read on the forward strand.
GATACACAGTGCCTCTTAAATCTGATGTCATCAATAATCGTGAAACTATATCATCAGAACTGTCAATGCCTATACCTGCATCAGTAACTGCAACAGAAAGATTGGCACTGATAGCATCAGGTGTTCTTATAACCAGCGTATTTTCTTTACGTTTCTCTAAACCTAATTCAATAAGTCCCACTTCCGGTTCAAATGAATAATCATTATTGTTGATAAATGTGATGCGCTCTGCAATTTCAACCCAGTTGGAATCAAATAAACTTATCTGTAAAATACCTGATGGCAGGTTGGCGATTGGTATAGCACCACCTGTTACTGCAGTTGCAGATAAATTTACAGAAGCGCCATAAACCAGGTGTTGCTGCATGGTGGCAAGGATATATAATTTATGAAAATTTGCAGGTGCATTTTCAGAGCGTTGTATTAAAAAACTACGGGCAGTTGCCTGCAGAGAAACTTTAATAGAAGCACCTTCAGCTTTTGCAGCAGGCAATTTTGTTTCATAACTGTTACCTGCATCATCTTTCCATTTTGCAGTATATGTTTCGCCTTCTTTTGGTGTAAGCAAAAAACTTCCCATTCCATCATGCACAACTTTCAATACTGCCACCTGTTGGTTCTTGTTATTAAAAACAGCACCTTTTATCATAGCAGGTTTCCCATCATAATTCAAAGCCTTGAATGCAATATTGCTTTCAATTGAATTTATCATATCACCACCTTCAGGTAAAAAACGGATTGTTGTTTTTACAGTGGTTATATTTTTTTTCCTTACAACCTGTTTTGTTTGTATAACATGAATTGTCTTATGAAAGAGAAATGTTGAATCAAAATTTGTCATCCACTTTGTATAGGCTTTTACAAAAACTTCATCATCTTTAAAATCGAGCGGTATGGCAAAATCACCATAACAGGAAGATTGTAACACAGGCGAGATGCAATGTTTGAGTATCCTTCCTTTGCCATTAATAAAATCAATGTATAATGTTTTACTGATGAGAGAAGGGTCGGCGCCGGCCATTATATAAGCTTTAAACCAGATTGTTTCTCCAGGTGCATAAGAAGGTTTATCAAACTGAATGTAAATTTTCTCATGCGGGAAATTTGTTGCCAGCACTTCCAATGAATTTTGAACCTCATTAATAGTTTGGGCTTTTGTAATAAAAGATGCAACAGTAAAAATTAATACAAGAATGTAGCGGCTTAATGCAGATAAGTTCATGTGCAATTCTATTTCAAATTATATTTATGTCCATCCTGTTTTTTTATCTTAACAGTTCATCAACAAAAATTATCTTCACTTTTTTAAACAATTATGCCCATACACTGGTACAATAAAACTTTTAATGAACTATCACCACAGGAATTGTATAAAATTATGCAATTGCGCATTGAAGTTTTTATTATTGAACAAAAATGTATTTTCCAGGATGCAGATAATAAAGATGAAGGTTGCCTGCACCTGATGGGTTTTGATAATGAAAACCTCGTTGCATATACAAGACTGGCACCACCTGGATATATTTACGAACAAGCTTCTATAGGCAGGGTTGTCACTTCACCTTTATACAGGGATAAAGGTATCGGCAAAGAACTGATGCAACGTTCTATTGAAATATGCAGGCAACAATTTGGTAATGGCAATATTAAAATCGGCGCACAATATTACCTGACTCAATTTTACAGCTCATTTGGTTTTAAAGTGATAAGCGATATTTATCTTGAAGATGGTATTGAACATGTATATATGATACTGGAAAATATTTGATAAAAAAATTCTCAAAAAACTAATCATATTTTTATCTCAACACTATTCCACCCAATGCAGGTAAATTCAAAAGGAGCCTGTAAGCCTTAGTGCCTTCATCCACCAACTCACATCGTATTTCAGGATTAAACACATCACCAGTGCCCCAGAATTCTTTACTGTTGCTGTTGAAGATTTCCTGCCACTCTCCTTTATCATGTACATACACTTCCCAATCCATACGCACCATTGTTGTCATATTTAATATCACCAGGATATCATCTTTGCGGTCGTTACCGATACGTTTATAACCTATCACTGCATTACTGCCTTTTGTTAAGTCGAGCCATTCAAAACCACCGGGTATAAATTGTTTTTCATATAATGCAGGTTCGCTCCGGTACAATTCATTTAATTTCTGAACACAATATTTCATACCACCATGACTGACAAATTCAAGCAAATCCCATTGCAATTCACTTTTATAATTCCACTCATTGGTTGCGCCAAATTCATCACCCATAAACAACAACTTTGCACCCGGATGTGTAAACATATAAGTATATAACAATCGCAGGTTGGCAAACTTCTGCCATTCATCACCGGGCATTTTATACAGCATCGGGCTTTTGCCATGCACTACTTCATCATGGCTTAATGGCAACATGAAATGTTCGTTATAAAAATACATCATGCTAAACGTAAACTTATTTTGCAACAAGTGCCGCAGCATTGGTTCCATTTTAAAATAATCCAATGTATCATGCATCCAACCCATCATCCATTTCATACCAAAACCTAATCCATCATCAAATGTCGGCATGCTCACTTTCGGCCAGTTGGTTGCTTCCTCTGCGATTGTGATAATGTCGGGAAAATCACGATATAATGTTTCGTTCATTTCCCTGATAAATGCAATGGCTTCTAAATTTCCATTGCCACCAAATTCATTTGGTTCCCACTGTCCTTCTTTACGGCTGTAATCCAGTTTCAGCATTGAGCTCACTGCATCAACACGCAAACCATCTGCATGAAAACGGTCGCACCAGAATCTTGCATTGCTGATTAAAAAACTTTTTACTTCACCACGTTTATAGTTGAATACATACGAGTTCCAGTCAGGATGAAAACCTTTGCGCATGTCTGCATACTCATAAGTGTGTGTGCCATCAAACATAAACAACCCGTGAGCATCATAAGGAAAATGAGAAGGCACCCAATCAAGTAAAACACCAATGCCTGCATTATGAAAAGCATCCACCATTGCAGCAAAATCCTGGGGGCTGCCAAAGCGGGATGTGGGTGCATAATAACCTGTGCCCTGGTAACCCCAACTCCCATCAAAAGGATGCTCCATCACTGGCATAAACTCTACATGAGTGAAACCCATTTCCCTGACATAAGGCACCAACCTTTCTGTAATCTGCTCATAAGTATTATAAGTTTCTTCATCATATTTATCAGGCCGCATCCAACTGGCGAGATGCACTTCATACACAGAAAAAGGAGCTTTAAGAGAATTATTTTTTTTACGGCCTTCCATCCATTTTTCATCAGTCCAATCATAAAATGTTCCCCATGTGATAGATGCTGTTAATGGCCTCTTTTCCCATAAATGTGCAAAGGGGTCACCTTTATCCATTTCCATTCCACCAAAACCCCAGATGTGGTATTTATAACTTTCACCACTATCAACACCTGGAATAAAACCTTCCCAGATTCCGCTCCTGTCAAGCTTTACAAATAATGGATGAGCATCTTTGTTCCAGTCATTAAAATTACCTATAACGCTTACCTGTGTTGCGTTTGGGGCCCATACGGCAAAATAGGTTCCCAGTTTGTTTAATACTTCAAACTGTTTATTACCAAACAATTCATATAAACGATAATGAACACCGTTTTGAAAATTGGTGATGTCTTCATCAGTAAACAATGAATAATTCCATACAGGTTTTGTACTATCCACAAAATGTATTTCTTCATATTTTTTTTGTTCGTTATCGTTTTTCATTGTTGCAGTTGTTAATAATTAATGATTAAGATTTCACATCAAAAGACCTGAGAACTTTAAAAGTATAATGACCCTGGTCCTGCATTGCTTTATACTGGATTGTCCTTACACCACCTGTTGGTTTATCTGTATCTGATGGAAGGTATATCGGGAACTTACGCATCAACGTTCCGGTTAAAGCATGATATTCATCATGACCTTTATAACCTTCCCTGTTTTTTGCATCAAGATAAATGTCAGGAAAATAAATCGGCTCAAAACTTTTATCGGCAGTTAAGGATAATGCAACAATAGATCCTATCGCACCACCGGCTCCGTTATATACACAGATAACAAGATCTGGCCGCCCATCATCATTAAAATCATCTATGATGGCACGCTTCACCCTGCCATAAACTTTGAAAGATGGATTTGGCCCATTGTTCCTGAGATTGATAGGAACAATATTGACTGTGTTCTGATCAGAGTCTTTGTTGTTACATTCAACACGGTAACCCTGATCCCCCATCTTCACTGTGCTATCAAATTTTTTCTGAGCATTTACTTGCATAGCAGCAAAGAACATCCATACTAAAAAACTTAAACAAAATTTTTTCTTCATAACTGCAAATTGAAATAAGAATCCGATATAGATAGAATTTTTCAAAAATAAGTTTACAACAATTTATTTATACCGTTTATAAATTCAGCATACCATTGATGTAAAATTAATAATCCTTAACTTCTCATTATAAATATTTTGCGTCATTTTGACCCCGCAAATTTAACCCACGCTTATGGCCAAAAGATTTACCCTTTTATCTTGCTTTATTTTCTTTGTTATTATTTGTTCTGCACAGAAGGCAAGTATAAAAGGCGTTATTGATGATACTACTGCCAAACAAAAATTAGTGAATACCACTATTGCTTTGTTAAGAGCAAAGGACTCCACTTTATATAAATTTACCCGTAGCAAAACAGGTGGTTTATTTGAAATTGACAATATAGATACTGGTAAATATGTTTTAATGGTCACCCATAACCGGTATGCAGATTATACAGATGTTTTCAATATTATGCAAGGAGAAAATAAAGACCTTGGTAATATCCCGATGACACTTGAAGCCAACCTGCTGGCAGATGTAACAGTGAGAACAAGAATTGCTGCCATGCGTATGCGTGGAGACACTTTGGAATATACTGCAGATAGTTTTCATGTGAGGCAAGGTGCCAGTGTAGAAGACCTATTAAAAGTATTACCTGGCATTCAGGTTGACAAAAACGGGAATATCACAGCTCAAGGTGAAAAAGTGCAAAAGATAATGGTGGATGGTGAAGAATTTTTTGGAGATGATCCCACTGTTGCTACACAAAACTTACAGGCTGATGCATTACAGTCTGTGCAGGTGTTTGATAAAAAAAGTGACCAGGCAGAATTTACAGGAATTGATGATGGTGAAAAAACAAAAACTATCAACCTGAAATTAAAAGAAGATAAAAAGAAAGGATATTTTGGAAAAATAGAAGTAGGTGGTGGAACTGATGAACGCTGGAACAATAATGCCATGATTAATAATTTCAAAGGCAAGAAAAGAGTTTCTGCTTATTCCATCATGAGTAATACAGGCAAAACAGGTTTAGGCTGGGATGAACAGAACAGTTATGGTTCTGGTGGCGGCGGTATGGAGTTTGATGATGACTTTGGCGGGTTCATGATCAATGGTTCAGGAGATGAATTTTCAAGCGGCAATTATTATGGCGAGGGTGTGCCAAAAAGCTGGGCCGCCGGTATAAATTTTGGCAACAAGTTTAATGATGACAAACAAAATTTCAACGGCAGTTACCGTTTTAATAAAATATCAACCACCAGCAATGGCAACACTTTTTCTCAATCGGTTTTACCGGACAGCATGTTTTATAATAAACAATCATCCACCAGTTTTAACAGCAGGTACCGTCATTCTTTAAGCACTATTTATGAGCAACAATTTGATAGCAGTTTCTCTTTAAAATTTACAGGAAGCGGTTATACCGGGCATCAGAATATTTATAGTGATTTCTTAAGCCAGGCATTAGATGCAAATGGTGCATTAGTCAATCAAAGCAAACGTGCTACTAACTCAAACGGAGATAATTCAAATCTTAACCTGAATTTATTATTGAGAAAAAAATTCAAAAAACAAGGCAGGACAATTTCTCTCAACATCAGTGATGTCTATAATTCAACCAAAACAGATGGATTTTTATATTCATTGAATTCATTTTATTCTAAAGGAATTTTGTTGTTCCAGGATACTACAGACCAGGAAAAAATCAATGATGCAAAAATCAATGTTTTTAATACCAAACTTGTTTATACTGAACCCATCATTAAAAACCTGTATGCAGAATTTAATTACGCATTCAGGTTAAGCACCAATCACGCAGAAAACTTATCTTATGATAAAGCATTGGATGGAAAATATTCTGTATTGAGTGACAGCTTCAGCACACGGTATAATTTTGATGTTACCACCAACACCGGCGGTGCTTCATTAAAATACAATGGTAAAAAATTAACGATTGGAGTAGGAACTGATATTGCATCAACTGATTTCAGGCAGGAAGATTTGTTTAAAGACACTTTGTTTAAACGCAATTACCTCAACTTTTTTCCAAAAGCAAACTTTACTTATAAATTCAATTCACAGTCCCGGATTAATATCCGTTATAATGGAAGTTCATCACAACCTACCATTCAACAGATATCACCTGTGGCAGATAATACTAACCCACTGGTAATTACGAAGGGCAACCCTGACCTCAAACAACAGTTCAGGCATAATATCAGCATCAACACCAACAGTTTTAAAATGCTGAGCCAATCCGGTTTCTTTTTATACAGTGGAATTAATATTACCAGCAATGCAATTGTTACAAATCAATACACGGACACCAACGGTATTACCACTTACACTTATGTTAATACCAATGGCAATTACAATATGTATGGTGGTATCAATTTCTTCAGGAAATTCAGGAAAGGTGATTTTAGTTTAAACTATGGTTTAAGCTATAATGCCAGTAAATATTCCAATTTCGTGAACGGTCAAAAAAATGAAACCAATAATTACAACCCCAGCCTCAACATCGGTTTCAATAAGGGCAAGGAAAATAAATATGATATCCACTATAATTTTGATTTTGGCTACAACATTTCAAAATCATCTATCAATACATCATTGTCAACCAAATACTGGACGCAGGACCACAGTCTTGATGTAACAGTATATCTCCCCTGGAAACTTGAATTTAATAATTCAGTTGATGCCAACCTTCGGCAGAAAACAACAGTATTCAACACTAATAATAATGTGATATTGTGGAATGCATATATTGGTAAGAAACTCTTTAAGAATGATAAAGGGTTAATCAAGTTTTCAGTGTATGACCTGTTAGACCAGAATAAAGGGTATGACAGGCAATTAAACACAAATACTATTACAGAAAGAAATTATAATACTATAAACAGGTATTTCATGCTAAGTTTTATCTGGAACTTTTCAAAGACAGCAGCGGGAATGCCTGACCAGGGACAAAGAAGGGGGCCTCGTTTTTAAAAATGAAAACAATCAATAATTGAATTTTTCAAAAATGAAATATTTATTCATCATATTATTTTTTGCAGGCAGTTTGCCGCTTCATGCACAGGATATTTTTCTTACCAGTGGTAAGATTGAATTTGAAAAAAGAGTAAACGTAAAAAATAGCCTGAGAGATATCTTCAAAAGGGATAATAATGAAGGCGGCAATGATTTTTTCAGCTCCATGTTGAAGCAAATGCCTGAATGGAAAACTACCTATTTTGATTTATATTTTGATAATAACAAGACCTTATATGAGCCAGGCCGTGAAGTAACCACAAATGGCCCAAAGGGGCCCGGCTGGTTCCAGGACCCGGCACAGGATAATGTCGTGTTTAGCAACCTGTCCAACAATGAAAGGGTCTCAAAAAAATCCGTGTATGAAACTACATTTTTACTGAATGACAGTTTGAGAAAACTGCGTTGGAAAATCACCAATGATTCAAGGGATATTGCAGGTTTTAAATGCAGGAAAGCAACAACTATCATCAATGATTCTGTATTTGTTGTAGCATTTTATACAGACCAGATTATTCCTAGCGGGGGGCCTGAATCTTTTAATGGATTACCAGGAATGATATTGGGCCTTGCTATTCCGCGTTTACATACTACATGGTACGCAACAAAGGTGGAAGCAACAGAACCAACGGCATCCATCATGGTGCCTCCAACCAAAGGGAAAAAGGGTACTACAAAAGATTTGAGTACTTTATTACAATCCCGTTTTAAAGACGATTCTTGGAATAAAAATTATGGCCAGCATGCCCAATGGGTAATTGAGCTGTAATTCCTTTACAACGGTTTTATTTTAATTACTGTCTTTGAAATAATGAACAAGAATATTTGTGTAGTTATTTTCATCTTTTTGATTTTATCATCCTGCAGTAAAACAAAAGACAATCATGTTTCTATAAGAGTATATAATAATACACCGGATTATTTTACATCTGTAATAGTTAATTCAAAAATATTTACAGATATCAATCCGTTTACCACTACATCCTATCTTTCTTTTCAAAAGGTATCTGATTTGCCATACGCTCAACTCATCAATACAACAATTGATACACTTTATACAGGCAAATTGTATTATGATGCACCATTTACTTTTCTTTCCGAAGGAAAATATACTTTGGAAATTTATAAAGACACAACAACAATTGATGGTTTTAATTGCCAATACATAAAAGATGAATAAACATAAATCATATTTATTCTTTACAAACGGTGTATGATTATTGGCATTTGAGTGTTACTTTGCTGAAAAAGAATTCATGAGAATAGGAATAGTATGTTATCCAACGTTTGGTGGTAGTGGTGTATTAGCAACAGAATTGGGAAAAGCGCTTGCAGACAAGGGGCACCAGGTACATTTTATTACTTACCAGCAGCCAGTGAGGCTGAATGTTTTCAGCGCCAATATTTTTTATCATGAAGTAAGCGTGCCCACATATCCTTTATTTGATTATCCACCTTACGAACTGGCATTAGCAAGCAGCATGGTGGATGTTATATTAAACCATGACCTTGATTTATTACATGTGCATTATGCCATACCACATGCGTCTGCCGCTTATATGGCAAAACAAATTGTTTTGCAGAGAGGCAGGAATATTCCTGTCATCACAACCTTGCATGGCACTGATATCACGCTTGTTGGCCGTGATAAAACCTATGAACCTGTTGTAACTTTTTCCATCAATCAAAGTGATGCTATTACTGCTGTGTCAAAAAATTTAAGGGAAGAAACATATAAATCTTTTGCCATTACAAAAGAAATTGAAGTAGTGGAAAATTTTGTTGACAATACCCGTTACAACAAAAGGCCAATTGATGCATTCAGGAAAGTCATTGCACCTAATAATGAAAAAATACTTATTCATGCATCCAACTTCAGGAAGATAAAAAGAGTGGAAGATGTGATTGAAATATTTGCAAAAGTGCATGAGCAGGTTCCTTCAAAATTGTTATTAGTTGGTGATGGCCCTGAAAGAAGGCATATTGAAGAATTAGTGCGTAAGTTACAGGTGCAGGATGATGTGCGTTTCCTCGGTAAGCAAGACCAGGTAGAAGAAATAATGCTGGTATCTGATTTATTTATTTTACCGAGTGACTATGAAAGTTTTGGTTTAGCTGCTATGGAAGCAATGGCTGCAGGTGTGCCTGTAATCAGCAGCAATGCCGGTGGGTTACCTGAAATAAATATTGATGGTGTAACAGGTTACATAGCTGCTGTTGGCGATATAGTAACTATGAGCCAACGTGCCATTGAATTGTTATCTGATGAAGAATTGTTAAAACAATTCAGAAAAAATGCAAAAGCCCAGGCACATAAATATGATTTGCAGAATATCGTACCACAATATGAAAAAATCTACAGCCGGTTTTGCAGGATGGAATGTGGTGCATAAATTTTTATTCTGGACAAATAATAATTCTAGTTAACCCTGGTAATTTTTTCTTTTAAACTAATTGTCTTCTTTATTTGGTTTTACCGGGTATATTTTTAAGGGAAATGTTTGAATTGAAATTTTTCCACGCATTACTTTAAAAGCATTCGGCATATTAAATCTAACAGTGCTGTCCGGTTTAATAATAATCATATTATCCGGTGATGAACTATAAATATCAAATTGCCTGTTATTACCGAGAAAAATAATCTTAGGCGCTTCAATCTTTAAAACAGAATTGTCTTTTGTCTGTTCAGTTTTTTCTTGAGAAAAAGCTTTTGTGCCAATGCAGTAAACCAGGCACAACATTGAAATGCATATTAACTTATTCATAAAAAAATATTTTTCAGAACTGGCTGCATATTTTCATATAGCATAAATATTGTAAAATGAATGGATGCAGAAAATTCAGGGATTACATAAAGCATAAAAAAATTTATTAAACCGGCTGAAATTTTAAGGTTATAAAACCGCAACCTTTACCCATCTTTGTAATACTTATTTAAAATAAATTTTTCCTGGCAACACCGGTAAAACATATCAAACCATTAGCATCATTAACAGATGAAGAATTGTTGCAGTCATTTAAAGATGATGGAGACCAGGAAATGCTGGCGCAACTTTATCTCCGTTATTCCGACCTGGTGTATGGTACCTGTATGAAATATTTAAAAGATGCAGAAGCAGCAAAAGATGCAGTGATGAATATTTACCAGGAATTGCTTGTCAAATTACAAACACATGAAGTGGACAATTTCAAAGGCTGGCTCTATGTAGTGGCGAAAAACCATTGCCTCATGCAATTGCGGAAAGAGAAAAAGATGGTAACAGTTGAATTTACACCAACGGTTATGCAATCGGAAAACTTTGAGCATCTAGATAGCGTCCTTGAAAAAGAAAACGAATTGAAAAAACTGGAATATTGTATTGAGCATTTGCCACAGGAACAGAAACAAAGTATTCAATTGTTTTACCTGGAAAATAAATGTTACAATGAAATTGCGGAGCAAACCGGTTATGAATGGAATAAAGTAAGGAGCCTCATCCAGAATGGGAGGCGAAATTTAAAAATCTGTATGGAAAAAAATGGCTGAGCCATCAAAACATATCAACTATTCGTTTGAAGACATTCAACGTTACCTGCAGGGTAAAATGTCCGCTACAGATATGCATGAACTGGAGAAGGCTGCACTGCAGGACCCATTTCTTGCTGATGCCATTGAGGGTTTTAATGAGTCAGACCTTACAACGGCACAACAGCATTTGAATGAAATCAATGCATCATTGTATAAAGAAAAGATTGCACCAAAAGTAATTTCATTCAATAAAAAAACACAATGGCTGAATATTGCAGCGATAATAATTGTTTTAGCTGGCATTGGCGTTTTATCTGCATTATTTCTTAACAAAGATTCAGAAAAATCACAGGTTGCCCAATCAAGCATGGCTTCTGAAAAAAATGAAATGCAGAAGGATACTGCAGCCAGCGCTGCTTTTGCACCAACACAACCAAAAACAGATTCAACAGTATTGATAGCTGGAAATAAACCTGCTGAAAAAAAACAAAAACTTATTCCTGCTAGAAAATCGAATCAACAAGAAACAATTATTCAAAGTGATGTTGAACCAGATAGTGAAGTTGGTATTTTGAATACAAAAGATATAGTTGAAAAAACTTTTACCGCACCTACAAATGCAAAAATGTCAGGTACAATAATGAACTCTGATTCATTACTGCAATCAAATGAAACTTCAATACAACTTACACATAAACCCACCATTTTCACAGGGAAGGTTGTTGATGTAAACAACATGGCAATACCCGGTGCATTAATTCAATCAGCAGATAAAAAGGATGAAGTACTCACCGATATGAATGGTAATTTTTATATAATGTCAAAAGACACTGCATTAAAAGTAACCGCAAGTACTGTTGGATATTTACAGCAATCATCTAAATTAAAAACCGGTTTTAATTCACCTATTGTTTTACATGCTATGCCAACAAACCTGGATGAAGTAGTGACAGTAGGTTATGGTGCTGCTAAGAATCAAACAGCAAAAATTGATTCATTAAAACTTCAGAGAAATATTTTGGACGATTCTACTATGCCTGTGGGTGGATGGCAAAACTTTAATCATTATGTAATGACACAATTAAATAAAGATACTTTATCTGAACCTGAAATATATTCCAACGACCTGGTGGAACTCGAGTTTTTAGTGGATAATGAAGGAAATCCATACAATATAAAAATCACTAAACCATTAGATAAAATACGTGATACAAAAGCAATTGAGATATTGAAAAACGGGCCAAGGTGGATTAGCTCATCACATAAAAAGAAAACAAAACTGGTTATTTCATTTTAAAATAATAACAATCATTTGTTGTTTTATAAAATCATGTTATCTATCAACCGGACCTCTTCAATAAAAGCAGCAACGAGTACAATCATCTTCTTTGTTTTGACAGGTTGAGTGGTCAACAATGTTTCAACATCACATAATTCGATATAATCAATTTTTTCAAAACCTTGTTTCAATAAATCTTCAGTCACATCATTTTTCAATAACTCAAAATCTTTCCTGTAAATATTTCGCTTTATGTAAAGCAGGTTCTTATAAATGGCAGCAGATTCTTTCCTTGCTTTTTCACTCAACCTTGCATTACGGCTACTCATAGCCAGCCCGCTTTTTTCACGTTGAATATTTACAGCTTCAATTTTCACTTGTGGGAAAAAAGAATCCATCATAGTTTTCAAAACAAGATATTGCTGGTAATCTTTCCTGCCAAGGAATATCACATCGGGTTGAACACATTTCAGCAAACGGGAAACAACATTACAAACACCCTGGAAATGGCCCGGCCTGTATTTCCCCTCCAATATTTTTTCAAGATAACCTATATCAAAATGCTGCAAATGATTGATGCCATCTTTATAGATTTCATCAATACCGGGAAAAAAAAGAATATCAATTTTATTGGATTCCAGGAGGTAAATATCTTTTTCAATTGTGATTGGATATTTTTCAAAATCCTTCTTGTCATTAAATTGAGTAGGGTTTACGAAGATGCTGCAAACAACGATATCGCATTTCTTTTTACACTCTTTCATCAGTGCGATATGGCCATTGTGCAATGCCCCCATAGTAGGGACAAAGCCGATTTTCAGGTCTTTGTTTCTTAATTTTTGCAGGTAATCCTGCATTGGAGTAGTGGTTTTAAATAATATCATAGCAGCTATTTAACAGCCTCAAAACGTATGGTGTATTCAATTTCAAAAGCATTTCTTTACCTTTGCACTCTTATTTTTTTGCGTCAGGATAAAAAAACAGCTTTTTTTAATGTCAACAAAGAAAAGGATTTTATTTATTGCGACAGAAATGTCCCCTTATCTGGAACTTACTGAATTTGCGGAAATTGTTAATAAACTCGCTATCAAATGCAACGATAATGGATATGAAGTTCGTTGCATCATGCCAAAGTTTGGGGTTATCAATGAAAGGAGGCACAGGCTACATGAAGTAGTAAGATTATCCGGCATAAATGTTTCAATAGATAATGATGACCTTCCTTTACAGATAAAAGTTGCATCATTGCCAAATGCAAGGCTCCAGGTTTATTTCCTGGATAATGAGGATTTTTTCAAACGCAAATTTGTTTTCCACGATGAGCATGATCATTGGTTTGATGATAATGACATGCGCACTATTTTCTTTTGCAAAGGCGCATTGGAAACAGTAAAAAAATTTGGCTGGCCGCCTGACATCATACATTGCAGTGGATGGATGACTGGCCTGATACCTATGTACCTGAAAACTGTGTATAAACGTGAACCTGTCTTTTTACACAGCAAAACAATTTTCACTATCGGTCAGAATACATTCAAAGAAAAATTGGGTAAACAATTTCTTGAATTGGCAAGTATCCATGCCAACATAAAAGACAAAGAACTTGAACCCTATAAAGATGCCAATAATACTGCAATGTTTAAGGGTGGCGCCATGTATGCCGATGTTATCAGTTTTGGTGCTGATAAAATTGACAAAAAGCTGGTTGAAAGTTTTGCTAAAACCAAAGGCAAAAAAATTCTTCCTTATAACAAAGAATCTGATTTAACAGAGTATTTAGAATTGTATAACGAGCTTGCGCCGAAGTAAAATTTCAATGAAATTATCTCTCTCCAGCTTTACTTTTTTATCAGTAATAGTATTATTTTTTTCCTGTACAAAAATTATCACTTCCGACATTGGATCAGGGCTGATACCACCTGTTGATGGTGTAAACACAAAAGATACTTCTCTAGATATTATTACTAAAAACACTGATTACGACAGTGCTGGAGTAGGCATATCAGACAATCATATTTTAGGTTATACCAATGATGATATTTTTGGTTCTACAACAGCATCTCTGAATTTCCAGGTAGCCCCTCCCTCAGCTCCTTTTTCCTGGGGCATTGAACAAAGCAATGTTGTGCTTGATTCCGTTGTGCTATGCCTGAAATACGAATCTACATGGGGCGACACCCTGCAACCTTTGAGGCTGCATGTTTACACAATGGATCCTGAAAACCTTTTCAATAATGATTCAACTTATAACAATACCAAGACTTTTGAAAAAGGAATTGAAATCACTGAAAATAATACAGCAAAAATTATTTACCCATACACCTTAGATGATATTGATACCACAAGTAATGGTGAAGTAGCAACCGGACAGGTGCGCATCAGGTTGAACAACAGTTTTGCTCAACAAATAGTTGATTACGATTCTGCTTTAGTGTATCAGAATGATTCTACATTTTATACTGCATTAAGAGGATTGATAGTGGAGCCGGAACAATCTGGTAATTCTCTCCTGATGATCAGTCTTACTGATACCAGCACACACCTATCAGTTTATTATCATTCTAGTATTTCTACTGATACTATTAAATACAGCAGGCGATTTTCTCCCAATACTTTAACATCAGCCAGTTCAAATTCCATCATAAGAAATTACCAGGGCACACAAATTCCCTCTTATGTGGGAACATCAAATCCTAATGATGACCTGATTTTTATGCAGACAAGTCCAGGCATCTATGCAAAAATTCAGACACCAGGACTTTCAGCCTTATCGAACAGGATCATACACAGGGCTGAACTATTAATGTACCAGGTGCCTGATGTTTCAAACACTCAGAACGACGCATGGTTTACTGCACCTAATTTATTTTTAGCAGCATTGGGTTATGATTCATTGAATCCAATCAGGTTTGCTATTCCCTATGATATAATTTTTTCAAATTCAGCTATTACCAACCTTACTCAATTTGGTGTTGCACCATTAACAAGAATTGATCCCAATACAGGATTAAGTCAACGGTATTATAGTTTTGATCTGACAAGGTATGTGCAGGGTATTGTAACAAGAAAAGATTCTGTTTACAACCTGGTATTGTATGCTCCATACAACCAATATATTTATCCTGCAGACCAGACTTCCATTTCAGTTCCTATTTCAAGCCCTTCATTAAATAATGTTGGCATTGGTAGAGTAAGACTTGGTGGTGGTAGCAATGCACAATATAAAATGAGGTTACATATTGTGTATTCCGACATCAATTAATTTTTGTATTTGTTCTTTGACTTTTTTCTGGTTGTATACATCGAAGGGTGCTTTGTGCAGGACACCAGAAAAAAATAACAGTCATTATTTCATAACATATATTTGCACCCTGAAAAAAATAAAATAACAATGCCTTATTTATTCACTTCTGAAAGCGTATCTGAAGGCCACCCTGATAAAGTTGCCGACCAGATATCTGATGCTTTAATTGATAATTTTCTTGCTTTTGATGAAAACAGTAAAGTTGCATGCGAAACTTTGGTTACAACAGGCCAGGTGGTTCTGGCAGGTGAAGTAAAATCAAAAGCATATCTTGATGTACAGGATATTGCCCGTGGTGTTATCCGCAGGATTGGTTATACAAAAAGTGAATACATGTTTGAAGCACATTCATGTGGTGTGTTATCAGCAATTCATGAACAATCTGCTGACATCAACCAGGGTGTTGACAGGAAAGAAAAAGAAGAACAAGGTGCAGGCGACCAGGGAATGATGTTTGGTTATGCAACCAATGAAACTGAAGAATACATGCCGCTTGCATTGAGTCTTGCCCACAAAATTTTGCAGGAACTTGCATTATTACGAAGGGAAAATAAAGACATCACTTACCTGCGGCCAGATGCTAAAAGCCAGGTTACTCTTGAGTATAATGATGAAAATAAACCAACCCGCATTGACGCAATCGTTGTATCAACACAGCATGATGATTTTGGTACAGAAGAAGAAATGCAAAAAAAAATCAAGGATGATATTTTAAATATCCTTATACCAAGATTGAAAGAAAAAAATAAGCAATACGCACATTTATTTACAGGCGATATCAAGTATCATATTAACCCAACAGGGAAGTTTGTGATTGGTGGGCCACATGGCGATACAGGCCTTACTGGTAGAAAAATCATTGTTGATACTTATGGCGGTAAAGGTGCTCATGGTGGTGGAGCTTTCAGTGGAAAAGACCCAAGTAAAGTGGACCGTTCTGCTGCTTATGCCACACGTCATATTGCTAAAAATTTAGTGGCAGCAGGTGTCTGCGATGAAGCTTTAGTGCAGGTGTCTTATGCAATTGGGGTTGCAAAACCCACAAGTATCAACATCAATACTTATGGCACTTCAAAAGTTAAAATGACAGATGGTGAGATTGGTAAAAAAATTGAAGCCATCTTTGATATGCGTCCATATTTTATTGAGCAAAGGTTAAAGCTGCGCAACCCGATTTACAGCGAGACTGCAGCGTATGGACACATGGGCCGCAAGAATGAAACTGTAGAAAAAACATTTACTTCACCAGAAGGAAGAAAAGTTACAAAAACAGTCGAGCTTTTTACATGGGAAAAACTCGATTATGTTGATAAAATAAAAGAAGCTTTCGGTTTGAAATAGTTGAGCATTGCTCAACTATTTTTTTGCCGCAGGAATTCATAAATTTTCTGCCACTGTATCACATCCGGTGCAGGTTTTACTTCAAGCGCTAAAGTTGTTTCTCTCAATACTTCTTCTGTATCGGTTAATTCTTTTAAACCTAAACCAGAACGGTTGTGTATCCAGATACCTTTACAACCTAAATTTTTTGCAAACTGTACATCAGTAATCCTATCCCCTATTACAAAAGAATTGGCAAGGTCATAGTCAGGATTATTCATGTATTGTTTTACCATACCTATCCTGGGTTTTCGGTTGGGCGATTTTTCTTCTTTTAATGAACCGTCAATATATGATGCTGTGAATTTTACATCTTCATTTTCAAATGACTTCATGATGAAATCATGTATTGGTTGAAAATCTGTATAAGGAAACATTGGAGTACCCAAACCATCCTGGTTGCTCACAAGGATTAATTCATAATCAAATTCTGTTGCAATCAGGTTCAGGTACTTAAATACATGCGGGTAAAATTGCAGCTTGTCCCATGTATCAATATTACCTGATGATGGTTCAATAATCAGCGTGCCATCCCTGTCAATAAATAAAATTCTCTTTGCCATAAATGTTTAACATGTTTTATTTCGGTAAGCGAAAATAAAAGAACTCATTTATTTCTTATGAATAAAAACATTTGATTTATTTTTAAGCCTATTAATTCATCTAACGACACTATCATGAACAAATCAAGAAGAAAATTTCTTGCACAGGGCGCACTCACTGTTGCAGGCCTTACACTGATGAAATCAAAAGGCTTTGCCAATGCCATCTCTTCATGGCATATCACAGGTTTACAGTTATACACTGTCAGGGACGATATGAAAACGCCGCAGGGTGCATTGGAAACTTTGAAAAAACTTTCTGCAATGGGTTATCGCTATGTGGAACATGCGAATTATGTCAACAGGAAATTTTATGGCTACACACCTGCTGAGTTCAAAAAAATATTAGACGATTTGAATCTGAAAATGCGTAGTGGCCACACAGTGCTTGATGTGAAACATTGGGATGCAGCTAAAAATGATTTTACAGATGTGTGGAAACATACGGTTGAAGATGCAGCTTATATGGGTCAGAAATATGTAATCAGCCCGTGGATGGATGAAGCTGTTCGCACAGATATGGATAAACTGAAAATGTTTCTTGACCTCTTCAATAAAAGTGGTGAGCTGTGCAAAAAATACAATATGAAATTTGGTTATCATAACCACGACTTTGAAGTAATGACTAAATTAAATGACGGTACGTTATACGATTTTATTTTACAAAATACGGACCCCAATCTTGTAGCACAACAAATGGATATCGGCAACTGGTATGGTGCAGGCGGCAGGGCTATTGAAGTGATGAAAAAATATCCGGGCAGGTTTGAACTGATGCATGTAAAAGATGAAATAAAAGCTGCAAAAGGTGAAATGGCAGGCGAGCCTTATGAAAGTACAATTTTGGGTAAAGGCGTTTTAGATGTGAAATCAATTATTGATTATGCAAAAGCAAATGGTGGTACAACCGATTTTATTATTGAACAGGAATCATACCAGGGCAAAGCACCCGTAGATTGTGCAAGAGAAGACCTGGAAGCAATGAAGAACTGGGGCTTTTGATGTGGTTGCTTTTTTATATGTTCTGAAGCGTTTCATTCATTTTTAATTTGTATTTGAGAAAATATTTTTTGTAACTGCATTCAATATTTTTAAAAATTACATTTTGAATATTCATAAAGAATGAAATTATTTTTTCTGTTTTGTTTGTTATACATTTCTCATCAACAATGGTGAATTAAATTTTTTGTGTGAAGCCATCATCAGATTACATCATCAATACTATCAAAGAGCAAGGTATTATTCCATTATTTTACCATGATGATAAAAATGTAAGTATTGCAATTGTTGATGCTTTATACAGCGCAGGTATCAGGATTGTTGAATATACAAACCGTGGTGATAATGCTTTTGAAAATTTTAAAGCATTGGTTTCTTTAAAAACAAAAAGATGGCCTGAACTTTTACTCAGTGTGGGTACTGTTAAAACAACAAAGGATGCTGAACAATTTTTAGAAGCAGGAACTGATTTTGTGATTTGCCCCGGAGTAATTCCTGCTGTGGCAAAACTGGTTCAGGGCGCAGGCTTGCTGTGGGTTCCGGGCTGTATGACAACAACAGAAATTATCATTGCTGAACAACATGGTGCCAGGTTGGTTAAAATTTTTCCGGGTAGTTTATTAGGCCCTGCTTATATAAAAGCTGTGAAAGATATTTTCCCTGGAATGATGTTTATGCCAACTGGTGGAGTAGATGTAAATGAGAACAATCTTCAACAATGGTTTGATGCAGGTGTAATAGCTGTTGGCATGGGTAGCAAAATGATTAGTAAAGAACTGTTACAAAAAAAAGATTATTCAGCAATTGAGGCGTTGGCTCAAAAAGCATTAAAAATAATTCAGTCCATTAAAAATTAAAACATAATACATATTGGAGCAACAGAAACCGACAGGCAATTATAGGTGGACTATCTGCGCACTTATCTTTTTTGCTACTACAATTAATTATCTTGACAGGTCAGTTATCAGCCTGTTGAAACCTGACCTTGAGATAAAATTCAACTGGACAGAAAGTGACTACTCTGATATTGTAATTGCCTTCCAGCTTTGTTATGCAATAGGTTTATTATTAGCCGGAAGGTTTATTGATAAAGTTGGGACTAAAATAGGTTATACCATTTCAATCTTAGGATGGAGCATTGCAGCAGCGGGGCATGCAATCGTGAAATCTACATTTGGATTTGTGGTAGCCCGTGGTGCACTAGGCATCAGTGAAGCAGGTAATTTTCCTTCAGCAATCAAAACAGTAGCAGAATGGTTTCCTAAAAAAGAAAGGGCACTGGCAACAGGCATTTTTAATTCAGGCGCTAATATCGGCGCCGTTGCAGCACCATTAACTGTTCCTTTTATTGCTGTCAAATGGGGATGGCAATGGGCATTTATCATCACAGGTGCACTTGGTTTTGTCTGGCTGATTTGTTGGTTTATTTATTATGAAATACCATCAAGGCAAAAAAGATTAAGCAATGAAGAGTATGATTACATACACAGTGATAAAGATGAAAATAATGAAAATGATGAAAATGCTGATACTGGAAAAGTATCCTGGTTACAATTGTTAACTTTCAAACAGACATGGGCTTTTATAATCGGTAAATTTTTAACTGACCCTGTCTGGTGGTTTTTTTTATTCTGGCTTCCTGCATTCCTGAAAGCAGGATATGGATTAGAGAATGAAGCAGTGGCAATCCCAATTGCATTGGTTTATACCATGTCAACTGTTGGTAGCATCTTTGGCGGATGGTTACCATTGCATTTTATTAAAAAAGGATGGCAGGTGTATCGTGCCCGTAAAACTTCAATGTTTATTTATGCATTGTTTGCAGTACCGGTTTTGTTAGCACAATTATCAGGAAGCATCAGCATGTGGTTTGCTGTTGTGATAATAGGGCTAGCAACGGCCGGGCACCAGGCATGGAGCGCTAATATCTTTACAACTGTTTCAGATATGTTTCCTAAAAAAGCAGTTGCATCTGTTACAGGTATCGGCGGCATGGCAGGTGCTTTAGGTGGCATGCTGATTGCATGGCTGGCAGGTTCAATGTTTGATTATTTTAAAGCACTGAATAAAATAGAAACAGGTTATTATTTTATGTTTATCATTTGCGGAAGTGCATATCTAATTGCATGGATTATCATGCACCTGTTAGTACCAAAATTTCAAAGAGTAGAAATGTAGTTTACAAATCTATTAATCTCAACTATATCACAATGTTTTCAATCCATTCAATTATTTCAATTGACATTTTAACCATAAAAAAAAGGTTTTAGCTTTTGCCAAAACCTAAATTATTATTTTCAATATAGCATTGAATAATTATGCTATAATTACTCATTTGTTCAATAATATATTAATTACAGGTTGTCCAACTTACTTTCGGATCAACAGCAATTTTTGCATTACCATTATCACAAATAATATTTCCCTTAGTATAAGTAGGATAAGTTCTATAGACGCGGATATTTACATCTGTAGTTCCTGATAGTGTATTGCCTTTTATCCCAAATGTGGTGCTGTCTGCAGGTTCTGTATTTCTTGTGTCAACCATAATATTTGCCATTCCAGGAACTTTATGTCCAGAAAGAGAACCACTGTTTTTTACAACATTATTTTTTATAACTAAAAGTCCGGCCCCCAAAGAGGAAATCCCCATTGTATATGTATTGGAAATGGTATTGTTATAAATATTTGCATGGGTATATCCACCCAAACTTATACCCGAACCCTGTCCATTGGAATTATATTCATACCCACAATTGGTAATAGTATTATTATGGATATTATTATTGCCATTTGATGCACAGGATAGCTGGATACCACTCCTGTATGTACTGTCAATGATCATATTAAAAACATTGATGTTACCCAGTCGCAAAGGTTTCGGATAAATAGTCTTACCATTGCAAACAATTGGTCTTGTTCCGTTGGGATCAGTACTACCCATATACATACCTTCCTGGTTTGTTACCCTGATACGACCATCATGAATTGTAATATTATTGATGACCCAGTTTGGATATTGCAGGCTATCCACGCAACTTGCCTCCTGTTTTACCCAGTAACCATAAGTCTTATTGTACACATCCACATTTGAAACAATTATATTTGATGAACGCCCCTGAATAGTAACGCCCACTCCATTATTTGTTTTTTCTGAAATGCGGAAGCCATATTTATCTCTAGTACCATTTCCAATTAATTTTATATACCTGCAGTTGGTTAATGAAAAGCCACTGGTTAGCTGCACCTGTGATCCCTGGTTTACAATAAATACCCAATTGGAAGGAGTGCCATATACATCTTCCAAAGTACAATAACTCCATTTTCCAGTTAACACAAGTGTATCACCTGGATTATAAGAAAAGTTATTGCCATTAATATACAAACCCTGGTCTCCTCCCTGTTTAAGGAGAATTCTTTTATGTCCTGGAGTATTTTTTGCCCTAAGCTCATCATTGTCTGATGATTGAACAGTTGAAGATGTTTGATTGTATGCAGGTGTTAATTCAGTTTTTGTACAGGCATACCACGCCACTACCACTACGAGAAGAAATAGCAATTTTCTCATGTCTCTTAATTTTTTAAATGCTTTTGAAAAGGCTTTTTCTGATTTGAGGAAAAATTTTTATTGTGCGGCTTGATACAAAAACTGTTCCTAAAATGGGAAGAGAATTCCCTTAACGAAAATTTGACAAAACAAATGTTAGGTTAATGTGGACAAAAAATTTGTTAGGAAACCTTCAAAGCAGATGGGGTCATTTTCTTGTCAAATGATTTTGGGCTGCCATGTTTCTTTTTGTATGTAAATAAGAACCATGCAAAATTGTTATGTATAAAAAGATTATAAATGAGAATAGGTATAATACAACCTAAACTGATGCAACTTATGAGAATGATATACACATTATGAATGCCTAGAACATGCACAACAAAATTTCTTGTGAATGCTGCAACCATCACGTGGATAACATAAATATAAAGAGAATGGTATCCAAGAATTCGCAATCCAGTAAGGATATTCCAACGTTGCAATAAAAATGCAAGTGGTACCATAGTAAAACAACCGGCTAAAGCTATCAGCAGAAATTCTGCACGCATCAGTGTAGTGGTCTGGTAATACATTTCATGTGTAAGATAAAACCACTGGGCAAGTATAAAAAATGGAATGGCTAATAAAAAAGTAAGTGGGTTTTTAAAAATGTTTTGCGCCTTTTCATGAAAAAACATTTCAGAAATATTATCGCCAATAGCAAAGAATATATAAAACTCCATCCAGTCAGAAATCATACTGACACTTTGAAAATAGTGGGAAGTAAAATAAAATGCCACAGCTATCAACATCAGTATCAACGGTTGTTTTGTGATATATTTTTTGATGAGGTTATAAACAATGGCAGCATTAAACAAAGCAGGCAAATACCAAAACTGGTCAAGGTTACGAGGTTGATAAAATATGTAAGTATAATCTATAAGGCTGCGGTTTGAGTTTGTAAAATTGGATAAAATAATTTGTAAAGTGATTTGAATTATTACCCAGATAAAATAAGGATAAAGCAATGTTTCAAACTTCGATTCAATATATTGCCCAATTGTTCTTTTGCGCAAACTGATACTGGCAAAAATACCTGAGAGCATAAAAAACAAAGGCATGCGGAAACTGTAAAAAACAAGGTTGGCACTTTCCAAAGTTTCCGGGACTTCAATACCACTTGCCCTGATACCCAATAAGGAATGACGATATACTACTAAAATAATTGCAATTGCTTTCAGGTAATCAACCCAATATAACCTGCTCTTCTGCAAAGCAGGCAGGTTAAACGCTTTTGAAAAAAAACTTTCTTTTCTTGTTTGTATATCATTCATGTGGCGCAGGTTTTAATAATGGTGAATCATTAACTGCAGCCACAACATTTACATTGGCAGGCTTTTGCTTTTTTGTAAATAAAGTGTCTTTAAGTTTCAGGAAACGTGATTCATAAAATCTAAAACTTAATGTTGCAAACAAATACACACCTGCAACATAAGGTATGAATAAAACAGTTTTTAATAAAAGGTTATCTGTAGCAAAGAACCTGTTGAAGATATAAACCAGGATTGCCCAATGAAATAAATACATGCCATAAGAAACACGTCCTATTTTCACCATCCACTTCGCTTCTAATCCTTTTCGTATTGAAGCAAAAACTTTATTGCTGTGAATGCTTACAAGAGAAAGTATAAATGATGCAAACAGAATATTCAACACAGTATAATGCCATACATGTTCATATAATTCTGTTTGCCCATGATTGTACCCGAGATCATTAAAATAATAACTGCCTGAATCTGTATAAATAAAATTGATGATGCCGGCAACAATTGCAACAATCAATGCTACTGTAAAAATGCGCTGTGGCTTTTTAATTTTTTTATCTAATGATAAAACCGGTATAATACCTCCCATAAAAAAAGCATCAAGATGGCTTAAAGTATTCCAATAAACCGCATCTGCTACTACAGGCTGGCTTAAGCCTTTTGCTGTATAATATTCACCTAACAAAAACCTGGTAAGGGGCGAAACAGCAATTATAACAAGCATGAAATACTTGATAAATTTTGGTGGGCAGAAAAACATAATTAAAGGGAAGAAAATATAAAACTGTTCTTCCACACATAAGGACCACAAATGTGTAAACAAAGGATTGCCCTGCCATTGAGGCAAGGAACGGGAATAATTAAACGTATAAGTGAATAGATATTTTGCGTAATCAGAATAGTAGGAAGGAAACCTGAAAAATAAATAAACAAGGGAGATAAAAATAAGGTAACCGAAATATAAAGGAAAAATCCTCAAAGCACGACGCACCCAGAATTTTTTAAACTTGAATGGAACAGAAGTGTCAGTATGTTTTTCCCTCCATAAAATACCAGTGATTAAAAAACCGGAAATAACAAAAAACAACTGCACACCTAACCAGCCAAAATGTGTAATCTCTGCATGAAAACTCATTACGGTGATGATGGCTATTGCGCGTAAGCCATCCAATCCTTTTATATAACCTGCATTGCTGTTCAACTCAATAATATTTCACTTTTACATCTGTTGGCAAATGCTGCTGGTATGTTTCCAGGTTTTTTTTCAATAATGAATCACTGTTTTGTTTAATTGAATAAAATGAAACTGTAGCATCACCACAAACTACATTGTTTTCAATTGTCCATTCAGCCACTTTTTTCCATTGCTTCAACAAGGAAGAATCAAACCAGCTATCATACACTATTGCAAAATCAACATGGTTGTCTTTGGCAACAGAGTTTAAAAACACGGGAGTTGCCTGGTTATCTTTTTTAGCTTTTGCAACCTGCATGTTGGCAAGGCCCCATAAATCAATAATCTTTGAATGATTAAAAAAAGAAACTGCGCCTATATCATTCACTGCTATTGTGTCTGTATCATAATATTTTTTAATAAAGCTTCCCATCTGGTATTGCTGTTCATAGATATTGATACAGGCTTGTGCTGCTTTTGTAAAAGCAGCGGAGCTTCTCAATATCAAAGGAAAGAAAAGAAAAAAAGCAGCAAGTGCTATTACCGGTAAAAGCGCTTTATTTTCTCGTAACCGCAATGCTTTATAAAATTTAATAATTATGATTGATACCAAAACAACAGAACACAAAATGAGATATGCTTCATACCTGTAAAACCAACCTGTTTTTGCAAATGCTAGTTGCAACAGAGTAGAGATGGAAAGAAACAAAATAACGAGTTGGTAAGACAGAAACTCTTTAAGTTGCTTTTTGAAAATAAAAAAAACAAAGGGCAGCAATATTAATAACCTTTGTGTTGCAAGAGCAGTTATACCAGTTTTTGCTAGGGTTAATTTATCAACGAGTATATCATAGATATAATTAGAAAAACCACTGCCGGAAAATTCCACCGGGCTGGCTTTTAATAAAACTGAATTGGGTAAAAAATAGCTGCCTTTTAATACAGATATAAACCCGAATATTACTAATGGCAAGACTGTAAAAAAACCTAATGAGAATGCTGTGATAATTTTTTTATAATACAACAAAACACAACAGGCAATTGCAATAATAAATAAACCTTCATACCTGAGTGTGCAAATGATAATGCCATAAATAAAAATACTTTTAGGCAATGGTTTCTTTTCTCTAGCCTGGCTAATGGATTGTATATAATCAGAAAAATTAAAGATGAATAAAAAAGAAAAAAGACATTGAAGCGTATGCTCCATCCCACTGATGATGAGTGTAGGCAACGGAGTAAAAAAAATCACAAGCAAAATAATTATCAGTTGAGCAAGAGTGCCAATGTTTTCTTTTTGCAACCTGTTTTGAATTACAAATAATAAAACAACTCCTGCAACCAGGTTGATGATAAAAGGGATGAGTGTATTTGCTGAAAATATTTTAAAACATGCGCTTAAAATAAGAGTGTATAAAACAGAGGATGATGCAGATTGAAATTGATGTGGCTCTATTCCCCAACTACCATAAGCAGCCAGGTTTTTAGCAATAGTCATGTGAATGTATGTATCATCAAGAGGATAAATAAAATTTCCGTAAGTAAAATGAATGACATGCATACATATCAGAGCAACTGGTATTACCAATGCACACACTGAAATAAGCATGACAATGCTTTTATTTTTTATTTCGGGAGTAGTCAGCAAGCCGTATTATTTTAATGCATCTTCCAGCCTCATACCAATTAATCTTTCCAGTTCAACTTTTACAAGGTCCTGCTGCAACTGAAGGTTAATTACAGTTACAGATTGGTCATTATATTTTTTAGAAGCATCATTGTATTCTTCCAAAGTTGCAGTACCGTTTTTAAATTTTTGTTCCACCTGCAAAAAACCGGCTTGCAAATCATCCAATATCTGGTTTTGAATGGCCAGTAATTTTTCATTGGCCCTGTATTGTTTATAATTTTTCAATACATCTGCCCTGATTGTTTTTGCCAATTCTGCCTGTTGTTCATTTGCAATAAGCTGTGATTGTTGGGTAATTTTTATATCAGAGCCATTGGCAACAATCATCCCTATCGGAATTGTAAATCCGAAAAAATATTTTGGATATACATAACTTACAGAGTTACCGTTCCTGGGTTTTGCAAAAGTCTGGTCATTATAATTTGCTGACAGGCTTAACAGATTCATCCAGTTATTCCTTTGTTTCTTCAACTGGTAAGCAAGGATTTTATTCTGGGCTTCAGTTTGTTTAAACTGTGGTTGTGCCAATGCCAATTGTACAAGCCTGTTTTCAATAGCAGTATCATCTCTTTGCCGGATATTATATAGGTTAACTGGTACGGTATCTGTAATTAATTTGTTTGGGCTGGTTGTTATATTAGTATTAGCTTTTGTATTGATAAAATAAAAAGCACAAAAACCAAGCAGTAAGACTTTTTTAGCAGTTAATGTATGTTTCATTTGTTTGTTTAGTTTTTCAATGATGAATTTTATGATTACAAATGTAATTTTAAATAATTTTTTTTCGCTAATTAGGAAAATGAACCTGCAGGTTGTTCCAAATTTATTTTGTTGTTTGACTGATCTTCTGAATTCATTTTAAAACCTTTTAGTTTTAGTGTTATTGCTATCAAAGGATAATAAACAACAGTATCAGTAATCTGTCCAATAGCATCCTGTGCAAAATCAGCTATATAAAATGAAAATAAGAACGCACAGGAAGCAGCAAATAGTATCTTAATGTCCGGATGGGTTGCTTCAAAATATCCTTTGATACAATTTTTTAAAATAACAAAATACAAAACACAAATAATAATCAAACCTATCCACCCGGTTTCAAGTGCTTTTTTAAGATAACCACTATCCGGAGGAAAGCCTGCGAGATAATGAGTAGGATTAAAACGCAATCCACCAGCCCCGGTAGTACATAAACCTCCACCAATAGGATGGGAATAAATATAAGGTTGTATAAAAGCACGGTTCATTTCTCTCACTTTGAAAGATGGATCATTTGACCCACTAAAAGTTGTCCTGAACCTGTTAATAGTAGAATTACCATAAAAAGGCCCATACATCAGCACAACAAAACCAAGACCTGCAATAACAGCGAAAATCTTTGTACTTGTTTTATTCATCGTCAATAACATAAACATTGCAAGGCCTGCTGCTGCCATAGCATTTGCAGTTCTTGTACCAGAATATGCCATACCTAAAAACATTAAAGCAACGCCTGCAAGAATAATAAACCTTGTAAGCACCTTTTTTTCATTCCAAGCAATAATTAAGTAAAAAATACCACAGGACGCCATCATTATACCATAGGCTGTGGGATCAGGCATAGTAGAAAATTTTCTGAAATCACCACCAATAAAAATCAAGCCAAAACGGTTATCATCAGCCATTGCCCAATTTTTTTCATAATCAAATAAGCCATGCCATTGTTGTATGCATCCATACAAACCACAGATTGTGCAAACTACAAACAGTAAAACCAAAAATTTTCTGACACTTTCTATATTGTCAAAAGCTTTATATGCAATAAACAGGAGAAATAATGCATCAATTGATTTTCTGAAAGTCTGGTACCAGCCAGTAAATGATTTTGCATATGGATTGAATAATTCAATCATCAGATAGAAAAACAAAACAAGTATAGCGATTACTACAGGTGAATGCACAAAGTCATTGATAGTTTCTTTGAGATGAATTTTCTTTACAAAGAAACTAAACAAGGTCGCTACAATCAGAATATCTGATATAACACCCACTGGAAATGTATCATTGAAAAAATACCTTGAAAAAGCATAAATAAAAAAAGAATAAACCACATTGATGAATAAACCCATAAGCGTATCCATCATACAAGCTAAAATAATAGCAATACCACAAATCAACCCAGTAACACTTAAACCCAGTATAGTTTGTTTTGCAAACAAATAACCTAATGCAATTGCAAAAAAGGAAAGAAAAATATAGCCAGCAATATTATTGAGTTTTTGTTCAATAAATACTTTATGCAAAAACTTCCCGGTTGCAATAACAAAAGCATCTTTGATTTTTTCTACACCCCCGAATGGCATTCTTTAAAAAAATAAAATTTTCAAAAAGATATAAACTAAAGCTGCAGCTGCAGCCAGTGTTACTAATTTTTCATGTGCGGATATTTTTCTTTTGGCCATTGCAAAACCGTTTTAAAAAGATCAGGCATCATTCAATGTTTCTAACTGAACCATATTTAAAACAGAACCACAGAATTTACCATTCAGGTTTTTAAAAAATTTGATTGATTCTTTGTCAATTTGTTTGATCATGTGTTTGGCTGAAAAAATGGCAACCACACCTTCTACATATTGGGTAAGTTCTTTACTGTCGGAAAAATCATTTAAAGGTGGCCCTTCCAGGAAAACGAAATCATAAACTTCAGTGAGTTTATGCAGGTGCTGCAATAAATGATGTGCAGGTAATATTTCTGATGGTGTATAATCGCCACCACTACATCCAATCACATAAATCATCCCGGTGCGAACATTCACTGAAGCGTTTTGTATCTCTTCCAGCAAATGATCATCACCTTCATCAGCAATAATTTTTTCAAGTACAGGTGTGCCTTTTAATTGTACAGTAAGATCATTATTACAGAAATTGGTATCGATTATTAAAACCTTTTTCTTGCTTAAACTTAAACTGTAAGAAAGCGCCTGGATCAGTGTAGTTTTTCCCTGGCCCTTTTTTGTGCTGGTAAACAGGAAAACTTTTTTACCGCTTGACTCAATTTCATATCGGAGTTTTCTGAGCGATTCCCTGAATTTATTTTCCCTGTTTTTCTCAAGTTTGTCTGTGGCAGTTGAAGTGTTGGCAACCACTTCTGCCAGATCTTTGTTTTTTAAACTGGTAAAGTTGATCATTGATAACAACTTCAGGTTGACAACTCTTGAAAATATAGCAGGTGTTTTTATAGAAGTATCAAGATAAGTCAGGAAAACAATAATTAAAATAGTACAAACAAATGCTGCCATTCCTGCCATTCCAATAATCAAAAACTTTTTTGATGGCTCAGGTTCTATTGCAGGTTGGCCCACTAAAATTTGCCTGAAATTATTTACTGATGCATTGCTCTGATCAACAGCATCATTGTATTTCTGTAACAAATCCAGGTATTCTTTATCTGAAAGATCAGCATCTTTAGAAAGGCTTTGTGCCATTGCACTCCTGCTTGCCTGGGCATTTACGTTACCCTGCAAACTATTTATTTTGTTTTGCAAAGAAGCAATATGTACCTGTTCTGCTTTTATGTTTACTTCAAGTTCATTTTTCTTCTGTATAAGTGTTGCCCTGTCAGCGGCAGACAATACATCTCCAGAATTTGTTTGTGATCCGAGTGTTTTAACTTTATTCTGGTATTGTTGATTTAAACTGTTATATTGATTTAATGCATTCTGATCTGTTGAACCACTGTTCAAGTAAGCCTGGTATGCTTTGTCTCGCTGACTCTTAATTCTTAAAATATCACTGTTATCAACAACAGTTGGTGAAGAATTACCTGCATTCGCCAATTGATTATTGACACTTTGTAAAGCAATCTGATTAGTAGTTAATTTGTCCTGTTCATCATCTAAAGTTTGTTGCAAACTGCTGATAAGATCGAAGCTACTTTTATTAGCATCGTCAACATTTAATAATCCAGTTGATGCAATTTTCTGATTAGCATCAATCCTGTCCTGTCTCTTTTTTGCCAGTAAACTTTGTAAGGTATCTATAGATTCGGAGGTACGTTCATTGCGAATGAACTTATAATACCTGACAAAATCTTTATATACAGTATTTACAACAAATGCAGAAAGTTCAGGGTTTTCCGAACGATAATCAATCTGGATATAATCAGTTCTGTCAAGCCTGTAAATATTTAGATAATTGGCAAAAGAGTTATAATCATAACCATACAATTTTAAAAACTCAAGCAACTTCTTTTCTTCAGGCTTATATGATGTCAAAACACTCATTGAATTGAGCTTTTCACTGAATACCATAATAGCCTGGTTTATATTTACAGCTTTATATACAGGAGATTGTTTTTGTTCCTGTGTCAGTTTTCTGAAAGCTTCAGATGGATTTTCAAGGTCATGTAGGATTACGCTATAAGATAATAAACTCATAACCGTTGGTGACCTGAATGTTACTATTGCATTATCAAATTTTGTATCTGCCTCAAAAAAATTATTCTGCTCCCCAACTTTTATTACATCATTTGTAGTAAAGCCGGTAGAAATCTGTGAAGTAGAACGAAATTCCTGGGGTTCATCTTTTGTAAAAAACCATGCAATAACAGCTGCAAGGAATGCTGAACCCAATATTATCCATTTTCTCTTCAACAACACCCTTAGCAGATAAACAAAATCCATATTTTAACTAAGTTTACAATTTAATGCTGCTTCAGCAGGCTAATAACTTTTTCAGTTTTTGAATTTATAGAAGTAAGCTTAACCAGATATAAACCAGATGGAAGGTTTTTTTGTGTTATGATTGTAACAACATTATTTCCTTCAGGAAGATTTACAAAACGGTTTTGATACACCTGCTTACCATTTACATCATATATCTCAACTCTTACATTGTCCTTCTTCAGTAAATTAAATGATACTGTAAAATTACTGATGAATGGATTAGGATATGCAACAACATATTCAAAATTAGCTTTTGATTTTGCTTTCTGAATAGAAGATGTATTATTTATACTTTCAGAAGAAGCAATTGCATTTTTGAAAGATTGAGGCAATTGAGTTGGCAATGTAAATACCGGATCTTTATAAGCCTGTACAATCATTGCACCAATTAATCCGAATTGTGATGTGGAAGTACCAGGTGCAACAGCAATATTGATTTCACCATTTTCATCTGCCCTTATTCCATAAACTGTTACAGTACCCTTTGTATTAAGTGATGCATCCAGCATTACAGTTTTACCATTCGCAGTAAAGGCAACATTCACATCACCATATGCCCTTGAACTGGCAAAGAATGTGAGATCATAATTCATATTCAGATTCAGACCACTTAGTTTCAGATTGGCAGTCTGGCCCGGGAACAAACCGTAGCTTTGAGCGATAACTTTATCAGGAAAAACACCTGAATTATTACCGGTCACATTTCCATCAGTATATAATCCTGCAAAAGAGTTGAGCTCTGTCATACTGATACCGGAAGGGTTGTTTGCTTCATCTACAAAATTGTTCCATTCATAACCTTTCTGTGGAGGCACAGCAGTATTATTCCATGGAGATGGCGCAAGGCTATCCTGTGTAAAGTTTACATACAAAGCATAAGCTAATGTATATGCGACAGCAACGTTTGAGAAATCTGAATGATTACTGTTATTCACTGCACGTACCACATAATAATATGTTTTATTTTGGGTTAATCCGGCATCTGTAAATGTTGTTGTATTCGCCGCTACAGTACTTATTAAATTGTAAGAGCCATTACTGCTATCAGCCCTCCATACTTCAAAACCTGTTTCATCAAATGATTTATCTGCCCATTGTAAACTAACCGTATTACGGGTACTTGCAGTAACAGTCAGATTTGATGGATTGATCAAAGAAACAGTGTTATCATACTCCTGTATAATGATTGAACTTACATAAGCATAATCCGCACCGCTTGCTTTTGAAATAGCAATATTAACCTGTCCATTACCATCAGGTGTTATACCATTAATCTGTACAGTCTTATTTATATTATATGTAGCATTAAGTGTTACTGTTTGACCGTTAATTGTGAAATTGGTAGTTCCATTTAATCCATCTTCATGACTGCCGAAGAATATGAAACTATATTTTTTACTTGTTGAAAGGCCTGAAATCCTGATGGTCTTTGCATTGGTAGATCCTTCAAACTCAGCTGTACGCATTACAACATCTGGATAAATTCCTTTATTGTTACCAGGTCTCATACCTGAAGCAACTACACCCTGGAATCCATCAACCAGTGTAACTGAAATGCCAGTTGTATTATTATCAGCATCTTTCATGTTGTTAAATGTAGTGCCGGCAAAAGGCCAGCCAGTTAAATTGTTCCATGGCTTATCTGCAAGGCTTCCATCAGAGAAGTTGAGATAAACTGAGGTAACATTATCCGTTACTGTAATATTAAAGCTTGTTGTGCTTACTGAATCACTGTTGTCTCTTGCGGTTACAGTAATACCCTGGTAATAACCAGTTGTACCAACTGAAGGTTGAATAGAGAATAAACCTGTTCCATCACCATTATCAGTAAATGTTACAAATGAAGGCATCTGGGATGCTGTTAATGTTACATGATCTGTGGCATCATCATTTGCTATAACAGGTATGGTCAATTGTGTATTGTTTTTAATAATAACATTGCTGATCGCATTCAAAACAGGAATCTTATCTGATGTTAAGATTGAGGCAACATTTGAATAACCTGAATTACCATAACTGTTTGTAGCCATTATTTTGTAATAATACTGAGTGGTGCCTTTCGCTGAAGTATCCAGGTAACTGTTTGAGTTGGCAGGCAAAGTATTTATCAATACATAACCATTATCAGGATTAGAAGAACGGTAAACCAGGAAACTGTTTTCATTATAGGCAACATCTTTCCAATTTAACTGAACACCAGTACCTTTTCCTTCAGCAATAAGTGTTGAAGGAGTTAGTGGTGCAGTACCATCATCTAATATTGAATTAATAACAAGAGCATTTATATATCCAACAGGTGTACCATCTGCAGCTTTGGACATATTGAAAGTGATAGTACCGGTAGAATCAGTTTTCAATCCAGTTAATGATACAGTATTTTGTGTATTACCCTGAACATATAACGAATCGCTTTGGCTACCAACAGTGAAAATTGTAGTTCCATTATCCTGAGCACCCGGCCATGAACTTGCTGCAAGGAAAGTAAAGGAATAAGTAAGTGCTGTATCCAATTCTGTAACCTGGACATCTACATTTTCAGGGCCACCAAATATTCCGAAATAATAATAATCTTTCAACACTGCATCAGGATAAACACCTGAATTATTACCTGTAACCGGCCCACCATTGCTTGTAGCAAACCAACTTGTTTGCATATGTAATCCAACACTTGTTGTATTCCCATTTGCATCTTTCAGACCGTCTGTAGTAACACCAGTAATATTATTCCATGGTGAACCAATATCATCTACGTTTTTAAACCTTGCGTAAATTGTTTTATTTGGATCCTTGTCATTGACTGAAACATTAAATGTTCTTGTAGCAAAGCCACCATTACCATCACTGACTTTCACATTAACAACATACCCTCCAGCAGCTCCATAATTAGGATGCATTACCAGTTGTGCATTTTGTTTATCAACTGCAACAAGGTTGCTGGTATTTGGTGCACCTGTTACAGTCCATTGCAATGAATCATTTGCATTTTGATCATGTCCATTAAGATTAATAACCAAGTTGTCATTTTCAGTGAGTGTATAATCAGCTATTGAATCAATAGTTGGATCATAATTGGCACTAACAGTAATTGCAAAAATTGTTGTATCTCTTCCACCAAATCTGTCATTTGCTATAATCTGAATATTATTATAAGCAATTCCTTGCTTAGATGCATTTGGTTTCATTGATAATGTTGCAGTGCTATTACCATTCATAATCAGTTTTGCAAATGGTGGTTTATTTCTTATAGAATAAACAATTGTATCATTATCTGCATCATACGTAGTTACAGGTATTTCAGTAATAATACCATATCTGACACTCCTGTTTTCTATATCATTTATTACAGGGAAATTATCTTTTGTTTTTCTCTGAACTATTGCAGAAGGAGTTTGCTGGTCGCCAATACCTATTGTATAAATTTTGTAATAATATGTTGTATGGGCAAACAATGCTGTATCATTAAATGAAGTGGAATTTACAGGCAGATTTGCACGGAATTTAAATTTGCTTGTATCACCAATTGACCTATAAACTTTATATGCAGTTTCATTATTCGCATTATCTTTCCATGTCAGATTAATTGCAGAAGAAGATTGTACAATTGCTTTTAATAGAGTAACGGCCAAAGGTGGTGCCGGTAAACTATCTGTTGTAGCTGATGCTGCAGGTTCTGCAAATGCAGAGTCAGGTATCTGTATTTTTGAAATTCCAGGCCCTTGATAAGCAGCGCTCAAAGCATATCCTCCTAATTTCTGGAAGAAAGTTATATAAATCGGATAAACACCTTGTGTTAGATTTATTGTACCTGATCTTTCTGTTGGCGCCTGCAGGTAATCATTGTTCACTACGAGGTGCCCTTCATCAAATGCACCAATATATAGTTTACTGCCATCATCTGAAGTTGTATAAAAAGTATATTGCCCATCTGCCGGGATAGAAATATTACCTTCAAACTTCATGGCATAATTAGTGGTAGAAGATGCTACTGAAAGATCAAGGTTATTAACAAACCCTGTATTTGTAGGTGTCATTGAATTGAAATCAGGAAGGTTGTCCCATGATCCGGGATAATATGAATATTTTAATCCACCTGAAATTGAGGTACCAGAATTGTTAATAGCTTTAACCATATAATAATATGTGGTCAAAGGTGATAATGCTGAATCAATATATGAAGTTGTATTGGCAGTTGTAGTTGCAATAATCTGGAATGGCCCATTAATATTTTCTGATCTATAAATTTCAAAACCTGTTTCATCATTACTATTATCTGACCATGAAACATTAATTCTTGTATAATCTATAGTAGTAGCTGTAACACTTCCCGGTGCTACTGGTAATGTACCTGAAGATCCATAATTATCAGTAAAATAATTATCAGTTATCAGGTGTCGGTTATTATCACCGAATAATGCACTACATGTCCAATACACCTGCATCACCTGGGCACCACCCTGTTCAAAGTATGATGCTGAAATAGGGTAAATACCTGGCTGCAAAGTAACAGTGCCCCCTTTATATTGTACACCATGTAATCCATCGTTGTTTACAAGTGGTGTTGCATTTGCATCATAGGGTGCTAACCACAATTTACTTCCATCATCAGAATATGTTTCAAAAGTATAAGTACCTGCAACCGGCACCTTAATATAACCTTGCCAAACAAAGCCAAACTGATCATCCCTGTTTCGAACAGAAATGTCAAAATTTGAAGTAGTTCCGGTTTTAACTGGCGTCAATGTATTAAAGTCAGGTAGAACAGACCAGGAGCCTTCATAATATTTATAATTCAATCCCTGTAAAGCAGCGAAAGCGCTTACCTGGTTACTCGGTGTTGAGTAATTACCACTGAGATCTTTTGATTTTATATAAAATAAATACTGGGTTCCATTATCAAGCCCATTAACTGCAATAGTAGTCTTATCTGTACTGTATGATTTGACTCCATTGATATAAACGTCATACCTTGCAACACCAACATTATCTGTTGCGGAATCCCATGCAATAGTTATAGATGTACTTGTAGTAGAAACAATATGAAGATTACCTGGAGCTCCCGGTGGTACATTATCAGTCAGTGTGGTAGCGCTGGCTTCATTTGAGAGTGGTGCTGCTGCATTATTATTAACCGCTCTGACCACATAATAGTATGTTGTATTTGGCAAAGCTGTGGAATCAACATAAGTAACAACATCTGTAGCCACTTTTCCAATATATGTATATGAATTACCAGGCGATGTTGAACGGTATATTTCGAAAGCGGTTTCATTAAATGCCGGATTAGGTTTATCTGCCCAGTCTAATTCAATTTTTGTATTAGAAAGCGTTACTGCTGTCAGGCTTGATGCTGCATCAGGGCCATTAACTCCATTTGCATTCACAACAGTAAATGGATCAGAGAAGACACTTGAACATCCATATTGTTCAATAACAGAAACTACATAATCTCCGGGCTGTGAAATATTGATTTCATTTTCTGTTCCGATTGTATTTGAATCCCCAACTTTTTTCCATAGATAACTTGTATAATTATCCGGCACCATCAGGTTCACACTAGTGCTTCCATCAGGTGCAGGAATTACCGGACTTGCTAAACCCTCAACACTTATTATTGGTGGTATTGTTGGTGTTTTTGTTTTGATTTCTACAGGTGTATGAGACCAATCAGACCACACACTCCCTCTTCTTACCCTTGCATCATAAGTGCCAATATCAGTAACATTAATAGAATTAGTATTGGCTCCATCAATAATTGTATCGTTCTTTCGCCATTGGTATTCATCAAAACCTGGAGGTACACCGAGAGTAACATTGATTGGATCTCCAGGACAAAATTCAGTTCTACCAGTTAAAGGCCATGGGTTTGAACCATAGGCCCTTAAAAGATATGGATAAAAATCTGGTTCCTGCCAAACCCTATCCCAAACGCCATGTCCCAAATCAGGGTATTCAGTATATGTAAAATCACCACCTGCTGCTAAAAATGCATCTCTTACCTGTTGTGCTGTTGATGGTGCAGGCGATCCATCTTTACCACCCTGGAATAACCATATAGGCGTGAATTTTGCTTCATTCACATCACTGTCATTTTTATATCCAATAGATACTGCTGACATCGGCACACATGCAGCTATATAGTTAGGGTAAGCAAACATCATTTCCCATGTGGCTTGCCCACCTGCTGATAACCCATTATCTGATACCCTGAATGGATCCAGTTTATTATTGGCTACCATATAATCAATAATCTCAGTAATATATTGATATTGACCTGGCCCCCAAAATCCCTGGCTTTGCATACAAAGAATATATCCATCATAACTACCGTCATCAACTGCAGCCGCAAAATCATCCCCTCCATGGTACAACTGATACTCATTATCATATATAGTTCCCGTCTCACCTAACCCATGAAAGAAAACAAGCATAGGATACTTTTTCCCATCATTTGCATTGGGATCGTAAGTCTTTGGAAATTTCAATCGAAACGCACAACCTTTATATATATAGGCTTTGTATGAGTCTGTATTCCAGCTTAATCTTTTGGTTCTAACCCATTTTCCAATTTGACCCCAGGGAGGTTGCACAGGTGGATTGTTTGGGTTATAAGTAATAATGGGATCTGAAGGATCTAATACAGATTGTGCAGCAACAAAATTAGGAATGAAAAAAATGGTGCTTGACAAAAGTAGGGAGTAGAATATGCTTTTCATTTTGAGCAGATAATTTAGATAAAAAATTAATTAAAATTACCTACCGGATAAAATGCAATTCTTCCCAATTTGGTAAAGTATATAATTTAATTCGTAAAAGTGCAATTCCGGTTATAATAGGTTTACAAGATCTGGGTGGTTTTGCATTTACACATGATTCAGGGCAATAATATTTGAAAAGAAAAGGCTCCATATTTTCAAAGGAGCCTTTTACATTTTTATTGTTTTATTAGTTTTATATATTCAGATCTCCCTTCCTTCAGATATGAGAGTTTTAAAAGATAAACACCTGAAGTTATATTCTGATTCAGACTCATTTTAATATTAGTCTTACCCTTCGTCACTTTACCCAGGTTTTTTTGTAAAACAGGTTTTCCATTAATATCGTAGAGTTCTGCAACGATATTTTCATCATTCTGCGGGTAAAAAGAAATAGTAAAATCATTTTTAAATGGATTGGGATAAACATGAATATTGTTTTTCTCAATCACCGGGCTTTCTTTTTTCAGGTATTGATTTTTTACAACTGAAGCAATTGGTTTATCCATTAATGATGGTGGTGATGGCACCTGCATTAATGAAGGATTTGCTTCATGAATAACCATTGCTCCAAGTAATCCATATTGAGATGAATATGAATTTGGTGATATCGTTATTATAATCTGTCCATTCTGATCAGGTTCAACATTATACATTGTTATTGTTCCATCTGTATTATACGAGGCATTTAATACAACCCGTTTGCCATTTGCAGAATATGCTGTATTTACATCCCCACCAATATTTGCACTGGCAAAAAATGTAAGGTCATACTTCATGGTAAGATTTAAACCGTTCAAAACCATGGTAGTGCTTTCACCAGGGAATAAACCATAATTATCCGCTAAAACTTTATCAGGATAAATCCCTGAATTATTACCTGTATTCATGCCTGGCCCATATATACCTGCAAACAAACCCGGTTCCGCTAACCCAATTCCTGACGTTGTTCCATTGTCATCTATAAGATTATCCCAGGCAATTCCTGGCTCTGGTAATGCAAGGGTGTTATTCCAGGGTACATTTGCACCATTTACAAATGTGAAATTCACGTATAATTCCTGTGAATAGGTAGTTGCTGAAACCGGACTGCTATAAGCAGAATTCATACTTCCATTTATTGCCCTGATTGTATAATAATAAGTATGTGCTGACTGTAAACCGGTATCAATAAAAGAAGTGTTATTTACACCGGTTATAGCAAGTAGAGTATAGCTTGGATTAACTGTATCTGAAGATCTCCAGATTTCGAACCCTGTTTCATCAAAACTCCTGTCTGCCCATTGAAGTTTCACACTGTTTTTTGTAATATTAACAACCCTGAGATCAGCAGGAGCTAACAATGTTTGAGTGCTGTCATAGCTCTGAATAATAAGGCTGTTAAGATATGCATAATCTGCACCTGATGCTTTTGCCACTTTTATCATAACTATACCATTAGCATTTGGAATAATCCCGTTGATTGCTGCAGTAGTATTAATATTATGTGTTGCATTTAAACTAACAGTTTGCCCATTGATTGTAAAGTTAGTAGTCCCTTTTAATCCATCATCATGGCTATTAAAGAAAACAAAATTGTATTTTTTGTTAATTGACAATCCTGATAATTGAATAGAATCTGTTTTCGAAGCCCCTTCGTAAATCCCGGTTTTCATCACAATTTCTGAATATGCACCTCTGTTATTACCTGGTTGCATTCCGGTTCCAAAATTTCCCTGAAAACCATTCATTATTTTAATTGATACTGATGTATTTACACCGTTATCATCTAATAAATTAGAAAGTGATGCATTGGCTGTTGGCCAGCTTGTGAAATTATTCCAAGGTGATGCTGCAATACTTCCATTAGAGAAATTTACATATACAGAACTCATATTTTGATCTGTCACCGTAATATTGAATGAAGCAGAACTACTGGAATCATTATCGTCAGTTGCTGTTACTGTAATGTCTTCAAATGTTCCTATAGTTCCACTATTTGGTGTGACTGTAAAGAACCCGGTACCATCCCCATTATCTGTAAATGTTACAAATGATGGCAGGTTTGATGGTACTAAAGTTAAATGGTCATTAGCATCATCAACTGCAACAACATTTACGTTTTCTACCTGGTTATTTTTTATGATAATACTGGATATAGGAGAAACAATTGGCGCCCTGTTTTTCGTAATAATACTTGCAATATTTGAAGAATCTGAAAGACCGCCTTTATTTGAATCTCTTACCAGGTAATAATATTGTTTATTACCAATGGCAGTAGTATCTATATAGCTGGTTGCATCTGCACCAAGTTTCCCATTAATCAATCCATAAGGCCCTGCCGGGTTGCCTGCCCTGTAAATCTTATAACTCGTTTCATTATAAGCATTATCATTCCAGTTCAATTGCACACCTCCTCCTACAGCATCTGTAGCAACAAGGAAAGTCGGAGCCAATGGTTTCACATTATCAGTATAAACAGATTTTATTACAATAGCATTCAGGTATCCTGCAGGCGTATTAGAACCTTTCGCCATTGTGAAACTAATTATTCCATTTGTTGTAGGTTTTATATTTATAAAGTCTGCTGTTTTATTAATATTATTCTGAACTGGCAATGAAATTGAATTGCTGTTTACAGTAAATACTGTACTACCATTATCATATGCCCCACCCCAATTGCTACCAGCATAAAAACTAATATTATAAATTTTGGAAGTATCAAGGCCTG
Source organism: uncultured Parafilimonas sp. (assembly GCA_964400415.1). GTDB lineage: Bacteria > Bacteroidota > Bacteroidia > Chitinophagales > Chitinophagaceae > Parafilimonas. Next base: position 52,068 of record CAYNTP010000006.1, read on the forward strand.
TAATATTGCCCGTAACAGTATTTGGTCCACCATTCCTGCCGAAGTAATAATAATCTTTCAGCACAGGATCAGGATAAATTCCTGAATTATTTCCTGTAGATGGACCTTCATTGTCAACACCAAACCATGCTGTTTGTAAAGACAAACCAACAGTAGTTTGACTGTTCAGTTTGTCAATAAAATTTGAAGAAGTTACACCGGTAATATCATTCCAGGGGTTACCCATAGTATCTGTATCTTTTATCCTTGCAAATATGGTCTGAGTAGGATCAACATCATTTACAGTAATATTAAATGACCTGGTTGTGACACCACCATTACCATCGCTGACAGAAACATTAACAGTATAATTACCAGAAGCACCATAGGTAGGACTTAATTTTAGATTAGCAATACCATTACTTACATTTTCAATAGAATACTCATCCGGCGCTCCCGTTATGGAATATGATAAAACATCACTGCTGTTCTGATCTGTTGCTGATAAAGGAATATTTAATATACTCCCTTCACTCAAAGTATAATCATTAATGCTATCTAAAACAGGATAAAAATTATTATTTACTGTTAATACAAATACATTACTATCTATTCCTCCCCTTCCATCTTTGGATATAATTTTTATATTATTGTAAGTTCCAAGATCAGAAGAAGATGGATTAAAATCAATTGTTGCAGTATTAAATCCAGAGTTTGCTAAAGTTGCAAATGCTGGTAAGCCTATAACAGAAAACACCAAAGTGTCATTATCCGGATCTGATCCTGTAATACTTAATAAAGTTTGTACCCCTGAAGGAACAGATTTCTGAGAAAATTTATCATTGATTACAGGCTGATTATTCTTTGTTGTCGCAAAGACGGAAGGTTTGTCTGCTGATGATTTTGTACCATTGAATGCTTTTACTTTATAATAATATTTAGTATTACCGTATAGCCCACTATCAATAAAATTATTGGAATTTGCTTGTAAAGAAACAGCAAGTTTGAAATTAGATGAATCAGTAGAGGATCTGAAAATTTCATAATTTGTTTCATTTGTATCAACATCGTTCCATGTTAATTGAATAGTAGTTGATGACAATGCTGTTGCTTTAAGACCTGTCGGAGCTTTCACAATTGGAATTTTTTGAGTCCTGCCTAATACTGATGTTGCATAATCTGAAGTTCCGTAATCGTTTACAGCATTTATCTTATAATAATATTTGGTGTTGGCATTCAAATTGGAATCAAGGTATTGTACAATATTAGCACCAGTTGTATTAATTATTTCATAACCTCCGGTTTGTTTCAAAGATCTATACACCTGGAAACCCGTTTCATTATTGCTTTTATCTACCCAGGTAAGCCTTACGGTATTAGCTGAAAGAGCTGTGGCAACAAGATCTTCTGGAGCCTTTGGTGCTGTATCTGCCAGAGTATAATCTGGTACAAAGAAAGAATCCGCAATTGGATGATATGCTGAGTCTCCAAACAAATCATAATTAGCCCAGTTTAATTTTACAACTCTGCCGTTTTTATTCTGGAAATATGCTATTGTAATTGGGATAAGACCTGCAGTTAAATTCGCTCCGGCATATTTACTTTTTACTGTGCTTATATGATCATTATTAATGAAAGGTGTTATTGTTGGATCATAGGGGTTTAACCAAACTAATGAGCCATCATCTGATGTAATACTTATCCTGTATTTACCGGAAATAGGTACCCGCAAATAACCTTGCCATAAAAAAGCAAACTGTGCCTGCCTTCTTGCAGGTGCCAGATATGTATTAGGCTCAACTCCAGTCGAGATTGGTGTCAAAGTATTAAAATCCGGTACAGATAACCAGTAACCTTCATAATATTTATATTGTAACCCCTTTAAAATTGCAGGTGCGCTCACCAGGTTACTTTGTGGTGAAAAGTTGCCGCTAGAATCAACAGATTTTACATAGTATGAATACATCTTTCCTTGGGTAAGGCCATTTATTATTATACTAGTGTCAGTAGTAGTATAGTTCTTTATTCCATTAACGAAAACCTGGTATTCTTTAATTCCAACATTATCGGCAGATGATTTCCATAACAAGTACATTGAGGAATTTGTTGTATAAACTATTGTAAGAGTTCCAGGCGCTGATGGCAAAATATTATCTACTAATGTTTTTGTACTTGCAATGTTTGACATTGCTGCTGCCCCATTATTGTTGACTGCCCTTATTTCATAATAGTAAGCTATACCTGGCATTAAGTTTTCATCTTTAAATGATAAAGAATCTGCAGGTACTTTACCTGCAAAATGATAATTCCCATCCTGTCCTGCGCTTCTGTAAATCTCAAAATAAGTTTCATTATATAGCGGATGTGGGTTATTCTCCCAGTTTAATAAAACTTCCGTAGATGATATTGTGGATGCAACTAACTTACTTGCTGCATCCGGCACATTTTTACCTTTTGCATTAATAACTGGAAATGGTGGTGAATATACATTTGAACATCCGTATTCTTCTGTCACAGCCGCTATATATTGTCCCGTTTGAGTGGCAGTATATATCCTTTGGTTTCCTATAATGCTATCACTTCCAACTTTTTTCCAAGTATAACTTGTATATCCATTATCAGGCACCTCTAAGTTTACATAATTTTTACCATCACCGGATGTTATAACATTACTCATTAACCCTGATACAGTAATAGGTGGGGTTATTGTTGGAGGTGTAATTTGAATCACTACTGGTATATGGGACCAGTCTGACCAGATTGAACCTCTCAAAACTTTCGCATCATAAGTTCCTAAACTTGTTACATTTATTGTGTTACTCGTCGCACCGGAAATAATATTACCATTTTTTCGCCACTGGTATCCATCAAACCCAGGAGGAACACCTAAAGTTAAATTCACATTTGAATCACAAAAACCAGTCCTTCCATACAATACCCAGGGATTAGAACTATACCCCCTCAATTGAAATGGGAAAAAATCAGGATCTGCAAATGCACTATCCCATGTATTATGTCCAACATTTGCATATTCTGAATAACGATAATTACCTCCTGCATTTACCATTGCATCTCTTACCTGTTCTGCTGTTGATGGTGATGGTGATCCATCCAGTGCGCCCTGGAAATTCCATATTGGAGTAAATTTCACTTTATTGACAACAGATGGATCTTTATATCCAATTGAAACATTCGACATTGGTAAAGATGCACTGATATAATTTGGATAATTGATAACCATATCCCATGATGCCTGTCCACCTGATGACAACCCGTTTACACTTATCCTGAATGGATCAAGTTTATTATTGGTTATCATATAATTTATAATATCCAGAATCCTCAAATAAGAAGTAGTACCCCACCAGCCCTGGCTTTGCATAAAAAGTATATACCCATCAAAAACACCATTATCATCTGCAACCATATAATTATATCCACCGTGATAAAGTTGTGTTTCATTATCAGTTATTGGTCCTGCCTCCCCACCGCCATGAAAAACAACTGCAATCGGATATTTTTTCCCGTCATTGGCTGTAGGATTATACGTCTTAGGGAATTTTAATCTGAAACATGAGCCTTCATAAATATATGCCTTATAAGAATCTGAGTTCCAGGAAAGGCTCTTTGTTCTAACCCATTTTCCGATCTGGCCCCAAGGTGGTTGCACCGGGGGATTTAATGGATCATAATCTATAACAGGATCATTGGGATCAAGTACAGATTGAGCATTCAATGTGTTTTTCAAGGTAGTTACTAAAATGCAAAAACTCAGTAAAAGATAAATTTTCTTCATTGTGAATGACTTCTTATTTATTAATAATTCTTTTCAGGAGCGGGAGTTATGCTTTTTTATACCCCTGGGTTCTTTCAATATATCAAATACGACATTTTTTAAGATTTAGAAGCCTGCAATATAAATACTAAACATTTTTAGAAAAATAAAAGCCGTTGTAGTAGTAATAATATCTGTGCAAATGCTCATTTTGAATGGTAAACGATATGACAAATATTTTTAGCTTATCAGTATTTTATCTGCTATTATAAAAAAATGATACTAAAATTGTGCAATACTTTATTTTTAAAAAATAAAAACTTATAGCATGGAAAATTTATCATCAATTCTTGAAAGTATTAAATCCATTTTTGCTGCCTATGGATTAAAAATTTTAGGTGCTATCCTATTTTTTATTATTGGTCTTTGGATAATCAATGCTTTAACCCGGCTTATTATAAAATTAATGAGCCATAAAAATCTTGAGGCTTCTCTACAATCTTTCCTGTCAAGTATCATCAGTGTAGGTTTAAAAGTTTTATTGTTGGTAAGTGTAGCTGGCATGATCGGGATTGAGACAACTAGTTTTGTTGCAGTAATCGGTGCTTTAGGTCTGGCAGTTGGTCTTGCATTACAGGGATCCCTGGCAAATTTTGCAGGTGGCGTATTAATACTTTTATTCAAACCATTCAAAGCAGGTGATCTGATTGAAAGTAATGGCCAGATAGGTGTAGTTCAGGAGATCCAGATATTTAATACAATCTTACTCACTCCAGATAATAAAACCACAATAATTGCCAATGCGATGGTTTCTAACGGCATCATCGTTAATATGAGCAAACACGGAAATCTGCGAGTAGATCTTACTGCTTCAGTTGCTTCTGATAATGATATGGAAAAAGTGAGGTCAGTAATTATGGGCGTTTTAAATAGCGATTCAAAAATTTTAAAGGACCCCGCTCCTGCTGTATATGTTTCCAAATTAGGTGGTTATTTTACTGAGCTTGCCATAAGACCATATACTACGGTTGCTGATTATTGGGATGTTTATTTTGGTACTTTGGAGAAAATACAAGCAGCATGTGCCGCGAATGGAATCACTTCACCTGTTCCTTCTCAAGTACTGATTTCTAAAACAGCTTAATTATTTTCAAGCTAAATATTCTTTATTGCTTCTCTTTTGCTCAAAGGTGAAAGTTTGTATTTATCAACAAAATCTTTTACCCAGGCAGGGTTTGTCTTTGCATATTCCCTCAAAATCCATCCAATTGCTTTGCGGATAAAAAATTCTTCTGATGTTGCAAGATGTTTGATATATCCTGACAACAGCTTTGTATCAGTTTCAGATTTATATTTTTTTTGAAACAACAAACTGGTTCGCTGCAGCCAGATATTTTCACCCCTGTTCCATCTGCCCGCTATTACCGGAATTTGCTCCGGAAATATTTTAAAATATACTCCAGCCCACTCATCTGCCATTGCATCAACAGTATCCCACCAGCTTTTATTTGTTATACAATATTCAATAATTTTTATTGTTGATTCTTTCCATTGTTTCTTGTAATGAGCCAATAGTTCGATTGCAAAATATTGCCATTCTCTTTGAGGTTTTTCCCAGGCATATCTTACTAATTTTTCTACTTCAGCTATTGATGATAAAGGGTTTTCTTTAATAAACGTTTTACAGATTTTTCTTCTCTCAGTCATAGCAATACCATAAAAATCAAATTGATCCCGCATGTATGCTTTCATGCCATCAACTCTTTTTGAATCAGCATGATGGATTAACTGCAATTCCAATGGCAACAAATAAGTTTGCATAAATAATTTATGATTATTGTTCAGTGAAAATTATGCAGGTTGTGTGAATACAATTATATAAAAATTTTTCTTGCACTTTTCAATACCCTTCAATATAAAATGCAACATGACTGCAAGAATAAATAGTTATTTTCATTTTTTTTAAATTGCAAGGATGGTTATTGAAGTATTCATCAATAATCTTTATTTTCATTATTATTTTTCCCTGCCCAATGGCCAATGACCTTTTATACCAAATAGCTCTTACATTAGTACCTAATTTAGGCTGTGTACCCATCAAATCACTGGTTGAAGTATTTGGTAATGCTGAATCTGTATTTAAAGCAAAGAAGAGAGACCTGAGTGCTATCAACCAGATAGGTATTGTGAAAGCTGATAGCATAAAAGGGTTTGATAATTTTGACATAGCAGAAGAAGAAATAAGATTCATAGAAAAATATAAAATCCAGCCTTTATTTATATCTGATGAAAATTATCCGAAGCACTTACTGAATTGTTACGATCCCCCCATACTCTTATATTACCGGGGAAATGCTGATTTGAATTCTTCAAAAATCATCAGCATCATCGGCACAAGGGCCAATACAGATTATGGCAAGCAAGTAACAGAACAACTCATCACAGACCTATCAGGAATTAATGCGCTTATCGTTAGTGGTCTTGCTTATGGCATTGATGCAATTGCGCATAAGTCTGCATTACAAAACAACCTTGATACGGTTGGAGTACTTGCACATGGACTGCATACTATTTATCCCCATCAGCATAAAACCCTTGCAAAAGAAATGATACAGCAAGGTGGCCTTATAACAGAATACAGGAATGGTACCAAGCCAGATAAATTTAACTTCCCCTCACGTAACCGCATTGTCGCAGGCATGAGTGATGCTACAATCGTAATTGAAACTGCTATCAAAGGTGGCAGCATGATAACTGCCGAGCTTGCCAATAATTATAACCGTGATGTATTTGCGTTGCCCGGAAAGACAACTGACGCAAAAAGCGCAGGGTGCAATTATCTTATTCAGAATAATAAAGCAGCATTATTTACTGATGCAAAAGATTTAATGGAAAACCTTGGTTGGCAAACAAAAAAAATCGACAAGAAGAAACAGCGGGAATTGTTTATTGAGCTTAGTGATGATGAAAAAATGATAATAGAAATTTTACAAAAGAAAGATGCAGTTCATATTGATGAAATCAACCTGGGTTGCAACCTTAGCAGCAGCGCTGTTGCAGCAGCTATGCTCAACCTCGAACTGCAGAATATTATAACAAGCCTGCCAGGCAAAATGTATAAGTTGTTATAATTACACTTTACCCTTTATAAGTATAAAATGAATTTGCCTGTGCAAGGCAGGTAACCACGAGGTCATTAATACAAACATGTGGAGGCAAACCGACGCAGTAATAAACTATATCTGCAATATCATTGGCAAGGAGCGGTTCATAGCCGGCATATACAGCATTTGCTTTTTGTTCATCACCTTTAAACCGTATCAGTGAAAATTCAGTCTCCGCAGCGCCTGGATTGATGCAGGTTACTTTTATTTTATGCGGCAACAAATCTATTCTTTGTGCCTGGCTGATGGCGTTTACTGAAAATTTAGTTGCACAATACACATTGCCTTCCTTATATACTTCTTTACCTGCTGTTGACCCGATATTGATAATATGACCGCCATTATTTTTAATCATCAAGGGCAAGACTGCTTTTGAAACATACAACAGACCTTTGATATTGGTATCAATCATTGTTTCCCAATCTTCAATCTTAGCTTCATCAAAACTGTCGCGGCCTGCTGCAAGGCCTGCATTGTTCACCAAAACATCTATTTTTTGCCATTCAGGATTGAGGTTATTAATCAAAGAAAACACTGCTTCTTTATTTCTCACATCTAACGCAACAGGTAATATCTTAATGTTTTTGTTTGAAGATAAGTTTGTAGCTAATGATTGTAACTTTTCTTCTCTCCTGCCGGTAATAATACAATTCCAGTTCTCTGAAGCAAATTTTTCTGCAATAGCTTTCCCAAACCCGGAAGTAGCTCCTGTGATGAATATAGTTTTGTTCATGCATCAAAAATAAGATTTAAGGTTGCTGGCTGTCTTACAGTTGCTTCAGAAAATTTTAAATATTTTTCTAAACACTGCCATATTATCTTTGCGCACCCATGCAGATAATAAAAAAATTATTCCTGCTGTTCATGTTTGTTTTTATTGCAGCAGGTGTTTTAAATGCTCAGAATAATTTCAATACTGCTGTTTCGAAAGCAGGTAACGGAAAGATAAAAATAGAATGGATCAATCCTTATGGCGATAGCGTTGTGCAACTGAATGTGCAACGTTCATGGGATAGTGTAAGAAATTTCAGGACGATATTTGTTCCATTGTCACCAGGCCTTCCACAAAATGGATATATTGATGAAACCAACGGATATGACATGCAATATTACCGCGTGTTTTATGTGTTGAGTAATGGCAAATTCTTTTTTACCAAAGCCAAAAAAATAACATCAGGTTCTGATTTTACTGATGCATTTACAGAAGAACAAACAAAAGATACCAATTTCATTATTACCGTGCATGATGATGATACTATAATAGCTACATTAAATTATAGCGCATATCAGCATTTCAGGGATTCCATCGTCAATTATACAAGGGACACTTTATATTCTTTAACCGGTGCTGATATTTTGTTACGTTATTATAGCAATAATATTACATGGGTGCCATCTACAAAAGTTTATACCAATTCAGATGGTTATGTCCAGGTTAATTTGCCCGATGCAACACAAAAAAATTACAGCATCCGTTTTCTTGATGACAGGCGTAAACTCTTATTTACAATTAAACATGTGGACCAGCCACAATTGATCCTGGATAAAACAGACTTTCTTCATTCGGGTTGGTTTTATTTTGAGTTGTATGAAAGCAACCATATTAAAGAAAGGAATAAATTTTACATACCAAAAGACTTCTGACACTCTCAATATTTTTATCAAAATACAATTAGCTTAAACCGAAATAATTCATCTTTCCACCTATTTCGTATTTTGCAGTTATTAAACTGAAAACACATGGTACCTTCTTTACGGGAAAAATTCAATGCAGAATTTACTGAAAAAAAATACAATGATTATGTAAATGAAATGCACAGCCTTCACCCTGGCGATATAGAATTCAGGCTGGCAGAAACACCCATCTTCGTTGATAAGGCATTCAAAGAAAAAATCCTCGCAGCATGTGAGAGTATTGTAGATGTAATTGTTCAACCTGGCTTTAAGCAACTCACTAAAAATGCTATGCCGGCTGATATTGTAGTGCCCAATGAAAATGATCATTCGCATTTCATTGCATTTGATTTTGGTATTTGTGAAAATGCAGATGGCACCCTCGAACCGCAATTAATAGAAATGCAGGGATTCCCCACTTTATTTGCTTACCAGGTTTTTGATGATGAAGTAACCCGTAAACATTTTAATATTCCATCAAATTATGATTCTTATTTGAGCGGATATAATAAAGAGTCATACATACAATTATTAAAAGATACAATTATCGGTAACCATAATCCTGAAAATGTAATACTGCTTGAAATATTTCCGCATAAACAAAAAACAAGGATTGATTTTTATTGCACACAGGATTATTTGCATATCCCGGTTGTTTGTTTAACCGAACTTGTAAAAGAAGGAAGAAAATTATTTTATGTTCAGGATGGAAAGAAAACTGAAGTAAAAAGAATTTATAACCGCATCATCTTTGATGACCTTCAGCAGCAAACACCCGAAGTGCAGGAAAAAGGAAAAATATTATTGGAAGAAATGGATGTTGAATGGGCGCCTCACCCCAACTGGTTTTATCGCATCAGCAAATACACACTGCCATTTATCAAACACCCATTTGTACCTGAAACAAATTTTTTAAATGATGTAAAAACCATACCTGCTGATCTTGAAAATTATGTTTTAAAACCTTTATTCTCTTTTGCCGGGCAGGGTGTTGTTATTGATGTAAAAAAAGAAGATATTGATGCAGTAAAAGATCCACATAACTGGATATTGCAACGTAAAGTAAAATATGCTGATGTGATAAAAACTCCTGATGAGAATGCAAAAGCTGAAATCAGGATATTTTATTTCTGGAAAGATGGCGAAGCAAGGCCAGTGGCAGCACAAAACCTTGCCCGCATCAGCAAAGGAAAAATGATTGGCGTGCGTTACAATAAAGACCGCGAATGGGTAGGTGGAAGCATGGTGTTTTTTGAAAAATGATTGTTCACCAATGATGTTTCACTATTCAGACAAATGAATTTTTTCAAAGAAATTTTTGCACGCATCTGGGCATTATGGGCTTTGTTGTTTTTTTTAACAACAATGTTTATTGCCTACATATTTTATATACCCTGTCACTTTTTAAAAGAACCAAACAGATCCAACTGGCACAGGCGCGTATCAAGGGTGTGGATGTTTATATTTTTAACGCTCACCGGTTGCCCGCTGAAAGTAAAAGGGAAAAAATATTTTAAAGGACTGCCCAATTGCGTGATAGTTTGTAACCACAACAGTTTGCTGGATGTGCCTGTAACTACTCCTTTCATGGCAAGGGCCAATAAAACAATAGCAAAAAAAAGTTTTGCAGCATTACCCATCTTTGGATGGATCTATAGTTTCGGCAGTGTATTGGTTGACAGGAAAAGTGATGCAAGCCGTCGCAAGAGTTACGAAGACATGAAGATGGTTTTAAGCCAGGGGTTGGATATGGTCATTTATCCAGAAGGCACACGCAACAGGACAGATAAACCATTAACACCATTTCATGATGGCGCTTTCAGGCTTGCTGTTGATACAAATAAACCAATAGTGCCGGCACTTGTTTTTAATACAAGAAAAATTTCACCTGCCAACAAATTTTTTTATATGGTGCCTCATCCTCTTGAAATGCATTTCCTGCAACCCATTGACAGCACCGGCCTTACACCAAAAGAATTAAAAGAAAAAGTATTCTCTGTGATGTGGGATTACTATGAAAAAAAAAATTAGATCAATTCTGTTTTTATTGTTGAAATTTTTTTTGTTCAGACCTGCATTATCCTTGCCTTGAAATATTTTGTATTTTGAAAACCAAATAAAGATTGATGATAAAAATTCCTCCTTATTTAAAACAGGGAGACACTATTGCAATAATCTGCCCTTCGGGTTTTATGCCATTCGAAAGGATGCAATATTGTATTGAAACATTACAGCATTGGGGTTTTAAAGTTGTGTTGGGAAAAACAGCCGGGCACCAGTTCAATTATTTTTCAGGAACTGATGAAGAACGTTTAGATGACTTGCAGTCAATGCTGGATGATGATAGTGTACAGGCTATTTTTTGCGGGCGTGGTGGTTATGGCCTCAGCAGGATTATTGACAAAATAAATTTTCAAAAATTCATTCAACACCCAAAATGGATTATTGGTTACAGCGATATCACTCTACTGCATGCACATATTTTTTCCAACTTTCATATTGCCACATTACATGCGCCGATGGCTGGAGCTTTCAATGATTTGGAAAATAGCAAAATGTATATCCAATCAATATTTGATAGTTTAACAGGCAAACTTCAATCTTATAATACAAATCCTCACCCACTTAACCGTTATGGTATTTGCGAAGGTGAACTAATCGGGGGCAACCTTGCTATTCTGTCTCATATTGTTGGCTCACCTTCTGATTTGAATACAGATAATAAAATCCTTTTTATAGAAGATATTGGTGAATACAAATACAATATTGACAGGATGCTGATGCAATTAAAACGAGCAGGCAAACTGGAGAAATTATCAGGTTTTATTGTGGGAAAATTTACTGATATCAAAGACACTACCATTCCTTTTGGACAGGATATAAATGAACTGATTGCAGATAAGATAAAAGAATATAATTATCCTGTTTGTTTTGATTTTCCGGTTGGGCATGTGCCAGAAAACTTTGCATTAAAATCAGGTGCCAGATATACGTTAACCGTTACAGTGAGCAAAGTAAATTTATCTGAAACAACCAGCGAATTAATTACTCAAAACTGATTCAGCATTTTTTGATAGTCTTCTTAAAATATCCTGTAGCTCAATTGCAGAATCCTTAATCAGGTCAGCATATTCCAGTGATGAAGTATTAAGGTTGCCTTCTTCAGAAATAGCTACTAATTTTTCTACATTCTTCAATTGATGTTTGATTACATTAGAATGAAGAAATGCAATATCCTTCAGGTGTTTGTTTTGATTTTCCAGCATAATCTGGTATTGTCTTGCATCAGAGATATTCCTGACCACAGCAAGGAAACCCTGTTTACCATTTTGCAGGTCGTTAATTTTCGAAATTGATGCACTATACCATTTCAGAAGACCATTAATCATTAATGAATATTCAACTGATTTGGTGATACCAGTCTCCCACACTTCATCCATTGTTTTCATAATATCTGCAATTGCAGGATGGGGAAAATTGATTTCCTGTAAAGTTTTTCCAATAAAGGAATCATGTGGGGCAAATAATTCATCGTCAGGCTGAAAGCACATAACAAACTTCCGGTCTTCATCCATTATAAATACAAAATCATCAATCATGCGCAGAAAAGTTTCAAACTGATCCTGGGTAAAAAGGGGCTGAGTCATACATTACATTTTTTCGTTACTGGCAAAAAACAAGCAATTGGTTTTAAAGCCATAAATATATAAAAAATAATGGCTCACGAACTACATACGAAACGAGGATGCTTTAGGTTACCATTGAAATTTTAAAAATTTTTTTTGTGTAATGGAGATGTGTTTTATGAATATAAGCAGAAACTACCGAAGACGGTAGACTATTAATAAGAATGGCTCTAAACAACAATCATTCTATTTATACATACAAAACCTGGCTGAACGAATTGTTAGTAAGCACTCTTATTAATGTAATCTCTTTTCAAAGGTTACAAAAAATACACCGATTAAATATCTTTTACCATCCAGATATTACAGGAAGTATGGCCTGAATTGCCTAATGCATGATCAATTTTTATAAACCCGTATTTTTCATACATACTTACTGCATCTGCAAACTGCGGCATGCTTTCAAGGTAGAGTTTTTTATAATTCATTTTTTTAGCAGATTGAATACAGCGCATCATTAATGTTTTACCAATTCCTTTTCCACGGATTGATTTATCCAGGTAGAACTTTGATAATTCTGCACAGCCTTTTTCCAACCCTTCAGTTGGATAAATACCGCAACAACCTGATGCTTTGTCATCAACTTCTGCAACCCACAAAACAGATCTTTCATTTTGAAATAATCCATACAAGTTATCAGTCTTGGGATCTGAATAAACAGTGTTAATCCTCGGTGCATCAAATTCTTCAAACACCTGCCTGATCATTGAGGCAAGCAATAAATTATCTTTTAATGCAACTTTCCTGATGATAAGATTTTCCTGTTCCAACGAATAATTGATTGCAGTAAAATTAAACAATGTTCAAATGATACATTATTTAAAACTATAATCAAAAACTTTTATTTTACTAAACCTGAGTAATGATGAAAAAATCAATCAATAGTTTTATTAAGTACATCTGTAAGTTTGGAATTTCCAGTCAGCAAAATCAAGATGCCGCTAAACATAATTACAGCAGCCGTCAGCAATGCTTCTGATTCATAAGGCACGTTTGTATAAACAATTGCATCAAGCCCCTGTAACATTAATATTAATTCATTAAAGATGATGCCGGCAACAAATATCCAAATGCCCCAGGCAACCTGCTTAGTCAAAATCAAATACTGTTTATTCAATCCATAAGCAAGAATAAAAATGCTGAATATGCCAAGAAATATGAGGTGTAAATAACCGATTACAATTGGCCTGAAACCAAATGCCCAGGTGCTTAATGCAGGAATAGTGGAAAGGAGCTGTAATAATAATTTAATACTAAGCGCTATTGATGATAATGTCAGTAAAAAAATTACTGTTTTTGATTGTATGGCAATAAAAGGTTGATACCTTGAAAAAAGCCTTGCTACAAAAACTATCCATGCACAGATTTGTGTAAACGCTGCTATAACAATTATGACATATAACCATGTTGGTATTGGTAACCAAAGAGCTGATAAAAAATATGCAGGGATACAGGCAAATAAGAATGCATAAAAAATATTCTTTTTTACTTTATCTGAAAACTGTTGTGGATTTAATTTATCAGCCAGTAAGCCCATGCAGGTAAAGAAGAACCAGCCATTATATTGAAAGTGCAGGTAGAAATAAATGGATGCCAGGTACACATGTTGCACAATATTGCCGGTAGCCATCATATAAGCGAGGATATATGGGCCAACAGAAGAAATAACGTTAAATATCAAACCTGATTTGATCCATAAATGTGTTACTGATTTTTTTTGAATAGACTTTAAATCACGCCAAACAGTAATCGCGAAAGCATAAGAAACAAAAAGCGAAAGTGTGGAAAAAATAATTGATATCAATCCATAACCCTGGATCGGAAAGCTTACCAGCATGCCGAATGCCGTTAATAGATTTGCAAGCAAGAGCCGGTTATATTTCTTTAATGAAAACTTTTGATAGTTATTTGCAATATAGGTTGCAATCAACACCATCAGCGCCTGAGATACCCAACCAGAAAAAGCAAAATGGGAATGTGCATTCAACAAATTTTTCTGGTTAATAAACGGAAGGCTGAAAGCAATTTTATACCGCATCAATATTCCAAGAAACGCTACAATCAATAAATTAAAAACAGCAATCCTGAACCATTTTTTTAAACTGATATTCATTTATAGTGTTTCATTTTTAATAAAGAATTATTAGCTCCAGTCAAATGAAAATTACAATCAATACTTTGGTTAATTGTATATATGTGTTTTTTCAAATGGCAGCTAAACATTTTATTTTTATCCATAGTGCAATTAATCGTTCTTAATCATAGTTCCAATAAACTTAGTAAATGCATGTCCGCCGTTCTCACAAGAATTATATTTTCCCATTTCTTCAAATTATCAGTTAAACATCATTTCATTTTACAAAACCGGAAATCATGATAATCATTTATCCATTATTAATTAAACATCCCGGGCAAATAAACCAACTGTAAAGGCCATGTCAGACCAGGTTTAAACAGCCACGAAACAAATTATTAAGCAGCAAATTTTTATATTCAAAATGTAGAAATGAGTGATATTAATCATTTAAAATTTCATATTTTTATGACTAATGTCATAACAAAAAAAAATTTTCGATTCTAATCTTGCATCACATTAAAAACAATATATTATATGAAGAAAGCGCTTGCAATTACAATCATTTCAGCCTTGCTCTATGCATGCTCCGGTGGTGCCGGTAGCAACAATAGCAGCAGTAATACAGGCAATACAGAAGCCACTGATCAGGGTACAGCAGAAAAATCAGTTTCTGATTATGATCCACATCGTGGTGAGGGTAAATTTTCAAGTGTTGACGTTGGCCCGTTAAATACCACAATGGCAGATGCCGGCCAAAAAATATTTGAAGTAAAATGTTCAGCCTGTCACAAACTAACCGATGAAAAGTTAGTTGGCCCAGGATGGTTAGGTGTAACCAAAAAACACAAACCAGAATGGATCATGAATTTCATCACCAATCCAGATGCAATGATTGATAAAGATCCCGAATTACAGGCACAGCTTGAAATATGCCTTGTCAGGATGCCCAATCAAAACCTGACAGATGAAGATGCACGCAACATTCTTGAATTTATGCGTAAAAATGATGGCGTCAAATAAATAACTAAACAATAAATTATATGAAACGTTTTTCAATACTGGCTACCATTGCCATGACAATGGTGGTAATGGCCGGTTTATACTCATGCAAACCAAAAAACGCAGCTAATGCGGTGAGCGCTGATGGTGCACAAAAAGCTTATGTACCACCAGGAAAATATGATGAATTCTATGATTTTGTTTCTGGTGGTTTTAGTGGCCAGATGAGCGTTTATGGCTTACCATCAGGAAGGCTCCTTCGTGTAATACCTGTTTTTTCTGTGGATCCGCAGTCAGGATATGGTTATAGTGAAGAAACAAAAGCCATGCTTAATACATCTCATGGTTTTGTTCCCTGGGATGACCTGCATCATATTGAAGCATCACAAACAAACGGTGAAATTGATGGCCGTTGGGTATTTGCAAATGGCAACAATACACCACGTCTTGCACGTATTGACCTGAGCACTTACAATACTGCGGAAATTCTTGAGTTGCCTAATAGCGCCGGTAACCACTCCTCTCCTTTCACTACAGAAAACTCTGAGTACATTGTAGCAGGCACCCGCTTTAGTGTGCCACTTGACAATGCTAACGGAGATGTGCCTATCAGTTCTTATAAAAAGAATTTTAATGGTACAATCAGTTTTGTGAGTGTTGACAAAAATACTGGCAACATGAAAATCGCTTTCCAGTTAAAAACTCCAGGTATCAACTTTGACCTGAGCCATGCCGGTAAAGGCCCATCACACGATTGGTTTTTCTTCTCCTGTTACAATACAGAACAGGCACACACTTTACTGGAAGTAAACGCTTCTCAGCGGGATAAAGATTTTATCATGGCTGTTAACTGGAAAAAAGCTGAAGAATATCTCCAACAAGGAAAAGGAGTAAAACAACAGGTAAAATATGCGCATAATATTTATGATGAAAAAACACAAACAGCTACTTCAACAATAGAAACAGAAGTTACTGTCTTAGACATCATGTCATTGCCCGGAATCGCATACTTCATGCCTTGCCCCAAATCACCACATGGTTGTGATGTTGACCCAACAGGTGAATACATTGTTGGTTCAGGTAAGCTGGCTGCATTGATACCTGTACTAAGTTTCAGTAAAATGCTGGATGCTATAAATAATAAAACCTTCGATGGCACCTATGCAGGCATCCCTGTTTTAAAATATGATGCAGTTTTATATGGCGAAGTGCAGAAACCAGGCCTTGGCCCATTGCATACAGAGTTTGATGGTAAAGGAAATGCATACACTTCTTTCTTTATTTCTTCTGAAATTGTAAAATGGAATATCAAAGACCTGAAAGTACTGGATCGTGCACCTACCTATTATTCTATTGGCCACTTAAGTATCCCCGGTGGTGATACTAAAAAGCCAAATGCCAAATATGTGATTGCGTATAATAAGATCACAAAAGACCGTTACCTGCCTACAGGGCCAGAACTGGCACAGAGTGCACAGATATATGATATTTCAGGTGATAAAATGCAATTGATTCTTGACTTCCCGACAATTGGCGAACCTCACTATGCACAGGCTATAGAAGCGAGCAAGATAAAAGATAAAAGCCTCAAGATTTATGATATCATGAAGAATGAACATCCTTATGCAACAAAGGGCGAACCTAATGCAAAAGTAGTAAGGCAAGGAAACCAGGTTCATGTATATATGACTGCAATCCGTTCACACCTGGCACCGGACAATATTGAAGGTGTGAATGTAGGTGATGAAGTATATTTTCATTTTACTAACCAGGAACAGGATTGGGATATACCACATGGCTTTGCTATCAAAGCTGCAAAAACAGCAGAGTTGTTGGTGATGCCTGGTGAAACACGCACTTTAAAATGGGTTCCGGAAAAACCGGGTATATATCCATTCTATTGCACCGACTTCTGTAGTGCATTGCACCAGGAAATGTCAGGCTACATACGCATTTCTCCAAAGGGTAGTAATGTACCGTTGGCATTCGGCACAGGTGATAAAGCACCGGGCGGAAAAGACACTACAACTATAACAAAATAGATTTAACAACAAGGGTGAGAATATTGTGTTTCAGCCGCACAATTTCCATTAAATTCTCACCCTTTCTTTGAAAAATAATTTAGATAGAATTGTGTTTTGATTTAGAAAGTGGATCAGGTCAGCAAAAAGAAATATTAATAATTGTTCAGCAATAATTCATTCAACTTTTGTGCTGCCCGTAAAATTAAAAGCTTGTATGCATGAAAAAAAATAGTTTAAAAACATGGACAAGAACAGCCACCTTTCTTTCAGCAATATTATTAGTGCTGGTTTTATTTTTTCCTATATGGGAAATAGAATTAGCTGCCCCACAATATCCTGAAGGGCTCGCATTACAGATTTTTGCAGGAAAGCTTGGCGGCAATTTAGAAATCATCAATGGATTGAACCATTATATCGGTATGCGAACATTACATGCTGATGATTTTATTGAGTTTACAATTTTACCATATTGCATTGCATTTTTCGCGTTGCTCACTCTCATAGCTGCCATTCTCAACAAGCGGGGATTTCTTTATTTTACTACAGTTCTATTCGTTGTTTTTTGTATCGTGGCAATGGCTGATTTCTGGAGATGGGAATATAATTATGGACATGAACTCGATCCAAATGCTCCTATACAAGTGCCAGGTATGGCATACCAACCACCATTGATTGGCTATAAAAAGTTATTGAATTTTGAAGCATTCTCTATTCCCGATACCGGCGGATGGTTCTTTATTGCTGCTGCTGCTATATTAGTTACCTGTATGATTGTAGAAATTGTTACAGCAAAAAAAGAAAAAAAATTAGTATGAAAAATTTAGTTGTCATTATAACAACAATATTATTTGCATCCTGCGCTGCAGATGGGCCTGAGCCAATTAATCTTGGAAAAGAAGCCTGCAGTTTTTGTAAGATGACGATAACAGACCCCAGGTTTGGCGCTGAAATAATTACTACAAAAGGTAAGGTGTATAAATTTGATGACATGCATTGCCTCACTTCATTTTTAAAAGAGAACACTGTTTCAAAAGCTGATATAAAAAATATGTATGCAGTAAATTTCAGCGGAAATCATAACCTTATTAAGGTAGATGAAAATTTACTGCTGTATAAATCAGATTTATTGCAAAGCCCTATGAATGGCAACATGGCTGCATTTGATAACAAGGATAGCCTTGCTGCTGTAATGCATCAATTGAAAGGCGGCATGCCTTTGAATTGGGACGAGTTGATTAAGTAGGTAAAATGAAATTCTTACACACGATATTAATTCTTTTCACAGTTTGCTTTTTTTGTATTTCCTCACTCAATGCAACCACATATTATGTAGGCAAAAACAAACCCTACACTTCCATTAAACAGGCTTTACAACATTGCAAAAACGGTGACATCATTATTGTTGAAACCGGCTTGTACAAAGAAGGTGAAATTATCATTGACAAATCAGTCATACTGAAAGGTAATGGCCAACCTGTATTGGATGGCAACCACCAGTTTCAAATCATTACCATCAAAGCAGACCATGTAACAATTGATGGATTTAAATTACAACATTCAGGCAAGTCGGATGTCAATGATATTGCAGCAATAAAAGTTTTTAATGCAAACAATGTAACAATTTCAAACAACATCATCGAAGATGCTTTCTGGGGTGTGCTGATTCAGAAAAGCAACCATTGTACTGTTATTAATAACCGTTTAAAAGCATATTCAGATGAATCAAACAGTGGCAACGGTATCCATTGCTGGAAAGGTGACAGCCTGATTATATCCAACAATATCATCACCGGCCACAGGGATGGGATTTATTTTGAATTCGTAACCAATTCAACCATTCAAAAAAATATTTCAGAAAAAAACCTACGTTATGGTTTGCACTTCATGTTTTCACATAACGATACTTATATATCAAACAGGTTCCAGCAAAATGGTTCAGGTGTTGCAGTGATGTATTCACATGGCGTAAAAATGATGAGCAATGCATTTATTGAAAACTGGGGTGATGGCTCATATGGTTTATTGCTGAAAGAAATTACTGACAGTTATATTTTTCACAATCGCTTTTTAAGAAATACTGTTGGCATACATGCAGAAGGCACAACAAGGGTGAAAGTTGAAAAAAATATTTTCAGCAACAATGGCTGGGCAATGCGTGTGCAGGCAAGTTGCAACAGCAATGAAATTGTTTATAATAATTTCCAGGGTAACACATTTGATATTGCCACAAACGGGAGCCTTGTGTTGAATACATTTGACCATAATTACTGGGATAAATATGAAGGATATGATTTGAATAAAGACAAGATTGGAGATGTGCCATATCGCCCGGTAAGCCTGTTTTCAATGATAGTAGAGAGGAACCCTTCTGCAATGATGTTGTTCAGGAGTTTCATGGTGACTTTGTTTGATAAAACTGAAAAAGTTTTGCCAGGCATCACACCCGAAAACCTGAAAGACAATTTTCCATTAATGAAACCTTTAGCATTATGATTATTGCAAGCAACCTCACAAAACAATTTGGAAAGCTGAAAGCATTGGATGATGTTTCAGTCAATTTTGCCAAAGGCGAATGCATTGCTTTGATGGGGCCAAACGGCAGTGGCAAAACCACATTGATAAAATGTATTTTAGGCATGGTGGTGCCTGATAGCGGATTCATAACATTTAACGATAAAAACATACTGCACAACTGGCAATACAGGCAACATATCGGATATATGCCGCAGATAGGGCGTTACCCCGAAAACATGACTATAGGCCAGGTGATATCTATGATAAAAGACATCCGCAGCGCTTATAATAAATCTTTTGATGAAGAGTTGATTGAAAGCTTCGGGTTGAATGAAATTTTAAAAAAGAGGATGCGCACTTTAAGTGGAGGCACAAGACAAAAAGTTAGCGCTTCTCTTGCATTTTTATTTCATTCAGATGTATTGATTCTTGATGAACCTACTGCAGGTTTAGACCCGGTAGCATCAGAAATTTTAAAAGAAAAAATTAAAGCTGAGATTAAAAACGGCAAGCTGGTTATTATCACTTCCCACATATTAAGCGACCTGGATGAACTGGCTACACAGGTAATGTATATGCAGGAAGGTAAACTGCGTTTTCATAAAAACATCAATGAACTCCGTAACGAAACCGGCCAGCAAAAACTGGCAAAAGCAATTGTAAGTTTAATGTACAATCATTCAGCATGAAAAAGATATTCAAATATGTAACAGCAGATATTTTGCGCAACAAAATTGTGCTTGCATACACATTATTGTTGATGGTTATTTCATTCAGTGTATTCATGCTGCAGGATGATGCATCCAAAGGCATGTTGAGTTTATTAAATATCACACTGCTCATCGTTCCTTTAACCTCAATTATTTTTTCTGCTATTTATGTTTATAACAGCTCAGAATTTATAGAACTGCTGGTGAGCCAGCCATTAAAAAGAAAATCAATCTGGCTCAGTCTTTTTTATGGCCTTGCCGCAGCATTGAGCATCGCATTTTTTGTTGGCGCAGGCATACCAATTTTAATTTATCAGCCTACAACAACAGGTATAATCATGATTATTACCGGGATTGTTCTATCAATCATCTTCGTGGCAATCGCCTTACTGGCAGCAGTGCTTACCCGTGATAAAGCCAAAGGCATTGGCATCACCATCATGTTGTGGTTATTCTTTGCTTTGATATTTGATGGGTTGATTTTGTTTATCCTTTTCCAGTTTGAAGATTACCCGTTGGATAAATTTATGTTGTTCACCAGTGCATTCAATCCCGTTGATTTGTGCCGCATTTTAATTTTATTACAGATGGATGTTTCAGCATTAATGGGATATACAGGCGCTATATTCAAAGAATTCTTTGGTTCTTATACAGGTTCTGTTATTGCTGCAATCGTTTTGTTGCTTTGGATAATTATTCCACTTTGGCTCAGCACAAGAAAGTTTCAGAAAAAAGATTTGTAGAATAACAGACTAATCGCTCACCATAACTTCAATCAGATTTTGAACAAAATAATGCTTTTAATTTGCAATTGAAATTTTATGTAAACAAACTGCATAACAAAAACATGCCACAGGCATGAATGAAAAAGTGAAACAAGATATACAAAGCATTTCCGATATACCTCTTCTTATCAATACATTTTATGATAAGGTAAAAAAAGATGAAGTAATTGGTTTCATTTTTAATGATATTGCCAAAGTAAATTGGGAAAAACATTTACCAATAATGTACGATTTCTGGGAGAGTGTTATTTTCCTCAATGGCAAATATGATGGCAACCCTATGCCGGTGCATATAAGGCTTAATGAAAAAATCCAGTTGACACAGGAACATTTTTTGCGGTGGTTACAATTGTTTAATCAGACTGTTGATGAATTATTTTCCGGTTCAAGAGCTGATACAGCCAAAGAAAAAGCGGCTGGTATTGCTGCTATCATGGAAAATAAAATTTTATCACCAATAAAAATTAAACACAGGTAATTATGAATATTCAGATTAAAAGGGCTTACGAACCAAAAGAGAGTTCAGATGGTTTCCGCATCCTTGTTGACAGGTTGTGGCCACGCGGTATCAAAAAAGAAGATATGCATGTGGATACATGGATAAAAGAAGCAGCGCCATCCAATGAATTGCGTAAATGGTTTAATCATGAACCGGAAAAATGGGATGCTTTCAGAAAAAAATATGCAGATGAATTAAGCAAATCAGAACCATTTGAAGAATTATCAAAGCTTGTTCATCAACATAAAAAAGTTACGTTGGTGTATAGTGCAAAAGATGAATTGCACAACCAGGCTGTAGTCTTGAAAGAAGTACTGGAAAAATAAAAGTCTATTGTACAATTACTGATAAACATCACTCATCATTTATAAAACTTTGATGTGCATCATATATTTTTTTACAAATAAAAATAGCTTTGCACAAAATTTTTACGATGAGTTACCCGGCAAATTATGTGAGTGTAAAACAGGCTTTGTCTCACATTCAGTCCAACCAAAGATTATTTATTCATGGAAGCGCACAAACACCCACTTATCTTTTAAAATACCTTGCAGAAGAAGCATACAGGTTAAAAAATGTTGAAGTGGTTTCAATCAGTGTTTACGGTGATTTACATATTGACAAACCTGAATATAAAGACAGCTTTCATCTTAACTCATTATTTGTATCAGCATCATTGCGGAAAGCAGTCAGTGAAGGTTATGCTGATTATGTCCCGGTTTTTCTCAGCGAAATCCCGATTTTATTCCATCAAAATATTTTACCAATAGATGTTGCGATAGTGCATGTGTCCACACCTGATGCACATGGTTATTGTTCATTGGGTGTTTCAGTTGATATAGCACGCAGCGCTGTTGACAATGCAAAATATATCATCGCGCAGGTTAATCCCAATGTACCCCGCACACATGGTGATGGTATGATTCATTGCAGCCGTTTTACTGCAATGGTTTATTGCGAAGATGAACTGCACACAGCCAATTTCAGTGAAAAATGTGGTCCTGAAACAAAAAAGATTGGTGGCCTGGTAGCAGGATTAATTGATGACAGGAGCACTTTACAAATGGCATAGGCGCTATTCCGGATGCGGTGCTTGGCTCATTGCACAATCACAAAGACCTTGGTGTACACACAGAGATGTGTTCTGATGGTATCATTGAATTGTTTGAAAAAGATATTATCAACAACAAATACAAAAGGATACATCCTAATAAAATTGTTTCATCTTTTGCATTGGGTTCAAAAAAACTTTATGACTATGTCAACGACAATCCTGCATTTGTTTTTCTTGTCATCAACTATGTGAATGACCCGCATGTAATCCGTCGTAATCATAAAATGGTTGCCATCAACAGTGCAATTGAAATTGATATCACCGGCCAGGTATGCAGCGACTCTATCGGCACTTATCAATACTCAGGTGTGGGTGGACAAATGGATTTTATGCGTGGCGCTGCCTTAAGTGAAGGAGGGAAACCCATCATTGCTATCCCATCACGCACTGCAAAAGGTATTAGCAGAATTGTTCCTATGCTAAAGCCCGGTGCAGGAGTTGTTACTACAAGGGCACACGTGCATTATGTAGTTACTGAATATGGCATTGCATATTTGTATGGAAAAAATCTTAAACAACGTGCAAGAGCATTAATCAATATTGCACACCCTGATGATCGCGAAGATCTTGAGAAATCCTGCTTTGAAAGATTTAAAATGTTTTAAGCATGCTATTTTTTATTGCCAGACACATTGTTTATTTTGAATGATTTGAATAATACTCATCATACGTATTAACAAAGTGAAAATACTTCATCAATCAATTTATCTTTCAAAAACATTATTGTTAATACTACATATTAATCAGTGAATAAAATTTTGTTATTGCAGAGAATAGATAAAATACAACTTACAATGCACTATTAAAAATGTAGAATATTATTTACACTTTACATCATCATTCATAATCACCAGCCCATCTTTTTGTGGTATCAACAGCAGTAAATAATGAAGCAAAAAAACCTGCTGTGGTATTACAAATCACTGCAGTCATAAACAACACAACCAACAATCCATTTGATGTATCGGCAGATAAACCTGCAGGTGAACTAACTATTGTTTCCCCGCTTCTACTCCTGAAAACAAACTCAAATAAAAGATATAAGATAGCAGAGAGAATAACTGAAAGAACAGTACCTGTCAGAGTAAGGATATAACCTGAAAATGTTTCTTCCACAACAGGTCCTTCAAAATGTAATTTACGATAATGCAGGTACAATATACCTGCTATGCTTAAGAGGAATATAGCATTACCCACATACAAAAGCCACATAGATGTGTAGTCTTCATTAATTAAGAAAAGGACTACTCCGATGCAATACAAGGCTGCTGCAAACAAGCCTTTTAGAAAATACTTTTTCAAAAAACTTTTAACTGTCATAAAATAGATTTTGTATTCATACAACATAAATTATTCCAGATGGAAAATGAATTGCACATATATAACATGCCAATAAACTATTTACAAATAGTTTTTTAAAAACAGTTGCTTTAATAACAGCATCCAGAAATAAAAGAAAGGAAAGAAAACCTGCGAGGTTTGTTTTTGAAAAAGGCAAAAAAAAAGCCTGCTAAAAATTAACAGGCAAAAAAAATAAACTAACAAATGTCGGGAGGACAGGATTCGAACCTGCGACCCCCTGGTCCCAAACCAGGTATTCTACCGGGCTGAACTACCTCCCGAACGGTTCAGTAAATATTTTGCTTACTGAAAGGGCTGCAAAAGTAAGGGTTTGGAAACTATCTCCAAATATTTTTAATTATCTACTGCTTTTATAAAGGCATTCTATAATTCAAACTAAAAAAGCAAACCCGGATTTAATCTAAAAAATTCAATACAAAACAAAATGTTTTGGAAATGAAATTTTTAATTACTGTTATTTCAGCCGGACATACTTTTCAATATTAATCCTGTTCACACCGAGGCTATCAATTTTTTCTACTCCCTGTTGCACCAAAGTGTCATTGTTGATGTGGATGGTAAAATTAAAACTGTTCCCCTCCCACTGCCTGTCGTTGCAATATTCAAGATGTTCGGTATAAGATGAATCCTTTAAATCATACCTGCCGCCACCAGAAGAATAAAATGCTGCAGAATCTTTTCCCTTATTCAAGTCATGGCCCATGAAAGCAAAATGTGTGGCATTGATGATTTTGATAAATGATTTGCCTTGCGTGTAATCAGTAATAGTGGTATCATTTTTTTCAATAAGCGTTCCAGAAATCAATTGCCATGTACCCATCAACCCGTTGTTGTTTTGTTGTACTGCTTCAGTCTCTGTAGTATTACATCCAAGCATAATTATCCCCAATAAAATAAGCGATGAAACTTTTCTCATAAATTTTTGTTTTAGTATTTGAATTTTTAAAAGCGCAAATGCCTGACCGTTTCTTCTTTATTGCGTATCTGCAATAATGAATCAATACCTATTCGCAAATGTTTTTCTGCAAATTGTTCGGTAACTTTTTTATCAGATACAGTTGTTTTAACTCCTTCGGCAATCATCGGCCTGTCACTCACTAATAGCAGAGCGCCGGTTGGTATTTTATTATAAAAACCAACTGTAAAAATCGTTGCTGTTTCCATATCTATTGCATAAGCACGGATGCGTGAAAGATATTTTTTAAATTCTTCATCATGTTCCCATACACGTCTGTTGGTGGTATATACAGTGCCAGTCCAGTAATCAGTTTTATATTTCCTGATAGTGGTGGAGATGGCTTTTTGTAAAGCAAATGCAGGCAATGCAGGTACTTCTGTGGGGAAGTAATCATTTGAAGTACCTTCACCCCTGATAGCTGCAATTGGTAAAATAAAATCACCTAATTTATTTCTTTTCTTCAAGCCACCACATTTGCCCAGGAACAATACTGCCTTTGGGTCAATAGCGCCTAACAAGTCCATAATTGTTGCTGCCTGCGGAGAGCCCATACCGAAATTGATTATTGTAATATCATCTGCTGTGATGCATTGAAAAGGCTTGGAATGATCAACAACATCTTTATTAAAAATCTCACCAAACATTTGTACATAGTGGTTGAAATTGGTAAGCAAAATATATTCTCCGAAATTTTCTATTTTTTCACCTGTGTAACGGGGCAGCCAGTCTTCAATAATTTGTTGTTTTGAAATCATAATATCATCTTATTCATTTTAAAAAATTCTATTGTTAAATAAATTCATTGTTGCAATCTATAGTTCTTTTTTCATGATGGCTTTGTATAGCAAGCTCAATCACACGGATAATATTCCGTGCATGCACAGCAGATATATCCAATGGTGCATTATTGACTATAGATTCATAAACGTTTGAATAGTATCCACGGTAATCGCCAATTTCACTTTGAATTTTTCCTGAGAATTGAACTCCATTTATTTCTGTTACAAGATTGCCCCAAACACTTTCCGGTTCTATACCCCAATCATTTTTGGTGAGTGGTGTCAACCCTGATTTCAAAGCCATTTCCTGCACATCAAGGCCATATTTTACAAAGCTTCCTTTATCACCTAATAAAATATAACGCGGCATCTGCTGGCTCACCAGCATGCCTGCTTTCAATGTAACTTTTAACCGTGGGTAATGCAAAATCAGTTCAAAATTATCAGTAGCTTTTGCATCATCTCTTTGTATGCGGATATCTGCAGTAATTGCCTCGGGGAAACCAAATAAAAATAATGGCTGATCAATCAGATGCGAACCAAGATCATATAATATACCTGCACCGGCTTCATCTTTTTCACGCCAGGCACCTGGCCTTAAATAATTTCTGAACCGGTCATAGTGGCTTTCAAATTCCACCAACCGGCCTAACAATTTTGCATCAATAATTTTTTTTATTGTTTTAAAATCACTGTCATACCTGCGGTTGTGATGCACTGATAAAATTCTTCCTGTTTGTTTAGCAATTGCAATCAGGTCATCTGCTTCAGCAGAAGTAATGGTAAATGGTTTATCCACCACTACATCTTTACCTGCAGTCATTGCCTGCTTTGCCAAAGGATGATGAGAACTATTGGGTGTGGCAATTACCACCAAATCTATTGCAGGATCGTTGATAATATTGTCTGCATGATCAGTAATGAGTGCACCGGGGTAACGTTCCCTTACCAGTTTAATTTCATTTTCTTTTCTCGCCCTTATCCTTGTAATCTCAAAACCTTCAGTAGTAGCGATGATGGGTGCATGAAAAGTATTACCACCTACTCCGAAACCAATTATTCCAGTCTTAATTATCCGCTTCAATGTATTTATTATTTGTTTTTATAGTGCAATCAAATTAAAGGTAGTACAAATTGAAAAGAAAATATGAAGTGTTGATTCTTTAATATTTCACTCGTGGATATCACTATATTTATCCGGTGAAAAAATATTTTCAAATTGTGCTCATGATGAGAAAAACCTTTGCACAATAATATCATGCAGAACAAATCAAAATTGATTTTTTTAATTCTGCCGGCAATTTTCTTTGTATCAACATCGCATGCACAGGGCAAACGAGGTAATGATACTGCTTATTATGTTTACTTTCCTGAGAGCATAACAGCACGTTTTTATTTTTCACAGAAATACACTTCTTTTTATCTTAAAAGCAAATCAGCAAAAGACCTGCATTATACACCCAATACAACTTTGAATATGGGTGTTGGCGCCACTTACCATAATTTCTCTCTTAACCTTGCTTATGGCTTTGGTTTTTTAAACAATGATGATAACAAGGGAAAAACAAAATACCTCGACTTGCAGGGTCATTTTTACGGTCCAAAATGGACAACTGATTTTTATGGCCAGTTTTATAAAGGTTATCATTTAACACCGGAAAGGTTTGCTGCACCTCCTGGCGCTGATTACTATTACAGGCCGGATATAAGAGTAACGCTTGCCGGGTTGTCGCAGTACAAGGTGTTTAACTATAAGAGATTTTCATACCGTGCAGCACTCATACAAAATGAATGGCAGAAAAAATCTGCAGGCACATTACTTGCAGGTGCAGAAATATATTATGGCGCTGTGCGTGCAGATAGTAGTATTGTACCAAAAACATTCGGAAATAAATATTTGCAATACGGGGTAAACAAAATAAATTATTTCAGCATAGGCCCAGGCGCCGGTTATGCATATACGCTTGTTGCATTGAAACACTTATTTATCATGGGTTCGCTTACGGGCAATCTGAATCTCAGTTTTGCAACTGAACAAACAGAAAATGATAAGGCAAATAAAATATCGTTGAATATAGATACAAGGTTTAGTGTAGCCGCAGGATATAACAGCAGCACCTGGAATGTAAGCGCAAACTGGATTGCAGACGGTTTATCGTTCAGCGGCAATAAGAAAAATGATAGATATGTATTTCATACCGGAAATTATCGTTTCATAATCGCCAGGAAATTTGCAACAGGTGAAAGGTTAAGAAAAAAATTGAAGCCGGTTGATTTTATTTTCAAAGAATAATCATTTATCCATCTCTAAGAACAATTACAATCTTTTCATTTTCGTAATGTAAACAAGCGGATCAAAAGTACCATCTTGTTCAGGAGCATTATAAATTTTTCTTACTACATCCATTCCTTTAATCACCCTTCCAAATGCAGCATAGCCCTGTCCATCTGGATTATTAGCGCCACCATAATCAAATCCCGGTTGGTCGCCAACACAAATGAAGAATTCAGTATTAGCTGTACCAGGTTCACTTCTTGCTAATGATATTGTACCATTCTTGTGCAGGATTTTTGTTTCCTGTGTTGATTCGTGTGGGATGCCGGGAATAGTGGCTGCAAGTTTATAATTTGTTTGCCAGATACCACCTTGTATCAACTCTGATTTTGGTGCATCTGTAGGTTGTTCATCATCTCTTAATACACGGTAAAATGCAGCATTTTTATAATAACCGGAATCAATATAAGATAAAAATGCAGCAACTGTGTTCGGCGCTTGTTTTGGAAACAATTCTACCTCTATATCACCAAAGTTTGTTCTTATTTCAACAACAGGGTTACCGTTCTTTGATGACGAACAAGCAGCAACGAAACAAAACAATATGAATAAAAAATATTGCCGCAGTATTTTCATATTTATTAAATGATATAAACAGAAGCGAAAATAAAAATTAAAATATTGATTGCTAAGGTAACCTAAGAAGTAGTATCAATTAATATGTTGAACATAGAAGGAAATAGAATACAAATGCAACAATCGAATAAACAATGTATAGTATTTCCTTTATTGTGTTTATAAAAATCATTATCATTATATATTTATGTTTACTATTATTTTGTAAAATGAATATCTGGTACGACAAAGACATAACTATAGATTTTTTCCAGGGATGGGGAAAGGATACATTAAGTGAATACTTCGGTATCCGATTCACTGAATTAGGAGATAATTATTTAAAGGCTACAATGCCTGTTGACAACCGCACCCGGCAACCTTATGGTTTATTACATGGTGGCGCTTCTGCAGCATTAGCTGAAACATTAGGCAGTGTTGGTTCTGCATTGGTCATTAACCGTGAAAAATTTATTTGTGTTGGTTTAGAAATCAATGCCAATCATATCCGCAGTGTGCAATCAGGTTTTGTTACGGGAACCTGCACTGCCATTCATATCGGCGGCAGCACCCATGTCTGGGATATCCGCATCCATGATGAAAAAAACAGGCTTATATGTGTAAGCAGGTTAACTGTTGCTATCTTAAAAAAACTTAACCAGGAAAAATAAATAGGTCCAAATAATTTTAAGTAATACAAAGAGTAGGATCAATGTAAAAAATACTTTACATAGCCATTAAATAAAAAAAGCAGGAAGTCATTCTTCCTGCTTTATAAAATTGTTTTATGAAGTTGAATTATTCTTCTTCATCAAAGCTCATCACTTCACGTGTACTAGCCAGCAATTCATATTCTTCTTTACTGCCGACAATCATGTTTTCAAAATCACGTAAACCTGTACCTGCAGGAATTAAATGACCTGTGATAACATTTTCTTTCAACCCCAGCATCTCGTCTGATTTACCTTGTATTGCAGCTGAACTTAATACTTTGGTAGTTTCCTGGAAAGATGCTGCTGAAATCCAGCTTTGAACACCTAATGATGCTTTTGTGATACCGAGTAATACTGGCTTTGCAGTAGCAGGTTCAGCATCCCTTACTTCCACCAGTTTCTTATCAGCGCGGCGTAATGCAGAATTTTCTTCTCTCAATTCTCGCAATGAAACTATCTGGCCTGAGCGGAGTTTAGTACTTTCACCTGCATCAACCACTACTTTCTTTTCAAATAAACGATCGTTTTCTTCAATGAAATCAAACCTGTCTTCAAGGTCTTCTTCAAGGAACTTACTATCGCCTGCATCTACTATTTCCACTTTCTTCATCATCTGGCGTACAATAACTTCAATATGCTTATCATTAATACGCACACCCTGCAAACGATATACTTCCTGGATTTCATTTACAACATATTCCTGAACTGCAAATGGGCCTTTAATGGAAAGAATATCAGCAGGTGCAATTTGTCCGTCTGACATAGCTGTTCCGGCCTTTACAAAGTCGCCATCCTGTACAAGGATTTGTCTTGTTAATGGAACCAGGTATTTTTTAATGATACCATCTCTCGCTTCAACAATGATTTCACGGTTACCTCTCTTAATATTACCAAAAGTAACAACGCCATCTATTTCAGAAACGATTGCGGGGTTGCTTGGGTTTCTTGCCTCAAATAATTCAGTTACACGAGGAAGACCCCCAGTGATATCTCCTGATTTACGAAGTGTTCTAGGTATTTTTACAATAACATCACCAGCATTAACAGAATCGCCTTCTTCTAATATCAAACGGCTGCCGACAGGTAAGTTATATGATTTAACATCCTTGCCTTCAACAATGATAGAAGGTATTTTCGCTTTATCTTTTGTTTCGATTACCACTTTATCACGGTGGCCTGTCTGTTCATCTGCTTCTTCACGGAAAGTAATACCTTCAATTACATTTTCAAACTTAACAGCGCCGGCAATTTCAGAAACAACCACATTATTAAATGGATCCCAGGTGCAAATCGTATCACCTTTCTTTACATTCTGTCCATCTTTTACTGCAAGAACAGAACCATAAGGAATATTATTGGTAATTAATAACCGGTCATTCTTCATATCCATAATACGCACTTCACCAGTACGACCTATTACCACCTGTATTTTATTGCCTTCATTGTTTAATGCCTGAACAGTACGTAACCCATCAAAATGAATTGTTCCTTCAAACTTTGCTGTTAATGCAGATTCAACAGAAGCAGAACCTGCAACACCACCTACGTGGAATGTGCGAAGTGTAAGCTGTGTTCCCGGTTCGCCGATTGACTGGGCTGCAATAATGCCTACTGCATCCCCACGTTGAGCCAGGTAACCTGAAGCAAGATTTTTACCATAACATTTTACACACACACCTCTTTTGCTTTCACATGTAAGCACTGAACGGATCTCAACACTTTCTATTCCAGATTCGTTAATTTTTTTAGCTATTTCCGGTGAAATTTCTTGGCCTGCTTTTATTATCAGTTCATCTGTATGTGGATCATAAACATCATGCAAAGAAGTACGACCCTGGATGCGGTCTCCAAGAGATTCAATTACATCTTCATTATCCTTTAATGCAGATGTAGAAATACCTCGCAAAGTGCCACAATCTTCTTCAGTAATCACTACATCCTGCGCCACATCCACCAAACGACGGGTCAGATAACCGGCATCTGCAGTTTTCAGTGCTGTATCTGCCAGACCTTTACGGGCACCGTGAGTAGAGATAAAATAATCCAATACATTCAAACCACCTTTAAAGTTAGACAAGATTGGGTTTTCAATTACTTCAGAACCTGTAGATCCACTCTTCCTTGGTTTTGCCATTAAGCCTCGGATACCCACTAGCTGTTTAACCTGTGTTTTAGAACCACGGGCTCCGGAATCAAGCATCATATACACAGAATTGAAACCATGTTTATCCCTTGCCATTTCCTGTATCAATGATTCAGTAATGCGCATATCCACACGGCTCCAGATATCTATTACCTGGTTATATCTTTCATTATTTGTGATTAAGCCCAGGTTATAGCTTTCACGGATATCTTCAACTTCTGTCTTAGCATTTTCAATAATCTCGCTTCTTACATCCGGAACTATCAGGTCATTAACACTAAAGCTAAGGCCACCCCGGAACGCCATTCGGAATCCAAGAGTCTTGATATCATCCAGGAATTTTGCGGATTGTGGAACATCTGTAATTTTAATAATATCACCAATGATTTCCCTAAGATTTTTCTTAGTCAGCAGTGCATTAATATAACCAACACCTTTTGGAACAAATTGGTTGAACATCACACGGCCTACTGTTGTTTCAATAAGCTTAGTTACAAGTTCTCCATTCTTTTCACGCACTTCTGCACGCACTTTGATTTGCGCATGTAAATCAACCTTGCTTTCATTATAAGCAATCATCACTTCTTCCAGGTTGTAAAATGCCTTGCCTTCTCCTTTAATAGGATCTGAAGGTGTTCCTTTCCTTCCTTTAGTGATATAGTAAAGACCAAGTACCATGTCCTGGGAAGGTAGTGTGATAGGTGTACCATTTTGAGGATTCAGAATGTTGTGAGAAGACAACATCAGCAACTGTGCTTCTAAAATAGCAGCATTACTTAATGGTACATGCACAGCCATCTGGTCACCATCGAAGTCGGCGTTGAACGCTGATGTGACCAATGGATGCAGTTGTATTGCCTTACCTTCTACAAGTTTAGGTTGAAAAGCCTGTATTGATAAACGGTGCAGTGTTGGTGCACGGTTTAACAGAACCGGATGGCCTTTCAATATGTTTTCGAGAATATCCCATACAACAGCATCTTTTCTGTCAACTAGTTTCTTTGCAGACTTTACTGTTTTTACGATACCTCTTTCAATTAATTTTCTGATGATAAATGGCTTAAACAATTCTGCAGCCATATCTTTTGGCAAACCGCATTCATGCATCCTCAATTCTGGGCCTACTACAATAACGGAACGTCCTGAGTAGTCAACACGTTTACCCAACAGGTTTTGGCGGAATCGTCCTTGTTTTCCTTTCAATACATCAGAAAGAGATTTCAATGCACGACCACCTTCAGCTTTTACAGCATTTGATTTACGGCTGTTATCAAACAAGCTGTCAACAGCTTCCTGTAACATACGTTTTTCATTACGTAAGATTACTTCAGGTGCTTTGATTTCAAGCAGTCGTTTCAAACGGTTGTTACGAATAATTACTCGACGGTATAAATCATTCAGGTCTGAAGATGCAAAACGGCCACCATCCAGGGGAACCAATGGTCTTAATTCTGGTGGTATGACAGGAATATATTGCATTACCATCCATTCAGGATGATTGCTTATCCTTGTGCCGGCATCACGAAATGCTTCCACCACACTCAAACGTTTCAAAGCATCTGCCTTACGTTGTTGTGAAGTTTCATTAGCAGCAGCATTTCTTAAAGTATAACTTAATTCATCAAGGTCAATGCGTGCCAGCAAGTCATGCACAGCTTCTGCACCCATTTTAGCAATAAATTTCTGTGGATCTTCATCAGGCAGAAATTGATTGTCCTTTGGAAGATTATCTATAATATCAAGATACTCTTCTTCTGTTAAGAGATCACCAGTCTGTAAACCTTTATCTTCACGGATACCTGGTTGAATAACGGCATATCTTTCATAATATACTATTGTTTCCAGTTTTTTTGAACTTACACCAAGAAGATAACCTATTTTATTGGGCAAACTTTTAAAATACCAGATATGCACTACAGGCACTACCAGTTTCAGATGACCCATTCTTTCACGACGCACTTTCTTTTCTGTAACTTCTACACCACAACGGTCGCAAACAATGCCCTTATAACGTATTCTCTTGTATTTACCGCAGGCACATTCGTAATCTTTTACCGGGCCGAATATGCGTTCGCAAAACAAACCGTCGCGTTCCGGTTTGTAAGTACGGTAGTTGATTGTTTCCGGTTTTAAAACTTCACCAAAGCTGCGTTCCAAAATACTATCCGGAGAGGCAAGCCCGATAGTGATCTTCGAAAAATTTGCTTTGGGACGATTTTCTTTTTTAATAGCCATATTGAAATTGCAATTTTCAGATTTATTTGTTTTTTGTTTGGCTTACCAGCTTCAGTATCTCATGTCATCACAGTTGCGTCGCATCACTTCAGCAACAATATTCCTATTATGCAGAATGAGTACAAAGATTGATTTGTGATGATGTATAAGTGAAAAGTAGAAGACGGTTCCCTGTTGCAAAAAACATAAGTCGGCAAAGGTAATATAATCTTCGGAAAAACAAGGCTAAAAGATTAAAACCTTCTTAAAATTCAGGCCATTTAATAGAATCCCTGAAAACATTTTTTAAAAATTGTCCTTTTATAAAACACTAAAACAAATTTTAAGAAACCCATATTATAAAAAGCTATAAAAGAAAATGCTGCCTGTAATAAATAGTTATTTTGAAATTTACTTGTTGAACAATTCTACCGTTGACTGGCAATAAGTAAATTCAGATCTGTAAACTTCAGGTCAAATCTCTGGCTGATGTACAGATTGGTGAGGTGCCCTCGATACAGGTAAACACCATTACGCAAATTGAAATTATGCCAAACCATTTCTTCAATACCACCGGCATCACCTGCTTCGAGCAATAATGGCATCAACACATTACTGATTGCGTGGCTGGCAGTGCGGGCATAACCACTGGGTATGTTGGGTACGCAATAATGGATTACTCCATGTTTTACAAAAGTGGGATGTTGATGTGTAGTAATCTCGCTTGTTTCAAAACATCCTCCCCTGTCAATACTCACATCAATTATTACACTGCCGGGACGCATGGCTTCAACCATAGATTCAGTAACAACAATCGGGCTCCTGCCACCTTCATTAGTCAAAGCGCCGACAGCCACTTCACATGTCTTTAATTGTTTCGCAAGGATACGGGGTTCTATCACACTTGTCCAAACCCTGATGCCGAGGTTGTTTTGCAATCGCTTTAAACGATAAACATTATTATCAAAAACTTTTACTGAAGCACCCATTGCCAAAGCAGTCCTCGCAGCATATTCGCCAACAACACCTGCACCTATAATGATAACTTTTGTTGGTGGTATCCCGCTAATACCGCCCAATAAAACACCTCTCCCATTTTCACGGCTACCCAAATATTGTCCAGCTACCAACATTGCTGCACTGCCTGCAATTTCACTCATACATCTCACTATCGGGTATGTGCCACTATCGTCTTTCAGAATTTCAAAACCAAGTGCCGTTATTTTTTTCTCCATCAGCTTCTCCACCAACTCTTTCTTCAACATAGAAATATGAATTGGAGAAATGATTGTTTGATTTAATTGCAGGTAAGCAATATCGTCTTCAGTTACCGGTGCGCTTTTTATCAGCAATGGCGCTTTATACACATCTTTTTTCTTCAATGCAATCTGGGCGCCGGCTTCACTAAAATCGTTATCTGAATATTTACTTCCTTCACCTGCTTTTGTTTCTACTATCACCTGGTGCCCATTACTTACCAATACATTGATAGCTTCCGGTATTAATGCAACCCTGTTTTCCTGCATAACTATTTCTTTTGGTATGCCGAAAGTCAGTTTCGCACTCTGGGGTTTAATGTCTAAAGTTTCTTCAAGAGTTTCATAACTGAAACCTGCACTGATGACCGGCCTGGTAGTTGCCATACCTAAATTTTATTGGAAGTCTAAAAATAATAAAAGTTCTATTACATGAGTACGACACTTAATAAAAGATGTAACAAGTGTTATCAGTTGGAAATATTTTAAACATATAATATTGGACTGAATTTGAAATCAGGATATTGTTATGATTCTTTCATTATAATTTTTCACAGAAATGGAGATGCGTAAAGCATCATCCGGAATAAGGCCGGGAAATTTTTCAGGCCATTCAATCAAACACAGGTTGCCACTTTCAATACAATCTTCGCAACCTGCATTTATAGCTTCTGCTTCATCTTTGATGCGGTACCAATCCATGTGAAAGATAGTTCCGGCTTCGGGGCTTTCATATTCGTTGATGATGGCAAATGTCGGGCTGCTCACTGTCGAACTCACTTTTAATACATCACACAAAGCATGTATCAATGTCGTTTTGCCCGCACCCATTTCAGCATGAAATGCCCATACTTTTTTAGCACTGAATTCATTCCAAAGTTGACCTGCAATATTTTTTATTTCAGAAATGGAGTAGTGAATTTCTTTCAATGATTTTTAATTATAATTTTTTAATTAATTCCAGTCCACAGAATTTATTTTTCACCATTTGCAGGAGGTTGAAGCTTGATATTATTCTTATGCCTGTCTGCATCACGCGAATTTTTTTTCTCAAAATTTTTCTGCAATGCTGATGTCAGGTCAATACCGGTCTGATTAGCGAGACATATCAACACCCACAGCACATCAGCCATTTCATCACTTAAACGTTCTTTTGGTATGCTGCCTGTTTGCTCTGATGATTCTGATTTTTTAAATGACTGCTCACCATATATGCGAACCATCAGTCTTGACATCTCTCCTACTTCTTCCATCAAAATACCAAGATTAGTGAGTTCATTAAAATAACGGACACCTGTTGTATTTATCCATGTGTCCACTTCCTGTTGTGCCTCTTTTATTGTCATAAACTTAATGTTGGGTATGTGCTTTAGGAATATCCCTGTTTGACTTTTTCAATTTTTCAAGCTTTTTAATTTTTACCTGCATCAGTCTTAATGGAATTAATCCAATCAAACCAAATGAACAATCAATAAGGATATGAAAAAATGGAATCCCCCTTATAAAGCCTGCAACAAATGCAACAGGGAAAACGCCGATACAGGTTAATATTGCCCATTGTACTATCCATCTGTTACGAACAGGGTGCTGGTAAACACCAATAAACAATCCTGCTATTACGATGTGCGCAAATGCCAGCCAGTCATAACCATAAAAAAGAAAAGGGAAATCTTCATGTGCAGTCTTTACTCCATACCACACTTTCATAAGCCATTTTTGAACAACAGATTGTTGTGTAAAAAAACTGGAATTGATAATCCATTTCAGTTCTTCATAAACAGGGAAAGCAGTTATACCACTGATGAAAAGCGCTGCAATAAAAATAATGACCAGCACCCGGATTTGCCTGAGCAGTTTTGTCATTAAGAATTCTTTATTGCGAAGATGCGAAGAAGTTGGGCAAACAACCAACAAAAAATCCCGCCGGGAAAAGCGGGACTCTTGTATTTCATAATCTGGTTAATGTGAATGAAGCAGTAATTATTTTACTTCTACTTCAGCACCAGCTTCTTTCAGTTTAGCTGCGATATCATCAGCTTCTGCTTTAGCAACACCTTCTTTAACAGGTTTCGGAGCGCCATCAACTAAATCTTTAGCTTCTTTCAAGCCAAGGCCAGTTAAGTCTTTCACGATTTTTACAACCTGTAATTTGTTAGCGCCACCGCTCTTTAAGATAACATCAAAAGCTGTTTTTTCTTCAGCAGCAGGTGCACCAGCACCACCGCCGGCAGCAGGACCTGCTACAGCAACTGCTGCAGCTGCAGGTTCAATACCGTACTCTTCTTTAAGAATTTTTGCTAATTCATTTACCTCTTTCACGGTGAGGTTAACCAGTTGTTCTGCAAATGCTTTTAAATCTGCCATGGTTTCAAATTTTTACCGCTTTCAATGCCTGTGCTCCAGCGGTTGTTATTAAAAAAATTTGTGTTGTTTTATCTCTTCAGGCCTGAGATAATATTTTGTATTGAAAAATTTCAATTAAGCTTGCGCCCTTTCTTCCAGGGCTTTCACCAGGCTAGCCAGTTTGCCACCTGCATTCAGGCCGCTGATAACATTCTTAGCCGGTGATTGTAACAGACCAATGATTTCACCAATAAGGTCATGTTTGCTTTTTAATGTTTTTAATGTTGACAATTGATTATCCCCAACAAAAACATCACTGTCAATATATGCTGCTTTTAAAACAGGTTTTTCAGTTTTACTTTCACTGCGGAAAGTACTGATGATTAAAGCAGGTTCTTTCGGGTTTTCGCTGAACATTAAAGCAGTAACACCATTCAGGCTATCATAAACACCATTGTATCTTTCAGCATCAATGCTTTCCAATGCTTTTTTGATGAGCGTGTTTTTTGCAACCTTCATTTCAACTTTTTTGTCGAAACAAATACGGCGCAGTTTACCAACCTGTTCTACAGTTAATGCTTCTGTATTGGTAACGTAAAAATTGCTATACTGATTGAATTTCTCTTTCAGAGATTCAATGACTTCATTTTTTTGATCCTTATTCATAAGAATATTTTTGTGACCTATACTTCTATTTTTTTAATAGAGTGAATAGGTTGGTTAATGAACAGATTTTGTATCAACAGTGATGCCGGGGCTCATAGAGCTGGCAAGGCTTACACCTTTCAGGTAAATGCCTTTTGCTGTTGATGGTTTTAATTTGATAATGGTATTTATAAGTTCCTGGCCATTGGCAGCTATTTTTTCAGGCGTGAAAGACACGCGGCCAATAGATGCATGAACGATACCGGCTTTATCAACCTTGAATGCAATCTTACCACCTTTTACTTCTGTGATTGCTGCAGCAACATCATTGGTTACTGTCCCGGTTTTTGGGTTTGGCATCAGGTTACGTGGACCTAAAATTTTACCAAGCTTACCAATTTTCGGCATGACTGAAGGAGTGGCTATGATAACATCAACATCAGTCCAGCCACCTTCAATTTTTTGTACAAATTCATCAAGGCCTACAAAATCAGCGCCAGCGCCTTTTGCAGCTTCTTCTTTATCGGGTGTGCAAAGCACCAATACCCTTTTTGTTTTACCAGTACCATGTGGCAGGCTTACTGTGCCACGAACCTGCTGGTCTGCTTTTTTGGGGTCAACACCCAAACGAATATGTAAATCAACTGAAGCATCAAACTTGGTGGTATTGATTTCCTTTACCAATGCTGATGCATCTTTTAATGAATAAGATTTGCTTTTATCTATTTTAGCTTCTGCTATTTTTCTCTTTTTTGAAAGCTTTGCCATAATAATTTCTTTTAATTTTTTTAGAGAGTTTTCAAAGTCCCGTTTTACATAAAATTTAAGGACTAATTGTTCCAGGGTGCAGTGCCTTCAACATTTAAACCCATGCTGCGGGCAGTGCCGGCAACCATCTTCATTGCACTCTCAACAGTAAAGCAATTCAAATCAGGCATTTTATCTTTTGCGATAACTTCAATTTGTGCCCAGGTTACTTTACCCACTTTGTTGCGGTTGCTTTCTTTGGAACCTTTCTGGATTTTGGCAGCTTCTAAAAGTTGTACTGAAGCAGGAGGAGTTTTAATAATAAAGTCAAAAGACTTATCTGAATAAACAGTGATTAAAACAGGAAGTACTTTTCCCATTTTATCCTGTGTACGGGCGTTGAACTGTTTGCAAAACTCCATGATGTTCACACCCTTTGAGCCTAATGCAGGGCCAACCGGTGGAGCCGGGTTAGCCTGACCACCTTTTACCTGCAGCTTTACATAGCCGGAGATTTCTTTAGCCATTTTTTTAATTTTATTGGTTCTAACGTCTTTCGAAATTGTATCGGCAGACTCCCAAGTTTATTCGCCTTGGCGAAATTATTCTAAAAGAACTTTTTGGGGCGGCAAAGGTAGGGGAAAGTTGGTAATAAACAAAAGTCAGCCTAAAAGTATTTATAATACCCCTCTACACTCTTACACTTCATTAAAAAATAAAACAGTATTGACTGCTTCGATTTCAAATTTTTCATCAGATGGTTTTTACTCTCCCAAGTCCCAAAGGTAATCTTCATTTAACCTGGAAATTTCAACACCTGCCTGCCCAGAATCAATAAGCACATATTCTTTGAGCAATGGTATATCCCTATATAATTTAAATTTTCGCAACGGATATAATTTTTTGTTGTTATTGATAGTACTTCTACAAATACAGATGGATTGAGTACAGTATATTCAACAATATTCCTGGTTATGATTTCACCACAAATAACAGAATCTACAGGA
Organism: uncultured Parafilimonas sp.; assembly: GCA_964400415.1. Lineage (GTDB taxonomy): Bacteria > Bacteroidota > Bacteroidia > Chitinophagales > Chitinophagaceae > Parafilimonas. Next base: position 92,125 of record CAYNTP010000006.1, read on the forward strand.
TAAATAAAAATGTATTTGCTTCAATATGGATATGCATATCATTTCAAATGAGTGTTATGGGCCACCTTTTACTTTTGTTTTAATGCAGATATAACATTATAATTAATGATGACGTGTTTAACAGTTACACCGCTCATTACAAAAACTTCGCCGTGTCAATATCCATTTTCTCAAATGCAGCATTTTCAATTTCATGATATATTACAATGAAATTAATTTTTTTACTATATGCGATTACAGGTTCATTAATCACCAATTTATGAATCATAATTATTAAATCACTGCACCACTGTTTGCTACATTAGAAAGGTTCAATCAAAAAAGAATTATTCATGTTTCAATTTTTCAAGTTTTCTTTGGTTCGATTCAATTTTAGATTTTAACGAACTAATTTTCTTTTCTGCTTTTTTGACTTTTTCATTAGCAATACGCAAAGATTTTGCATCACTGGTTGCCCTGCTTGCCGCCTTGTCAGCACGTTTTGCTTTTTTCTTTTGAGATTCATTACCTTTTAAATTATTGGCCGCCTTTTTATTCGCATCAGCAGATTTACTTGCAGCTTCAGCTTTGTCTTCAGCATTTTTTTTGAGATCAGAAAGATTACTTTCCAGGTTAGCAAGTTCCTTTTGTTGTTCTTCGATAGTACGTGTTAAATTATTAATCTTCTCGTGGTTGGGGTGTTTCGCATCCTGTGCATTAACAGAAATAATACAAAATAAGAAACATGCACACAACAAAATCAATTTTTTCATACAATAAATATTTTCTTAAAGATACCTAAAGTCATGTTTACTAAAAACTAAATTCAGATAGCTTAAAAATCTATTAGTGCTGACTTCCACTCTTTTAAGCCAGAATAACAATAAATATAATATTCGTTAAAATAGTTTCTATGAACTGAGATTTACAGATTTTTGGTGATGCGTTTGATAATTCCATTGCTTTTAGTTGTTTCATTTTCTGCCTGCAAAAAACCCCAATCATTTGAATACAGGGGAATGAAGAACCTGAAGATTGACAGCGTTGGTTTTGTGAATAGTAAAATCAGTCTTGAGCTTATTTATTTTAACCCCAATAATTTTGGAGTTGACTTAAAGCATGTCAATTGTGATGTTTACATCAACCATAATTATTTGGGCAAATATGTTCTTGACACAACAATGCATATCCCCCGCCGTAGTGAATTCAGCATACCATCAAGCATGAATGTTGATATGAAAAACATTTTTAAAAATGCTTTGCAGGCATTTTTATCCAATAAAGTTTTAGTTGAAATTAATGGCTCAACAAGAGTGGGAAAAGGTGGCTTTTACATAACTGTACCATTCAAATATTCAGCAATGGAAAGTTTCAGTATTTTTTAGTAGCAGAAAAAATATTTGATATAAACGACTGGTTTTATTTATTTTGCCACATTCCCTTTAAAGGGAAGAAAGTTAACCCTTGCTATACAATATTGACAAATATTCCTAACCCTGGTGAAACCCTATGACAAATGCTGCATTATTTAGACATTAGAAAAATAAAATTCAATGTAAATGAAAAAAGAAGTAAGAAGAATTTTAAGATCATCACATTTGTTGAAGCCTTTTAAAAAAATTTACAACAACTTAAAAAATAATAAATATAAGAATGTAAACCTCTGGCAACGGCACATCGGGAAAATAGACATAACTTTTGACACCAGTGACCCATATTCTAAAATCTGGTTTTATCCTCGCTATGATAAAGACAGGATACACGAACCAGTAGCAACAAAACTTTTTTCAGATTATATACATGAAGACAGCCAGGTTTTAGACATAGGCAGCCACCTGGGATACTTCACCTGCATTGCCGGAAAACTTGCCAGTAATGGTACTGTTAATGCGTTTGAAGTTGATCCCAAATGTTCCTCATTAATCAAAAAGAATATTGAAATAAACAACCTTAAAAATGTTACTATAAATAATCTTGCCGTCTCGGATAAGAGTGAAATTATCAGGATACCAATAGAGGATAAACCCAATCCAGGCCTGGTTATCAACTCAGGTTCACAGGGTAGTTATATTGAGGTGAATAGTATTGGAATTGACAACTTCATTAAAGAAAGAAATATTAAACCTGACTTTATAAAAATTGATGTTGAAGGTGCAGAATGGAATGTTTTAAAAGGGATGAAGAAATTATTGAATAGCGATAATCTTGTTATGCTGATTGAGATACATGCTGATAAACTAAGAAAGTATTTCAATGCTGATTACAAAGAATGTATAAACATACTGCTTCAAAATGGGTTTACTTTGGAAAATACTGACCACAGGTTAAGTGAAGGCAAATTTAAACCTGTTGGTATGGATACTGTTTTGGAAACTGATACAATGCTTTTATGCAAAAAAGAAAAGCATAACTAAACTTCTAATGTAAAGAAAAAAATTTATAGCATAGAATTTGAAATGTTATTCAATTTCTATGCTTAATTGTGTCCCGGAAAATTATGATTTATTGAGTGCAGCGACAGCCATCAATATCCATCCTGCAATAAAACACAATCCACCAAAAGGTGTAACAGCGCCCAGCCAGTTCATTGATGCATTGCCAATCATTTTAAAATAGGAAAGCAAATAAAGTGACCCTGAAAAAAGAATAATACCTGCAATAAAAAGCCTGCCACTCCATTGCAGTAAATTACTGCCGGGGATAAACCCTGCAAGTATTGAAACAGCGAGTAATGCAAACACATGGTAGAATTGATATTTCACTGCTGTTTCAAAAATTTCAAAAGCATCCGGCGCCATCCTGCTTTTTAATCCATGTGCACCAAATGCTCCAAGCATTACAGAAACAGCACCAAGCAATGCTGCAGTAACAAGGAATGTTTTATTCATCGGGCGAAATTATTTCAAGAAAATTTTTTATTGATATTTTCCCTGTTAAATGATGCTTTGCTTTGGAATAAAATTGCTTTCTCTTATCCCTCATTTCAGAAAAAAAGACAGGTAAATCTTCGTCTTTTACTTCAGCAATTAATGGCCTATGAGATTTTTCCTGTTTTAATCTTTCTGCAATAATATTTACAGGTTCATCAATCCAGATTGTGACACCATTATAGTTCATCCAATCCATATTATCAAAATAACAAGGGGCGCCGCCACCGGTGGAAAGAATAAAATTATTTTTACCTGCAAAACTTTTTAATACTTCACTTTCTTTTTGCCTGAAATATACTTCACCTTTTTCTTTAAAAACTGAAGCAATGGTTTTGCCTTCCATTAATTCAATTTCTTTATCCAAATCATAGGCCGGGATAGTCATCTGTTTGTGCAACTGTTCAGACCAAAAAGTTTTTCCACTACCCATCAAACCAATTAGAAAAATTCGCTGTTGCATTTGCAAGTATATGCTTAAAGAATGAATGTTACAAAGCAGTTATTGTTTCTTCATTTTTGCACCAAAGACCTTTCTGTTTGTAAGAATGCACAGAAGTATAGCTCAAAGAATTTCAGCTAAAAGTTTTTTCACAATCGGATTTTTTAATTGAAATAATTAAACCAGATAATACACTACACATTTATTTATGAAATAACAAATGTCAGAGTTTATTTATTTAAATGCATTAAACCCGGTAACATCCATCCCTGTAATAAGCAAGTGCACATCATGTGTACCTTCATAAGTCAGAACACTTTCAAGGTTCATGATATGGCGCATAACACTGTATTCACCGGTAATTCCCATACCACCTAACATACCTCTTGCATCCCTTGCAATTTTAGTAGCAATCTCACAACTGTTTCTTTTAGCCATGCTTACCTGTGCAGGTGTAGCCCTGCCTTCATTCATCAATACACCGAGTCTCCATACCAATAACTGTGCTTTGGTAATTTCAGTTATCATTTCAGCCAGCTTTTTTTGCTGTAACTGAAAAGCTCCGATAGGTTTATCAAATTGCACCCTTTCCTTACTGTATTGCAATGCCACATCGTAGCAATCCATAGCAGCACCTAAAGCGCCCCATGAAATGCCATAGCGTGCTTTAGTTAAACAACCTAAAGGACCTTTCAACCCTTTTACATTTGGGAAAATATTTTCTTTTGGCACTTTTACATCATGGAAAACAAGTTCACCTGTTGCACTTGCACGCAGGCTCCATTTGCCATGTGTGGTGGGTGTAGAAAATCCTTCCATTCCACGTTCTACGATCAAACCATGAATAACTCCATTTTCATCTTTCGCCCAAACAACTGCGACCTGTGCAAAAGGTGCATTACTGATCCACATTTTAGCGCCATTGAGTATTACATGATCACCTGCATCTTTAAAGTTGGTGATCATACCAGCTGGGTTGCTGCCAAAATCAGGTTCAGTTAATCCAAAACAACCTAACCATTCGCCACTTGCCAGTTTAGGTAAATATTTTTTTCGCTGTTCTTCACTACCATAAGCATATATAGGAAACATTACCAGGCTACCCTGGACACTCGCAGTGGATCGCACACCACTATCACCTCTCTCCAACTCCTGCATCATCAATCCATAACTGATATAATCTAATCCACCACCGCCATATTCTGCAGGAATTGTCGGGCCGAAACATCCTAATTCACCCAGTTGCTTCACAATAAATTCAGGGAAAGTTGCACGTTGGGCATAATCTTCAATAATTGGAGATATTTCTTTTTTTACATAATTGCGGACACTTTCACGAACTAGCTTATGTTCATCAGTTAATAATTCATCCACAAGAAAATAATCCGGAGACTGAAAGGTATCTGTTTTGGAAGCCATAGTTAACTATTTATTTTTTATAGCGCGGCAAAAATAAACAGTTGTTAGTACTGGCAAAGTTTTAAACGTGAAATCTTCTTTTAATTATACAGGGTATTTACTCATGATCTCAGATAATTGTTCAGCCTTCATTGGTTTTACTATATAACCATTCACGTTATAAATATATGCCTGTTCAAAATCTTCTTTTGACAAGCTGGAAGAAAGTACATAAACAGGAATTTCTAAATTATTTTCTGTTGACCAGTCCCTGTACCATTCAAGAAATTCCCAACCATTCATTACAGTCATGTGCAGGTCAACAAAAATAATATCAGGCAAAGCATCCAAATTTGCTTTCAGGAATTCTCTTGCCTGCTGGCCATCGCATGATGAAACAAATTCACCTGCAAAATGAGTCAGTTTCATCATCCTCTCACAGATTTTTGTGGTTATTTCATCATCATCAATAAAAAGAACCTTTGTAAATGCCGGCATAGATTAATTTAATATCCTTAGAAATTATTTTTCTTCAATCGCCACAAGATCATTCAGGTCAATATTAATCGGTAAAACCCCGATCTGGACAACAGCCCTTTTTCCCCTTATTTCTTTAACCTCACCCACCTGGTAGTTTTTTTTCATTTTTACTTTTGAACCTACCTGTACAGGCGCTGTTGATTCCTTATATTTTGATTCTATCTTTTGAACAAATTTATTCTTAATAATGTTTTCCTTCTTTTTAAACAGCATTTCCTGGATTTGTTTTAACACCTCATTTTTATTTTCAGATTTTTTCCACTCAAGTACAATCTGTTTCAGCTTGCGCTCCATATCTTTCAGATAAGTAATGCGCTCTTCTGTTATTTTGTTCTGATGCTTTAATAGTTCTACCTGCTGGTTGTGTTTTTCTTTATTGAACTGTGCTGATAACTGTTTTTTAAGTTGTTCATTTTCTGCCATCAGGATTTTCAAATCCTGTTTTTCTTTTTGTAAAGCCTGCAGGTCTTGTTCAGTCCTGTTGAGCAATTTATCCAGCCTGAAATGATTTTCGTCCACTAATTTTTTTGCCTGGTTAATAAGGTGCTTTGGCAAACCAATTCTTTCAGCAATCGCAAAGGTATAAGAACTACCCGGTTTTCCTACAGCCAACTTATACAATGGTTGCAAATTCTGTTCATCAAACATCATTGAACCATTTACTACTCCCTTAGCCCTGTTTGCAAAAGTTTTCAGGTTAAGATAGTGTGTAGTAATTACGCCAAATGCGTGCTTACGGTTTATTTCATTCAAAATTATTTCTGCAAAGGTGCCACCGAGATTCGGATCGGTGCCACTACCAAGCTCATCAATAAAAAACAAAGTTTTACCATTTGCATTTTCAACAAAATATTTCATGTGCAGCAAATGTGAGGAATAAGTGCTTAGGTCAAACTCGATACTTTGTGTATCACCGATATGAATAAATAACTGTTTGAAAATACCCATTTCTGAATCAGGGTGAACAGGCACCAGCAAACCACTTTGCATCATCATCTGGTTGAGGCCGATGGTTTTCATTGTTACAGTTTTGCCACCTGCATTTGGGCCGCTGATAACAAGTATATGTTCTTTCTCATCCAATCTTAATGTAACCGGTATCGTTTCTTTTGATGTTTGTTTATTATGCAAAACAAGCAATGGGTGATATGCATTTTTTAAATCAATAAAAGCTTTGTCTGAAATATTCGGAAAATTACCATTGACGGCTATTGCAAACTTTGCTTTTGCACGAATGAAATCAAGTTCACCGGCAAGTTGCAACCAGCCTTGCAACAAAGACTGGTAAACAGAAAGCCTTGATGTGAGCAATTTTAAAATGCGTAGTATTTCTTTACGTTCTTCATTCTCCAAAGAAAAAACTTCATTGTTTAATTCTATCGTTTCTTCAGGTTCAATAAATGCTGTCTTGCGGCTGTCACTTTCTCCATGCAGGATACCTTTTACCTGTCTTTTATATTCTGAAAAAACTGCAACCACTCTCCTGCCATTACTAAAACTCTCTTCAATCTCAGCGCTGTAACCTGCCTTATTCAATCTTGCAACTTCACGTTCAAAAACCCGCCTCAACTCATTACGTTTCCGTTGAAGGCTTTGCCTTATTTTTTGAAGGCCTTCACTTGCATTGTCTTTTACATTTCCTCCATCATCAAAGATTTCATCAATCATCTGTATGATGGTTTTTTCATAATAAGAATTTTCTAATACTTTATACAAAGCGGCATAAGCAAGCTTACGTTCTGCATCAAACCAGCGATAAATCCTTTCAGTATTTGCAGCCAGCCTGCGGATGAGAACAAAATCTTCTGTTTGTAAAACACTTCCTTCAATTCCTAATAATGTAAGGGCGCGGTTTATATTACTGCTGAAATCATTGGGTAATACCTGGCCTAGTTCTGTGATTAATTTATATTCATGAGCCTGTTGCAACTGGATTGTGATGATTTCTTTTTTTGTATGCAAACGCAGGTGTAAAGATTTTTCCTTTGCATAAACTGTATTGCAATACGATAAAAGAAGCTCTTTTATTTTAATAAACTCAAGCTGCTGCTCTGCAGATTCCGGGTATAATTTCATTCGTAACAAAAAATTATTGATGGTGTAAAACACCATTTTTCAACTGGTAAAATTAATACATACAAATGTTTTTCATTTTCAATCGTCAATGCTTTTTTATTCTTTAAATATTTTCATTCATGTTATTTACAAAATCTTAATGAATGAAGCAAAAAAATCCCCGCTGTTGGCGGGGACCATCAAATGAAATTTATTAAGGCTAAGAGAAAATTTCATCTGTTTTATAGTTAAAATGCCCCATGCTTCCATTTACTTTCTGATCACCTGTTGCCACTTTAATTTTATTCCTGTTCTTTTTATAAAGAACTGTTGCTATCCCGGCTGCCAAAGCAATGATGGCTCCTGCTACAATTTTTTTCTTCATGATAATGTATTTTTAATTTGAATAATTGATTACAAATTCCTGTTCGCTTTTTCAAAACCAAATTCATACCAATAAAGATTTATTTCCCCCGCAGGCTTTTGCTTGAAAAAGGTTTATGGTTTCTTTATAAAAATCATTTTATCATTAGTTTTTTGTTTTGAAAATAGAAGCGTTCATTTAACAAAAATCTGCAGGTATGTTTAATACTGTAATTGCCCGGAGTATTATACTGATGGTTCAAAAAATTTATTCTCTGAAGGGTGTTCTCTAATATTTTTCACTTGACAAGCCCAGTTATTTTGTAACATAAAACCTGGCTTATATTTTGCATTTTCATTCAACTACCCGAAAACAATTCATAAAATATTGTTCCCTCTTTCCTTTTTCAATTGTTTACATTAGGTTTGCTGCCATTTTAAGAAACCAGGATCATTCAAAAACTCTTTCATGACTTTTAAGCGAATTAATAATATCACAGGCTGGATTGTCTGTCTTATTGCGTGTACTGTATTTATCATGACCAGCGAAGCAGGCGGTAGCCTGTGGGATTGCGGTGAATTTGTAAGTAGCTGTTTCAAAGTCCAGATACCCCATCCACCCGGAGCACCATTATTTGTTCTGATAGGCAGGGTATTTATCGTTTTATTTGGCGACAACCCTATGACAGCAGCGAAAGGCGTAAATATCATGAATGCCCTTGCCAGCGGTTTCACAATACTGTTCCTATTCTGGACTATCACCCACTTTGCCCGCAGGATTGCTTTAGGCAACAGCCGTGACAACAGTAAACTTACAAAAGTGCAACTAATCACTATTATGGGTGCTGGTATTGTAGGCGCATTGGCTTATACTTTTACTGATTCATTTTGGTACAGCGCTGTTGAAGGTGAAGTATATGCAATGAGTGCTTTATTTACTTCTATCGTGTTCTGGGCCATATTGAAATGGGAACATATTGCAGATGAACCTGATGCTGACAGGTGGATAGTTTTGATTTTCTTTTTAATGGGATTATCAATTGGCGTGCATTTGTTAAACCTGTTGACCATACCTGCACTTGTACTAGTCTATTATTTCCGTAAACGTGAATACTTTAAATACGAGGTCATCAGGAAATATTTTATCCGGTTAATGTTAATTGGTGGCATTGTTGGTTTCCTGTTAGGGCTAATCAGTGCAGGCACACAGGCTGACAGTGCAAGGGGTGTACCAATGGATTCTACAGTTGCCTGGTTAATTTTATTTGGAGCTATTGCGGCCATTGGAATATTATATGGTATTGAAGCCATTAATAAAGACAAAAAAGATTATTATGGCGGCGCTTATATCTTTTTTATTATTGGCTGTGTTCTTGTAGGTGTAGTTCAGGTAGGTGTAATACAGATTTCAATTAAAGCAGCAGGCTATTTTGATATTTTCGCAGTTAACTCCCTGGGACTTCCTTTCTTTTCCGGCTTCATATCTTTCTTTGTTCTTGTTGCTTTTCTCTTATGGTTCGGCTTACGTTTCGCTGCAAAAAAGGGTTGGTATTATATGAGGCTTGGGTTATGGTGTCTTGCTTTTATGCTGATAGGCTACAGTTCTTATCTTACTACGCTTATCCGTAGTAATGCGAACCCCGCAGTGGACATGTATAATGTTGATAATCCAATGAGTTTGGTTGGCTATTTAAGCCGTTCTCAATATGGTGACTGGCCGATATTATATGGTCAGAAATTTACAGCACAGCCAATAGATTCAAAAGAAATCTATACATATGAAAAAGGTTCTAACGGGAAATACATTAAAACAGTAGGAAGTTATCAATATGTATATAATAAAGAAGATAAAATGATTTTCCCGCGTATGTGGGATGCGAGCAACGATCAGAACCATGCAGATTATTATGCGGTGTTTATGGGTATCCAGAAAAACCAGGACGGCACTTATGAGCGTGCCCCAAATTATATGGATAATATCCGTTTCTTTATTTCTTACCAGAATTACTTCATGTACCTGCGTTATTTCTTCTGGAACTTCAGCGGTAAACAGGATGACCTTCAAGGTTTATATGCTGGTAATGCAAGAGATGGAAACTGGATAACGGGCATACCCATCATTGATAACTCAATGTATGGTAACCAAACTTTTTTGCCGGACAGCCTTAAACATAATAAATCGCATAACACAATGTTTATGCTGCCATTTATTTTAGGTTTGATAGGTTTATTTTATCATTTCAAACGTAAAGGCAGTGATGCCTTGGTAGCATTCCTTTTATTTTATTTTACCGGCTTTGCTATCATCATTTATCTGAATCAGGCAGGTTATCAGCCACGTGAACGTGACTACGCTTTTGCAGGTTCGTTTTATGCATTCTCAATCTGGATAGGTCTTGCTGTTCCTTACTTTATTGAGTTGGCTTCTAAGTGGGATCAGAAATTATTAAAATCAATTCTTACAGGAGGAGGAGTATTTGGTGCTTTGTTCCTTATTGGTGGTTTAACATCTGGAGGAGGTGTAATGCTTGGTATTGGTTTTAGTGTTTTGTTTGCAGCAGTAGCAGCTGGAATACCTTTCCTGATAAAGAATTTAAAATCACCGATTCCAATTGCTTATGCAGGCATTGTAATTTCATTGTTCGTGCCGGCATTAATGGGTCAGCAGGAATGGGATGACCATGACAGGCATAAGAAAGAAATGGCTCGTGATATAGCTAAAGATTACCTCGAAAGTTGTGCGCCAAATGCTATTCTTTTCACCTTTGGTGATAATGATACATACCCTCTATGGTATGCACAGGAAGTAGAAGGAATAAGGCCTGATATCCGTGTTATCAATACCAGTTTATTAGGAACTGACTGGTATATCAACCAGCTTCGTTATAAAGTGAATCAAAGTAACCCGATTGATGTGCTGATGACACCAGACCAGCTGGAAGGTAATAACCGCGATGTTATTTTCTTTAATGCCAACCCGCAATTTCCTGAAAACAGGTACTATGATTTATACCAGATGATGAAAGATTATGTTGGTTCAAATATTTCATTGGTAGGAGCGCAAAACGGAAACCAATACAATACATTCCCGGTTCATAAAGTTGCAATACCGGTTGATAAAAATGTTGTATTGGCTAATGGTACAGTTAACAAAGATGACAGCGTTGTTGATGCAGTTAGATTTACTATTCCAAAAAATACTATCTATAAAAATGACCTGGCTATACTGAATATTATTGCAGCTAATAAATGGCAACGCCCTATTTATTTTACTATGCCGTACAGTGATCTGGGCTTTGGTGATTTCATCCGTCGTGATGGGTTATCTTACCGTTTGGTACCAGTTCAAAATTCTCCGGTTAACACAGACTGGACGTATGATGTGGTGATGAAAAAATTTGCTTTTGGCAACTGCAATCTTCCAAACGTTTATTTCGATGAAGAAAACAGGAGGCACCTTAATACAATCCGTAAAGCTGAGGTTGACCTGGCATTTGACCTAATCAATAAAAACAAAAAAGATTCTGCAAAAGCAGTTTTAGAGAGATGTGATAAAAATATGTTGCAGGAAAATTTCCCTTATGGCATGGTGAGTCGTGGCAATGACCATAACCAACTTTCAATGGCTATCATGCAGGCTGCATATTTATCAGGTGATACAGCTTTGGCTACACGCGTAGGCAAAGGTGTAAAAACTGACCTGCAGCAACAGATGAAATATTATAATTCACTCACCGGCTGGCAGGCAGATGGGTTGAGTTATGAAAAACAAAATGCACAGCAATTGTTAGACAGGCTCAATCAAATGCAACAGATTATGGGCACATCAGGTGTTCAAGTGCCTGAAAAACCAGGAGAGCTAAAACCTGTACCGGTGGATACAGTAAAACCATAATCAATTTTAAAATAAATAAGTTGCCCCGCTATTATGCGGGGTTTCTTATTATTATTCTTCACTGAGCACCCAATTATCCACATCAAAATATAATTATTTCAATGATTAAAAGCCTAAAGTATTTTTGTCAATAATGATATCTTTAAATTATACTCTTATTTTTCCGTTGCTCCTTGGAATTGTTGCCCTGATGCAACTGTGGTACTACTTCAATTTTTTCTTACGATTTGCTAATTATAAAATCTCAGAAAAAAAAGCATCACAGGAATACCCTGTTTCAATAATCATTTGTGCTAAAAATGAAGCCGGCAACCTTGTCAATAATTTACCCGGTGTACTGTTGCAGGAATACAAGACTACACATGAAATAATTGTAGTGAACGATAATTCTACAGATGAATCAAAATATATTTTAGAAGAGTTTCAGCGTAAATTTAAAAACCTTACCATTATTCCATTAAAGCAGGAAGCCAAAGGCATCCCAGGCAAGAAATTCCCTTTGTCTGTGGGCATAAAATCTGCAAAACATGAAACCCTTTTATTGACTGATGCAGATTGTATCCCAGCCAGTGAATTCTGGCTTCAGAAAATGCAGGATGCTTATCAGCCTGGTATAGAAATAGTGTTGGGATATGGAGCTTATAAAAAATATCCGGGGCTGCTGAACAAGCTTATCCGTTTTGAAACATTTCATACTGCGCTTCAATATTTTTCTTATGCTTTAGCAGGAAAACCTTATATGGGTGTTGGAAGAAATTTATCTTACCGCAAAGACATTTTTCTTCGTAACAAAGGCTTCTCTTCCATCAATCATATACCGAGTGGTGATGATGATTTATTCATCAATAAAATTGCAACAAAGACAAATACAGCAATTGTTATTGATAAAGAAGCGCATACTTTAAGTGAACCTCATAAGACATGGAACGAATGGATGCAACAAAAAAACAGGCATTACACTACAGCAAAATATTACAAACCATCACATAAATTTTTGTTGGGCCTGTATTCCACTTTACAAACATTGATTTATCCATTGACCATTGCCACTGCTATTTTTTTTAACTGGTATATTGCGCTTGGCATTTTTGTATTAAGGTTACTGGTGCAAACAATCATCTGGTATAAAAGCATGAAAAAATTAAATGAATCAGATTTATTTTCCATGTTTTTATTTTTTGATATCTGGATGTTCCTGTACAATTTATTTTTCTTTCCATCGCTTTTCAAAAAGCCTTCACGTAAATGGGATTGAATGTTCAACTAAAGAGTGAGCATGGAATATATTTTAAAATACTTCTCTGATTTTACTCCAACTCAAATTGAGCAACTTAATGCGTTGGGTGAGTTATACAATGAATGGAATGAAAAAATAAATATCATTTCAAGGAAAGACATTGAGCATTTGTATTTAAAGCACATATTGCATTCATTGAGTATTGCTGCAGCATTTGATTTTAAAGACGGTTCATCTATCATTGATATTGGCACTGGTGGTGGATTTCCCGGTCTGCCTTTAGCAATATATTTTCCCAACGTACATTTTCACCTCGTTGACAGTATCGGCAAAAAGCTAAAAGTAGTGCAGGAGGTTGCGACAGCCATCCATTTAAAAAATGTTACAGTAGAACATAAACGTGCTGAAGAAATCAAAGACAGGAAATTTGATTTTGCTGTTTCGCGTGCTGTTGCACCGTTAAAAGATTTATGGAAATGGAGCAAGCCATTACTCAGCAAAAAAAATAATAACTCATTTAATAATGGATTGATTTGCCTGAAAGGCGGCGACCTGCACCAGGAGATTTCAGAAAGTGGGCTCAGGCCATGTATGATTTCATTACATGAATTTTTTAATGAAGATTATTTCAAAGAAAAATTTTTACTTTATGTAAAACAATAATAAAAATGCCCCGTAAAATAACGAGGCATTTTTTATTGAATTTTTTTTATTGATTTCCTTTTGACTTTTTCATATCTCCTCTCATATCCTGTAATTTAGCCATCTGATCTTTTGTCAGGAATTGTGCAAGCCTTTTTTTCATCTCCTGCTTAATGGGTTTTACTTTTTCTTTTTTCTGTTCTTCACTCAGAGTTTGATCTTTCATAATATTTCTAATCTGTGACATTGCCTGGCTCCTGATGGATACAACAGAGTCAGCAACTGTTTCTGACACTTTCAACGAATCCATTAAATATTGTTTTTCCATTCCCATTTTTCCACCCTTAGCAGCAGTAGTCTGAGCTGAAGCTGAGATTGCAAAAAATACAGATGCAGCAACCATTAATGTAAAAGCTTTTTTCATTGTTTTTCTTTTGGGAACAATAGAATAAAAAAGCAGGGCAGGGTTTAATGCAAATTATAAATAGCCTAAAATTTTTAACATGCTTTGTGCAGTCTGTTGTTTTGCATACAGCCAATCAGTCAGTTTTCCATTCTTATCATAACCGATAATAACATGCTTCGGTGATGGGATTAAACAATGTTTGATTCCACCATAACCACTGATCTGGTCCTGGTAAGCTCCGGTATGAAAGAAGCCAACATACAAAGGTTCTTTGTTAGCCGGATCAGAACCATTTCCCTCATTTTCTATTTTGGGCAGGAACACTTCATTGATATGTTCTTCAGAATCGTAATAATCATGGCTATCACAAGTCATACCACCAAGTACAACACGTTGATATTCGTTCTCCCATTTATTGATAGGTAACAATAAAAATTTTTCACCTATACCCCAGGTATCAGGCAAAGTGGTGATGAAAGATGAATCAATCATATACCAGCGTTCACGGTCATTTTGAACCTTCTGCCCTACTACGCTGTATATATGCGCCATACTTTCTCCAACAGTGTAACTGCCAAACTCTGTAAAAATATTCGGCATAGGCACTTTAGCTTTCTTGCAGGCTTTTTTAATATTCACAACAATTTCATTAACCATAAACTGGTAATCATATTCAAAGCCTAAAGAATGTTTGATAGGGAAACCACCACCGATATTGATTGAATCCAATTCAGGGCAAATCTTTTTTAGCTGGCAATAAAGGTTAATAATTTTGTTTAATTCACTCCAGTAATAAATATCATCCTTAATACCTTTATTAAGGAAGATGTGCAGCATCTTGAGCTGAAATTTATTTTCATAACCTTCAATTTCATCAACGTAAAATTCAAGAATATCCCTTGCTCTAATCCCTAACCTTGAAGTATAAAAAGGAAATGTTGGTTCTTCCTCAGCAGCCACACGGATACCTAATTTAAAGGGTTGTTTTACGCTGCGTTTATACATCTGCAACTCTTCTTTATTATCCAGAACTGGGATAACATTGCTGAAGCCATGATTGATTAAACGGGCAATCCTGGAGGTGTAAGATTTCTGTTTATACCCATTACAAATGATAAAGATGTCTTTATTTATTTTTTTCTTTTTATAGAGTTGGTTGATGATTTCAATGTCATAAGCATAAGATGTTTCAAGGTTGATGTTATGTTTTAACGCTTCTTCTACAACAAAAGAAAAATGAGAGCTTTTGGTGCAATAACAATAATTATAATTACCCTCGTATTTATGTTTTCTGAAAGCAGCAGCAAACATTTGTTTAGCCTTTTTTATCTGCATGCCAATCTTTGGCAGATAACTGAGTTTTAAAGGCGTACCATATTTATCAATCAATTTCTTAATGTCAATCCCGTTAAACTCAAGGTAACCATCATCGTTGAGATCAAAATCTTCCTGTGGAAAATGAAAGGTCTGCTTAACAAGCGAAGTGTAACTATTATTCATTTCAGTTGCTAAATCATAAAGGTTTTAAAAAAGCGTGTACAAAAATAATTGTTTGCAATAATCAACAAATAAAAAAAAACCCCGCTGACAGCGAGGTTTAAAAATTTTTTCTTTGTTTTTATTTTACAGATGCAACCAGCGCTTTAAAGCTTTCCGGTTCATTCATTGCAAGATCAGCTAAAATTTTCCTGTTGAGCTCAATACCTTTTTTATTTAAAAGGTTGATAAACTCGCTATAGGTCAAACCTTCTTCTCTTACTGCTGCATTGATACGTGCAATCCAAAGTTGACGGTATTCGCGTTTTTTATTTTTGCGCCCCACATAGCTGTAGGTCATACCTTTTTCAACAATATTTTTTGCTACCGTATATACATTCTTACGTTTTCCATAAAAGCCTTTGGCCTGTTTGAGGATCCTTTTTCTTCTTGCCCTTGATGCAACTGCATTTACTGAACGTGGCATAATTGATATTTTTTATTCCTGCGCAATCTTAATTTCTGTTTATCAGCAACAGGAAATTGTTTTAAAATTTTATTATTACTCTGTTGCCGGAATTATCCTTTCAGGCGCAATAAACGCAAAACGAAATTCCTGTTGGTGTCGTCAATAAAACCTTTTCTGCGAAGGTTCCTTTTACGTTTAGTGGATTTTTTTGTAAGAATGTGGCGTTTGAATGATTTCTGGTAAGAGATCTCTCCGTTGCCTGTTAATTTAAAACGCTTTTTGGCGCTGGAGTTCGTTTTTACTTTTGGCATTATAATCTTATTAAGATTACTCCCTGCTGGCGTTCCCGGACTGCCGGGACTCTTATCGGGCCTTGTGGGAAATAAAAATTTGGAGCGCAAAAGTATAGAAATATTTCATACTGGCAAAGAACCTCAGAAAATCATTGGTTACCAACCGCTTAAATCAACCAGGATAGAGCATCCTCAGTGTTTCAAATTTATAACTCATTAAGATTTCATATTGATAAACTGCAACGGTATTTCCAGGTTGGCTTGTTTACAGGCGGCAATCACAGCCTGAAGATCATCAATTTTTTTCCCTGTCACCCTTATTATATCATCCATTATTGCAGCCTGCACTTTAAAACCTTTGTCCTTGATGAGCTTAACTATTTTTTTTGCATTTTCCTGCTTCAATCCATTGGTAACAGGTACTTCTTTTTTTAATACTTTACCGCTTTGATGAGCATCTTTGGAAAAATCAAAAGCGCTGGGTTCAATACCCTGCTTCATTGAACGGCTGATCAAAACATCTATGACCTGTTTCATTTTCATCTCACTTTCCACTTCAAGTGTAACCAGGAAATCTTTTTTGTTGAGGTTAATTTCAACAGGCGAGTTTTTAAAATCAAACCTGTTACTGATTTCTTTTTTTACAGTGTTGACAGCATTATCGAGTGTTTGCAAATCCACTTTGCTGGCAATATCAAATGACGGCATATTGTTTTTTTTAAAAAATGAATGATAGTGCAAATATCATACACCACAAATTCATTTCACAACAAAATAGCCATTAATTCAAAGGCGCTGTCAGCATAAAAAAAGAGAAGCCTTGTATCGGCTATTAAAAATATTGAACACTGTTTCTAAAAATGAAATATTTCCACTATTTGAAATTTTTGGTTGCATTATAATTGAAACAGGATAAACCCGGCAATTGAAATTTCTGAATTTTTATCAAATGCAATCGCACTGTTTTACCCTGTTTCTTCTTTACTATTAAAACAATCAATATTCAGGGTTCTGTGTTATATTCGGATTAGCCTGCAATTCAGTTTGCGGAATCGGGGCTATACGATGGTAATCACTATATGGAATTGACAATGGAGCGGGTATTGATGCCAAATCAGCTTCACGGTTTATATCCATTTTTAAACGGTTCAAGTCATAAAACCTGTCCCCTTCAAATGCAAGTTCTTTTCTTCTTTCAGTGATGATGTCATTCAACAATGCACTACCTGTAGAAGTGTAACCATTAAAAGTAATATCCCTTGATTCTGCAACGGTGTTCAGGTATTGCCTTGCATCATTTTCATCAGCAGGATAAGATGCTTCAGCTGCAATAAGATAAACTTCAGCAAGGCGTATCACTTTGATATTATCCCTGTCTTTCGTGTTGGCGCCATTCGGAAATTTGTTAACGATAACTGCCGGGGCACCTGCTTTGGTATAATAAGGAATCAAGACAGATGCACGAACATCGTCAATGCCATATAGGTTATACAAGTCCTGTGTAGCATAAAGGTCCTGGTAAACATTTGCATAAAACCCACCAAAATCATCAAAGCCATTGTTATTAATAATGTCTGCATCCACTTCAAACATTACTTCCACTGCATCTGTATGAATGCCCGGGTCTGCCCAGAAACTGGCATATTTATCTGCTGGCACTAAAGTAAAAGGGCCATTATTTATCACATCTTCAGCTGCTTGTTTTGCATTGGCTTTATCGCCCATATACAGGTAGGCTTTTGCCAACAATCCTTCAATTGCATATTTGCTTAAGGTAACTGAGTTATTATAATCAGGCGCTTTGTCAAAAGCAGTTTTATAATCACTGATGATCTGATCATACACTTCCTTTACAGTATTACGTGCAGGTTGGTCATAAGGATCATAATGCAAAACAACCGGTACGCCAGGTGCGCCAGGATCATCAGTATATGGCCTTGCATAAGTGTTTACCAGTTTAAAATACATCAATGCCCTGATGGCATAAGCCTGTGCCCGCACCGGGTCAGCATCTGCACCTGTAACATCTGCATCAATAATTTTATTTGCTCTCAGAATGACAGAATAAGCGCCATTCCACATTTCACCATAAGTATCATCAGTAGCTGTAAAATTGAACTGGTATTGCGGGATATATCTACCTGAATTTTCAGTTTCTATAAAACAATTATCTGCTTGCAAGTCACCGATCACCGGCCAATCGCGGCCAAAAACTCCCACTGCACGCATATTTGCATAAGCCCCGTTTAATGCTGTTTGCATAGAAGCTACATCAGTAATGGCATCACCTGATGGGACGCTATCGAATGGTTTTCTTTCTATAAAACTTTTTGAACATGAAGCAAACAGTAACACAGTCATTATTGCGATACTGTATATATTGAATATTCTTTTCATTGTATTATTTTTTATGCTGAACAACTATTGATCAGAATCCAAACCTGATTCCTGCTGCTATTGTTTTTGGAATGAAGACATCAAAATCATTAACGCTTTGAATACCTGTTTCAGGATCCAACGGCAAAAGCTTGTCCTTCGCAAATGTTACAAGGTTAGTGCCCCGCACATATATGGAAGCATGATTGATATTCCATTTTTGAAGCAGTGTTTTTGGAAGCGAATATGCTAATTGAATATCACGCAACCGGATATAACTGCCGTTATACAAATACCTTGTTGATGCAGAGTTGGAATTTAAGTTGCCACCAAAAATCACTTTAGGTACATTGGTATGGTCACCTGGTTTTTGCCACCTTGTCAACTGGTTGGAAAACTGGTTCAGGAATCCGATATAAGCGCCATCACTCATAGCATAAGAGTCCCATGTATCATAGATATAATTTCCGAAATTATAATAGAACTGTACTGAAAGTGATATACCCTTATAAGTGAAAGAATTTGTTAGTGAACCAAAATATTTTGGTGAAGCAGATTTTCCAGTTAATGTATAAGGCGCTTTGTTGATGTCATTTGTAGTAGTTGAGTGACTGTCATCAGTAAACCATAAAGGGTCCCCATTTGCAGGATCAACACCTGCCCATAAAGGCAAATAAAATTCCTGTACATCATGGCCTTCAGTAATATTAAATAACCCTCCTGGAATCGGAGAATTTTTATACAAGTCCAAAACTTTATTGGTATTATGAGCAAGATTAAACTGGATATCCCATGTAAAATTTTTGAGCACTAATGGTTTTCCACCAACTGCAATTTCATAACCGGAATTCCTGATACTTCCTACATTCAACAACTGGCTGGTAAACCCTGACGTTCCTGATAACGGTACATTACTTAAAAGGCCTGATGTAACACGGTTGTAATAATCAAAACTTGCATTCACCCTTCCTTTAAACAAACTAAAATCAATACCGATATCAGTTATCTTATTTTTCTCCCATGTAAGGTTGCTATCACCAACATTATTGGGAGCACTACCTGGTGCACCGGTGTAATTATAACCAAAACCATAAGTTGCCAAAGCCTGGTATTCGCCAAAGCCCAAAGCGTTACCATTTTCACCATAAGAAGCTCTTAGTTTCAACAGGCTGATGAAACCGATATTTTTTATAAACTGTTCCTCACTCATATTCCAGGTGCCACCAACAGAAAAGAAATTTCCCCATTTGTTATTAGCGCCAAATACTGATGAGCCGTCCCTTCTGAAACTACCTGTAATAACATATCTATCTTTAAAATTCAGAACCAGATTTGACAGGTAAGACATCGTCGCATTCTCATCAGGCAATGAAAATGCGGTAGTAGGTGTGGCAGCAGCAGATAAAAATTTCAATCGTAAATCACCCGGGAAAACCTGGCCACCTGCCTGCATTAAATAATTCCTGTAATACTGGGATTCATATCCTGCATAAATATCAAAATAGATATCCCTGTCTGCATTTAAACCTTGTCTATAATCTAGGAGGTTCGTAAAAGTCCAGTCAAACACCTGCCTGTTTGAGGCAAATCCATTACCACCTGTTGTCTGGCCATCTCCATAAAATGGATTGAGATATGCATCTTCCTGTATTGACAAAAATTCAGCGCTATAACGACTTGTGAATTTCAGGCCAGGCAAAAAATTATATTCACCGGAAACATAGCCCCGGAAATTGGTTTGTTTGGCAACACTATTATCTAATTTGATAACTGCAACAGGATTAAATGGTCCTCCATTGATTGGAAACTCATTATCCGGATCGTTATCACCATAACGTAATGATCCATCTTTATTATATGGTGTGTACCATGGCACCAGGAAATAGGAAGCAATGACCGGGTTGCTGAAAGCGCCGCTATTGGTAGGTGTATGTTGCAAACTATAGCTACCATTAAGCCCGACATTAAAAACAATTTTACTGTTAGGTTTATGAGTAAGAGAAAAACTTCCATTGTATCTTTTGAAATCAGAACCGATAACAGTACCCACCTGGTTAAACAAACCTGCTGATGTATAAAATTGTGTTTTATCATTACCACCAGTAAGGCTTAAATTATATTGAGACTGATTGCCCCTTTGTGTAACAACATCATACCAGTCGGTATTTGTTTTTGTATAATCTTTGGGAATACCTAAAGCATTTTCAATAAAATCATCTGCCTGATTATTGTTATTTACATAACCTGCATTGATAACACTTTCACGCAGCAAATCCTGTGTCTGAACACTGGTTAAACTTTTATTTTTATCATTGAAATAAGCAATATCATTTGAACCTACTTCTGCTGTTGCACTTAAAACCGTTTTGCCTGCCTTACCTTTTTTTGTTGTTACAATGATAACACCATTAGCTGCCCTTGAACCATAAATAGAAGTGGCAGCAGCATCTTTTAAAACAGTGATGCTTTCAATATCATCAGGGTTTAACCCACTCAATGCATTAGCAGTTGTTGTATTGGATGTAAGGTCACCGATTGTTGCAACCACACCATCAATAACCCATAATGGTGCAGCGCTTGCATTGATTGAGCCTATTCCCCTGATGCGAACATTGGTTGCAGAGCCAGGTGCACCTGAAGCTGATGTAGATTGTACACCCGGCGCTAATCCCTGCAACGCTTTGTCTATTGACGTAAAAGGTTTATCAGCCAGCTCACTACCTTTTACAGTTGATACTGCACCGGTAACATTTAATTTTTTCTGTACACCATAAGCAACAACAACTACTTCAGATAAATTAGCGGAAACCGGCATCAACTTTACAGATACTGATGACTTGTTGGCTATATCAATTTCTGTCGTTGCATAATTCACAGATGATATAATCAAAGTGGTAACAGATGAAGGAAGTGAAATAGAAAATGTCCCGTCTTCATTTGATGCAACCCCGGTTTTGGTGCCTTTACCGAGTATGGTTGCATTAGGTACCGGTATTGAATTCTGGTCTGTGATGGTGCCGGTCACCGTGTGGTTCTGTGCAAATACATCAATGCACAAAAACAACAACATAAACGTGCAAAATAATTTCATAAAAAATGTTTGTTTTGATTAAATACTAATTGAGCTGTTAAGCGTAAAGTGTTATATCGAAAAAATAAAAGACAAAATGCATCCCCGATTAGCTTGTTTGCTATGCTTGCTTTATAACCGAAACCGGAGAAATAATTACTGAAGCAGGGTTATCAAGTGTTGAAAAATTAATTGATCGCCTTCTTTAAATTGATCGAAAGATTAAAAAGGATTTTCTTAGCGCTTATTGTCATTTTTATGTCATGGCTTTGCGGGTAAATTAATTGTAGTCTCTTAGAAATGTTTTGCAGAATAACGTTTCGGCCATTGGTTAACGATGATGTTTCAATTGGTTTATCCCATTGTAGTTGCAAATACAATATCCCGTTATGATAAGTTACTTTTATATTAAGTGATGCTTCTGATAAAGGATAACTGTTCAATTGTTTGAAAGCATTTTCAACAACGGGGAGCAAAATATAAGGGGCAATAGTTTCATACGCTGGTGTTGCCTGCACTGATACAGTAACGATGATATTTTTTTCAGCAGTTAATTTTTCCAGGTCAATATATTCCTGCAATAAAACAATCTCTTTTGATAAGGGCACTTTAGATGTTGCATTTTCATACAAAATATAAGTAAGCAATTTGCGTATCTTTTGAAGGGACTGCACAACAATTCCAGGCTGCTTTCCAGCAATTGTTTCCATCCTGCCAAGAAGATTGATAAGGAATGCAGGTTGCAATTCGCCCTTTTCTTCAGAAGCAATTATTTTTAATTTTTCCTGTTTGATAAGATCAATTTCCTGTTGTTTTACATACCATAGTTTGCCAAGTTTTATTGATGAGGCAACACAGCCCTCCATATTGATCTGGCTGAACAAAACAAAAAAATCATAAGCATAATTGGGATCATCCACATGCACAGTTTCTTTGCCCACAAACCAGCCCCTGATAAACGGAACAACAAAACTGGAATTAAGTTCAAATAAAAAAATGAAAATAATACTTGCCAACAACCATAATAACAACATACCAGTATATCTGCCTTTGTATAAAAACTTTGGGAAAAGAAAATAAATGATGAAATAACAAAAACACATATCAAGCGGAGTGGATAATGCCACAACTGTGAATGATTCAAAAAACCTTTTAAATACACCCCAATCATTACGCATTATTATTGTTGTCATAACTGCATAATATAAAATCCACAACAACCAGAATATAGCATGCCTGCTTATCCTGTAAGATTGCTTGTTGGAAAAAATTAAAGAATGAATATTCATTTATGACAACAATTGAAATTCTGTTTTTTCAAATTAAAATGTTTATGGGTTTTAATTATGAAAAAAAGTACAGGTGGTAAAAACCACCCGTAGTTTGTCTAAAAATGAGAAAAAATTTTTTATTCTGATTTCAAAAATATAGATGGATGCTGATACGGTTTTTTAAAAACATACCGAATCCAGATTTTTTATTTCCGAAGCAGGATTATAAAGATTTAAATCATCCGGAGCATGAGATAGACTATTCAAACAGGAGTTATGACCGTTTGTAACTATTAACTTTTCTATCAGGATATTTTCTTAAAAATTTTGCTGTTAATTATCCATCATGTATGCTGCAACAATGATTAGAAAATTTTCAGCAGATGAGAAAGCAACATTTAAGAAAGACATTATAATAAAGCTTATCTGCATTCCCGTTTTAGCAACAGGAATCGCAAATATTTCAGGCATTATAACTAACGTTCGTTATAATAACTGGCAACTATTGGCCAGCTATTTTTACTTTATTTTACTAGCATGGTTTATCTGGGAAGGCAATGTCCGATTAATGTTTTTTATAAGGAAAAACATCCCTGCACATTTGTCAACTTATTATAAAAGCATAATTATTTTATATGTTTCTATCATTGTTTATACAGCTATTATTTCAACTATTGGGCTACTTGCCTGGCTTCATTTTTCAAAAGAAGTAACTATTTCTTATCATATCCTTTTTATCACAGTGATGATAATTGTTGTATCAGCTATATTAGTTACAAACCTTTATGAACTCTATTATTTAAAAGAACGGCAACAGGATACAGAAAAAAGAGCAGAACAATTGGACCTTGCCAAAACGCATGCAGAACTAACAGCACTGAAAAACCAGATTGACCCGCATTTCCTTTTTAATTCATTAAACACTTTATCCTACCTGATTTCTTCAGACCCTGTTAATGCAAGGCTATATAATGATACGCTGGCAAAAGTTTACAGGTACATACTCATTAACCGCGAAAAAAACCTTGTTACAGCAAGTGATGAACTGGAATTTTTAAGCAACTTTTTTTACCTGTTGAAAATAAGATATGATGATGCTATTGACATGAATATTGAAATAAAAAATGTTATAGCAGAAGACCTTTTCCTGCCACCGATATCATTGCAGGTTTTGCTGGAGAATGCCATTAAGCATAATGAACTAAGTAAAAATAACCCGCTAACTATTCATGTTACTATAACATCAAATTATGTTACTATGAGAAATTTTATCATTCAAAAAAAATACAAGCCTCCAACAACAGGCACTGGATTGAACAACCTGGATAACAGGTATATGCTTTTAACAGGTAAAACAATACTGGTTTATAAAGACAGTGAACATTTTACAGTCAAGCTGCCATTATTGAAACCGCAATCATAACAAAATAATTTTCCAATATACAAACAGTAAACCATGAAAGTTTTTATAGTAGAAGATGAAGCCCCTGCTTTAGAAAATTTAAAAATGAGCATACAATCTATCAATAACCAGATAGAAATTATTGGCACTGCTACCGGAGTATCGCAAAGCATTGAATGGTTAAGTAAAAATCATGAACCAGATCTGATTTTACTTGATATACAGTTGTCTGATGGTATTGCATTCCATATTTTAAAAGAAGGGATTGTCAAATGCCCGGTAATATTTATAACCGCTTATGATAAATATCTTGTTGATGCATTTGAATACAATTGTATAGACTACTTATTAAAGCCTGTAGAAAGAATCAAACTTGCCAATGCATTAAATAAATATCAAAACCTCCAGCAGCATTTTATTACAAATTATGCGGCGGTTTTTGAATATATGCAGTTCAATAAAAAAAATAAAACGAGGATTATTGTAAAAAAAGGAATTGAGTTTTTAAGCCTGAAACTCGAAGACATTGTTTACTTTTTTACTGAACACAAACTTGTTTTTGCAGTGGATAAAAACAACAGGAAGTTTTTATGTGAAACCAATTCATTGGCAGATATTGAAGCAAGCCTAGACGATGATACATTTTTCCGCACCAACAGGCAGTATATTGTCAATGCTAATTACATTACAAAATTCAGAAGTATTGACAAGAGCAAAATCAGCATTGACCTTGTTTTACCATTAAATGAAGAAATGATAGTGAGCCAGGAAAATGCGGCGTCTTTTAAAAGATGGATAAGCAAGATATGATCATACTACACCTGGTTTGTAATCAACATCACTGATGCCAGGTTGACTATTCAATGTTTCCACCAGGCTTAAGATCTCTTTATGATCAACAGCTTCATCAAAACGGATTTCAATTGAACAGATTTGTTCCAGTTCAGTTGTGTTCATCCTGATATGATTATAATCAATGTGCATGGTATTCAAAATTTGTTCTACCTGAGCCAGTGAGACCAACTGCCTGTTTATTTTTAAATGTACTTCAGAAAACAATCTTTCTACAGTCAGTTTTTTCTTATAAGGTTTGAGTACAATCAAAATAATTAATACTAAAACTGTTGTTGCAGATGCAGCAAAATATAAACCGCCACCTGTGGCAAGTCCAATACCTGCGACAGTCCATAATCCTGCAGCAGTAGTGAGGCCTTTTACCACTTCATGTTTCAAAAATAAAATGGTGCCTGCACCTAAAAAACCAATACCGCTGATTACCTGTGCCGCCACACGTGAGGGATCTAGGGTTACATGATCTTCGGGTAATACATCCCTGAAACCATAAGCAGAAACTATCATAACTAATGCAGAGCCCATACATACAAGCATGTGTGTGCGAAGGCCTGCAGCCCACTCATGTCTTTGCCGATCGATACCTACACATCCTCCAAAAACAGCCGCGAGAAATAAACGTAACAAAACTTCCTGCCATGTAATCATGGTTACAAATTTACTTTTTTTAGAGATGAATGAAAACTATGCGACAAATCAATAAAGAAGTTATAACTAAATTTGCCTTACGATAAAAATATTGTTAACAAGCAAAAGCTAATAGTGTGGCAGATTTTAAAATTGCAATTATAACAGGCGCAACAGGCAACCTTGGAAAAGCAGTTACACAAAAATTCCTTGACGAAGGATATTATGTTGTAGGAACAACAACAATTCCTAATGAAAATTTACCGGTACAGAATTATGAAGAAGTAATAGTGGATTTATCAGATGAAAATGCTTCTGAAAAATTTATTGAAAATGTAATAAAGAGGTTTAATAAAATTGATATTGCAGTACTAACTGCCGGCGGGTTTGCGATGGGCAAGGTGGTTGATTCGAAATCGAGCGATATAAAAAAACAAATCCAGTTAAATTTTGAAACCGCATATAACGTTGCCCAGCCAATATTTAAACAGATGCTCAGGCAAAAAAACGGGAGGATATTTTTAATAGGTTCAAAAGCAGGGTTGGATGCAAAAAACAGTAAAGGTGTTATCGCTTATGGCTTATCAAAATCACTTATTTTCCGCCTGGCAGAATTGATGAATGGTGAAGCAGCAGGAACGAATGTAGTAACAAACGTGGTAGTTCCTTCCACGATTGATACACCACCCAACCGCAAATCCATGCCTGGCGCTGATTTTGACAAATGGGTAAAACCTGAAGCAATAGCATCAGTTATTTTCTGGCATTGCTCAGAAGATGCCGGTTCATTAAGAGAAAGCATTATTAAAGTATATAACAATGCCTAACCATTATCAACAAAACGGGGATAAAGCGTCATACCACCATCAACAAATAACGTAGCCCCATTTACGTAGTCGCTGTCATCACTTGCCAGCCAAACTGCAGCCCTGCCAATATCATCAGGCTGACCGATTCTTTTATCAGGTATCAGCATTAATAAATTATTGAGGTGTTCCGGAGTATCCCACGCCTGCCTGTTGATTGGTGTTTGAATGGCGCCAGGCGCAATACTGTTGATACGGATTTTCTGTGGGGCATATTCCTGTGCTATGGTTTTCATCAGCATATTAATACCTCCTTTACTAGCAGCATAATTCGCATGTCCTGCCCAGGGAATAACCTGGTGTACACTACTCATACAAATTATCTTTCCTATGCTTTTTGATTTACCATCATCACCCCTTCTTAGAAATTCTTTGATAGCTTCCCTTGCGCATAAAAACTGGCCGGTTAAATTAACACTGATAACAGTGTTCCAGTCAGCCAGGCTCATCTCAGTAAACTTTGCATCTTTTTGCAGGCCTGCATTATTAATCAAAATATTAACGGTACCCAATTGATGCACAACATCACTAAACATTTTTACGACTTCATCTTCCTTACTTACATCACACTGATAGCTGATCGCTTTCCCTCCTGTTACAAGAATTGATTTTACCACTTCATCGGCTGCAGCTTTCGTGGACGGGAAAGGATAATTTATTACTACAGTTGCACCTGCCTCTGCTAATGCAATTGCGCAACCGGTACCAATTCCAGAACTGGCACCCGTAATTATTGCTACCTGTTTGTCTAATTTTTTTTCCATATTTCAAGATTTCATTTTTGCCGAGACTGAATGATGTTTTATTACACGTTGTTTATAATCGAATAAAACTTATTTACAAAAAACCTGACAGAGATAAGCCACGATTTCTTTTTACAAGAACCCTGGCAAGTTTTTTATCAAAAAATTAATGCAACATTTTGTTTGCTTCAAAGAAATTATGAAAAAAGAGAAACTGATATTGTACGGCATTGTTCCAATAAGCCCAGTTATGCTCGCCAGGCCTTTCAACATAATCATGATCAATTTTTTTATCCAGCAATTTCTGATGCAATGCCCTGTTTACATTGATAAAAAAATCATTAACACCGCACCCAAAAATAATTTTCAGTTCACCATTTTTTAAAGAATCAACAAGATTGATTACGACATTCCGATCCCAATTATCTTTATGTGAAGCATAATCACCAAGATATTTTTTAATACCCCAGTTTTCAGGAAAAGGCCTGAAATCAACACCACCACTCATACTGCCTGCAGCACCAAAAAAATCTTTATGTTTTATTGCAAGATACAAAGCGCCATGGCCACCCATGCTCAAACCCGTAATAGCTCTTGCTTTCCTGTCACGTATTGTCCTGTAATGATCATCAATATAAGCAGGCACCTCAAGCGCTACGTTAGTTTCATATTTCATTGAAGGATCCAATGGTGCATCAAAATACCAACTGTCATAATCACCATCAGGACAAACAGTAATTACTTTATTCCTGTCAATGATATTTAAAAGATCCGGGCAGTAAGTAACCCAACTTGAATAATTGCCACTCCATCCATGCAATAAATAAACAACAGGATAATGTAATGTATCATGAGAATAACTTTCAGGTGTTATCACAACACATTTTACATTTTTGTGCATGCTCTGGCTATATATAACCACAGTATCAACTGTTGCAGATTCAGCAGTAATTGAAATCAAAAGCAACAACGATAGAGCAACAACATTTTTTAGATTTATTTTTTTCATGATTGATTTATTATAATGCCCAGTCGATTGGGTCTATATTTTGTTTGATAAGATATTGATTCGTTTTACTGAAATGCCTGCATCCGAAAAATCCTTTATCAGCACTATATGGAGATGGATGCGCTGCTTTTAAAACACAATGCCTGGTCTGATCAATCAGTTCCTGTTTCTGGTGTGCAAATGAACCCCATAATAAAAAAACTGTTCCTTCTTTTTCATCAGAAAGTTTTTTAATAACTGCATCAGTGAACTGGTGCCAACCAATTTTTGCATGAGAGTTGGGCTCACCTGCACGTACAGTTAATGCAGCATTTAATAACATAACACCTTGCTCTGCCCAGGGTGTGAGATCACCGGTTGAAGGAATTTGTATGCCTATATCATCATGTAATTCTTTAAAAATATTTAAAAGAGAAGGAGGAGGCCTTACGCCTTTTGGTACAGAAAAAGATAAACCCATTGCCTGTCCTTTGCCATGATAAGGATCCTGGCCAAGTAATAAAACTTTCAATTTATCAAATGGTGTTTTTTCAAAAGCATTAAAAATTAAAGAACCTGGCGGATAAATAATTTTACCCTGTGCTTTTTCAGTCTTGATGAATGCTGTAATATTTTCGAAATAATCTTTACTGAATTCTGATTTTAATTGTTGTTTCCAGCTTTCTTCTATTTTTACATCCATTATAAATGGTTTGGGTGCAAACTAATTAAAATTTATTTTTGCGCCTCTTAAACAATCAGGTCCGGTAGCTCAGCTGAATAGAGCAACAGCCTTCTAAGCTGTGGGTCACAGGTTTGAATCCTGTCCGGATCACACAAGCCTTCAATAACTGGAGGCTTTTATTTTTACTAGAAAAAAAGATATTTCCATTGATTGAAAATTTTTCAAAAAAATTTTCAATCAATGTCAAATGAATAAAATTTTCACCTGGAAAACTTATTTTGAAACCACAGAAAATAAATCCAAAGTTGTATGGGGCTATTCAAAAATTTTAAGCTTCAAATTTTTTAAAAATTGCTGTTGCAATATGCCCGCCAAAACCAAAAGTATTGCTCATGGCATAACGCACATTCACGTTGATTGGTTTTCCCATCACAATATTAAATTGTTCAAAGCCTGGTTCTATCGTTTGAGTATTGATTGTTGCAGCAATACAGTTTCTCTGAATAGCAGTAACACATGCAATTGCTTCCACTACACCTGCAGCGCCCAACAAATGACCTGTCATTGATTTAGTGGAATTGATATAAACTTTTGTATTTTTTCCGAATACCCTTTCAACTGCTTTCAGTTCACTGATATCACCAACATGTGTTGAAGTAGCATGTGCATTTACATAATCAATATCCTGTGGTTGGATACCTGCATCTTCCAATGCAGCCATCATTCCAAGATATGCCCCCTCACCTTCAGGGTGTGTACCTGTTAAATGATAAGCATCGGCAGCCATTCCGCCGCCTGCTACTTCAGCATAAATTGTTGCACCTCGCTGCACTGCATGATCATAGCTTTCAAGAATTAAAGCGCCTGCACCTTCACCCATAACAAAGCCATCCCTGTTTATATCAAATGGCCGTGATGCAACAGCAGGATTCTCATTATGTGTGGATAATGCTTTAGCTGCATTAAAACCACCAACACCTGCATGTGTAATCGGCGCTTCAGAACCACCGGCAATCACCATATCAGCTTTTCCCCAACGTATATAATTCATTGCATCAATGATTGCTGTATTTGATGTTGCACATGCTGATGCTGTTGTGAAATTGATACCCCTTAAACCATGTTTTATGGAAATAACACCTGATGCAATATCAACAATTGTTTTGGGTATAAAGAATGGATTGAACCTTGGCGTACCATCACCTTTTGCAAACTCTGATACCTGGTCTTCAAAGGTTAAGAAACCTCCGTTTCCAGAACCCCAGATAACACCAATTCGGTTCCTGTTTAATGTATCGAAATTTATATTGGCATTATTAATAGCTTCCTGTACTGCAACAAGGGCATATTGGGTAAAAGGGTCATATCGCCTTGCCTCTGATTTTTCTATAAAATCAAATATGTTGAATTGCTTGAGTTCACAGGCAAAACGTGTTTTAAATTTTGATGCATCAAAATGGGTAATCATGGCTGCACCACTTTTCCCTTCATATAAAGCAGACTGAAATTGTTGCAAATTGTTTCCGATAGGTGTTAATGCACCCATACCTGTTACAACTACTTTCTTCATAATTTCTGTTTTAAAAATTTATGCAAAATAAGCAACCATTTTTTTGCAAAAGCAAAAAAGAAATTTTAACCCCTGAAAATTATACATTAACCTAAAATAAATATTATCTGAAAGAAGTAAATTGAATGATTAAAATAAACACGGCAAAAAAATATTACAGAGAAACCAACAATAGAACACAAAGAGTAAATTCTTTTTAATAATTTCTTACGTCAGGACAATTTTTTAGCTTTTATCCATAATAAATATTTTAATACAACCAAAACCTTTATATTTACTGTAATCTTTAAAATCAGACTCATGAAAACTTTTTCAACTTTTCTCCTATTAACATTCTTTATTGGAAGCTGTTCAAAAGAAAATAATGTAACAATTCAAGCTAAAGATCAGAGTATTGATCAGATGATTACAACTGCTACATTAACCCCATTAAATGATCTTGGTAAAAGAAAATTTAAAGGATTTATAGGGGGATTATATCCAAATGGTTTGAATCATCCTGTGGGCACTTATGCAAATGACTTATTGAATATCTGCAAAAGTTTAGTACCACTGGATACATTAGGCAAACCATCACCACAAGATGGCAAAATTATTTTTGGTTCAATCGGGTGGAGTATCAGCGGGCAAAATATAGTCGCATTAAGGAATAAGACTTTGTTAAATCCGCTTGTTAATCCTCAACTTATGTTATTTAATTTTAGTGAAGGTGGCGGACAGGCAAGAATTAATAATATCATGAACCCGGATGATAATTACTGGAACTTTGTTGCAACAAGAGTAAAAAATCTTCATACAAGTTTCAGGCAGGTACAAATCATATATCTTGAATCTGAAGATTCAACCGGCATTACAAGTTTTCCAGGAAGACCGCTCCAGGTTAAAGAAGAATTAGAAGCATGTTTCAGGGTTTTCAAGCAAAAATTCCCGAATGTGAAACTGGTCTATCTTCTGGCAAGGACAACAACTTTTGGCGATCACCAAAATATTTTTAATACTGAACCATGTCCCTATTATTTTGGATGGGCATGTAAATGGGCAATAGAAGATCAAATAAATGGTGTACCTGGAACTGAATATAAAGGTGCAAATATTGTATCTCCATTAATCACATGGGGTTTCTATGATTGGGCTACTTCAACACCAAGAAAAACTGACGGATTTACCTGGACAGTATATGAAACAACAGATGGATTACATGGAAATGATGCAGGAAAAGACTCTATCTCTACAAGATGGCAAAACTTTTTGCTGACTGATAAGTTTGCAAAAAAATGGTATGCCAAATAAGTATAAAAAGCATAATAAAATAAAAAAAGGCCATTTCGTTGAAATGGCCTTTTTTATAAAAGTGCATTAATTTCTTAATCAAATCTAAGATCCAAACCTAAACCACGCAATTCATGAACCAATACATTAAATGATTCAGGCACACCTGCACGGGTAATATTATCTCCTTTCACAATTGCTTCATAAGTCTTTGCACGGCCAATAATATCATCAGATTTTATTGTAAGTAATTCCTGCAAGATATTAGCAGCGCCATAAGCTTCCAAAGCCCATACTTCCATTTCACCAAAACGCTGACCACCAAACTGAGCTTTACCACCTAAAGGTTGTTGCGTAATTAAGCTGTAAGGTCCAATAGAACGGGCATGCATCTTATCATCAACCATGTGGTGCAGTTTCAGCATATAAATAACGCCAACTGTTGCTTTCTGATGGAACCTTTCTCCTGTCTCACCATCGAACAAATATGTATGCCCCATTGATGGAATACCAGCATCTTTACAAGCAGCTTCAATTTCTTCTGTTGATGCACCATCAAAAATAGGTGTGGCGAATTTTGCTCCTATTTTCTTTCCAACCCAACCTAAAATCGTTTCATAAATCTGTCCCAGGTTCATACGGCTTGGCACACCCAAAGGATTCAATACAATATCAACAGGAGTACCATCTTCCATGAAAGGCATGTCTTCATCACGAACAATTTTCGCAACAATACCCTTGTTTCCGTGACGGCCCGCCATCTTATCACCAACTTTTAGTTTACGCTTAACAGCAAGGTAAACTTTTGCGAGTTTAAGCACACCTGCAGGTAATTCATCACCTATAGAAATGTTGAACTTTTCACGTTTATAACGGCCCAGTTCTTCATTGTATTTAATATTATAGTTGTGCAATAACCTGTTGATGAGTTCATCTGTATCTGCATCACCTGTCCAACCCAAAGGATTTACATTTTGGTAGTCAATACTACCAAGGTTCTTTGCATTGAATTTTGCAGTTTTTCCAATCAGCATCTCACCAAAGTTGTTGCTGACACCTGCTGAAGATTTATCTTTCAGTAAGGTCTGCAACTTTTCAAGCAGGATCTCTTTATGATCTTCTACATTCTTCTCATGCACCTTTTCCACTTTTTCCAACAATGCCTTTTCACGCACTTTACCATTCTTATCTTTCTTAGCACGCTGGAAAAGTTTTTTGTCTATAACTACTCCTTCAGTTCCGTTTGGCGCTTTTAATGATGCGTCTTTTGCATCACCGGCTTTATCACCGAATATGGCACGTAACAACTTTTCTTCAGGTGTAGGATCACTTTCACCTTTCGGTGTTATTTTACCAATTAAAATATCACCTTCACGCACATGGGCACCAATTCGGATGATACCATTTTCATCAAGATCTTTTGTAGCTTCTTCAGAAACGTTTGGTATATCAGGAGTCAATTCTTCTTCACCCAATTTTGTATCACGTACTTCCAGTTCAAATTCATCAATATGAATTGAAGTGAAAATATCATCCCTTACAACCTTTTCGCTTATTACAATTGCGTCTTCGAAATTATAACCTTTCCAGGGCATGAATGCTACCTGGAGGTTACGTCCCAATGCTAATTCACCATCTTTGGTTGCATAACCTTCTGTTAGAAAATCACCATTTTTTACAACCTGTCCTTTCTTAACAGCAGGCCTTAAAATAATAGATGTTGATTGGTTTGTTTTGATAAATTTAGTAAGCCTGTATTTTACGAGGTCTTCCTCAAAACTTACCAATCTATCAGTATCATTTCTTTTATAACGAACATGTATTTCTTTTGCATCCACATATTCTACAACGCCATCACCATCTGCATGAATCTGAATCCTAGCATCACGTGCAGCTTTACCTTCAAATCCGGTACCAACTATAGGAGCTTCTGGATTGATTAACGGAACAGCCTGACGTTGCATGTTGGAACCCATTAATGCACGGTTGGCATCATCATGTTCGAGGAATGGAATTAATGATGCACTTAAGCCAACAATCTGGTTTGGTGCAACATCCATATATTCAACTTCACTTTTTTCAAGAATAGGAAAATCACCTGTTTGACGGCTGACAATTCTGTCTTCAACAAAATTACCTTTTTCATCAATGACAACATTATTCTGGGCAATCTTGGCAGTGTCTTCTTCTTCAGCACTTAAGAAGGTCATTTTCTTCATATCTACATGACCATCTGTTACTTTATGATAAGGGGTCTCAATGAAACCCATTTCATTAATGCGGGCATGAACACAGAGTGTTGAAATCAAACCAATATTCGGACCTTCAGGGGTTTCAATTGTACACAAACGGCCATAGTGGGAATAGTGCACATCTCTCACTTCAAAACCAGCACGTTCCCTGCTAAGACCACCGGGTCCGAGTGCTGAAATACGGCGTTTATGAGTTATCTCTGAAAGAGGGTTTGTCTGATCCAGGAATTGTGATAACTGTGAAGTACCAAAGAAAGAATTTATAACAGAAGAAAGCGTCCTCGCATTAATCAAATCAACAGGAGTAAACACTTCATTATCGCGTACATTCATTCTTTCACGAATGGTACGAGCCATACGGGCAAGGCCAACACCAAACTGAGCATACAATTGTTCACCAACTGTACGGACACGACGGTTGCTCAAATGATCAATATCATCAATTTCAGCTTTACCATTAGTTAAACGAACAAGGTATTTAATGATTTCAATGATATCATTCCGCGTTAAAACTTTTGTTTCCAGTTTTTGAGCAACATCTAATTTGCGGTTGATCTTATAACGCCCTACTTCGCCAAGGTCATAACGTTTATCGCTAAAAAATAATTTATCAATGATACCACGGGCAGTTTCATTATCCGGTGCATCAGCGCCGCGCAACTGGCGATAAATGTGTTGTACAGCTTCTAACTCACTATTTGAAGTATCTTTATTTAAAGTATTATAGATAATGGCATAATCACCGCCTACATCTTCTTTCTGGATAAACACACTCTTCACATCCAGCTCACTGATCATATCTATTGCATCTTCGTCCAGGACTGTATCACGTTCCATTACGATTTCATTACGTTCAATAGATACAACTTCACCAGTATCTTCATCTACAAAGTCTTCTACCCAAGTCCTTAAAACACGGGCTGCCAATTTACGGCCAACAAAAGCTTTCAAAGTTTTCTTATCAACTTTTACTTCATCCGCCATTCCAAAAAGTTCAAGAATGTCTTTATCAGTTTCATAGCCGATAGAGCGAAGTAATGTTGTAACCGGGAATTTTTTCTTACGGTCAATGTAAGCATACATTACATTATTGATATCAGTAGCAAATTCCATCCAGGCACCTTTGAAAGGAATTACTCTTGCAGAATAAATCTTTGTACCATTGGGATGTACTGATTGGCCAAAGAATACACCAGGAGAACGGTGTAGCTGAGATACCACAACACGTTCTGCACCATTGATAACAAATGTACCTCGGGGAGTCATGTACGGGATATTGCCAAGAAACACATCCTGAACAATAGTCTGGAAATCCACGTGTTCTTCATCATTACAGCTTAAACGCAACTTGGCTTTTAAAGGAACAGCATATGTGAGACCACGTTCCATACATTCTTCAATAGTGTAACGTGGAGGATCAATAAAATAATCTAAGAATTCCAGAACGAAAATGTTACGGGTATCAGTAATTGGAAAGTTTTCTTTAAACACTTTAAACAAACCTTCATTATTACGTTTATCCGGTGTAGTTTCTAACTGGAAAAAATCTCTGAATGACTCTAATTGGATATCTAATAAATCGGGGGATTCAGCAAGGTTTTTTGTTTTTCCAAAGCTGACCCTGTTTTGCAATTTAGTTGATGACATATCTTATTGATAGTTTTCCGGAATTTTATTGGGCAGTATAACGGGTTCAAAAAGGCAACTTCAGAAGCAAACATATGATTTCATTATCGCCAAAATGCCGGTAGCCCAAATTAAAGGATGGCAAAGGTAAGCAATATACTTATATCAGCAGGTTTTTTTTAAGTCTGCAAAAAGTTTAAGAAAATATAAAATGTACCATCTAAGAAGATAAGATTAGCCCGCAATTTGATTTTTACAAGATATTAAACCTTAAAACCGGGAACTCGTCACAGGCAAAATTAATAAAAGCACATGAAAAAACTTATAACCCTTTTTTCAATCCTGCTCATTTTTGCATCTGTATCTGCAGAAGCCCAGATTTATGGTGGTGGCGTTATAATTGAACGCGGATACAGAAGACCGCCTCGGCCCTATCACAGATATCAGCACCAAAGGCAACAGCAGGCTTTCCACCCTACTGTTAATTTAAGTATCGGATACGGTTATCCTAATCTTGATAAGAATTTTTTCCCTGATCAATTTAATGGCAACGTTAACGTATTTCGTGGTAACTCATTTACTCAAACCGGTCCTTTAACCGGAGCTTTGGATTTTCAATTCAGTCGTTTTAATAGCATTGGAATAATGGGCACTTATGGAAAGACTAGCGTACAATATTTTGATTACAGCACCAACACCAATGATCCTCTTTTTACAGGGAAAATTAAAAGTTGGAGTGCTCTGTTTAATATTATGAGTTATATACCAACCTATGAAAAAACAGTTAGCCCATACATTCGTACTGCAATTGGTATCAGTTCAAGAGATGAAGATTATGCTTACCCTGATGGTAGTAAAGCCGCGGAAGGAGGTAAAGACATAACAGACCTTGCTTACCAGGTATCGTTGGGTGCAAGATTTAATTTCTCACCTAACGCAGGATTCTTTATTGAAGCAGGTTATGGGAGATACATTGTCAATGGTGGGTTAACTTTCAGATTTTGAGGTGATTGATAAAAAAGGAGAGGCTGTTTATATAAACAGCCTCTTTTATATGAACCATTTAATTGATTCGGCATTAATCAAAATGGCAAATCATCACTGGCTTCATTTGATTCGTAATTATTTCCAGGATTAGTAACTGTAGCAGAACCAGAATTATTTCCTCCATCATAAGTACGTTCATTTGTTTGAGGAGGCAAATTGCTCAACCCTTCAGTCTTTGAACCTAATAATTGTATTAATTGTACACGTAAACTTAATGAAGCACCACTTTTCCCATCATTAGTTTGATAAGTGCGCACTTCAGGTGTACCTTCAACATATACCTGGGTGCCTTTTTTCAAATAAGGAGAAATGCCGGTACGGTCAGTCCAATAAGCGCATTCAACCCATGTTGTTTTTTCACGCTGAGCACCTGTGCTATCTTTGAATTTCTCTGTATGTGCTATACTAAAGTTGATTACGTTTTTACCGTTCACAGTATTTACATTACAATCTTTTCCAAGGTTACCAATTGCCATTAATTTTATCATAATAAATTTATTTTGGAACGTGAATGTAGCATTTCAAAATAATACACTGAAAAAAAATCTGTGCAAAATAAAAGCTAATAAGATTTGATTTTTTACCAGGTTGAAACTCAACAAAAATATCTGATTTGTTTTAAGTTTTAGCACAAAAAAAACCGTCTGTTAAACAGACGGTCCATATTTGTTCCCCGTTGATATATTTATTTTTACTCTTTGTGAATTACAATTTTTTTGTACGTCAGAAAATTCACAAAATATATGCCACTATTTAATTGTTAAACAACAAAATACATTGTGTTGAAAAAATGTTCTTATTAATATGTTTATAGTACACTTTGATTATTCTTTTTTAATCTCAATTTTTCACCTGATCAACTAACCAAGAAATCATAATCTACCAGGCATTTAGTTAAAAAGCCTTTTACAATATTTATAAAAAAAATAAGTGCAGATGTGATTTCTTTTTTCTGCACTTATTTTTTTTATTTCAAATTATATTTTATGAATTATGCTTCACTCAAAAAAGGATAACGATAATCTGTTGGTGGGTTAAATGTTTCTTTAATCGTTCTTGCACTTAACCAACGGTATAAGTTTAGCATACTACCAGCTTTATCATTTGTACCACTTGCCCTTGCTCCACCAAAAGGTTGCTGTCCTACAACAGCGCCTGTAGGTTTATCATTCACATAAAAATTTCCTGCTGCATATCTTAACTGATTTGTCGCGTCAACAATAGCACTTCTATCCTGTGCAATAATACTGCCTGTTAAAGCATAAGGTGATGTTGCATCCAAAAGCTTTAAAGCTTCTTCATATTTATCTGCATCATATACATAAATTGTAAGTACCGGGCCGAAAATTTCTTCACATAATGAAACATAATTCGGGTCTTTGGTTTCAATAATTGTAGGCTCTATAAAATAACCTTTACTCTTATCATAATTGCCACCTGCAATGATTTCTGCATTCGCATCTTTACGTGCATTATCAATATACCTGGCTATATTATCAAAAGATTTTTCATCTATTACTGCATTAATAAAATTGCTGAAATCTTCAACACTTCCCATCTTCATTGTCTTTAAGTCAGCCAGGAGTTTCTCTTTTATTTCATCAGCAATATTTGATGGAAGGTAAGCTCTTGATGCTGCAGAGCATTTTTGTCCCTGGAATTCAAATGCACCTCTTGCCAAAGCTGTAACAGCCACATCAACATCAGCAGATTTGTGCACCATCACAAAATCTTTACCGCCGGTTTCACCCACAATACGCGGGTATGATTTATAATTGGCGATATTCTCACCTATTGATTTCCACATACTGTTAAACACTCCCGTACTACCGGTAAAATGTACACCAGCAAAATCTTTATGAGCAAAACAAACTTTTCCAATAACCGGGCCGCTAACATAAATTAAATTAATTACGCCATCAGGTAAACCTGCTTCTTTTAAAATGCGCATAAACATTTGCGCAGCAAAAATTTGAGTGTTAGCAGGTTTCCATACAACCACATTGCCACACATTGCAGCACTGGTAGGAAGGTTACCTCCTATTGCAGTAAAATTGAATGGTGTTATTGCCAGTACAAAACCTTCTAGCGCACGCCATTCCATCCTGTTATGTATGCCTTGTGATGAATTGGGTTGTTGTTTATAAATTTCACTCAGGTAATGAACATTGAACCTTAAAAAATCTATCAGTTCACAGGCACTATCAATCTCTGCCTGGAATGGATTTTTACTTTGACCAAGCATTGTTGTACCATTCATCAGGTAACGGTATTTCCCGGCTATCAGGTCAGCAGCTTTTAAAAATATATGCGCCCTTTCTTCCCAGGGCATATTGCTCCATGCTTCTTTTGCTTTTAATGCTGCATCAATTGCCTGTTGTACATGGCTTTCATCACCTGCATGAAAATAACCAAGTGTATGAGTAATTTCATGTGGCGGATGCAATGCAACTTTTTTACCTGTTCTCACCTCATCTGCTCCAATATACATGGGTATATCCAGTTCACCTTTTTTTAATTCAGATAATGTGTCTTTTAATTTTTTCCTTTCAACTGTACCCGGGGCATAACTGTAAACTGGTTCATTTGCCGGCATCGGGTAAGAAAAATATCCGAGGTTCATATATTAATATTTTTTTGCAAAGATACAAATAGAAGCTTGCTTTAATATTTTCAAAATGCAAATGAAGTGTTTTGAATTTTCACAATCTGTTACTCTTCTATCCTTAAACAAATTCTTTTTCTTATGTCTAATTTCATTACAACAAATGAATAATTAAAAATTAATGTGATGAAAAAATTAATGATGATATTGAGTATCACATTCCTGTCTTACAACTATGCAAAAGCCCAGGATTCTTCAATTAAAAATTCAATTCAGAATAAGCAATTCATATTCCGGCCAAACAATATGATACCTGCATCAGGCAGGTTACGGGTTTTGGATTATGGATATTCTCTACAGGTAAAAAATGATTCATTGATTGTAAACCTTCCATATTTTGGAAAAGCTTATACTGCTCCTATTAATGCAACAGATGTTGGTTACAATTTCACTTCAACAGATTTCAGTTATTCCATCAGTCCTTTGAAAAAAGACAGTTACAATATAACCATTAAAACCAATGACAGGGTTTATAACCCCACTTTTGCATTTACAGTATTTAACAATGGCAATGCCAACTTATTAGTCAACAGTTCTGACAAACAACAGATATCTTATAACGGGTCGCTAGTCGAAGGTTCAAAATAAACTTCACTGCATAAAAATAAAAAAGGCAAAACTTCACGTTTTGCCTTTTATAAATTGTTTTGAAATTATTATTCTTCTGTTCCTTTCTGAACATCGCCTTCACCTTCAACAGGCGTTGATTTTTCTTCAACAGCAGTCGGGGTTTCTTCTGCTTTTGCAACTTCAGTATTTTCAGTAACTGCTTTTGCAGATGCAGATTTTTTAGAACGGCTACGACGTGTTTTCTTAGTAGTTTCTGTTCCTGCTCCTGATTTGCTATATACTTCATTGAAATCAACCAGTTCTATCATAGCTAATTCAGCATTATCACCCACACGTGTACCAAGTTTAATGATGCGTGTATAACCACCAGGACGGCTTGCTACTTTTGGGCCAACAACAGTAAATAATTCTTTCACTGCATTTTTATCTTTCAAATAGCTGAAAACAACTCGATGCTGGTGCATGATCTGTTCTTTGCTATCACCTTTATGAGTTTTTGTAATCAGTGGCTCAATATAAACCCTCAAAGACTTTGCTTTTGCCAAAGTCGTTACTATGCGTTTATTAACTATTAACTGGCTTCCAAGATTAGCCAATAACGCATCTCTGTGTGCCTTTGTACGGCTAAGATTTTTGATTTTGTCTCCGTGACGCATGACTGTTTATTTTTTTTCAACCTCATCATCTCTTGTGAGAGAAAATAAAGTCTGTTTTAAAAAACCACCTGTACCGTGTCAAGGAATTACAGGAGGAAGTCTTCAATATTTTTAAAGACTATGAATGTATAAAGAACTTTTATCAACATATTTTTCCGGCATCAAAAAAAACCCGGAAAATATTTCTAACCTATATCATCTAAACCAAGTTTGCTGAGGTCCATACCGAAATGCAAACCTCTTTCACCCAACACCTGTTCAATTTCACTTAAAGATTTCTGACCGAAGTTGCGGAACTTCATCAAATCTTCCTGTTCATATTGAACCAACTCACTCAAGCTATTGATTTTTGCAGCTTTCAAACAATTGAATGCACGAACTGAAAGATCCAGATCTTCCAAAGGTGTTTTTAATACCTTACGCAATTGCAACATCTGTTCATCCACCACATCTTCTTTACGATCTTCCTTATTATCAAATGTGATATTTTCATCAGTGATGATCATCAGGTGCTGGATCAAAATGCGTGAAGCCTGTTTTACTGCTTC
The DNA here is from genome assembly GCA_964400415.1 of uncultured Parafilimonas sp. Taxonomy (GTDB): domain Bacteria; phylum Bacteroidota; class Bacteroidia; order Chitinophagales; family Chitinophagaceae; genus Parafilimonas. The sequence continues at coordinate 133,330 of CAYNTP010000006.1, forward strand.
TTCCGGATGTATTGTTCCATCAGTTGCAACATCCAACAACAATTTTTCGTAGTCGGTTCTTTGTTCAACACGATAGTTTTCAACTGAATATTTTACATTTTTGATAGGAGTATGAATTGAATCAATAGGAATATAACCTAAAGGTAATTCTTTAGCCCTGTTTTCTTCTGCAGGAACATAACCACGACCTTTGGAAATGGTAAGCTCAATGTCAAGGTTGGCACTTTGATCCATTGTACATAAAACCAGGTCAGGGTTCATTACTTCAAAACTCTGAACAGCATCATTCAACATACCTGCAGTAAATTCAGATTTGTTTTTAATGCTAAGCACAACCTTTTCACTGTTTACATCATGATCAACATTTTTTTTGAAACGAACCTGCTTTAAGTTCAGGATCAATTCAGTTACATCTTCAGTAACACCTTTAATAGTTGCAAATTCATGTTCTACGCCTTCAATTTTAATGCTTGTGATAGCATAACCTTCAAGACTACTTAATAATACCCTCCTGAGGGCATTTCCAATTGTTAAACCATAACCCTGTTCTAGCGGGCGGAATTCAAAAGAACCTTCAAAATCATTTGCTTTCTGTAATATGATTTTATCTGGTTTCTGGAAGTTTAAAATGGCCATTTTATATTCCTTTGTTTTATTTGTTTGTGCTTAAGTTATATATGAACTTAAAGCTGATTTCTTTGTTTGATTATATTACCTTATGCCCTTTATTTTTTGAGCACAAGGTTTATTTACTATACAATTCCACTATCAGTTGTTCCTTAATATTTTCAGGAACAGATTGCCTTTCAGGATAAGTGATGAAAACACCTTGTTTTTCTCCTTCGTTCCAGTCAAGCCAATTAAACTTTGGATTCTTCCCGCGAATCTGGCTTGTGATAGATGAGTTGCCATCACTCTTTGGTTTTAATGCAATCTTATCACCAGGTTTTAACTGGTAAGATGGGATATTTACAATTGTTCCATTTACCATAACATGTTTATGAGAAACTAACTGGCGTGCTGCAGGGCGAGAGGGAGCAATTCCTAAACGGAATACTGTATTATCCAGGCGTGCTTCCAAAAGTTTTATCAGGTTTTCACCTGTAACACCTTTGATGCGTGATGCTTCTTCAAATGTTTTACGGAATTGGCGTTCAAGAACACCATAAGTGTATTTTGCTTTTTGTTTTTCTTTTAGCTGAACTGCATATTCACCTAAAGTTTTACGCTTACGGGTAGCGCCATGCTGACCTGGAGGATTGCTGTTTTTATTTAACCATTTTCCATTGCCTAATATAGGCTCGCCGAATATGCGGCTGATCTTTGTTTTAGGTCCGTTATAACGTGCCATACTGATGAACTTTGATTTTTTGGTGACGATACAGCATCATTAAAAATCTTAAAATAAATACTGTACCCGGTTAATGAATAATATTTTATTTTTTATAATTAAGTGTAAATTACACCCTTCTTTTCTTTGGAGGTCGGCAACCATTGTGTGGCAATGGAGTAATATCTTTTATCATTGATACTTCGATACCACTTTGTGTCAAAGCACGGATTGCGCTTTCACGGCCTGCACCAGGTCCTTTTACATATACATCCACTCTTTTCAGTCCTGCATCAAAAGCAACTTTTGCTGCATCCTGTGCCGCCATTTGTGCTGCATAAGGTGTATTCTTTTTAGAACCACGGAAACCCATTTTTCCTGCTGAAGACCAGCTGATAACCTGGCCCTGTTTATTAGTAAGGGACACTATAAGATTATTAAATGTAGCATTGATGTGGGCATCACCATATGCGTCCACTTTTACTATTCTTTTCTTTGCTACTGTTTTGGCGCTTGTCTGTGCTTTTGCTGCTTTTGCCATATTGATTTTTGAATTCGAATATTTTTAATAACGAAATCCGAAACCATGTTCAGATTTCGGATTTAATTATTTCTTAGGTGCTTTCTTTTTACCAGCAACTGTCTTACGCTTACCTTTCCTTGTACGGCTGTTGGTACGGGTGCGCTGTCCACGAACCGGCAACCCTTTACGATGACGAAGGCCACGATAACATGCAATGTCCAATAAACGCTTTATGCTCATCTGCACTTCGCTCCGCAATGCACCTTCTACTTTTATTTCATTGGTGATGATGTTACGGATCTGGTTAAGGTCTTCATCATTCCAATCATTTACTTTCTTATCATAAGAAATATTTGCCTTATCCAAAATATAACGCGCAGTAGAACGGCCTATTCCATATATATAGGTTAAGCCTATTTCGCCTCTCTTATTTTTTGGTAAATCAACTCCGGCAATACGTGCCATAATTTCTGTTTATTTTTTTATTTTTATGCTTTGCTTGCCAGTGCTGGCAATAATTATTTTACCATCACTGAAAGCCTTTACTCATTTTAACCCTGTCTCTGTTTGAAGCGGGGATTTTTTTTGTTGATAACATACAGCTTGCCTTTTCTCTTAACGATTTTGCAATCTGCACTGCGTTTTTTTATCGAAGCTCTTACTTTCATATTATCTGCTTTCTACTGTCAGCCTTAAGCTTTCAGCCTGTTATTATTTATATCTTAAAATGATTCTGCCTCTTGATAAATCATAAGGGCTCATTTCAACTTTTACCTTATCCCCCGGTAAAATACGGATATAGTGCATCCGCATCTTTCCTGAAATTGTTGCCAAAATTTCGTGTCCATTTTCCAGTTTTACCCTGAACATAGCGTTACTAAGCGCTTCTAAAATAGTACCGTCTTGTTGAATCAATGGTTGTTTGGACATAAATTTGGGAGCGCAAAGATATAGGAATGCAACTAAATGAGAAAATTTTTACAAAATTTCAAAACTAAATAAGTAGTTAAATAATTTATTCACTGTATTAATCAATAATCAAATCTCATTTAATTAAAATATTGCAAACAGTATTGCCCAATTTTTAAACATTTTCACTAACAAAAAGAAACTTAAAATAAGTTTAATGGCAAAACTAATTCACATTGATTGGGATTAAGAATAGTATTATCCGTGTTCAAAAGCCTGCTATACCTCACCCCAATACTAAGCGGTTGCTGGTTCCACCATTTTGTATCAAATAATATTTCTGCACCAGTTGAAGCAAAATTATATTGGTTGCCGGTACGAAGGCTTTTCACCCGCGTAAAATCATAAAACAAGTTTGCCCTTATTCTCAGGAAATAAACAATATCTCCAAAACCCCAATCGGGATAAGCTATTGGGAAATTATAATTAATTGCATATTTCATCATCAGGGGAAAATCAACAGAACTATATCCCCTTGAAAAAGGAAAATTATTTTCATAATAATACTTGCCTGAAGTATCTCTTGCCTGGTAAGCAAGGTTTATCACGATGCTATGTGTTTTGGCAAACCCCGGAAAATAAAAATTACCACTTAACAAAAACTGATGTGCAGTACTGCCTGTCCTGTATTGCAATAACAATGATTGGCCGAAATGAGGATTGATATATTGTTTAGCCTGTTGGGTATATTGGCTGTATTTTATCCTGAACTGCAAATAACTGAATGCAGAGTTGTGTAATAGTTGTTTTGCCAAACCTGTCCACTGAAGATTGATATAATTATAACCGGCAGATGTTGAAAGACTACGATACATTTTACCACCGCTAAAATTTAATGGCAATTGAAAACCTGCTGCCAGCCTTGTTTCATTCCAATGGAATGTTGTATCCTGGTTATATTGAAGTGTACGGTTAAAAGTTTCATTCGCATCTACAAATGGTTGCAGGTACCATCCACCATAAACACCTGTATAACCTACCCTGCTGAAACGTTCATTCCTGTTATAGGTATAATATAACTGGCTCTGCACAGTGTTCAACACATTTTGACCATAAATAATAAATGAATAATCAGGGTCGCTGAATGATGGATTATAACTGTGAAAATTAAAAAAGCCAGAGAGCCTCGAATATGATGTTGACTGAAATTTGCGTTGCTTCATAGCTGACAGAAAATTATTTGATGGTAATTGAAATGGCTTTGAAACATATAAGTCCTTCAATGTGTCTGTTGCATCCACAGGTTGCCATACCGGTTTTACTGTTGCAAGTTTATATCCATTGGCAGTAAAAGCTGACGTAGTTAATATCTTATTACGGATAAATGCCTGGTAAAAACCAGTTGCAGATGAAGCCACCCTGTAATTCTTATTTTCAGTATTAATATAAGACCATATTTCATCCCTCCCATTATTCGAACAACTATAAATTAATGTATCACCCTGCACATTCATAAACCCTACAATCCTGTTTGAATATGGAAGAATTGTTTGTATTGCATTGGTTTCAATGTTTTGTTGAATGATGCTCATCTCACCAGCATTATTCCTCACACACACAAATACATTTTTATCATCAGCAGAAAATTTCGGGTAAGAAAAAATATGATGTTTGTCATCACTCAATATTTTTTCAGCAACACCATTTGTATCAAGCAATACCAGTTTTGAACTGCCATCAACATCCTGTTCAACGGCAACTATATTTTTCCCATCATGTGAAATACCAAGTGAAAAATAACGGGTGCCAGATGTGATTTTTTTCACCTGTTTATTTTTTAAATCAATCAATCTTATTTCACTGAACTCTTTGTTACCCCATCTCGCATCCTGCTTAGATGATGCATAAACAATCTTCCCATTGTTATAAGAAAAATAATCATCATCGCAGATGCTTTGTATGGCAATTTTTTCTTTAGTGCCATCAGCATGTTGCAGTATAAATGCCGGTAAATCTTTATAGCTTTTACTGAGATAAACTATAGAACCATCGCTTGTAGGATAAGGATATTTTTCATCAATCACATTATTTTTTTCAACTGAATTGATAAAATGTAAATCCTGAATTGATTCTTTTTTCCACTGCTCCTGGTAAAAAGTAAAAGCGTTGTTTACAAATTTATTAAAAGGGATACCTGCATATTCTTTCACAGCATTCTGCAATGGATAAAACAGGTGCCGGTATGATGCGGCGCTATGCGTTACATTTTTCCAGAAATCATTTCCATATTTTTCATAACCATAAGCAACCAACATATATCCCAACGGATAATGGTCAGGAACAAAATCCTTGTATGAACCATTACGGAGTTTCATATAGCTATAATCTTTTTTTTCAAGGAACATGCTTTTATAGCCATTTAAAAATAAAGGCAACCTTCCCCTACCCTGCCTGCTCAACATAGTTTCATTATACACTGCATCACCTTCAAAAAACCAATCTGGTACTGCAGCCGCATTCGCCAATGCCTGACCGTTCTGTCCAAACAAAATATGCATAGCATGTGATAAACCGGTATTGAAATTGTTGTATTGTTCCACATGCCTGTATTCATGTATGCTAAGCAAATCGCTCCAACTCATAGCGCCCAGTTCAAAAGCATTTTGTTCAGGTGTTAAATAAAATTCACTGCGCCAGGGAGACAATGCCACATATCCATTTGAAAAAATTGTTTGCGGGTGCAATACAATGCTCACTTTTTTCAATCTGTTTCCAATTGAAGAAGCGCATCCTTTTTGCTCTGCAGAAGTGATGGATGCAATGCGTGATGCTACACTATCAAGTCCTGAAGGATAAATTATCCTTATCGTATCTGTATTGATAGTTTTCCATTTTACAGATGCAGGTTCGCCACCAAATTGCTGGGCGGATAATGAAGACATTAAAATTATAAGGCAACAAAAAATAAATAACCGCATAGTATTACAACAAACAAAAAACCACCATACAAATTGTATGATGGTTAATATTTAAAAGAATATATTTTATGCAATAGGTTCTTTGGTCAAATGCACTTTCGTCATTTGCAAATAATGGTTTTGTAATTGGTGCACATATTGAATAAAAGGATTAATACGTTTATCATCCCTGTACCAGATGTCTATATGACTGAAATCACCTGCTTTTGGAATCAACATCCTGAATGCACCCTTCTTATATTTTACAGAACCATCCGGCATATCTTCCTTCACAAAGCTTAATTTTTTCATCGCCTCATCATCTAAAGTAATCGGGTACAGGTCATTCGTTTCAAACCAAAGCTCCTGTACTTCTGTTGCAAGACAAACTTGTTTCTCATCATGGTTCAGGCGAACTACTTCTCCTTCCCACTTCTTATCGCCATAATCACCCAATAGAATATCGCCGAGTTTGATTTCATTGAATTTTATCATATAGCATAATTTTTACGGCAAAAAGATAAAAACTAATTTTTACATACTGGTAAATTTCACTCTTATTTTTTTTTGAACCACCAGCTATTAATAACAATACAGCAGATGAAAACTTAACAGGCAGGCAATATTCACCCTGCATAATTAATAGAATCTATCCGGTTTTCTAACTGCCTCTGTTTGCACCTGTTGAACGCACTTTTTGTTTGGCACCACTCTGCTTTGAATTCACCTTGATAAATTTTGAACCTGCATTTCCGCTTTGCTGACCTTTAGATGTTTTACTGTTATTCTTTTTATTATTGACAGGTAATGACATATAGTAAATTTAAAAAATGAAATATTTTATGCAATATAACAAAGTATAAATTATGTAAGCCGGAATTTTATTTCCATCTTTAAGCCATGAAAAAAATATTGATTGCTCTGTTGGTCTTTATTTACAGCACCACATCAATAGCACAGAATCAAAGTAAAAATACCTCATTAAAAAACAGGATTGATTCACTGCTTCAAACATATTTCAGTGATTCTTTGCCGGGCGCTTCTGTTGCCATCGTGAATAACAATACTATTTTCTTTCAGAAAAGTTATGGCATCAGCAATATCCATTCAAAGGAAAAAATTTCAGCATCATCCGATTTCAATATATGCTCATTAACCAAACAATTTACAGCTATTGCAATTCTTCAACTGGAAGAAAAACATTTACTTTCACTGCAGGATAAAATCATCCGTTTTTTCCCGGATATGGCCCAACATGTTGCAAATACAGTTACTGTAAAAGAATTACTCACTCATAGTTCAGGTATCATTGACCATTATGATTACACAAATACTACCGGTATGCACCATGCACACAATGCAGATGTTTATAATGCTATAAAAAATATTGACAGTACATATTTTGTTCCGGGAACACAATTCAGGTATAGCAACACTGCCTATTGCCTGCTTGCATTGATAGTTGAAAAACTAAGCGGCTTGTCATTTAATGATTACATGGAGAAAAATATTTTCAAACCAGCAGGCATGTTGCACACAACTATATGGAATGAAGGTTCTGATATTTATAATGAAACTACAGGCTATGATTACGATAGTTCTTCAAAAAGTTTTATTCAATCGGGACCTGGCGAACATATCTTTTTCTCAACAGAAGGCGATGGAGGAATTTATACTTCTACAAATGATTATATCAAATGGTTCAAAGCTTTGCAATCCGGTAAAATATTTTCCAGGAAAATAGTAACCGAAGCCAGGTCTATTGAATTTACCATCAGTGAAAAACAAAAAGCAGGATACGGTTTCGGTTGGTTTATAGATGAAAATGGTCAATACAAAAAAGTATATCACAGTGGTGATAATGGAGGTTTCCGTACTTATAGTTTCACTATCCCTTCACTGAATTATATGATTGTAATTTTCGCCAACCGCAGTGATATTAATATAGAAGATATCGTTCAAAAAATTTATCACCTTCAATGGCCAGATGCAACACCATTCATCAATATTGAAGTATTGACATCATAATTTTACAATATCAAAATATCATGGAAGAGTTTAAGATTTTTCTTCCCATACTTGTACTAAATTCACAAGGACTTCAACAGCTTTTTCCATATCATTCACACCAATCCATTCATGCTTGCTATGAATAGCGTGCATACCAGTAAAAATATTCGGACATGGCAAGCCCATAAAACTTAAGCGGCTTCCATCTGTCCCTCCACGTATCGGTTCATTTACCACGTTCAAACCTGCACGGTTGTATGCTTCTTTAGCAAATAAAACCACCTGTGGGTTTTTGTCCAATACTTCTTTCATATTGCGATATTGTTCTTTTACAGCAAACTCTACTGTTGCTCCCGGGTGAAGTTGCACTATATCTTCAGCAATTTTTTTCAACCTATTCTCATGCAATTCAAGATTAGCTGTTACAAAATCCCTTACGATAAAATCTATAGTTGCTTTTTCAGCAATACCATTTATTGCTACTGGATGAACAAAGCCTTCCCGTTTTTCAGTTGATTCAGGACACCATTCTCCTTTAGGCAATGCGGCTACTATTTCACCTGCTATCTTAATTGCATTGACTAATTTATTCTTTGCATAACCTGGATGTGCAATCACTCCATAAACAGTAATGCGCATACTTTCAGCGCTAAATGTTTCGTCTTCTAATGTACCGGATTCTCCCCCGTCTAAAGTATATGCAAAATCAGCTTTTAATTTTTGCAAATCAACCTTTGCAGTTCCTTTTCCTACTTCTTCATCGGGTGTAAATAAAATCTTTATCTCACCATGTTTTACTTCAGGATGTGAGATTAAAAAATTCGTCATATCCATTATGATTGCTAAACCGCTTTTATCATCTGCACCCAATAATGTTAAACCGCTGGCAGTAATTAAGTCTTTACCAATATGTGTTTTCAGATACGGATAATCTTTTACTGAAATTACCTGGGAAATATCATCCGGCAAAATAATATCATCTCCATTATAATGTTTATGCAGGATTGGTTTCACCTGGTAGCCGCTACAATCAGGCGCTGTGTCCACATGGCTACAAAAACAAATAACAGGTACTGATTTTTCTGTGTTGGAAGGAACAGTTGCATATACATAACCAAATTCATCAGTTTGCACATCCTGTAATCCTATTTCAAGTAATTCTTTAGCAAGCAGTTTACTTAAATCTTTTTGTTTTTCAGTAGTAGGGTATGTATTGCTTTCCGGGTCACTTTGTGTATCAATCTGTACATAGCGCATAAACCTTTCAGCTACTGTGTGCCCATAATTTTTAATCATTTTTCAAAAATTTATTCAACAAATAAACATCTTAATCAATTCTTTTATCACAAAAATTTTCTTATTGTTCAATCAGATTACTTTTCAATTATCTTTTGAACCATAAGATGCAAATACAATGTTCAACGAATAAATTAAGGGCAACAAAGATATTCTGAGATTAAAATGATGTAAATATTTTTCTCTGAAATTCATAAAATAAGTTCAGGTTAAAATAAATTCAAAGTATCTTTCAGATTCAATAAAAAAATAATCATGAAAATTATTACCGGCGCATTAATAGGTGCAATCATTATTTTTATTTTACAATTCCTTTCATGGACAGTATTGGATTTTCACAGGCCTGCACAGGAATATACACCTAATCAAGACAGCATCATGGCTTATCTCAACACACAACTTGATTCGAGTGGTGGATATTTTTTACCTACTACACCCCCGGGGGCATCTTCAGATGATATGAAAAAATTAAGTGAGTCTTCTGCCGGTAAACCCTGGGCACAGATTTTTTATCATAAAAGTTTAAACACTAACATGGGTTTGAACATGATAAAAAATCTTGTAACTAATTTTATTATGGTATTACTTTTTTGCTGGCTTGTTGCAGGTTTTACTTATAATAATTTTGGTAAAACATTTCTTGCAGCTTTGTTTGTTGGCTTTATCATTTTCCTGCATGCAAGTTATACCGAGAATATCTGGTATGAAACATTTGATCTTGAAGGCCATCTTGCTGATTATTTATTGAGTTGGGGTGTTACGGGTATTTGGTTAGGTTGGTGGCTAAACAGGAAGAAAGCGTGATAAGAATTAAAACAAAAGGATTACGGGTTCATGAATCGCTTATCATGAACCCGTAAAATTTTAAAACTAAACCTAATGAAATGTTTTATTATTTCAATTAAGGCATTATGATTAATGGGCTATTACCTTTCAGGTCAACTAACTCTATATCAAAAATTAATTCTTTACCTGCCAAAGGATGGTTAGCATCGAGTGTAATAGCATCATCACTGATTGCAGTAATCACTACAGGAATTTCCTGTCCGTTTTCACTATGCATCTGTAAAGTCATACCAACTTCGGGTACTATTTCTGCAGGGAAATCAGCTTTAGGGAACTGAATCACCATTGCATCCTGTCTTGGACCATAAGCATCTTCTGCAGGTATGGTAACAGTTTTCTTTTCACCAACAGTCATACCTGTTACGCCATCATCAAAACCTTTTATCACCATACCGCTGCCCACTTCAAATTCAAGTGGTTGGCGGCCGGCGCTGCTGTCAAATGTGGTTCCATCATTTAAACGTCCATGATAATGCACTTTTACTTTATCACCTTTTTTTGCTTGTTCTGCCATGTGTAATTAATTTGGGAAGGGCTTATTTGTACCCGGAATAAAAAATATTTTTTAGTAGGCGGCAAAGGTATTGTTTAAAAGTATATCAGCATAATCAGATTTTATTAAGGAATACAACCACAAATTCAGAAGATAAAATGGTTATAAAGTGAAGAAAAGGCTTCAATATTATGAACATATTTACACTCACAATCAATTCAAATACCTTTCAGTTATTCAGGTAGTTAAGAATAGAAAATGAATAAAAATTAATTGCTGGTGTCAGGTACAACAGTTGTACTCATTTTTGTTTTTTTCTTATAAATTTTTCGCATGGCCCATACAAAAAGAATAACAATTGCCCCTATACCCAACAATAACACTAAAACAGCAAGTGCTTCATTACCACTGCAACTTATATTACATGCTAAAGAAGCAATCAAATATATAAGGCCAAGTGCAACCAGAATTGAAAGGAAGGTAATTAATACTTTCTCGCTTTTTGTAAGATCATTACTGTTTTTTATTTCTTTAATTTGTTTTTTCAATAACTGTTTTCTCTCTTTCCATTTTAGTTGTTTACCATCCTTATCTTTCATTGATGCAGAGAAATCTTTTATGGATTTGTATCCATTTCTTAAAGAATCTTTTTGAGTTACTTTTTCAATTGTTATAGATGCGTTTGTTGAGGAATAAAGATGCAGCAAGTTTACAGGATTGTTAGCCATGCAAATAATCATTCCATAAGTCGTGGCGATTAAAATAATATCACATATTTTCTGCCATACATAAAAATCAGCCTTGTTTTTTATTCTTTGCTTATCACTTTTTGACGGATAAGAAAAAAATGCCAAAAAATAGAAAATGAAAAAACAATACAACACCCCTACCGTCAAAACAACCCCAAATTGATGTAACAAAAAACCAGTTATGATCCCAATTATATTCAACATCAAAAAGGATACAATAATAATGATACGAGCCGCCAATTTATGTGCTCTCGCCCAATAGGAGATACTTTTCATAGCAGGATGTTTTTATAAATTAAAATATTTTAAACTTTTTCCAGGGCATAAAAAAAACAGCATTATCATTTCATCACAGTTAGCATAGCCAGGCAGAAACCAAACATGCAAATCAATTTATATTGAATTGTATATTTACTAAAATTCATTTTAAGACAGATCAAACAACTTCAAAAACGAATAGTAAAGCTATAAGGAACTTCAGAAATTTGAATCAGTAGTTGACATATAGGTGTTTTCATTTGATAACTGGAATACTTTGCACCAAAATTTTCTTATCATTCATCAATGAACCAACATAATTTTTATTCACAAACACAAAAAGCCCAGTAGTATCATTGTTACCCTTAATAAAAAATGGTGAATATGAATCCTGAAATTGTTTATCATTAAAAATATTTTTCATAGCCTGGTTATCAAAATTATTTTCGTTCAGCAGGTTGTAATATTGAATCATCGCTTCCCTGGAATTATTCACTTTAGAAGGCAACAGCATTTCAGGATTGAGTTGATAAAAAATATCTTTATTAAATGCTGCATGGTTTTTTATTCCTTCCCTGTCGCCAGGACTATGGCCCATTAAAATATTATTCAACCCCATTAAATCAACAGTATTGCCATCATATTTCAAACTAAAACCGCCCACAGCAATCATGCCGATTGAAGGTTTGTTTTCGGGAAGGATGTCATTTAATTTTTCTGCCATTTGCCTGCCCTCATGTGCAAGTGTAAACTCATAATTCAACTGAGTTTTTGCTGGCGTTTTTAAATCAACCAAATCATTCATTCCAATCACACCAAAAAATAAAACAACAATTATCAGCAATAAAAATTTAACACCTGCTGTTCTCAACTGATATTGGTTGTAAAGCCAAAAACCTAAACTGATTCCAAAAGCAAACAGCAACAACAAATCCTGGTAAAACCTGAACCCGCCAAAATGGTCGCCACCGGTTGTGCATGGCAATACCCAACCAATCAGAATTATTAATGCAATGATGCAATGTTTAGTGAGAAATATATTGCCAGGAATTAAGTCTCTGCTTTGTTTGCCCAGGATTTTTAATTTGAAAATACTATACAACAACACTACAACCATCATCATAAAAATGAAACTGATGATAGCCTGGTACCCCGCCAGGAAATTGATTGCATATTTTAAACCTTCTTCAAAATTATAAATCCTTTCGGGCGAAACTTTTGCATAATAAGTATTGGGAAAAGGATACCCAAAATAATTCAATCTGAACAGTAAGAAACCCGCAGTAACCGCAGCTACACAAACAAAAAATATTACAGGGAAAAATATTTTTCTTTTATTCTGAAAACCGGCCCAGGTTAAAATAACAGTAAACACCAGGTTCCATGCCAGCGATTCCGGCCTTGTTAATGACAACAAACAACCAACAACAATAATGGCGATTTGTTTTGCCACATTAACTTTTCCAGGATGAATGCTATTGGCGACAAGGATTACCATGATTGTAAAAAGAAAATTCCATATAGCATTTTCCATCAGGCTCAATACACTCCATGCAAAATAGGATGGGCCAATGCTGATTATAAACAAACAATAAATCCAGAAAAAATATGTAGCTGCTTTTGGATAAACCTCTTCAATACTTTTTTTCACTTCCCTGTAAACAATGGTAATTGTAAGCGTTGTAAGCAAACAACAAAAACAAATCAGCAGCCATTCCGGATTTGATGAAAACATGTAAAACACAGCACAGATTACTACCCATAAAAATGAGGTAAATCCTTCTACCCTTTCACCATGTGCATTAAAAACAAATCCTTCACCCTGAGATAAATGATGTGCATAGTTTAAAAAAATATTTCCATCATCAATACCAATAACACCAGCGCCTACATATAGGTGCACCACAAAACTTGTTGCTGCAATCAGTGCCAGGAATATGATAAAGTGTTTTAAAAATTGCATAGGATACTTTCTTAACCAATCGTTTGATTTTTCAGGTTAACCAATGCTGCAAGCTTTCTCAAAATTAATTCGTCAGTTTGAATATCAAATTTCCTTGCAAACAATTTCCCGGATGAAATTATCAGTTCATAATCGTCTATTGTCAATACTTCCGGGTGCCCTTTGCCTTCTATCCATTTCACAAAAAAAAGATTGTCTGCAATTTTATTTTTAAAACCATTGTTATATAAAATTGATGAAAAAATAAATTCATCAGCACCCCAGCAATATTTAAAGTACCGAACCACACCGGGATGTTGTTTTAAATAGTCAAGACAAAACTGTGCTGCTGTTGCAGTAAGTGTAAACCAGTTGGCACGGCCAACCATAACAGGGAAAGGGAATTTTCTTGCAGGCAAAACTTTTGTAATAAAATCACCCAACCTGTATTTGCCAGGGATGCGCCAGTTGATTAAATGATACTTTTTTATTCTTGGCTCAACTTTCCATGTATCCAAACCTTCACAGGTTATAAACTCAGTACCATTTCTTTTACAGATGTAATTGTAAATTTCATCAGCAGGCTTCAATGGAAAATCCTGTGCTGAAATCACATTGATATAATCGTATTGATGCAGTGGAAGTATTTCTTCAAAGCCATTGATAGTGGCCTGTATGGTACCCCATCCTGCCCAATAGATACTGGCCCTTTTTTTTATGAAAAAAATATTTTTATTATCAACCAGGTATTCGAAAGGTTTTATGTCTGATTTTTTATCTATGTGTAAATAAAAATAAAATGCAGGATGTTGTAGTGCTTCCAAAAGCATTTGCAATTGAACTGGATTCTTATGTGCAAGTATGAGGTGTGCTATTTTCATGATGCACTATTTGATTCAGAATTCAAGCTTGCCTTTTTAAAAAATCCGCTGACATGATTAATAATATCTTTATAAGTCATTAGTATGTATTCAAACACTTTCCCCATCTGCAGGTTGATTTCTTTTTTCATTACAAAATACCAGATTGTAAAACCGATGATACCTGCAATCAAAGTTGCAACAGCAGCGCCATAAAAATGAATATACCTGATACAGATATAGGAAATCACCAGGTTTATTATCAATGAAACTGTATTAATCACAAAACATAAAGCTGGTTTACCAATTGAATTGATAAGATTAGCAGCCTGGTTTTGCATGGGACGTAATAAACCGGTGAGCATATACAATTGCAAAATGGGCGCTGCATCCACATAAGCAGAACCGGCAATAATCGTGATAACAAATTTGGGGAAGATGATGATAAAAATTGCACAGGGCGTGGTGAATGAAAGTAAAACACCCACCATTCTTTCATACAGGTATTTCACTTTAGCACTGCCTTCTTCCACTGCAGCTTTTGAAGTTTTTGGAAAAATAATTTCAGCCGCTGCATAAGATGGTACATCCACGAGGCCGTTTATTTTTGATGCAGTATTATAATAAGCAACAGCGCTGCTTGAAATAAAAGCGCCTGTCATTACCTGGTCAAGATTTGAAAAAATATTAGACATAACACCAGAGCCGAAAATATATCCGCCATAATGAAATATTTTTTTTGTCCAGGCTTTAGTTGGCTTAAACAAATGATGGATATATTTTTTACTGAAAAAATACAATGCTATCGTACCGCAAAAAATACTGATGGATAAATACAGGGCAAGGTTTATTAACGTAAATGGCTTTTTTAATAGAAAGGTAACGGCAAGAAAAATAAAAAAGACAACCTGCCGCACAAGGTAACCGGCCAGTATGCCTTTGAAATCAAGAAATGATTGTTGTATGGCTTCAAAATGAGAAAAGAAGATCATGCACAGCAAACCGGGGATAAACCATAACAATGCCATTGAAAGGTTGAGGCCTGAATGTAAAGCTTCACTTAACCAGGCAGAACAAAATAACAGGAAAATAATAAACAGGATGGTTACAAAACAATTAATGAGAAATGAAGATGATGCTATTGAAATTTTATCTGCTGTATTATTATTACTGCTCACATACATCACATGCGCATTTTTCAACAGCCCTCCTTTTGTGGCTTCAAACACTGAAGTAACGGTGAGAAACAATGCCCAGGTGCCCATCTCCTCTTTATCCAACACACGCACAAGGATAACAAAGTTGATAAGCCCGAAAAATGTAAGTGAAAACCGTTGCAAAATGGTGTAAAAAGCTGAACGGATCCAGTATGATGACAGGTAACGCTTTAAGTTCAATTCTCTCTGTATTTATACTAAGTTTTTCAAACTTACAGCAAAAAAATATTTGACAACAGAATTTAATTTAATTTGAACGCCAAATACCGAATCTATTTTGTGATCGTAAATAATTCAAATTAATTTTTACAGGTTATATGCAAAACATCGTAATAGCTCCTTGTGGTAATAAATCAGCAATGTTTAATGAATTTTGGTTGAAAGAAAAGGACAAAAAACAATTTGACCTGTGCCTGTTATTTTATCATGAAAATATCAATGACCCCGGATTGTATAAGGATGCTGATTATTTTTTTCATTTAAAAGATTTTAAATATCACATGCTGCATAAACTGTTCACTGATGTGAAGTCTGAATGGTTGCGTCAATACAAATATTTTTATTTCCTTGATGATGATATAAAAATCGAAACTGAACAAATCAATAAAATGTTTGCTTTGAGTGCAGTGTTTGATAGCTTGATAAGCCAGGCATCTTTAACGCAGGATTCATATTGCAGTTGGCCGATGTTTAAACAGCAACAGGATTGCTTTTGCAGGTTTGTCGGTCAGATAGAAGTGATGGCTCCATTATTCAATGCAATGGCTTTGGAAAAATGTTTACCCAGTTTTACCGGCAACAAATCAAGCTGGGGAGTTGATTCAGTGTGGTCTAAAATTTTAGGCTACCCTGAAGATAAGCTCATTGTTTTTGACAATGTAACAATGGCACACACACAACCTGTTGGAGGCGGCGAGCTATACCAGAAAATCGGTGTTGACCCAAAAGAAGACTGGGCAAACATCACTGAAACATTCGGCGCTAAAAAACAGAATTACCAGGAATACGGAAGGCTTGCCATTATCAATAAAGACCATTACCTCTTTAACTTTTTTTCTATTAAAGGAAAAGAATTTATCAGCACTTTACAAAGACATATCAATGATTATGATTTGCCTTCAAGAGTGAAAAGCCAGTTGAGGAAATTAGGTATTACAAAAGATTCAAAAAAATAATGATGAGAACTTACTACCTGCTTTTATTTTCAGGTTTACTTTTTTTCAATTGTTATTGCAAACCTGCAAACCATGCTGCTGATTTCAACATTAATGCTACCGACACAAGTATCCATGAAGGCATTAACGATACGGCATTGCTGCAGCTATCATTAAACAAACCTAAATGCCAGGGCAATAAAATCTATCCAACCAAAGGGGCTGATAATGGTATTTATATTGACGGCAAAAATGTGAGGCCTGGTGATACAATTGCTATAAGAGCTTCCAACAACCCTTATTCATATTTTGCAGTAGGTGGTTTATATGGCACCAAAGATTGCCCTGTAACCATCATCAATGAAGGCGGCCAGGTGCAACTGGTCAATGGAATGGCATTTGATAATTGCCGTTATATAAACATCACCGGCGCAGGTGATACATCCATTGAGTATGGTTTTAAAATTGAAGACCCGGCATCAAATGGTGTGGGTATAGATATCCATGGCAGGTCTGCATTTATTGAAGTGCAACATATTTTCATTCATCATAAGACTTATGGATTTTGGGTGAAGCAGGAAGGCAGTTGCATTGACTCTTTGCAGTTTCCCAACTGGGTTATCAATAATATTTATATCCATGACAACAAGATTGTAAAAATGAACCAGGAAGGCATGTACCTTGGTTCAACTGACCCTAATGGTTTGAGGCAAGTTAACTGCAACGGAAAAATTATCACTCCAAAACCACTGCGCTTAGGAAACATTAAAGTGTATAATAACATTGTTGACAGCACCAATCGTTCAGGCATACAACTCTCATGCGGATCTTCAGCATTGAATGAAATTTTTAATAACACTGTCACCAACTGTGGCTTTGAATTCAGTGACATACAAGGTAACGGCATCAGTCTTGGCGGATACACAAGTGCAAAAGTTTACAAAAACCATATCAACCACACTTTTGCGTTGGGTATTTTATGTCTTGGTAGTGGCAAGATTTTAATTAAAGGCAATGTGATTGACAACAGTGGTGAACTTGACGGGCATAAAGCAAATGGCATGGCCGGGATATTGATTGATACAAGGCCGACCTCACCTGTGGATAGCACACAATTTTTTATTTTGAATAATACTATTGGCAAAAACTCTGATCATGCAGTGCGGGTGATGAGAACAGTTGACAGTTATGCAAAAGGAAATGTCATCTGTAATTCAGGCAATGTGGAAGTTGATAAACATGTTGACTGGACAAGCAATTGCAGTACGAAATAATTTTACATATCCTTGCTGCTGAAATGAAATGGCAGAAGTTGTGAAGCGCTTTCAATAATAATTACTTTTCCCACCATACCAGAAAGTATTAAACGTATCGGATGATTAAAACGGTTTTCAAATTCAATCAATGATTGCCTGCAGATGCCACATGGTGCAACAGGGTGGTCACTCTTATCTTTATTCTTATTATCATAACTAATGGCTATTGTATCAATGGCAACATTATCATATAAAGAACTTACAGCAGAAAGCAAAACCCTTTCTGCGCAAATACCAACAGGGAAACTGGCATTTTCCTGGTTGGTAGCAGTAACAATTTCTTTGTTGCCAAGTAATGCAGCAGCGCCTACAAAAAAATTGGAATATGGCGCATAAGCATGGCTGGTAACATCTCTTGCCTTTGACAACAATGATTTATCCTGCTGATTTAATTCGCTATCATTTTCAAGTTCCAGGTATGAAAATTTATATTCTTTCACAAATCTTATCATTTAATGTAATTGCTAATATAGACAGATTCATGCAAATGTTTTTACAAGGATATTTTATCAAACAACAATAAGAAGAATCAAAAAATAATTACCTGTTGTTATTATTTCTTAGAAATATTTTTCATTTGTAACAAACCTATTCAATTGTTTCAATATTGATTAATTACAAAACTGTCTTTATAACATCGACGCGTATTAGTTATTTAAGGACAAGATCATTAATTTGCAGCAAAAGTCTAAAAGACAATGAATCTTATTATCAGGAATGCAACTATCATAAACGAACATAAAATTTTTCATAGCGACATATTGATTAAAAACGGTCGGATTGAAAAAATCGCACCGGGTATTGAGGTAAAATATGCCATTAAAGAAATTAATGCTGAAGGACTGCATTTATTACCCGGCGCCATTGATGACCAGGTACATTTCAGGGAACCCGGGTTAACACATAAAGCCACAATTTATACTGAATCAAAAGCAGCAGTTGCGGGTGGTGTAACCAGTTTTATGGAAATGCCCAACACAAAACCTCCGGCATTTACACAGGAATTGCTGGAAGACAAATACACCATCGGCAAGCACACATCACTGGGTAATTATTCTTTTTTCATGGGCACAAGTAATGACAACTATGATGAAGTAATGCGATGCAATGAAAAACGAAAGGACATTTGTGGTGTAAAAATTTTCATGGGTTCATCAACTGGCAACCTGTTAGTGGATAGCCCGCTGGCGCTGGATAAGATATTCGGCAATTCTGAATTATTGATTGCTACACATTGTGAAGATGAGAAGATCATCAAAGAAAATTTTGCAAAACTGAAAGCAGAAAAAGGGACTTTACAACCTGCCGACCATCCAATAATCAGGAATGAAGATGCCTGTTTTGAATCTTCTTTCAGGGCAATACAATATGCAAAAAAATATGGGAGCCGTTTACATATTTTACATATCAGTACAGAAAAAGAATTACAACTCTTCACCAATCTTATCCCGTTAAAAGATAAAAAAATTACAGCGGAGGTTTGTGTGCATCACTTGCATTTTACCAGTGATGATTATGAAAGTCTCGGCAACCTGATAAAATGTAACCCTGCTATAAAATCACCAGGCAATAAAGCCGCTTTATGGCCTGCATTGTTAGATGACAGGCTTGATGTGATAGCCACAGACCACGCCCCGCATACCTGGGAAGAAAAAAACAAACCTTATGAAAAAGCACATGCAGGTTTACCATTGGTTCAACATTCAATTCAATTAATGTTATATTATTATAAACAAGGAAAAATCAGTTTGGAAAAAATAGTAGAGAAAATGTGCCATGCAGTAGCTACCTGTTTTCAGATTAATGACAGGGGTTTCATCAGGGAAGGATATTTTGCAGATTTGGTTTTGATTGACATAGATAAACCATACACGGTAAAAAAAGAAAACATTCTTTACAAATGCGGGTGGAGCCCTTTGGAAAATTTTACTTTCCCGGGTTCAATAACACACACAATAATTAATGGCAATGTTGTGTATGAAAATGGGGTGTTTGATGAATCTAATAAAGGGATGCGGTTACAGTTTAACAGGTAAAATACGATCTGCAGTTGATAAATTGAATTTATCTAACAACAGGTGGACATTGAAACAAGAAATATGCTGATTGATAAGACAACACTCTATGATCTTTCCATTTTCGATTATAACGAAGAACTTTCTTTGTTGTACCATATTAATTTTTGCAAAACAACCAATGGCAGGATATGGCTTGAACATTACCTTAAACACACATTATCTTCAATAAAAGAAATTACAGAACGGCAACAGGCTATACAAAAGATCATCAGCATACAGGATCAATGGCCTGAGATTATAACCAACGGTTCTGTCTTGATGATTGAGAAATTTTATGAATCGCAGGTTGATAATATCCCTTCAGGTTCAAATACAATTTCAAGTATTTTTTATAAAATAGCTTATCCTACTGACTTTTCACTGATTCGGTATTCTGTAACTCACTTTATAGACTTCCTTCAGGGAATAAATATTATTTATCAGTTACTCAACCACGATGATGTACCTGCATCGCTGGCTGTTTTAACGGAACGCATCAGGATGCTGATATCAAAACCGGTTGTACAAAAGATGATCAGGCAAGACAGGTCAAAAAAGTTATCACCTTCCACTATTATATATTACGGATATTTTATCAGGCACAACTATAAAGAAGAAGCCCAGGAATTGATAGATATTTACAGCCGCCTTGATGCTATGTATAGCATGGCAAAAGCATGCATACATTATAAATTCACCTTTCCTCAATTCACCCAAAACATTGTTCCGCATTTTGAAGCAGTACAATTATTTCATCCATTGCTGGAATCACCTGTCGCTTATGATGTAGTACTCACGCCACAACAAAATTTTTTATTTCTTACAGGGGCGAACATGGCTGGCAAAAGCACATTTATCAAAGCTGTTGGGCTTAGTGTTTATCTCGCACATATAGGTATGGGTGTACCGGCAAAGAATTTACAGCTTAATTTCTTTGACGGCCTCATCAGTAACATCCATGTCATTGACAATATTGTAAAAGGTGAAAGTTATTTCTACAATGAAGTGCAACGCATACGCAAAACAATAGAACAGGTATCAGATGGAAAAAACTGGCTGGTATTGATTGATGAATTGTTTAAAGGCACCAATGTGGAAGATGCAATGAAATGCAGCACCACAGTGATTGAAGGATTGCGCAAAATAAGAAATGCATTATTTATTTTATCAACGCATCTGTATGAAATAGGTGGAGTGTTGAAACAATATCCCAATATCCAGTTCCGCTATTTTGAAACTGAAATAAAAGATGAACAGCTTTATTTTAATTATACTATGAAAGAAGGTATCAGCAATGACAGGCTTGGTTATCTTATTTTGAAAAAAGAAGGTGTAATAGATCTGCTCAACAAATTATAAATCCATGAATATTGTAAACTGTAATTCCCGTATTCGTTATAATTTTAATCGCAAATCAAACCGATGAAAAAAATTTTATACTGCTTGCTCTTCCTTCTGATTACAGGACTGACTAAAAATACGATTGCTCAATTCAGGATAGTAGGTTATTTGAATACATGGGATGATTTTCCCAATAATGCCGCCAATGTTCATTATAATAAAATCACTCACCTGAATATTGCATTTGCCAACCCGGATGCAGACGGCAACCTAACAACATTTCAAGGTTTATCCACTGTAGTAAACAATGCACATGCCTCAGGTGTAAAGGTATTGATGTCAATGGGTGGCGCCGACCTGGGTGGCACTAAAAAGAACTGGAAGAACCTGACAAAACCTGAAAACGTGCAGGCTTTTTGTAATAAGCTTTTACAATATGTGCAAACAAATAATTTAGATGGCCTTGATGTTGATTTGGAGGGTAATATTATAGGTCAGAATTACGGAGGTTTTATTCAAACGCTTTCTTCTGTTTTAAAACCTCAGAACAAACTGTTGACAGCAGCAGTTGCCACCTGGTTTGCCAACAACATACCAGCTTCAACGTTTGATTATTTTGATTTTGTCAATATCATGAGTTATGATGCCACAGGGCCCTGGGACCCCAATAATCCAGGGCCACATTCGCCTTATTCAATGGCAGTGGATGATATGAATTTCTGGAAGGATAAAGGCTTGCCAAAATCAAAAATGGGTTTAGGCGTCCCATTTTATGGATGGGGTTTTTACAATAAATTTTCTGAAGATGAATACGCTTATAAAGATATAGTAAAACAATACCAAGGCGCCGAACATGTTGACCAGGCAGCAGATACTATTTATTATAATGGATTACCTACCATGAGGAAAAAAACCAGGCTTGCCATCAGGAAAGGAAGCGGGATTATGATTTGGCAAATAACTGAAGATGCAAAAGGCAAAAAATCTCTCCTGAATGCTATCTATGATATTGTCCACAACAATACACTCGTATCTGAGAAGCCAATAGTAATTTATTCAACAGAATAATAAATTTCATTAGATAGCTGGTACCAATACATTTTCTAAAATATTGTCAAGCACCCTTTATTATTTCTAAGTCAATTTTTTTTAATAATTGTTGATTGAAAATAAAAATGGCATAATATTTTGTCAAACCTGGTAATGAAAAATTTCATTGTCTTTTGTATCGGTATAATAATGATAACGAGCTGTTCAAGAAAAACCATTCCTCCAAGAACCAATGCGGTTGTAGAAAAAAATGTTATTGGAAACAAAACAGGTGATAGTAATAACAATGAAACTATCAATATTGATACTGTAAAATCAACTTTGCCTAACACGACAGCAACTATAATGGTAGTTGCAGATAGCTATGGCAGGCTAATCACTCCCGAATCTAATCTGCCACAAGGTGTACCTGTACAATATAACAGTCTTAAGCTTTCCAGGGGTCTGACGGTGCAGCAAAGAGCCAACCTACAGGCAAGGTATAATACTGTACCACCACGGGTTTTATATATCCCGGAACAACTTGAATTAAATTCATTAAAAGGCAAATATTATATCTACAGAAACAAATTCTGGTATTGGAAAATGAAAGACGGTTTCTTTTATCTTGATCAGAAATACTATTTATAAGCAATTGACTGTACACGATAACCTGTAATCCGGGTAAATCAAAATAAACTGTGAAAAATTGTAAAAATACTGAGTTACAATTATTATATTATAAAGGATACAAAAGTGAATATGCATATATATGTTTATTTATAGGTTTATATAACCAATTCATTTTTTATACAACATATAAGCTGTGTTCACAAAAGCATTATAATATATTTGTATTGTTATTGAACTGCAAAGCCATAGGTTAAAAAACTGATTAGCTATTATTAACTTAAACATCTGTTTTTGATACAGGATTCTGAAATACTCACCGGGTTAAAAGCTGGAAATGCTGAACGCTTTAAGCATGAAAAAATCTTTTATCAGCAATATTATTATTTTGTTGATGAAGGATGCCGTAAGTACAATCTGAATTATGATGACAGTTTCAGCGCATATAGTGATGCCCTTTTATCTGCGATACTGAACATTGTTAATGAACGCTTTGACGGACGTTCTTCACTTAAAACTTACCTGTACCAGATTTTTTCTAATAAATGTATTGACCTTTTAAGAAAAAGTACGACAAATAAGCAACAGGTACATAAAACGATGCCTGTTGCCGATGCGATGAACCAGTTACCTGACATTACTAAAAATATTGTGGAAAAGCTGATGACCAGCGAGTTAAAAGAAAAAGTGCAACACCACCTGGAAACACTTGGGGCAAAATGCAAAGAAATATTGCTCTTGTTTGAAGATGGCTGGACAGACAAAGAAATTGCAGAACAATTATCTTATAATAGCGCGGCAGTAGCTAAAACAACCCGCCTGAGGTGCCTGGATAAATTGCGTGAAAAAATTATCAATACAAATTGAATTTATTTAAAAAGCATAAGATAGAACCAGGGATAAAATCAATAAAACTTTCCATTCAATAATAATATAACAAAATCAAGAATATGCCCGACAACACTGAATATATTGACTCCTATTTTCAATACCAATTGAGTAGTGAAGAGCGTAGGGTGTTTGAACAGCGTTGCGAAACTGATACCACGTTTGCAAATGAAGTCGCTATTTATTTAGCAACCCGTAAAGCATTATACAAAACTCTACTGGAACAAAAAATGCAACAATGGAAAACAGATGATGTCCCGGTAAAAGAAGAAACACCTGTAATTTCAATGTCGAAGCGAACTACTTTTACCAGATGGCTCATGTATGCAGCGGCTGCATGTGTGATACTGGTTGCTTCCATGTTTTTATTTGAAAAAACATCTTCAACTAAAACTTATGCTTCCAATTATATCACTGAAAATTACAGTAATTTATATCATACTATGGACGCATCACACGATAGCATGCAACTAGGTATTTCGGCTTATAATGATAAAGATTTCACTACAGCTATCCGTTTATTTGAAGGAGTGGAAAATGCAGACCCCAATAACAGCGATGCTATCAAATATGCCGGGCTCTCTTATCTTCAACAAAAAAATTATAACAGGGCAATTGAAAAATTTGATGCACTTTCAACCATGCAATTATTTAGTAACCCCGGAGATTTCCTGAAAGCACTATCTTTATTGGAAAGAAATAACAAAGGTGATAAAGAACAGGCAAAAGCATTGCTTGAAAAAGTGAAGTCACAAAATGAGGAAGGAAGCAATGAGGTGGATGAAATATTGAAAAAATTTTAATCAGAAATTTCAAATACACAAAATTAGCTAACAACCAAAAAATTACATTATGGATCAGACTACTGTACAAACAGTCATTGAAGGAGGAATTCTCGTGGCATTGACCTGGATTGGTAATAGCACAGCTTCAATTGCTAAAAATACATCAACAGGTGGGAGTGGAACTGGAGGGAAAGGTGGAGGCACAGGTGAAAACCCCAAAGACCCCAAAAAGTAGATTGCTACTTTCATTTAAAAACCTTATTCAAGGGTAATGAAAAAACAAATAATTTGTTTCATTATTTTTTTTCATGTACTACAGGGACATTATTTGAATTGCTTTGCCCAAAATACCCAAACAGGGAATGTTTTATACAGGTCAGATGCTATAGAAGAAAACAAATCTTATACTAATGCAGATAAATTAATGCATTTTTATACTCTTGAAGATTCTTTAAATAAGGAAAAAGCTCCTAAAGATTCTGACTATGCCACTGTGCTTTTTAAAATTGGCATTTATGAAGCAAAACTAAATAGAAATTATTCGGAAGCAATTCATTACATTAATAACGCTTTACAGATAAATATCAGAGCCGGTTCAAAGGGTTCAAGATTTGATATTTTAATATACTGTTTCAATTTAGCACAATACTACCGTATTGCAGGCCTTACCTCAAAAGCCTTGTCATATTATGACAGCACCATCATCTTTTCAAAGACTTTTGCTGATACTACAAAATTTCCTATGTTTTCAAAATACAGGAAAGCATATTTATATTTTGAATTAGGTGACTATCAGAAAGCAATAGAACAAAGTATTGATGGCATGCAGTATGCGTTGCAAAAACATGACTCGTCATACTATCTCGGTTTTTTAAACCAGGAAGCACAGGCGCTTTGTTTTTCGGGAAATTATTCCACGGCAATGCAACAGGCAAACAAAGCTATAATTTTAGCCAGACAACAGAATGATTTGTTTGAACTGGCAACAGCTTTTAAAACAAAGGCATTTTTAGCACAACGTACCGGGGATTTTCGAAGTGCGGACTCACTGTTCAGGGAAGCAATTAAAGCGCGGAAACAAACAGAATACATTGACCAGGTAGCAACCGATTATAATGATTACGCTAATTTTTATCTTGACAGCCTGAACGATTTCAACAATGCAAGGAAAAATTACCAGCAAAGTTTATTGATTGGAAAAGAATTACAAGACTCAGTTGTATTGGCAAGAGCCACAATTAATATCGGTGAAATATATTTTGAAAAGGGTGATTATACAACTTCACTCAACTATTCTACTTCCGCATTGAATTACCTGAAAATTCCATTGCAAAAAAACAGCCTTTTGCCTCCCGGGACTGATAAATTGGATATCATCGGGTTCAAGGAACTGGCATTGGTTATTATGCGCAACAGGGTTGAAAGTTTATTAGCTTTATTTACAAAAACCAAAAACCAGCAATATCTCTCTGCCTGTCTTCAGACTGCAATGGTTACAGATTCTTTTCTCACCAATATGCGGCATACTCAGACAGGTACTGAAAGCAAATTATTCTGGCGTGACAAAACAAGTGGTCTTTATGAAAATGCAATTAAGGCCTGTTACCTCGCAAACAAACCTGCCGATGCTTTTTACTTCATGGAAAAAAGCAGGGCTGTTTTATTAAATGATAAACTCAATGAACTGAATGCTTCATCCTATCTTTCAAAAACAGATGCAGATTTACAGGAAGATTATGAATTAAAAATTATTGAACTGCAGCAAAGAATGACCAACCTGCCGGTTGCATCAACTGCATATCATAATATTCAAATGCAATTGTTAGGCCTCAAGAATAAATATGAACAGTTTATTAAATCGCTTGAACAAAAATATCCAATCTATTACCAGTATAAATACGAAAACAACGCCCCGACATTAACAGGATTACAATCATATCTTACAAAAAACAGGCAATGCTTTGTTGACTATTATTTTGGCGACTCAGCTACTTTTATTTTAGCAATTACTCCAGGCAAAACAAATTTCATCAGGTTATCGTTGAATGAATTTAATAAAGATGAATTAGCTGACTTTTTAGAGTTATGTTCCAGTAAAGAGAGACTCAATAACAACTATGGTTCGTTTGCTCTTTTAGCTAATTCTATTTATAAAAAAATTTTCCAGCCACTAAAGTTACCTGCCGGCCGTGTGGTAATTTGTACAGAAAAAACAGTAATACCTTTTGAGGCATTATGCAAAGACAATTCTGGTAAAAACTTTTTGCTGAATGATTACAGCTTTGACTATGTTTATTCCGCCAGCTTTTTATTAAAGAAGATTAATTCCGCAATAGCTCAGGGCAACTTTGTTGGTTTTGCACCTGTCAGTTTTCAAAAATCTCTTGATGTTCAAAGCCTGAAAAATGCTGCTATTGCACTGAAAGCTTCAGCCAGTTTTTATTCCGGGGAAAAATTATTTACCAACCAGTCTGCAAGCCGTCAGAATTTTTTTAAGTATGCAGGTAATTATACAGTCATCAATATTTTCTCACATGCCAAAGCAGATACCACAGACAATGAACCGGTATTGTACATGCAGGACTCATTGATTTATTTGTCAGAATTACAGTTATTAAATAATCCGGCAACACAACTGGCATTATTAAGTGCCTGTCAAACCAATGTAGGGAGGCTGGCAACAGGCGAAGGGATTTTTAGCCTGGCAAGGGGTTTTGCAACAGCAGGCATTCCTTCTGTTTCTGCCACATTATGGAAAGCAGATGAGCAGTCAATTTATGCTATCACAGAAAATTTCAACAGGTATTTATCGCAGGGTATGAATAAAGATGAAGCTTTGCAAAAAGCAAAACTTGATTTTCTCAAAACCGGCAGCAAAGAAAAAATGCTTCCATATTATTGGGCCAACATGATATTGATTGGGAATACTGATGCTTTAAAACTTTCTACAAGTCATAACAATTATTCAACCTGGATAATAGCGGCAGTTGCAATTGCCTCAATTACCCTGTTTGTTGTTTTCTTCCGTAAAAAAAAGAAATTATAATTCCAATAAAGTTTTAATCGGGTCTTTAGGATATAATAATAATTCCGGGTTCTCCAGCAATTCTTTTACACGCACCAGGAAGCTTACACTTTCCCTGCCATCAATGATGCGATGGTCATAACTCAAGGCTATATACATCATCGGCCTTATCACTACCTGGCCGTTTATTGCCATAGGCCTTTCCTGTATTTTATGCATACCAAGTATTGCACTTTGTGGAAGATTGATAATTGGAGTGCTCATTAAACTACCGAATACACCACCATTAGTGATTGTAAATGTTCCACCCTGCAGGTCTTCGGCTGTGAGTTTACTGTCGCGTGCCTTACCGGCAAGTTCAATAACTTTTTTCTCAACATCAGCCATGCTTAAACTTTCCACATTACGTATCACAGGGACAGTTAATCCCCGCGGTGTACTTACTGCTATACTGATATCAGCATAATCATGGTATATTAATTCATCGCCATCAATATAAGCATTCACAGCAGGCCATTCATTCAATGCAACAGCACATGCTTTTGCAAAAAAGCTCATAAAGCCAAGGTTCACACCATGTGTTTTATTAAATGCTTCTTTATATTTTTTACGCACATCCATGATGCTTGTCATGTCCACTTCATTGAAAGTAGTCAGCATCGCGGTAGTGTTTTTTGATTCAACCAAACGACGGCTGATTGTTTTTCTCAGGTTAGTCATTTTAATCCTGCGTTCATTACGGCTGCCTAATTCCTGGTTAGCAAACGCATGTTTTGCAGGATGTGATAATGCTTCCAATACATCATGTTTCAATATCCTTCCGTTACTACCAGTTGGTTTTACTTCTGAAGGATTAACTTTTTTATCTGCCATTATTGCTGTAGCAACTGGTGTTGCTTTGGGTGGTTGAATCACAACTGCAGGTTTGCTTACTGGTTCAGCCTGTACATTTGATGATGCGGGAATAGATGCAGCTTCAGCTTTCTGTACGGGTGCAACTGAGGGCTTACTTTCAGCAACAGCAACATCAGTATTGATAGTAGCAACAACATCACCTATTTTTAAAACATCTCCTTCTTTAGCTAATTGTTTTAATTCACCTGCTTCATCAGCATTCATTTCAAAAGTTGCTTTTTCACTTTCTAATTCTGCAATCACTTCATCACGTTGAACAAGGTCTCCGGTATTTTTTGCCCACTTCAATAAAGTAACTTCACTGATTGATTCTCCAACAGTCGGCACTTTTAATTCAATTATTCCTTTACCTGCAGCGACTGCTTCTGCAACAGGTGCCGCTTCTGTAACAACAGCAGGTTTCTCTTCAGCCTGCTCAATAACTTCCGGCCTTTTTAATCCACCTGTCTTTGCAGGGGCAGCAGCGTTTTCATCAATATTCGCAAGCACTGCTCCGATGTTAATAGTATCACCTTCATTGGCAATTAACTTGATAATACCGCTTTGTTCGGCATTTACTTCAAAGGTTGCTTTTTCACTTTCCAGCTCTGCTATCACTTCATCTCTTTCAACATATTCTCCATCTTTCTTCAACCATTTCAAAAGTGTTACTTCACTTATGGATTCTCCTACCGGTGGAACTTTTATTTCAATCATAACTATTAATTCTAAATTCTAGTTTTTATTTTTTCAGGCATTTTTTTCAATGAAACTGCGATGTTTATTTATAAACCGAAACAATGTTTAAAAGATAAAATTGATTTATTTTCTTCAAATATATCAGCCAATTCATTAACTCATCTACTTAAGTCTATTAAATATTAAAAGCAGTATCAATAATCTGTGCCTGTTCCTGTGCATGCACTTTTGCATACCCAGTTGCAGTAGATGCACTGGCGCTTCTGCTAATGACACCATAATTAATATTTTTAAGGTTCATCTGCAGGAATGATGCAGCACCCATATTCAAAGGTTCTTCCTGTACCCAAAACCAAACTGCTTTATTATATTTTTTGTACAAGTCATTGAGCTGTTTTACAGGCAAAGGATAAATCTGTTCCATCCTTATCAATGCAACATCTTTACGGTTGTCTTTTTGTTTTCTCTCTGCAAGTTCAAAATATAATTTACCACTGCAGAACAATACTTTTTTAATTTGTGCAGCATCTGTTACTGTTGCATCATCAATTGTTTCTTTGAAACCACCTTGTGTAAACTCAGATACATCACTATAACTACCATGATAGCGCAAATACCCTTTAGGAGAAAAATTAATTAATGGTTTCCTGAAATTCCATGCCAACTGGCGGCGTAATGCATGAAAGAAATTTGCCGCAGTAGTGATATTGGTGATTACAAGATTCAGTTGTGCGCATAATTGTAAATATCTTTCCATTCGTGCACTACTGTGTTCAGGCCCTTGTCCTTCATAACCATGTGGCAACAACATTACAATACCACTCATACGATTCCATTTCTGTTCACTGCTTGATATAAACTGGTCAATCATGGTTTGTGCACCATTACTAAAATCACCAAACTGGGCTTCCCACAAAACCAATGCATTAGGATTGGCTAATGCATAACCATATTCAAAGCCCAAAACAGCATACTCACTCAACAAAGAATTATAAATAAAAAACTTCTTCTGGTCTTCTGTAAAATGATTAAGCCTGTTATATTTCTCATCAGTATTTTCATCCCTCAACACAGCATGACGGTGGCTGAATGTGCCGCGGCAAACATCCTGTCCGCTCATACGCACAATCTTTCCTTCAGTGAGAATAGATGCATAAGCTAACAGTTCACCCGTAGCCCAGTCAATCTTTTTCTCTGTTTCAAACAGTTTAACTTTATCCTGTAAGAGTTTGTCAATCTTTTTTAAAGGATGAAAATCTGCAGGCCATTTCATCATTCCCTCAACTAAAAATTTTACCTGTTCAGAAGTAATTGCAGTAACAGGTGAAGAATCAAAATCCTGTGATGTGGCTTTAGAAAGGCTGCGCCACCATTCTTCCGGTTGCTGGTACTTGTAAGGTAAAGGATGTTGTTTCACTTCATCCAACCGTTCCTGTAAGTCGCTCCAGAATTTTTTCTCCATTTGTGTCGCTAATTCCTGGGCATCCGCTTCACCATGTTCTTTTAAATAAGTTGTATAAACCTCACGTGGATTAGGATGGCCATCAATAAGCTTATACAAATGAGGCTGCGTATATTTTGGGTCGTCACCTTCATTGTGTCCATGGCGGCGGTAACAAACCATATCAATAAAAATATCCTGGTTAAATTCCTGGCGGTAACGAGTTGCAATCTCAACACATTTTATCACTGCTTCAGGGTCATCACCATTTACATGAAAAACGGGTGCCTGTATAGCGCCTGCCAGTGAAGTGCAATAATCTGAACTTCTTGCATCATCAAAATCAGTGGTAAAACCAATTTGATTGTTGATGACAAAATGAATGGTGCCTCCAGTATAATAACCTTTCAGGTCGCTCATCTGTATCACTTCATACACTATGCCTTGTCCTGCAAGTGAGGCATCGCCATGGATTAATATCGGAAGTATTTTATCATATTTACTGTCATACAAAATATCTGCCTTTGCCCTTGAGAAACCAACAACAACCGGGTCAACAGCTTCAAGATGAGAAGGGTTGGGCATTAATTTTAAATGGACTTTTTTGCCATTGATAGTTTCTACATCGCTACCAAAACCCATGTGATATTTTACATCACCACTACCCATTGTCTGATCCAATTTTGCAGTGCCTTCAAACTCACTGAAGATTTGCTCATAAGTTTTGCCAAGTATGTTTGCCAGAATATTCAACCTCCCACGATGGGCCATGCCAATAACCACTTCTTCTACCCCATGATCTGCAGCGACAGTAATAATTGTATCCAATGCAGGTATCGTCGTTTCACCACCTTCTAAAGAAAACCTTTTTTGCCCTACATATTTTGTATGCAGGAATTTTTCAAACATTACACCCTGGTTCAGTTTTTCAAGTATCCTTTTCTTAGTTTCAAATGGAAGTGGATTTACAAATTTTTTCTCTACTTCATTT
>CAYNTP010000007.1:0-56064 GCA_964400415.1 uncultured Parafilimonas sp.
ATTTTACGCATTGAAGGTTTATCATCAAAAGCAAGAATTACAGTTATCAGTTTCAATGGCTTTACAGCTATCAGCCAACAGCTAACAGCTAACGGCTCTTACAACTTAAACATTGCATCACTAAAACCCGGAAATTATTTATTAAAAATTGAAATGAACGGAGAAGTGGTTACAAAGAAGTTTTTGAAAGAGTGAAGCTTACCATGCGTTTGTTTAGTTTGGAAAATTAATATTCTGGCTTGCCTTATGTTTGAATATGCCTTATGCTTTATGGCATGTACCGGGATGTAAAAATTAATGATTGAATCGGGAGCAAACATTGTTTCTCATTTCAATTTTGTGGGCGCTTCCCGGTTAATTCAATTTTTAATTGGTCATTAGCATTTTACCTGATAATCATTTTTCTAAATTATAGTAGCTTCGCAGCCGATGAATTTCCTGCGTACTGCATATTATAGAAAAGCCGGCGCACTTGCCCTGATTGCATTGCTCGTTTGCATCCACGTAGTCAAGGCTATGCATACGCATGATATTTCATCATGTGTTTTTCACAGCATGGATAAAAACGCAACTGCTGTGAAAGCAAACTTTTCCTGTGCTATCTGTGATTTCCAGGTTGCAAAAGACAGTGATGCTGTTGTGGCTGAAATTTCAATTGCTCTTCCTGTTTTTTTCATCGGCTCATATTTCAATTACACTTTGCCACAAGCCAATTCATTTGCTGTGGTGTTTGATGGCCGTGGCCCTCCTTCAATTGCTTAAGTAAGGTTTCTATTATCAATTTTTATTACAAGCTGGTTTGCCAAAACCGGTTTATTAATCTTAAGCAATGTCTTATTCAGCATATAAAATTTTATTTACTTCAATATTGTCAACCGGATTGATATGCGCCAATGCCCAGAACGATAGCCAGGTTGTTGCAAAAAATATTTCAAAGAAAACCGGTATCACCATTTCAGGGAAAATCACTGATGCTAAAACAGGCGCTTTGCTCCCGGGCGCATCAGTCTTTATCCCGGATATTCATAAAGGCGCAATTGCAAATAATGGCGGTGGTTATAATATCAGTAATATCCCTTCAGGAAAATACCTGGTGGAAGTTTCTTATGTTGGTTATGCTTCAGAGGCGCAAACGATAGACCTCACAACACCGGTGCAGCATGATTTTACATTGCAGCCTACTGCTGTAGAACAGGAAGCTGTAACGGTTACCGGTGTCTCATCCGCCATACTCATCAAACAAAACCCGCAACCGGTGGAAGTGGTGAAGCGGCAGGATTTTATCGGCACTGTTTCTACCAATGCAATTGATGCCCTCACCAAACTCGTTGCCGGTGTGAATGCTGTGAGCACCGGGCCTGCTGTTTCAAAACCTTTTATCCGTGGGTTGGGATATAACCGTGTGCTTACTGTGAATGATGGTGTGCGACAGGAAGGCCAGCAATGGGGCGATGAACATGGAATTGAAATTGATGATTACAGTGTGCAACGTGTGGAAGTATTGAAAGGGCCTGCATCATTGATGTATGGCAGTGATGCTATTGCCGGTGTAATCAATATTCAGACACAGGTACCTGCGCCTGAAGGTATCATCAAAGCCAACTTCCTTTCCGAATATCAAACCAACAATGCATTGCGTGGTTTTTATGGAAATGCCGGCGGCACAAAAAATGGTTTTAGCTGGAATGTTTACGGCACCTACAAAGGAGCAGCAGATTATCAGAATAAATATGACGGGTATGTTTATAATTCAAGGTTTAACGATAAGGATTTCGGTGCGATGGCAGGTTATGCCGGCAACTGGGGATACAGTCATTTGCTCGTCAGCAATTTTGACCAGCACCTTGGCATAGTGGAAGGGAACCGCGACAGCGCTACCGGGAATTTTTTAAAAGATTTGCCTGATGGTGAAGAAGCAGTAGTGGGCAATAGTGATGATAAATCTTTATCAATGGAAGTGCCATACCAGCATGTGCGTCATTTTAAAATAACAACTGATAATCATTTTAAAATAGGTAATAGCAGCATGGATGTTGTCTTGGGTTATCAGAATAACCAGCGGCAGGAATTCGGCGATCCTGCTACTGCGTCAATGCCGGATGCGTGGTTCAGTCTTCATACTTTTAATTATGTATTGCACTGGCATTTACCTTATACCCATCATTTCAAAACAACAATTGGTATTACTGGAATGTACCAAACCAACAGGAATAAAGCTGATGAAGTATTAATACCTGATTACCGTTTATTTGATATCGGTGGTTTTGTTTTTTCACAATACACAAAAAATAAGCTGACGGTAACCGGTGGCCTGCGGTATGATACGAGACACGATGCAGGTGATGCTTTGATGCAGGATGGTGAAATGAAGTTTGCAGCCTTCAGAAAAAATTTCTCAGATATTTCCGGCAGCCTTGGTATGAGTTATGAATTAACAAAAGCCCTTGCACTGAAAGTCAATGTGGCAAGGGGTTTCAGGGCGCCTAACTTTGCAGAGTTGGCAAGCAATGGCGCTCATGAAGGCACCAACCGTTTTGAAATTGGAAACAATCAATTGCATTCTGAAGTAAGCCATCAGGGTGATGCAGGTATTGAATTGACAACCGAACATGTTTCGCTGGATGCGAGTTTGTATTATAACCACATCAATGATTTTATTTTTTATGAACGTGTGCCTGCAGTATCCGGTGGTGATTCCATCATGACAGACCCTGAAACAGGAGATCAGTTGGAAGTTTTCAGGTTTGCACAACAGACTGCAAATCTTTATGGACTTGAACTCAGCCTTGATGTGCATCCGCATCCTTTGGACTGGCTGCATTTTAAAAATGTATTTTCTTATACCAGGGGAAAATTTTCTCATGCGCTTGATGGTTCTGACAATCTCCCTTTTATACCTGCAGCAAGATGGGTTACAACGTTGGGTGTTGATTTTTTAAAGAAGGGAAATGTGATACGCAACATTTATGCAGGTGTTGAAAGTGATTATAATTTTGCACAGGACAATGCATTTACCGGTTATAATACTGAAACACCAACACCCGGTTACTGGCTTTTAGGTGCAAAGGTTTCTGCAGATATTGTAAGCAAAGGAAAAACTATTTGCGAACTCAGCATTACAGGTGATAATCTCTTTAATATTGCCTACCAGGATAACTTAAGCCGTTTTAAATATCTTGCTGTTAATAATGTTACAGGCAGGCAGGGTGTGTTTAATATGGGCAGGAATTTCGGTATAAAACTGAATGTGCCGCTGAGGTTTTATTATTAGCTGTTAGCTATTAGCTGTTGGCGGTTAGCTGGAATTCACTGAAATAAATGTTTATAATAAATGTGTTTGATGATAAAACTTCATTATGCGAATGATTCTTTGTGTGATTGGTGAAATTTTTATTATAGCATTTTAAAAAAGATTTTATTGGAATGTTTTTAATTCATGAAATCATTTTGCAATCAACACATTTTATATCTCACTTAATTTAAAAATTTCATTTTCCCTTATTCCTCTTTCTGTTTGATGTAATGTGCAACATTCATGTTGTGCATCATGTTCAAAAAATAAAATATAATTGCCTGCAAGCGCTTCCTGTAAAAATGATTTTTTTTCTTCCAGGGTTTTCAATGGCTGCATATCATAAGCCATCACATAAGGCAATGGGATATGTGCCATTGATGGTAACAGGTCTGCCATGAACACAATGGTTTTTTCTTTGTACCGTATTTGTGGTAACATCATTTTTTCGGTATGGCCACTCACAAAACGGATTGAAATATCTTTTGTGAAAACTGTCTCGCTCAATCTTCCGTCTTCAGAATTTACAAGGTCAATAAATTGTAGCTGACCACTTTCCTGTATAGGCAGGATATTTTCTTTGAGAAAAGAAGCTTTCTCCCTGTCATTGGGATATACAGCCCAGTTCCAGTGTTCTATATTGCTCCAGTAAACTGCATTTTTAAATGCAGGTATCAGTTTATCACCATCGCGGATGATGCTGCCACCACAATGATCAAAATGTAAATGGGTGAGAAAAACATCAGTGATATCATCCCTGCTAAATCCAATTGCTGCAAGCGATTTGTCTAAACTATCATCGCCATGCAGATAGTAATGGCCAAAAAATTTTTCACTTTGTTTATTGCCAATACCATTGTCCACTAATATTAACCTGTTACCATCTTCAATCAGCAGGCAACGCATGCTCCAGGTGCATAAATTATTTTCATCGGGGGTGTTGAGTTTCTGCCAGATTGTTTTGGGTACAACACCAAACATTGCACCGCCATCTAATTTGAATAACCCTGTTTCTATTGAATGTAATTTCATCGTTTGTTTATTTCTGTTACCTTATATGTTTGCTTTGCAAATTTCGATTATCTCTGCGATATAATTTGTTTTTTCAAAGCTGTATATAACCAGGTAAAACCAATTACAAAAAATACAATTAAACTTAATACTGAATTCTGCATGCTGCCGGTAAGTTCTTCAATGTATCCAAAAGCAAACATGCCGATTACAATTGCAATTTTTTCTGTGAGGTCATAATAACTGAAATAAGAAGCTGTGTCTTCTGTTTCAGGCATTAGTTTGGAATAAGTGCTGCGGCTCAAAGATTGAATACCACCCATCACCAAACCTACTGCAATTGATAATGCATAAAAAAGATATTCAGGGTCGCCTCCATTGAGCTTATAATTTGCAGTATAATAAGCGGCAACACAAATGAGTATCCAGAAAACGATAACACCCATCAACACTTTTATATTTCCATACTTCATTGATAAGCGGCTCATCAGTATGGCACCGGGAATAGCCACCAGTTGAATTGCCACAACTGTAATAATAAGTTTTGTATCTGCTAACTGTAATAGTTTGCTGCCAAATAATGTTGCTGCCAGCATCACTGTTTGCACACCCATACTGTAAAAGAAAAATCCACGAAGGAACCTTTTTAATACAGGCATTGTTTTTACTTCACTATACACTTGTTTTACTGCTATAAATCCGTCTTTAAACACATTTCCTTTTTGTGAAGTGATGTGTTTTGTTTCAGGTACACGTGCAAAAGTAATCTGAGCAAAACCTGCCCACCATATTCCTACTAATAAAAAAGTTATTCTTGGCCCCAGGTAATTAGGATCTTCTGCCAACAATAATACAAGAACAAAACCTATTAATTGCATTATCACACTACCTATATATCCAAAAGAAAATCCCTTTGCACTTACCCTATCCTGGTCTTCGGGCACAGCTATTTCAGGTAAGAATGCATTGTAAAAAACGAGGCTGCCTACATAGCCACCTGCAGCCATCATAAATGCAATGATGCCAAACCAGATATTACTGCCTTTGAAGAAAAATAAAGCGCTGCAACCAATCGCACCCATGTAACAAAAAAAGCGCATGAAATTTTTTTTGTTGCCTCTTGTATCTGCAATTGAAGTTAATACGGGGTAACTCAATGCAATGATAAAATAAGCTGCTGCTAAAGTGTAATCATACAATGATGAATTGACAAATTTTCTACCGAGCAAAGGAACTATTTCACTGCCGAATGCATGTTTGGTTACTGCTGTAAAATAGATGGGAAAAAATGTGGTAGTGATTACTAAATTGTATGTACTGTTTGCCCAGTCATACATAGCCCAGGCATTGATAATTTTCTTTGATGCAGTTTGCATGAGTCGGTATATGAGGAATGAAAATAGGGCATTTATTCTTTTTGAAAAAAATAAAACAAAACCACTGTGAAGCTCTTAGTAGTTGATGAATGATTTTTAAACCGGTTAGTTGTTTGTTTTTGTGAATTGAAAAGTTGAACGAAAAAATGACATTGCAAAAAATGAATAAAAGCATATTAACAATAAAGAAGAATTTACTTATTCAAACAATTGCATCGAACAAAAAAAGCATTAACACAGACGAAAAAATGAACAAAGAAACCAGCATGAAAAAGGCTTTAAGCCGTATTGACATTTGAAAATAATTTTTTCAGAAAACTTGTCACTGAAAAAGCAAGAAAAGCTGAATTTCTTTCATGAAAAATGTGGTGGTATATGCTTTGTTCCAACTATGCCAGAATTATTAAATCAAAAAAACAAAATACTATGACAACTTTAGCAAAACGTAATTACATGACATTAGACAACTTGTTTGATGAATTTTTTGGCAACATGCCTACAGCCTGGGGAAAAGAAAATGGTTGGAATGTACCACCGGTAAATATTCATGAAACCAGTGATGGATTTCATCTTGAATTGGTAGCCCCGGGTTTGAAGAAAGAAGATTTTAAAGTAAATCTTGACAAGGGTTTGCTTACAATCAGCTATGAAAAGAAAGATGAAGTAGAAAACAGCGATTATAAAACACATCGCCGTGAATTTAATTTCACCAGCTTCAAACGTAGTTTCCGTGTGGACGATGTAATCAATGTTGAGAACATCCAGGCAAAATATGAAGATGGTGTGTTGAAACTTTATCTTCCTAAAAAAGAAGAAGTGAAAGCACTCCCGAAAGAAATTAGCATACAGTAAGGTTTTTTTCGTAGCAGTTGGTTTTGGTTAGGACCCCGCGTTTTTACGTGGGGTTTTTTTTACCGTCTATCATTTACTGTATTTCTTTTTTTGCAATGAAAAATTATTTTTGAATTTAAACGGTTCATGACGTGATTGGTTGTAACAAAGAATTTTGTTAAACGTTTTAAATTCCCTGATCACTTTTTTTAAAAATTCAAAACATCTGTATGCGTTACTTTTTATCATTATTTGTATTCATGCTGGCCATACATCAACTGGCTGCACAAGATCTTTTCATGTCAAGAGATATTCAACAAGCCTATAAAAATGGTACGAGAAGTATGGACGGGAAACCGGGAAAAAATTATTGGCAGAATCATGCCCGGTATAATATTACAATCAGTGTAGCGCCACCAGACAGAACAGTCACAGGAAGTGAAACCATCAGTTATGTGAATGATAGCCCTGATACTATACGTACGCCGTCTATCAAATTATTTGTAAACATTCATAAGCCTGGAGCGCCAAGAGAATATCCTGCGCAAACTGATTATCTTACATCAGGGATGCACATTGATGCAATTACTATTGATGGTAAAAATATTGATGTTCCTGACCAGGAAAATATTTTCACCAATATGCCATTGAGGTTGCCTGTACCACTGGCGCCAAAAGATTCAGTACAACTGTCATTCAAATGGCATTATGATATTTCAAAACAAAGCGGTCGTGAAGGCGCAATTGATTCCACTTCTTATTTTATTGCATATTTCTATCCACGTGTAGCTGTATTTGATGATTACAATGGATGGGACAGGATGCAGTTTACCGATGGCCATGAATTTTACAGTGACTTCAATGATTATGTTGTAACAGTCAATGTGCCGAAAAATTTTATTGTCTGGGGTACAGGCACATTACAGCATCCTGAAAATTTATTGCAACCGGAAATATTAAAAAGATACCAGCAATCTTTTGCATCTGATGCTACTGTAAATATTGTAACACCTGCTGACTTAGCTGCTAAAAATGTAACAGCACAAAATGCAATGAATAGCTGGCAGTTTATTGCCAATGATATACCGGATATGGCATTTGGTGTCAGCGATCATTACAATTGGGATGGTTGCAGTGTGGTGGTGGATGATAAAACGCAGAGAAGGGCAGTTGCCAATGCAGCGTATCTTGATGCTGCAAAAGATTATCATTATGTAGCGCAATTTGCAAAACATTCACTCAACTGGTTATCGCATAACTGGCCCGGCGTGCCATATCCTTATGAAAAAACAACCGTATTCCAGGGCTTTGCTGATATGGAGTACCCGATGATGGTTAATGATGAAGCTTTTGAAGATACTTCATTTGCAAAGTTTGTTGCAGAGCATGAAATCGCACATACATACATGCCATTTTATATGGGCATCAATGAAACGCGTTATGGATTTATGGATGAAGGATGGGCTACAACGTTTGAATATTTAATCGGTACTGCTGATATGGGTGTTGAAGCAGCAACTAATTTATATAAACAATTCAGGGTGAATGGTTGGATCAATAATGCAGCTTCTGATGAACAGATACCAATCATCACACCTGGTGATGTATTAACCGGTCAAGGCTTTGGTAATAATGAATATGGAAAAGCTTCGTTGGGATACCTTGCAATGAAAGATCTGCTGGGCGATGC
The DNA here is from genome assembly GCA_964400415.1 of uncultured Parafilimonas sp. GTDB lineage: Bacteria > Bacteroidota > Bacteroidia > Chitinophagales > Chitinophagaceae > Parafilimonas. Next base: position 8,201 of record CAYNTP010000007.1, read on the forward strand.
ATTGTTTAAAAAATGTTTGCAGGCATATATGGACAGGTGGCATGGCAAACATCCGACACCATGGGATTTCTTTTATACATTCAACGATGTTGCTGGTAAAAATTTAAACTGGTTCTGGAATAACTGGTTCTTTTCAACCAATTATATTGATCTCTCAATTACAGATGTAAAATCAAGTGGTAATAACTATTCTGTCACAATAAAAAATATTGGCGGTATGGATGCACCTGTTGATGTGATTGCAACTTATAAAGACGGTAGCACGGAAAAATTTCACCAGTCACCCGGAATCTGGATGAACGATCAAAAGCAGGCTGTTGTTAACATCAAAGCAAAAGAAAAAATAACAAGCCTTACGCTTGATGGCGGGATATGGATGGATGCAGATGAAAGCAATAATACAAAGCAGTTGTAAAAAATAACCTTGTTGTTTTTTTCCTAACAAACATAGTTGTACCAAGAATCAAATCATGTTGTAATAACATTCCTGTTTTTAGTAAGAGCGGTAATTTATTTTTTTACTCAATATATTGAGTAATTTTGCTCAATATATTGAGTAAAATATTTTCAATGTTTCAAAGAAGCCATTTACAATTGCTGAAAAAGAGAGTAGCAGAACCCAGGAAGTTTATACAGGTAATAATGGGGCCAAGGCAGGTGGGGAAAACAACTCTTATACACCAGTTTACAGAAAAAATCCGTACAGGTTTTCATTTTGTTTCTGCTGATGCTGTTGCTGTCTCCAATACTGTATGGTTGCAACAGCAATGGGAAACAGCGAGGTTAAAAATGCAACAGAGCTCTGCAACAGAGTTCCTGTTGATTATTGATGAAATCCAGAAAATAAATAACTGGAGTGAAACAGTAAAGATGCTGTGGGATGCAGATACCAGGAGCAAAAGGAAATTAAAAGTAATCCTGTTGGGTTCATCCAGGTTGCTTTTGCAGCAGGGGCTTACAGAATCTCTTGCAGGCAGATTTGAGACTATTTACATGGGTCATTGGTCATTTGCTGAAATGGAAAAAGCATTTGGTTGGAATGTGAAACAGTATGTATGGTTTGGCGGATACCCTGGCTCTGCCGAGTTGATTCATGATGAAGAAAGATGGAAAAAATATATCAGGGAATCATTAATTGAAACCAGTATTTCCAAAGATATTTTAATGCTTACCCGTGTGGATAAGCCTGCATTGATGAAACATCTTTTTGAGATGGGTTGTCATTTTTCAGGGCAAATACTTTCTTACAATAAAATACTTGGACAATTGCAGGATGCAGGAAATACAACTACATTGGCACACTATCTTGATTTGTTGGGAACTGCAGGATTACTTTCGGGGATTGAGAAATTCTCAAAAAATATTATCCGTAAAAAATTATCGAGCCCGAAATTACTTGTTTGTAATACTGCACTAATCAGTGCATACAGGAATGAATCGTTTCGTGAAATTCAAAAGAAACCTGATGAATGGGGTAGGGTTGTTGAATCTGCTATTGGAGCCTATCTTTTAAATGAATCATTGAGTAGCGGGTTTAATCTTTCCTATTGGAGAGATGGTAATGATGAAGTGGATTTTGTTATTGACAAAAAGAAAATTGCAGGTATTGAAGTAAAAAGCGGTGTATCACAAAAAGCTTCAGGAATGACAGCATTTCAAAAGAAAATTAACCCGGATAAAATGTTGCTGGTTGGAAACAGCGGTTTGCCCTGGCAGGATTTCCTGAAATTGAAACCCATTGATCTTATCAGCTAAATGATAAAAGGAATTGTTGAATTGTATCTATATAGATGAAATAATATGCATTGAATAAACCTCTACCACGATTCAATGATTAAACCTTCGATTTCTGAAAAATGTTTATCTCTTGTAACCAATGTCAAGCCATGTTGTAATGCAATTACGGCAATCCAAACATTGGTTGATTAAAGAGATAATCTGAATATTGTTATTGATATATTTGAAGTATTATGAAAATCATCATCACAGGCGCTACAGGTATGGTTGGTTCAGAAGTATTGCGCCAGGCGATTGCAGATAAAGCAATTGAATCAATCACCGTAATTGTTAGGAGGCCTGTTGATATTGCACATCCAAAACTTAAAACAATTCTTCATCAGAACTTCCTTGATTATACACCGCTTGAAGATGAATTTAAAAATAATGATGCAATCATCTGGTGTCTTGGAATATCTCAGAATGTTGTAAGCAAAGAGGAATACATCAGGATTACTTTTGATTACACTGTTGCTGCTGCTGAAACTGTTGTAAAAACCAATAGCTCACTCGCTTTTTTATTTTTAAGCGGAAGGGGTGCAGATAATTCGGAAAAAACAAAACTCCTGTTTGGAAAAATAAAAGGCAGAACAGAAAATGCACTGAAGAAACTTTCATTTCAAAAACTTTATATTGCCAGGCCCAATGCTATCAACCCGGTACATAAACAGAGGAGGCTTCCATTTATTTTGAGATTACAATATTTCATGGTGAAAATATTTACTTACATCACGCCTAAATATATTATTAACTCAGATGATCTTGCTAAGGCAATGTTGTATATCGTAAAAGAAGAAGGCTCATCACAATTATACAATGACGTTCAACTAAAGCAAATTGCAAAACAGGTTTCAATTCAATCATAAAAAGATTTATCCATATTCAAATGAAAAGGGCTGATGTTCTTCAGCTTAAGATTTATTTTGAACTGATGCAAAAATGATTGTGTTTTAATGCAAAAAATCGTTACATTTAGCATCAATTCTTCGATTAAATAAAAAGATATCATTTCAGCCGAAGCAGTCAACGTTTGTATTGGATTTTACATTTTTTAATCCTTCGCTTTTAAGAAATGGCGATATTCCGAAAAGCCATAACAGAGTAGGAGCTAACCGAAAAATTTTCATTATGAAAAGAACTTTATTTCTGTTTGTAGTTACGATTGTAATTACAAATTACCATGCCTCTGCGCAGAATGCTGATGAAATTATTTTTAATAACTACAAATCCCCCTTTAATTATGTGGCTGCCAGTTTTGTTATTGATACAGGTTTCTCACAATCTGGCGCTCAACGTGCATTTATGATTTGGGCAAACAACCTGAAAAAAGACAGCCTTCAAAGATTTTTTAGCTTAAGCGAGTATGACCCAAACCTAAATTTTTTAACTGAGCATTCCGGATCAATAGAAAAGAACGGGAGTGTAAAAAACATGTTCCCCAAAAAAATAATCAAATCAAAATTTGCTCATGTTTATTACCTGCTGGCTTATACCACAAATTCAAATCATACTATCTCCGGGATTAATGTTTATTCATCACCTGTAGTGTATAAAATTGATGGGAATACCCTTTCATTGCTATGGGTTTCCAAAATAAATCTACCTGCTATAATTCCAAATAATTCCAACACTGTTATAGAATTCAATGATATGATTGAAACCAGCGATAAGAATATTGTCCTGGTTGGAAAATATGCTACCAATACACAAGCGCAGGAATATATTTTTGCTGCTAAAATCAAAGGGTCATCGGGAGCAATTATGTGGCGATACAGATATAATGCTGGTGAAAAATGCAACGAGGCTGCTACATCTGTTGCTGAAACAACTGATAAACGGCTTTCGTTAACCGGTTATGTAAAAAAATGTAATTCTGGTTTTAACGGGAACCGGGATGCTTTTTATATGGAATTGCAATCAACAGGTGTGCCTGTACCCGGAATTTATATGCATTATGTGTGGCCAACCAACTATAATTTTAATGCAGATAAAATAACCTGTTATACATCAATTGCAGGCAGCGACCAGTTAATTATTTCAGGATATGTGGATATGCAAATAGTCGGGGCAATAGACAGGCAGATTCTTATTTTGAACATAAGACAAAATGGTTCTATCGTTACAGCGCAAAATGTAGGTGATGTATTATCTGATGTGTGCAATGATCTTCTCATTACACGAGTTAATGATTCTCAATCTGAATATTATTTATACCTCACAGGACAAACTTCAAATTACAATTCGCAACCAACAGTGTCTGGTGAAGCCTATTTTTTATCTGCAAAATTTACTGCAACAGCCGGAATAATTTCAGTTAGTGAAATGAGTATTTTCCCGGTTACGACAGTGCCTTATAAAGCATACAGGAGCCGCACAGGGATTGAAATAAAAGATGCAGGAAATTTTAAAAAATTTGCCATCCTTGCCACAGGTGTTTATCAACCTACCTCTACAACATCTGCTACATATACCAATGTTTTGATCAGGGATCTGAATGACCAGGGAGATTGTATCAAACCATTTATACCGCCAGTGAAGCAATTTAATCTTGACTTTAAACAGGCAACAGTATTTGTTGATTCACCCGTTTTAAAAGTCTATAAAGAAAAATGGTTGAAGAAGGACAAACTCTCTGTGAAAGAACTTTGCCAGAACATTAATGTTGATCCTTATGAAACGATAAATAGTGTGCAAAAAAATTACAGACCTCTAATCGTAGAGAATGTTCAATTGTCCATCAGCCCTAACCCGGCGGGTACTGTAATTGATGTAAATATGGCCGATGGATCATTGCTTGGAGGTAACAACAAGCAGGCAGAAATAAGGATTTATAATGCTGCAATGCAGCTTGAAAAAATTGTGCCTGTCAACAATTTTGATCACAAAAAAATAATTCCTGTTGCAGATCTTAGATCTGGTGTATATATGTTGCAGTTGATACGTGGAGGAACTATGATTGGCGCTACATTTATTAAAGAATAAAAGTTTGCAATACAATTAAACGAAAGCCTTGTAAAGAAATTTACAAGGCTTTTTAATTTTTAAACTAACGGTTGTTTTGTTATGATTATACAAACTTGCCTTCAGAAATACATATTTGTTAGTAATTTAGCACCCTTTTAAGTGCAGGTTCAGCCGCCAATTGATTCAACAGTATAAGTGAGTGACCTTCCTGAGGTAAGGCAGGCACAACGAAGATGACCAAAGAACAACTGCCGGCAACCAAAAAATAAAACATAAAAAGATGCAAGCAACTGATGTGAACATGAAAGAAGTTACACAACAAGTGTGGAACAAAAGGCCTTTGGTGATATCAGGCCCATGCAGCGCCGAAACCGAAGAACAAGTGGTAGAAACGGCGATGAGGTTACAAAAAACAGATAAGGTGGATATGATACGTGCCGGTATCTGGAAACCGCGTACACGCCCGGGAAGTTTTGAAGGTATTGGTACAAAAGGTTTGCCGTGGTTGCAGAAAGCAAAACAAATAACTGGCTTGCCAGTAACTGTGGAAGTGGCTACAGGCAAACAAGTGGAAGATGCTTTGCATTTTGAAGTGGATGTTTTATGGATTGGCGCCCGCACAACTGTTAATCCTTTTAGTGTGCAGGAAGTGGCTGATGCCTTACGTGGTGTTGATATTCCTGTATTGATAAAAAATCCAATTAATCCGGATCTTGAATTGTGGATTGGTGCGGTGGAGCGTGTTGCAAAAGCCGGTATCAAACAAATAGGTTTGATACATCGTGGTTTTAGCTCTTATGGAAATTCTGAATACCGCAATGCGCCGATGTGGCACCTTGCAATTGAAATGAAACGCCGCAACCCTGGCATGATGATCATCAATGATCCATCTCATATCTGCGGCCGCAGGGATATTCTGCAGGAAGTGGCACAGAAAGCTATTGACCTGGATTATGACGGTTTGATAATTGAAAGCCACATTGATCCTGACCATGCATGGAGTGATGCCAAACAACAGATTACTCCTGAAGTGCTTGGAGAAATGCTGGGTGCTATCAGGTGGAGAAAAGAAGATGGTGCAAACGAAGAGTTTCATGCACAAATGGAAAAACTCCGCCAGCAAATCAATCACCTGGATGATGAACTGATGCAGATACTGAGCCAGCGTATGAAAGTGGCTGATGAAATTGGTAAATACAAAAAAGCAAATAATATCACCATCCTGCAAACCAACCGCTGGAATGCTATCCTGGAAAGAGCTTACCTGAAAGGAGAGAAGCTGGGATTGAGCAAAGAGTTTATCACGAAATATTTTGATGCGGTGCACATGGAAAGTATCAGCCATCAGAATAAGATCATGAATGATTAAATGTCCTGATCAATTTGGCGGATGCGCAAAAAATATTTGTATCATAACTTACAATGACAATAAAAAAAGTTCACTACAATACTTCATCCACCAGTTTTTATTTTGCTGCAGGCTTTGCCCGCTTAAAAGATTTTATTGATATAAAACATGCAGTCATCCTGTTGGATGAAAATGTTTTTAACCTGCATACAAAAAAATTTAAAGGCTGGAATGTAATTGTTTTAAAACCGGGCGAGCAATATAAGCAACAAGCTACTGTTGATTCCATCATAACACAATTGATTCAATTCAATGCAGACCGCAAAACAATATTGATTGGTGTGGGTGGTGGCGTGGTTACTGATATCACCGGATATGTGGCAAGTGTTTTTATGCGGGGAATAAAATTTGGTTTTGTTCCAACCACATTACTGTCAATGGTGGACGCATCCATCGGTGGTAAGAATGGTATTGATGTTGGTGTTTATAAAAACATCGTGGGTACAATCAACCAACCATCTTTTATTTTGCATGATCATTTGTTTTTAAAAACACTGCCTGAGAATGAATGGCAGAACGGGTTTGCAGAAATTATTAAACATGCATGTATAAAAGATGCTGCCATGTTAAAAACGCTTGAAGCAAACAACCTGAAAAAATATCAATCCAATAAAAATTTATTGAACGAACTTATCTACAGGAATGCTTTATTAAAATCAAAAGTTGTTATAGCAGATGAGTTTGAATCAGGTGATAGGAGGTTGTTGAACTTCGGTCACACATTTGGCCATGCTATTGAAAACACATACAAGCTGTCACATGGCCAAGCTGTTGCGGTGGGGATGGTGATGGCATGCATGATTTCTGAAGCCTATTGCAAGTTTAAAGATACTAACCGCGTAATTGAACTCATTAAGAAATACGGTTTGCCGGTTCATCAATCATATAATGCAAAAAAGGTTATTGATGTGATGAAAGCTGATAAGAAAAAAGTGAAAGATATTATCAATTATGTGTTGTTGCAAAGAATCGGGAAAGCTGTTGTAACACCAATTGAAGTGAAAGAAGTTGAAAATATTATTTCACATATGGGAACAAAAAACCTTTCTTAGAAATAGTGTATGAAAGCAATCATAAAAGGGAACGGGTTTAATATTTCAGATAAAGCTGTTAAGGATTTAAGTGGAAACGTTCATGCACCCGCATCAAAGAGTTCTATGCAACGTGCCTGTGCTGCAGCATTGATCAGGAAAGGGAAATGCATTATCAGGAATCCAGGGAAAAGTAATGATGACAAAGCAGCAATCAATGTAATCAGCGCGATGGGAGCTGCAGTAAGACATAATGATGATGGGTCTTTGTTGATTAATTCTGAAAATTTTTTATCACCAGGAAATAACAATGATGTAACAGAAAATAAGACTGTTGTTAATTGTGGTGAAGCAGGTTTGGGTATCAGAATGTTTACACCCATTTTATCATTGAGTAAAAAAGAAATACTGATTAATGGTGAAGGAAGTTTACTTACGAGGCCAATGGATTTTTTTGATAAAGTGATGCCGGAGCTTGATGTAAAAATTACATCCAACAATGGTAAGTTACCTTTGAAAATACAAGGGCCGTTGCAGCCAAAAAATATTGAGATAGATGGTTCATTAAGTTCACAGTTCCTGACCGGTTTGTTGATGGCATATTCATCATCTCTTCAATATTCAGAAAATGTTTCAGGCCAAAAACCTGTTTCAATAAAAGTAAAAGATCTTAAAAGCAAACCTTATGTTGACCTTACTTTAAAGGTCATGGCTGACTTTCATTTACCGGTTCCAGAAAATAATAATTACGAAGAATTTGTTTTTGCAAAATCAAATCTGAATCATGATAAAACTCTTTTGAATGATGTAATTGATTACACTGTTGAAGGCGACTGGAGTGGTGGAGCTTTTTTGTTGGTATTTGGTGCTATTGCAGGTAAAATTAATGTTGCAGGCCTTGACATCACATCAACACAAGCAGATAAAAAAATAATAGAGGCGTTGGAAAAATCTGGTGCTGGAGTTGTTGTTGGGGAAAATGAAATTGAAATTTCACCATCTCTTTCAGGACATTTAAATGCTTTTGAATTTGATGCGACAGACTGCCCCGATTTATTTCCTCCATTAGCAGCATTAGCAGCTTGCTGTGAAGGCACAACAAGAATTAAAGGTGTTCACCGGTTAGCACATAAAGAAAGCAACCGTGCATTAACGATACAGGAAGAATTGGGTAAGATGAACATTGAAGTTGTGTTGAATGATAATATCATGTTGATTAAAGGAACTAAAGAAATAAATGCTGCAACTGTTCATTCACATCACGATCACCGGATTGCAATGATGTGTGCATTACTTGCATTAAAAGCAAACGGTGAAACAACCATTGAAGTAGCAGAAGCCATCAATAAATCATATCCTGATTTTTATCAGCATTTACAACATTTGGGTGCAGGGGTAGAGTTTGAATAATTGATAATTGTGAATGGTTAATTGATAATTGTGAATTCGTAATTCGTAACCTACCAGCCGGCAGGCAGGTTCGTAATTTTTAATTGATAACCTACCTGTGCAGGCAAGCCCGTAATTCGTAATTTTTAATTCGTAATTTTTAATTCGTAATTTTTAATTCGTAATTGATAATTCGTAATTGATAATTATTCATTAAAGTATTTCCAAAGCAGTGCAGAAATTTTTCTTGTCAGTACCCATGCTTCATTGTTGGGTTCCCAACTTGTATCCTTGTTGTTTTTTGTGAAGATGGAAAAGATATAAGGGTTTTTCTTGCCATTCACAAATACTACTTCGTTACGGCTTTCATCCACTGCGCCATTTTTATCAGCTACAAAAACCCCGGCAGGAATCTGGCTTAAAGCTTCTTCATCCCAATATTGCCTTCCGAGTAATCGCAACATTTTTTCACTGGCTTCTTTACTGATGATTTTCCCATCAACGATTTGATTCATTATTGTTGCTATTTCACGTGGTGTGGTTTGTCCCCATCCATATTCAGAACGATTGGCCTCCCTGCCAGGTGTCCTGCTGTTAACCCTTGTGTATTGATAACCGAGGCTGTCAAGAATTTTGTTGATACGCAAACCACCACCTGCCAAACCCTGGAGCCAAAGGCTTGCACAGTTATCACTGATGGTAAGCATCAGCATCATGACTTTGCTGAGTTCAATGGTAGAGCTGTCTTTGAAACGGGAAAGGATGTCATCACCTTCATCATAATAAAGTGAATCAGTATAAGTCAGGCGTTGATGATAATTTAATTCACCCTTTTGAATTTTATCCATGATGCCTATCAGGATGGATATTTTCACAATGCTTGCTGTCGGGAAAATTGTATCTGCATTGATTGCTGCAATTTTATTATGTTTTAAATCTTGCACATAAATGCCAATATCGCCATGGAAACCCTGGATAGCAGATTCTAACTGATACTGAAGTTTTGTATCCATCTTTTGTGCATTAGCAAAAAAAGAAATTGGAAACAATATTAAACAGAGCAGGTTTTTCATTCTTAAAAAATTTTATTAAGGATAAAAATAACCAACAAAGTTTAAAACAGCAGTTGTTATTTATCACTGCTATGTGAATGCGTATGTTGTCAGACCGGATTGTGGTATGGTTTCCTGTTTGCCAGTTTGAAGGTTGCGGATAGTGCAGGTTTGAGATTGCACTTCATCGCTGCCGATAATAATGACAAAAGGAATATGGTTATTTTCTGCGAAGGCAAATTGTTTTTTCAGCTTACTGTTGTCGTGATACACTTCACTTTTTACACCAGCATTTCTTAATTGAAGTAAAAGAGGGTAAACAGTTTTTAATTCTGTTTCTCCCAGATTAAAAAACAAAACCTGTGTACCTGTGTGCAGTGATTCAGGAAAGAGTTTTAATTCTTCCATCACATCATAAATCCTGTCAACACCAAAGCTGATACCAACACCTGAAAGATTGGGTACATCAAACAGACCAGTTAAGTCATCATATCTTCCACCGCCGCCGATGCTACCCATCTGCACATTGACTGCTTTCACTTCTATAATGGTGCCGGTATAATAATTTAAACCGCGGGCAAGAGTAAAATCAATATTAAATGGTGAAGATTGTGCAGATGATAAAGGATGAAAGTTTAATAAAAATTCAAGCTCTTCAATACCTTTTCTTGCAGTTGCATTATCTCCGAAGAGAATTTTTACTGCTGATATTTTTTCATCATTGCTGCCTTTTACTTGAAGATATTTTTCAATAATGTTCACCTGTGTTTCATCTAATCCCCTTTGATGTAATTCATCTTTTACTTTATCAATTCCAATTTTATCGAGTTTGTCAATTGCAATAGTGATGTTCATCATTTTATCAGCGCCGCCACATAGTTCAGCCAATGCAGCAAGCATTTTCCTGTTGTTGATTTTTATTTCAACACCAAGACCTAATCTTTTAAATACTTCCTGGTAAATGTTGAGTAATTCAATTTCATTCAGCAATGAATTACTTCCCACCACATCAGCATCGCATTGATAAAACTCACGGTACCTTCCTTTCTGCGGCCTGTCTGCACGCCACACAGGTTGCACCTGGTAGCGTTTGAAAGGAAATATTAGTTTACCTGCATTCATTGCAACATATCTTGCAAAAGGGATAGTGAGGTCATAGCGAAGTGCACGCTCAGTAATTCCAGGAACATTTTTTCCTTCCAGCACTTTTTCAAAATCCTGCTGAGCCTGTAATTTTTTTTCAGCCCTGTACAAACCATTATTTAAAATCTTGAATAATAGTTGATCACCTTCTTCACCATATTTACCTGTGAGTGTTTCCAGGTTTTCAATGGCAGGTGTTTCCAATGGTTGAAAGCCGTAGAGTTCAAAAACATTCTTTATAGTATCGAAAATATAATTGCGTTTACGAATGGTAGTAGCATTAAAGTCTCTCGTGCCTTGTGGTATTGATGGTTTCATACCGGAAATTTGAAGAAAGATTTTTATTTATAAATTGTTACTGATAATTTTTTTATTCATTTTAATGTCAGTAGTTGCTTTTTTTATGATGGCATCGCAGGCTTTATCCAACATATCAAATACTTCTTTGTAGTTGATTTCAGTGCCATACCATGGGTCAGGGACATCCAAATTTTCCCCCGGAAATAATTCATTCATGATTAAATCAACTTTAGAAGCATCCCATTCATTGCCACTGATAATTTTTATGTCATTATAATTGTTCATGTCCATTGCATAAATTTTATCAAATAACAACATATCATTTTTTATGAATTGACGGCACACTTGCCTGCTTATATCAATGCCATGAAGCTTTGCAGTTTTTTGTGATAACCTGTGTGGCGCTTCACCAATATGATAATTGCCTGTGCCTGCGCTGTCAACTTTCCAGTTCAATCCTGCTTTGTCTGCTTTGTCCTGTAAGATCCCTTCTGCCATCGGGCTCCTGCAAATATTGCCAAGGCATACCATTAATATATTCATCAAATTTTTTTAAGAGCAGCAAATATAACTATCTGCTACACTATAAAACTTTATGGAAATAAGTGATATCTGCATCTTTATGGCATGAACAGTTGTTAGTTATGTTGCAGGTTACAATGATATTTTTTTCATACACAACTATTATTGAATTATCTGAATGATGTGTGAGAGAAAAAATTATAAGCAATAAAATGTTGTGTTGGATGTATTTTTAAAATAGTATTGAAACTGTTCTGGCATATTTTAATTAACCTGTAACATTTATAACAGTATAGAAGATTAAAAAAATAATTTATATTGCCGCCTTCAAAAAAATAAGGGATGGAAAGTGAGTATAGAGACAGGAATAAAAAAAGTTATGTGCAACTGCGCATGGTATATGATTTCACAATGGCAGGATTGATTCTAGGTGTTGGTATCATTCTCTTGTTTGGAAATACTTTTGGGTTGCCCATTATTGAAGATCTTGATTCAACAATGCGTTATGGTTTTGGTGCATTATGTTTATTCTACGGGAGCTTTAGGGTATATCGTGGCATAAAACATGATTATTAAAAAAAAATAATGAGCAGGTTTAAGATATTTGTTGCTTGTATTGGTATAAGTTTGACGCTTGTTAATTGCAGGAATAAAGTTGATAAGTACGATTCGCCAATAAAAGGTAAAATTTTTATAAGTGTTGATGAGACATTTAAACCGGTAATAAAGGAAGAAATCGAAGTATATGAATCATCACACCCGGGTACTGAAATAGTAGCAAGCTATAAACCGGAAGTTGATTGTTTTAAAGATCTTGAAAAAGATAGTACGAGGTTGATTATTGTATCTAGGGGGCTGAATGAAGAAGAAAATGAATATTATAAACAAAAGCTATCTTACAAAGCAAAATGGGATTTGCTTGCGTATGATGCAATAGCAGTGATAGTAAATATTCATTCGGAAGACAGTTTGTTTACGATTGAGCAGCTTAGAAACTACCTGAGTGGTAAAGATTCAAGTAAATTGATAGTTTTAGATGGAACGAATGCTACGAGCACAGTGCGTACTTTAAAGGATTCATTGCTACATGGTGGCGATTTTGGGAAAAATGTAAGAGCTGCAGCCAATAGCAAACAGTTATTGAGTTTTGTATCTTCAACTATCAATGCAATTGGTTTTATCGGCTTATCATGGATTGGTGATGAAGACGATCCGGAACAATTGCGCTACTGGGATTCGATACGATATGGTTTAGTTGAATGTAAAATATGTGGGCCAGGTGTTTTCGCAAAACCATCACAGGCAACTATAACAACAGGTGATTATCCACTATACAGGCCATTATATTATATATTGAAAGAAAATACAAATGGTTTAGGTACAGGTTTTACAACATTTTTGAGCCTTGAACAAGGGCAACTGATTTTCAGGAGAAGCTATCTTGTACCGGCAAAGATGAATTTTACAGTCAGGAAATCAATGATGCAATCAAATAGTAACCTTTTAAATAAAAAAATAGAATAATGAAGAAAACTATCTTATCCTTTCTTACTACTCTAAGTATTTACACTTTTGTTTCTGCCCAGAGCATTGCAGATGGGAAGAAATTTCTTGATTACGAAAAATATGCAAGTGCAGAACAGGTTTTTCAAAAACTGGGAGGTGATTTAAAAGATGCCCAGGCTGTTTATTGGTGGGGGCAAACTTATATTGCTGATGAAAAGCTTGACAGTGCAAAAATGTTGTATCAGAAAGCAATAAGTGGAGGACTGAATGATCCGTTATTATGGGTAGGTAGCGGAGAAGTGGATATTTTAAAAGGAGGTGATATCAATGCAGCAAAACAAAAATTTGAACAAGCTATTACTGCAACAACTGCAACAAAGGGCAAACATAAAGGTGAGCCTGACCCTTCAATTTTGACTGCAATAGGAAGGGCTATGGCAGCAGGTGGAAGTAAACAAGGTGACCCACAATATGGTATTGATAAATTAAAACAGGCAGCACAACTCAATCCACAGGATCCTGATATTTTTGTAAACATGGGTCTTTGCTACAGGAAATTAGGAAGTGAAGCTGGAGGCCAGGCATTTGAAGCGTTTCGCCAGGCTACAACACTTGCACCACAAAATCCAAGGGCATTTTACCTGATAGGAAGGATTTATGAAAGCCAGCGCAATAAAGAATCAATGAACGAATGGTATGGTAAAGCAATTTCTGCAGATCCTACTTTTCCGCCGGTATATGCTGATTACTTTAATTACTATTCAGAAACAGATGTGTCTGCAGCAAAAGAATACCTGGATAAATATGTAGCTAATGCAGATAAAGATTGTAAAACAGAATTTTTGCTTGGTGATTACTTACTCAGGGCTGGTAAATACCAGGAATCATTGCAACAGGCAAAACAAATGGAAGCAGGTGATTGCAAAAACTTCCCCCCATTGAACTTATTGTATGCTTATGATTATGACAGGTTGGGAGATTCATTACAGGCAAAAAATTATATACAGAAATATTTTGCAGTAGCAGATTCTAATACTATTCAACCAAGAGATTATGCTTTTGCAGGTTCAATTTTTGCAAAGTTCCCGGATATGACTGAAAGTGCTGTTGCTTATCTTCAAAAAGCAATTCAGATGGATACAGTTAAAGAAGAACAAACTAAGTTCTTAAGAGTGGCTGCCGGGGTTGCTGCATCTACAGGAAATTTAAAAGCAATGCTTGATATATTAAAAAGTGCAGAAAAATTGAATGGAGGAAAACTCGATGAAATTGAATATTTCGATATGAGTAAAAAGGTTGCTGATGCTGCAGAAAAAGAAACAACTTACGATTCTGTAAAGTATAAACTTGGCCTTGATATTATCGAATCTTATATTACAGCATATCCTGATAAACCACAAGGTTACCAGTTCCTCACCCGTTATGCAAAAGCTTCTGATAAAGATTCAACATTAGGCCTGGCTGTTGCACCGATGGAACAGTATAATAATTATCTTGAAAAAGACACTTCTGCTGATGCGAAGAAATCAATGTTTAATAACTATTATTATCTGTTGATTTATTATGCACAATATGCGAAAGACCTTCCTAAAGAACAGGAATACCAGAAAGCAATTGATGTAACTAACAAGATGAAGGAAGTTTATACTGATCCCAATTCTGAAGCATACCAGTTTGCTGATAAAACAGGGAAACAAATACAGGCAACACTTGACAGGTATAATAAGTCAAAATCATCTGGTGGCCCGAGCACAAGCAAAGGCAAATCCCAAAAGAAATAACTTTAAAAGGCCCTTCATTGAAGGGCTTTTTTAATGAATGAATTTCATATGTCATAAGCAATATATTTGCATCGGTAAATAACTTGTTTTTTATTACCACAAATGCAACTTACTTTTGCGTGTATCTCAAAGCCCGTTATGAATTCAATGATATATTTTCTCGACACGATTGCAACTGGTGGCAGCACATCAGATTATGCTCCTATTGGTATCCAGTTAATTTTTGCTGCAGGATTTGTTGCCACTATGATGATTGCAACACACCTGCTTGGACCCAAAAGAAAAATTAAAGAAAAACTTGAAAACTTTACCAGTGGCATAGAAAGCCATGGTAATGCAAGGCAACCTTTAGCTATCAAATATTTTTTGGTAGCAATATTATTTGTGTTGTTTGATGTGGAAGTAATTTTCTTTTATCCATATGCAGTAAACTTTAAAAGCCTTGGTTGGGTTGGGTTTGTTGAAGTGATATTATTTGTTGCATTCTTTTTAATAGGTTTTATTTATATCATAAAGAAAGATGCTTTGAAATGGGAAGATTAACTTCATTCATGAAAAATAATTTTACAGTAGTTGATAAAATTTGATTCTTAAATTTACTTCTCCGGTGATGGAGGAAGGGAGGAAATATGGCAAGACCAGTAAGATTTAATATTCATCCGAAACAAACAAAGATAACAGACAATATTGCCTTTGCAGATATGCCTGAAGGCACAATGGGTGAAGGGTATTTTGCGACTAGTTTTGAAAAGGTCATCGGGCTGGCAAGAAAAAATTCATTATGGCCTTTACCTTTTGCCACCAGTTGTTGCGGTATTGAATTTATGTGTTTGATGAGTGCCCACTATGACCTGGCTCGTTTTGGTTCAGAGCGTTTGGGGTTCACACCGCGTCAATGTGATTTACTGATGGTGATGGGTACAATTGCAAAAAAAATGGGGCCAGTATTAAAACAGGTTTACCTGCAAATGGCTGAACCAAGATGGGTTTTGGCAATGGGTGCATGTGCTGCCAGTGGTGGAATATTTGATAGCTATTCTGTATTGCAGGGAATAGACCAGATCATACCGGTTGATGTATATGTCCCTGGTTGCCCGCCAAGACCTGAAGCAGTAATTGATGGTGTATTAAGGATCCAGGACCTGGTGCACAATGAAAGTTTACGCCGTAGAAACAGTGAACATTATAAAGCATTGTTAGGAAGTTACGGAATGCAATAAAAACAGATTACAAAAAATTGCAGATCTGAATTGAAATAATATTTTTCTTTATTTCAGTTTATTGATAAAAAGACAAAAACATCCTTTAATATAGGATATGAGTTTAACAAACGAAAAAATAAAAGAAAGGCTCATAGAAAAATTTGGTGAGCAGGTAAGCAACTTCGAAGAACCTTATGGCATGTTGACTTTTGAAGTGCCAAAAGATATGAACCTGAAAGTAATGCAGTTTTTATATGATGATGATGAATTAAAATTCAGGTTTCTCACCACTTTAAATGCTATTCATTATCCTGATAATAAAGGAAGGGAATTAGCCATTGTATATCATCTTCATAATCTTGTTGACAATGCCCGCATCAGGTTTAAGATTTATGTTGATATCAATAAGCCAGATGTATTCACGGCAACAAGGATATTCGAAGCAGCTAATTGGCTGGAGCGGGAAACTTATGATTTCTATGGTGTAAATTTCATCGGCCATCCCAATCTCAAACGTATATTGAATGTGGATGAAATGGATTATTTTCCTATGCGGAAAGAATATCCTTTGGAAGATCAGACAAGAAAAGATAAAGATGATGAAATGTTTGGCCGTGGTAAAGATCTTGATTTCAGAAAATTGGATCCGGTCAATGGTATATCTATTACCGGTCCTGGTAATGATAGTGAGCAACAAAAATAATTTTATAAAATTTTCAAATTGACTGATGAGTCAAATTGAGTTATGGCAGATGTAGTTCCAATAAAAGATAAACACATTGTTTTACCGGATGGTTCCATTGAAAAGCAAACTACCACGCTGAACCTTGGGCCTACTCACCCGGCTACTCATGGTGTCTTCCAGAATATTTTAGAAGTAGATGGAGAACGTATTGTTTCTGCAAAACAAACTATTGGTTACATCCATCGTGCTTTTGAAAAAATTGCAGAGCGCAGGCCTTTGTACCAGATAACGCCGCTCACAGACAGATTGAATTATTGCAGTGCCCCAATTAATAATATTGGTTGGCAAACAACCTGTGAGAAATTGCTGAAAATAAAAACCCCGAAGCGGGTTGATTATTTACGTGTCATCATAATGGAGTTGGCAAGAATTTCAGACCATTTAATATGTAATTCAGTTGTAGGTGTTGATGCCGGTGCATTCACAGGTTTTTTATATGTGATGGAATACCGCGAATTGATTTATGAAGTATATGAATCAGTCTGTGGTTCAAGATTGACAACCAACATCGGCCGTATTGGTGGATTCGAAAGAAATTTCACTGATGTCACCTGGCAAAAAATTGAAAAATTCCTGGATGAATATCCACGTGTGTTGAAAGAGTTTGAAAACCTTTTAATGCGCAACCGTATTTTCATGGAGCGTACGATTGGATCAGGTCCTATCAGCGCTGAACGTGCATTGAATTATGGTTTCACAGGCCCTAACCTTAGGGCTGCAGGTGTTGATTATGATGTGCGGGTGCATACTCCTTATTGCAGTTATGAAGATTTTGATTTTATTGTCCCCGTAGGTTCAACCGGTGATTGTTTTGACAGGTTTTTGGTACGTGAACAGGAGATGTGGCAATCAATTGAAATTATCAAACAGGCATACAGGAAAGTGCAGGACATGAAAGGAGAGGAAGCAGAAGTTTATCATGCTGATGTGCCTGAATATTATCTACCGGAAAAACAGGATGTATATACAAAGATGGAAGCATTGATATGGCATTTCAAAATCATCATGGGTGAAATTGATATGCCACCGGGTGAAGTATATCACAGTGTGGAAGGAGGTAATGGTGAGCTTGGATTTTATTTAATCAGCAATGGTGGCAGGACACCTTACAGGTTGCATTTCCGCAGGCCTTGTTTTATTTATTACCAGGCTTATGAAGAATTGGTAAAAGGTTCAATGCTCAGTGATGCAGTAATTACCATGAGTAGCCTGAACCTGATTGCCGGGGAAATGGATTGTTAGAAAGTCCTGTTTAATAAAAAGGATATTTGAGTTTAAGGGAATTGATGGCCAGGCTGGTGAAAATGATTTTAAGTAAGACAATGTTAATTTCATTCATAGCTTATTGAATAAAATAAAAGATAAGAATATCTTTTATTGATATTTGATTTTTTTTGAGTAAAATTGATTGGAAGGATAAAAATATTTTGAAAATCATTCAGGAAAAAATAAAAAGTAGATGATTCAATTTTCTGAAGAAAATTTAAAGAAGGTTAATGAGTTAATCAGTCATTACCCTGAAGGAAAACAAAAGAGTGCTTTGTTGCCGGTATTGCATATTGCCCAGCAACAGTTTGATGACTGGCTTGATGTGCCGGTAATGGATTATGTGGCTTCACTGCTGAATATACTTCCTATTGAAGTGTATGAAGTGGCAACATTTTACAGCATGTATAATTTAAAGCCGGTTGGTAAATATATGTTTGAGGTATGCCGTACCGGCCCATGTATGTTAAGAGGCAGTGATGATATTATTGCATACATAGGTGAAAAGCTTGGTATAAAGCCAGGTGAAACAACCAGTGATGGAATGTTTACTCTAAAAACAGTTGAGTGTTTGGGTGCATGTGGTTATGCGCCAATGATGCAGATGGGTAAATATTATCGTGAACACCTGACTAAAGAAAAAGTTGATGAGATTATTGAAGAATGCAGGTCAAAATCTGCAAATCTGAATTAATATGAAACAATTATTTTTTTTAATCGCAGTCATCAGTTTTACAGCCTGCAATTCAGACAATGCAGGGAGTGCTTCATCAGATAGCGCTACAAAGACCGGTTCGCTAATGACACCTGTTACTACTGCTGAACATTATTCCGGCACTATACCTTGTGCAGATTGTGAAGGCATTGATGTATCCATTCAGCTAAGCAGTGATTCTACTTTTATTATTAATACTGTTTATAAAGGTTCACGTGTTGATAGTTTAAACAACAAGTATAAATTAATTGGCCTTTGGCGCCTGTATGGTGATACATTGAATCTCACTGATGCCAATGGTGTACATACAAAATATATAAAAACAGATACAGCTTTGATACAACTTGGAAATGATGGGAAATTAATTACAGGCCCTTTGGCATCCATGTATGTATTACATAAAAATTAAAAGATGTTTCACCTCGTACCATATTTACATTTTAATGGAGAAGCAGAAGAAGTATTAAACTTTTATAAAGATGCTTTCGATGGTGAGATAGTTATGCTTAACAGGTATGGTGACAGCCCGATGCAGGTGGATGAAAGCTGGAAAAATAAAGTTATTCATTCAAGAATAAAGATTGGAAATAACCTGGTAATGATTTCAGATTCTCATGATGGTAACATGTCAGTCAAAGAAGGTAATATTCAATTGTCAGTTGAAGTAGATGATGAACAGAAGTTAAAAGTAGTATTTAATAAAATGGCTGAAGGTGGTAAAATAACTATGCCTTTGGAAAAACAATTCTGGGGCGCAACATTTGGTATGTTGCAGGACAAGTTTGGTATAAACTGGATGTTTAACCATGAAGACAGGAAGTAAAAAATTAGTTGCGTGATAAGAGAGCAACAAAATTTTTTGAAATAAAATAAAAGAAATAAAATCCCCTTTTGGGGTTAGGGGCATGAAGAAATTATTATTAGAAAAAGTTCATATCGAAGGCATCCGCTATTATGAAACCTACCGCAGGGAAGGTGGATATAAAAGTGTGGAGAAAGCATTCAAAATGTCGCCCGCTGAAGTAGTGGATGAAGTGAAAAAAAGCGGCTTGCGTGGCCGTGGTGGTGCTGGTTTTCCCACCGGCCTGAAGTGGAGTTTTATTGCAAAACCTGAAGGCATACCACGTCATCTTATCTGTAATGCAGATGAAAGTGAACCTGGCACTTTTAAAGACAGGTACCTGATGGAATTTATTCCTCATTTGTTGATTGAAGGCCTTATTATTTCTTCTTATGCACTGGGTTCAAATGTTACCTACATATACATCCGTGGTGAATATGCCTGGATAGTTGATATTCTTGAACAGGCAATTGCAGAAGCAAAGAATAACGGATGGTTAGGAAAAAATATTTTAGGTAGTGGTTTTGATTGTGAAATATATGTACACCGCGGTTCAGGCGCTTATATCTGTGGTGAAGAAACAGCTTTGATTGAAAGCCTTGAAGGAAAACGTGGCAACCCAAGAATCAAACCTCCTTTCCCTGCTGTGAAAGGCCTGTGGCAGCGGCCAACAGTTGTAAACAATGTTGAGTCACTTGCTGCTGTTGTTCCAATCATAAATATGGGTGGAGATGAATATGCAAAAATCGGTGTGGGTAAATCAACAGGTACAAAATTAATTTCAGCATGCGGTAATATTAATAAGCCAGGCGTGTATGAAATTGACATGACTATCTCTGTTGAAGAATTTATTTATAGTGATGAATATTGTGGTGGCATACCCAATGGTAAAAGGTTGAAAGCATGCATACCCGGCGGTTCATCAGTACCTATTCTTCCTGCAAATCTTTTATTGAAAACTGCAAAAGGTGAAACCCGTTATATGAACTATGAAAGTTTATCTGATGGTGGTTTCGCAACAGGTTCAATGATGGGTAGTGGTGGTTTTATTGTGTTTGATGAGGACCAATGCGTGGTAAGGCATACTTATACATTAAGCAGGTTTTACTGGCATGAAAGCTGTGGCCAATGTTCACCTTGCAGGGAAGGCACAGGATGGATGGAAAAGATTCTGAAAAATATTGAATATGGTAAAGGCAAAATGAAAGATATTGACTTGCTGTGGCATGTTCAAAGCAACATAGAAGGCAATACCATTTGTCCTTTGGGTGATGCTGCAGCCTGGCCTGTTGCAGCAGCAATAAGACATTTCAGGGATGAGTTTGAATGGCATGTATTAAACCCTGATGAATCACAAAAAAGAAATTTTGGGCTTGCACATTATGCAGACCCTTTAATTCCAAAAGGTGAATTGGTATAGGCTATATATTTTTGTAAATCTTAAAAGCATCTGGAGATTTAGGATATGGCAGATCAACCATTAGTGAAAGTAACGATAGACAATATAACAATTGAAGTACCTGCAGGTACTACCATATTAAATGCAGCACGCCAGATTGGTGGAGATGTAGCGCCACCCACCATGTGTTATTATAGTAAACTGGAAGAAAGCGGCGGCAAATGCAGGACTTGTTTGGTAGAAGTAAGTAAAGGTTCTGATAAAGACCCACGCCCAATGCCAAAACTGGTTGCCAGTTGCAGGACAGCAGTAATGGATGGAATGGAAGTAAAAAACCTCACTTCACAAAGAGTGATAACAGCAAGAAAAGGTGTGGTTGAATTTTTATTAATCAATCATCCGCTTGATTGCCCTATTTGTGACCAGGCAGGTGAATGTGATTTGCAGGATTTAAGTTACGGCCATGGTGAAGAAGGTACCCGCACAGAGTTCAGGCGCAGGACTTTTGACATACACACATTAGGCCCGCAAATACAGTTGCACATGACACGCTGTATTCTTTGTTACAGGTGCGTGTTAGTTGCAGACCAGTTAACAAAAACAAGACAACATGGTGTGTTAGATCGTGGTGACCGAGCCGAAATTGCAACATATATTGAGAAGAGCCTTGACAATGATTTTATAGGTAATGTGATTGATGTTTGCCCTGTAGGTGCATTGACTGATCGTACATTCCGTTTTAAAAACCGTGTCTGGTTTACAAAGCCTGTGGATGCTCACAGAAATTGTTCAAAATGTTGTGGTGAAGTAAGGCTATGGATGCGTGGCGATGAAGTTTTCCGTGTAACAACACGCAGGGACATCTGGAATGAAGTAGCAACAGCTTCTGATGGAAAGCCTGGATGGATATGCAATGAATGCCGTTTTGAAAAAAAGAAAGTTAGTGATTGGGTAATAGAAGGGCCAACAAAAGTGAATCGTAAGTCAGTGATATCTGCTAATAAATATGTGGCAGCTACAAAGCCTGATGAATTTATTGAAGAAGTGATGAAAGGAGTGAAGCAACGCTTCATGCTTGATATACATAATGTGAGTGAAGTGAATGAACCTGAAATGAGATTGGATTTAATTGATGGACCTGCTCACAGCACTGATTTCAAAATTGCTGATGAGAAACATAACAAAAAGCTTTTGAAGGGTTCTGAATAAAATATTTCAAATTTTTTATCGAAAGGAATAAAAACAAAATTGTAGTTATAGCGATTCTAAAAGATATTAAATGATTCACCTACTTACCATAGACTGGCTCCTGATGTTGGAAAAATTAATTTTGATTGCAATCATTGTGATGTTCTCATTATTGGTAGCAATGTATTCCACTTATGCAGAAAGAAAAATTGCTGCATTCATGCAGGATCGAATTGGTCCCAACAGGGCAGGACCATTTGGTATTTTGCAGCCATTGGCTGATGGTGGTAAATTATTTTTTAAAGAAGAAATAATTCCGATTAGTTCCAATAAAATATTATTTATTCTTGGCCCTTCATTAGCGATGTTAACAGCTATGATGACATGTGCTGTTGTACCCTGGAGTACCGATCTACATCTATTTAATAGAACTATCCCGCTTCAGATTGCAGATGTCAACATAGGGATTTTATATGTATTTGCTGTAGTGAGCCTGGGTGTATATGGTATCATGATTGGAGGCTGGGCATCCAATAATAAGTTCTCATTATTAGCTGCTTTGCGTGGTGCCAGCCAGGTTATCAGTTATGAACTGGCGATGGGTATTGCTTTTATTGCTTTATTGATGTTGACCGGAAGTTTAAGTCTGAGAACAATTGTTGAACAACAGGTAACATCACATTGGAATATCTGGTATCAGCCATTGGGCTTCCTGATATTTTTTGTTTGTGCATTGGCTGAATGTAACAGGACACCTTTTGATTTATCTGAAGCAGAAAGTGAACTGAACATGGGTTATCACCAGGAATATTCATCAATGAAACTTGGGTTCTATCTCTTTGCTGAATATGTGAATATGTTTATCAGTAGCGCTATTATGGCAACATTATATTTTGGAGGTTATGATATTCCATTCTTTAATGAAGCAGCACATACTGATTGGGGCAACTGGCTTGCTATTGCAGGTGCAGTTTGCTTCATGATTAAGATTTCACTTTTCATTTTCACATTTATGTGGATCAGGTGGACAGTGCCGAGATTCAGGTATGATCAGTTGATGAACCTGGGATGGAAAAAATTAATACCTCTTGCATTGGCGAATATGCTGATAACGGGAGCAGTGGTTTTATGGATGCATAAATAGCAAAATGATTTTTGAACGAAAAATTCAAAAATCATAGACAGATGTCAGGATTTGATTTTTTACTTTTTACTTTTGAATTTTTAGAATGATAACGTTAACAAACAGATCAAAACCGGTAAACCGTAAGAAGATGACTTTCCTTGAAAGCATTTATTTATGGAATACATTTATCGGGATGATGATTACGCTGAAGCACTTCTTTAAAAAGAAAGTTACTTATCAGTACCCGGAAAAAACAAGACCTTATAGTCCTGTATTTCGTGGTGTGCAAATTTTAAACCGTGATGAAGAAGGAAGGGAGCGTTGTACTGCATGTGGTTTGTGTGCAGTTGCATGCCCTGCAGAAGCAATAACAATGGAAGCAGCAGAGAGACTGCCAGGTGAAGAAAATTTATACCGTGAAGAAAAATATGCAGCAAAGTATGAGATAAATATGTTGCGTTGTATCTTTTGTGGCTTTTGCGAAGAGGCTTGTCCTAAAGATGCTATCTATTTATCTGAGACGCATGCACCGGCAGCATACAACAGGAAAAACTTTATTTATACTAAAGAGGATTTGTTGATACCAAATCCGAAAACGCAGCCTGAAGAATATGCACAGGCAAAAGGTTTAAGGGAAATCAATAAAAAGAATAAATAACTGATGACTGCTACGGAAATATTATTCTGGATTTTAAGCGCCCTTGCTATATTCAGCGCATTGATGGTTTTGATTAGTAAGAACCCCGTGCATAGCGTGCTGTGGTTAATAGTAGTTTTCTTTGCAATCAGCGGGCATTATATTTTATTGAATGCACAATTCCTTGCTATTGTAAACCTGATTGTATATGCAGGAGCTATCATGGTGTTATTCTTATTTGTAATCATGTTAATGAACCTGAATAATGCATCTGAACCACAAAGAAATTCTTTGATAAAACTCGCGGGTGTAGTAGCTGGGTGTTTATTATTGATGGTCATGGTTTCTGCTGTTCGTTCAGCAGGAGAAATAACGCATAGCCAGGCAACTGCTGATGGGGGTATTGGGCTGATAGAAAACCTGGGAACAGTTTTGTTTACACAATATGTGGTACCATTTGAAATAAGCAGTGTATTGTTTTTGAGTGCAATGGTCGGCGCTGTAGTGATTGGGAAGAAATAAATCTTCCACTCAAAAAGAGACGAGGAAATTGTTTTAAAGAAAAATAAAATTTAGTAACCGCTTTAAATTCTTTTTGAATTGAAAGCGATAAACAAACACCCTTATTAGGGTTGATGTATGCCAATACAGTATTATATAATCTTAGCTGCAGCAATTTTTTGTATAGGCGTTACCGGTGTATTAGTGCGCCGCAATGCTATCATCATTTTTATGAGTATTGAATTAATGCTGAATGCAGTGAATTTATTGCTCGTAGCATTTTCAAAAATGCATTATGCAGTGGCAAGCGCAGAAACTAAAAATGCTGCTGTAAATGCAGGAACAGATGCACAGCTATTTGTGTTCTTTATTATGGTAGTGGCTGCAGCGGAAGTGAGTGTTGGGTTGGCAATCATCGTGATGATGTATAGAAATGTGCGTTCAATAGATGTAAATTTCTTAAACAGGTTGAAGAATTAATTTTTGAGATGATGTGCTGTTTACAGATTGTTGAAATAAATTTTAATAACTAAATAAATCCCTCCGGGGATGGAGCTTATGGTTTACTTAGTTCCGCTTTTTCCTTTTCTGGGTTTTTTGTTGAACGGTATCTTCAGGAAATCGTTATCAAAAAACATGATTGGCATTATTGGCTGTGGGTCAGTACTGGCATCATTTATTATAAGCTGTATTTTATTTTTTGATATTAAAACAGGAGGCGCTTTACAGGTGCAGCCACTGTTTCAGTTTATAGACCTTCCATCTGTAAAAGTGGATTTTGCTTTCCAGGCAGACCAGCTATCTTCTTTGTTTTTATTGATAATAACAGGCGTCGGATTTCTTATCCATGTTTATTCCACTTCATACATGCATGAAGAAAATGAAAATCATTATGCCCGTTATTTTTCTTATCTCAACCTCTTTGTTTTCTCAATGTTGTTGTTGGTGTTAGGCGCCAATTATGTGATTATGTTTATGGGTTGGGAAGGTGTTGGTTTATGTTCTTATTTATTGATTGGCTATTGGTATAAAAATGATAATTACAACTATGCGGCCAATAAGGCATTTATCATGAACCGTATTGGTGACGCAGCATTTTTGCTGGGTGTATTTTGGGTGATTTCAAAATTAGGCACTTCCAATTATGCAGATGTTTTTGCCAATACTTCAAAATTTTCAACAGCAGAAATTACAGGTATTACAATACTTTTTCTGATAGGTGCAACAGGAAAAAGTGCGCAGATACCTTTATATACCTGGTTGCCCGATGCAATGGCAGGCCCAACACCAGTTTCTGCATTGATTCATGCTGCTACAATGGTTACTGCCGGTATTTATATGGTTGCACGTAGTAATGCATTATATGCATTGAGCACAGTATCTCAAAACCTGGTAGCCATTATTGGTATTGCTACTGCTTTGCTGGCTGCCACTATTGCAATTAAACAAAATGATATTAAAAAAGTCCTGGCTTATTCTACAGTGAGCCAGTTAGGTTATATGTTTTTAGGATTGGGAGTTGGTGCATATACCGGCGCTGTATTTCATGTAATGACACATGCATTTTTTAAAGCACTACTATTTTTAGGTGCAGGCTCTGTTATTCATGCATTAAGTCAACAGGATATGCGTTATATGGGTGGGTTAAAAAAATATATGCCTGTAACACACCTTACTTTTCTTGCAGCATGTCTTGCCATATCAGGCATTCCTCCATTCAGTGGTTTCTTTTCGAAAGATGAAATTCTTGCTGCTGCTTACTCTGCTAATCCTGTTTATTGGGTATTAGGTGTATTAGGGGCAGGATTAACTGCTTTCTATATGTTCCGTTTATATGCAACCACATTTTTAGGAGAATTCCGTGGCACCGAAGAACAAAAACATCACTTACATGAAAGCCCTGTTGCGATTACATTGCCATTATTGATACTGGCAATTTTATCTGTTATCGGCGGTTTTATAAATGTGCCTGCAGTGTTGGGTGGTGGTTCACAGATGCATCATTTTTTATCTCCTGTTTTAATAAAAGAAAAAGGTATTGAACTCAATCACAGTACTGAATTTATGTTGATGGGTGTTTCTGCTGCAGTATCTGTGATTGCCATACTGATTGCATTATTTAAATATAGTAAGAAACCTGAATTGGGTGAACCCCAGGGCCTGGGTAAAGTTCTTGCCAACAAATGGTATATTGATGAATTGTATGATGCTGTTGTTGTCAACCCGCTTGCAGCTTTAGGTAGTTTCTTTAAAAATGTAATAGAAAAATCCGGTGTTGATGGCCTGGTTAATGGTGTGGGCACATTTATTCAATATTCATCCAGGAGATTGAGATTGGTACAGAATGGAAAAGTAGGCACATATATTTTACTGATGGTGTTTTCAATTGTGGTCTTGTGGCTTGCATTCTGGAATCAAACAACTATAACTGATTTCTTTCAAAAAATATTTTAATAAGCATGGTTGCTTTATTACTCATACTTGTTCCTGTAATTGGCGGATTGTTATCTTTTTTTATAAAGAATGAAAAGTCCGTGAAAGGATTTGCAGTCTTTATTTCATTGGTAACATTTCTTATCTCATTAATGGGTGTATTCTCTACAGATGCTTCCATGTTGCATTATGACAGGTCTTGGATGCCCGAACTGGGGAGCCGTATTACTTTAGGCCTTGATGGTGTGGGAAAAATATTGACTTTATTGACAGCAGCTTCGATGCCTGTTATTTTTATTTCAACTTACAAAAACACTTACCATAATGCAAACAGGTTTTATGGTTTAATGTTGTTATGCCAGGCAGGAATGTTGGGTGTGTTTGTTGCAATGGATGTGTTGTTGTTTTATTTTTTCTGGGAATTGTCTTTGATTCCTGCATATTTTCTCTGCTCTTCATGGGGAGGAGAAAAACGCATCCAGGTTACTTATAAATTTTTCGTTTATACTTTTATTGGTTCATTGCTGATGTTGGTGTCTATCATTTTCATCTATTTCAAAACACCGGAGCATTCTTTTTCGATGCAGTCTTTTTATCATGTAAAACTTTCTTCAACTCAATCACAATGGATGTTCTGGTTATTCTTTGTTGCATCAGCAATCAAGATGCCGGTCTTTCCTTTTCATACATGGCAACCCGATACTTATGAACAATCTGATACTGCAGTTACAATGTTGTTGAGTGGAGTGATGGTGAAGATGGGTGTCTTTGCAGTAATCCGTTGGTTGTTACCGATTTTTCCTGAAACAGCACAAAGCAACAGTTCTATCATTATTGGTTTAGCAGTTTTTGGAATGGTATATGCTTCGCTAATAGCAATTCGACAGGATGATATGAAACGATTGGTTGCGTATTCATCCATTGCGCATGTTGGTTTAATATGTGCTGCTCTTTTCACCAATCAATATGTCGGTACTCAAGGTGCTATCATCCAGATGTTCAATCATGGAGTCAATATTTTAGGATTGTGGATAGTGGCAGATGCTATAGAGCAAAAAGTAGGAACAAGAAAATTCAGTGAACTTGGTGGCTTATCACAAAAAGCGCCAACACTTGCCATCTTATTTGTTGTATTGTGTATGGCTAATATTGCATTGCCTCTGACCAATGCATTTGTGGGTGAATTCTTAATGTTTAATGGGTTATTCAGGTATAATCCAATCATAGCAGGCATTGCAATTACCTGTATCATATTAGTAGTGGTTTACACATTTGGAATGATTCAGAAAATATTTTATGGAAATACTTCTGCATTAACTGAACCTGCAAAAGACAGCAGCATAAATATTAATGCAGTATTGGTGATATTGGTTATAGTAGTTGTGGTGTTGGGCGTATATCCTCAACCGGTGATAAACCTGGCACAACAAAGTTTTAATTTAATTATCACCAAAACCCCTTAACAGAATAACAGTATGAATGCAATTATATTTTCAGCAATCTGGGGCGTAATAATGATGTTTTGCAGTTTTCTTGTAAGTAATAAATCAACTTACAGGCATATTGCTGCAATTGGTTTATTGGTGTTGCTTGTTGTGAACATGATGGAAACTGGCGGTACAGTTATCTTCAGGATTGACACAAAGGGCATGTTGTCCTATTCTACTTTTGGGTTACTGTTTAATAGTATTGCAATAGGATGTACATTATTATATGTGCTGGTTTCTGGAAAAGATATTGAGAAACTTCAAAAAAATGTAGCCGAATATTTTGTGTTGTTGTTTTTTGTGTTGTGTGGCGTTGGAATCCTTTCTGCTTATAATAATTTATTGATGTTGTTTCTTGGTATAGAAATACTGACAATACCATTATACATTCTCACTGGCTGTGAAAAACATAATCTTAAAAGTAATGAAGCTGCATTGAAATATTTTCTAATGGGGTCTTTTTCTACCGGTCTCATGTTGATGGGTATTGCATTGATGTATGGTGGTAACGGGACATTTTCCCTTGAAGTTGTAAGAACTGAAACAGGTCTTTATAAAGGCGTTTCATTTCTTGAAATCATTGGTCTTTTATTGTTGATGACATCAATGTGTTTTAAAGTATCTGCTGCGCCCTTTCATTTCTGGACACCTGATGTTTATGATGGTGCTCCTTCAGTAGTTACATCATTCATGGCAACTATCGTGAAGGTGGCAGGGTTTATTGCTTTTCTGAAGTTATGCTATGTAAGAATGATTGGCACTTCAAGCGCTATTGACTGGCGCTTATTGTTTTCAATAATTGTAGTGGCTACATTATTGTTTGGAAATATTACAGCAATATTCCAACAGAGTGTAAAGAGAATGATGGCATACTCCAGTATTTCACATGCAGGCTTCATGTTATTTGCTTTATTCAGCCTGAATGATTTTGCCAATAAAGGCTTATTACTTTATTCTGTTGCTTATTGCCTGGCTACAATTGGTGTCTTTGCTGTTCTTGTGAAAGTAAAGGATATAACGTATGAAGGTTATAATGGCCTTGCCAAAACCCAACCTTTAATGGCAGCGGCTAACACGATATTTTTATTGTCGTTAGCCGGTATCCCTTTGACAGCCGGCTTTTTGGCTAAATATTATATGCTGAGTTCTGTTATTGCAACTGGTACTTATACCTGGTTAGTGGTAATTGGGGTGTTATTTGCTGCAGTTAGTTCTTATTATTATTTCCGTGTTATACAAGCCATGTATTTTAAAACAGGTGAACCACAAACAGAAGAAATTACAGGAAGTTTTAAAATTGGTTTACTTGCGTTAGCTGCAATAATAATTATCGTTGGTATTTTCCCTCAGGTAATATTTAACTGGTTATATTTCTAATGGATTTGATATATAGTTAAAGAACTTGAATAATCGAAATAAAAAAACCCCGCATTGCGGGGTTCTTATTATAAAGCAATCAATTCTCCATTAATCTTCAACTTTCACTTTACCTCTGCTTTTTGCTATTACTTCTTCAGCAATATTATTTGGTGCAGGTGCATAGTGAGAAAATTCCATTGTTGATGCAGCGCGGCCAGAAGATAATGAACGTAATTGAGTTACATAACCAAACATTTCACTCATTGGCACTTTAGCTTTAATCACCTGTGCATTACCTCGGCTATCCATACCTTCCAACATTCCACGGCGCCTGTTAAGGTCACCTGTTACATCACCCATGTATTGATCAGGAGTTACTACTTCAACTTTCATAATAGGTTCGAGTAATACAGGTTTTGCTTTCTTTCCTGCTTCACGGAAACCGGCTTTTGCACAAAGCTCAAAGCTCATAGAGTCAGAGTCAACAGCATGGAAACTACCATCAAATATCCTTATTTTCATATTTTCAACCGGATATGCTGCCAATACTCCGGTACCCATAGAATTTTCAAATCCTTTTTGAATAGCAGGAACAAATTCGCGTGGAATTGATCCTCCGAAAATATTATTTACAAACTGGAAGCCTTTACCTGGATTCTCTTTCATCCAATCTTCATCTGCAGGTCCTATTTCAAATTGTATATCAGCAAATTTACCACGGCCACCACTTTGTTTTTTCAACACTTCACGATGTTCAATAGTTTTAGTGAATGCCTCTTTATAAGCTACCTGAGGGTTACCCTGGTTCACTTCTACCTTAAATTCACGTTTCATACGGTCAACAATAATTTCAAGGTGTAATTCACCCATACCTGAAAGAATTGTCTGGCCGGTATCTTCATCTGTTTTAACCCTGAGTGTTGGATCTTCTTCAACCAGTTTGGAAATTGCCATACCCATTTTATCTACATCTGCCTGTGTTTTTGGTTCTACAGCTACAGAAATAACTGGTTCAGGGATAAACATATTTTCCAATACTATAGGATGGTCTTCATTACATAAAGTATCACCAGTTTTAATTTCTTTGAAACCAACAGCAGCTCCAATATCCCCTGCTTCAATAAAATCAATGGGGTTTTGTTTGTTGGCAAACATCTTCATGATACGGCTGATGCGCTCATTTTTTCCGCTACGCATATTTTTAACATAAGAGCCAGCATCTAAATGACCACTATAACAACGGAAAAATGCAAGGCGGCCTACAAATGGGTCAGTCATGATTTTAAATGCCAATGCAGAGAATGGTTCTTTAGGATCAGCTTTCCTGGTAATTTCCTCTCCACTGTCAGGATCTGTTCCAACAGTATCAGGCAGATCAAGAGGTGAAGGCAGGTATCTGCAAACAGCATCCAAAGCAGTTTGTACACCTTTGTTTTTAAATGAAGAACCACAAAGCATAGGAACAATACTTAAATCAATAGTTGCTTTACGTATTGCTTCATGAACTTCTTCTTCAGAAATGCTATTGGGGTCATCAAAGAATTTTTCTAATAACTTATCATCATATTCAGCAACTGCTTCAATTAACTTTGCTCTCCATTCATCCACTTCTTCTTTCATATCTTCAGGGATAGGAACTTCTTTATACGTCATCCCTTCAGTTGCATCATCCCATATAATTCCTTTCATTTGGATGAGGTCTACAACTCCTTTAAAATTGTCTTCTGCTCCGATAGGTAACTGTAGAGGTACACTTTTTGCACCCAGCATTTCCCTAACCTGGTTAACCACATTCAGGAAATCAGCACCTGCACGATCCATTTTATTTACAAATCCAATTCTTGGAACACCATATCGGTTTGCCTGGCGCCATACTGTTTCACTTTGAGGTTCAACACCATCCACAGCAGAAAAAAGTGCAATTAACCCATCCAATACACGCATAGACCTTTCTACTTCAACAGTAAAGTCAACGTGGCCGGGAGTATCAATAATATTGAAATAATATTTTTTTGTATTTGCAACCGGTTTACCCTGGTTAGTTGGAAAATTCCATTGACAGCTAACTGCTGCTGAGGTAATAGTAATACCTCTTTCCTTTTCCTGTTCCATCCAATCAGTTGTAGCAGCGCCTTCATGCACTTCACCAATACGGTGGATCATACCGGTATACCTGAGTATGCGCTCTGTTGTGGTTGTCTTACCAGCATCTATGTGAGCGGCAATGCCAAAATTTCTTTGCAATTTTAAATCAGCCATATTATTTCGTGTTGTTATTTGTTTTTCAACTTTTGAATCTAACTGCTGTTTTCATTCTGGTGTGAATTATTTTAACAGCGGAAAATAGTTCAATAAAGTATATGAAATTTTTTTGAGCGGCAAAGGTAATGGTTTTTGAAGTAGCAATATGGTTAAAGAATTAAAATATTGCAACAAAAAAGCCGTTGCATTGCAACGGCTTTTTAAGATAAAATATATTAGTAATTAACTTTTTTTGCTAAGATTTGGATGAGGAGCAGGAACAGTGTTTGGTCCTTCTTCAGTAGTTGGAACTAAATCAACTGTGTTTCCGTTACCGTCCATACCGTAAGTGAAGATGATGCGGCTTTCAGAAATTCCTTTCTTTTCAGTAAGGTAAGTCTTGATTGCATTCACATGATCCCAGCTAAGTTGTTGAGCCCTCTTGTCAGAAGCACCATAACCAACTAATTTCACTTTACAATCAGGATTAGAAGTTAACTGGCTTGCTACATTATCCAAAAGTGATGTTGCAGTGCTGCTCAGTTTTGCGCTACCAGTTTTGAACTGCACACTTGGTAAGCTACCAATGTTACAAGCTGCTGCTGCAGGCTTAATGTTTTTGCAGCATTCTGGTTCTGGACAAGTACCAACACCATCTGCATTCACAGGGAAGCAATTCTGAGGAGTGAGTTTTTCTTTATCACGGCAATCAGGAACGCCATCACCATCAGTATCAAGGCTAACACCATGTACATCAACTGCGCAACCAGCAGGAGTATTAGGTTCCATATCAAATTGATCAGTTACGCCATCACCATCAGCATCAGGTAATACAACCGGAGGCAGTTTCATATGTTTTGGTGTAGCAACTTCATTATAAATATAGTTGTTAGGATTGATCCACCATAATGGTTCTGTATGTGTTGCAGAGTTGCCAAGATTGAAATTCAATTTAATAGTAGAATATGCCATTTTATCAGCAGAAACACCATGGCCTCTAGAACCAACATAACCGTCTAAGATATCAACACCGGTTAATGGGCTTGAAATTCTTTCTTCAAAACCAAGATTTACCCTTGGGCTAAGTTTGAATGCTAAGCCACCACCAAAATCAACATTATGATATAATGCCTGAGTGCCTATGTTTTCAGGATTACGATCCTTATGGTTATATGTGCTGATTAAGTTGTTATTATTTTGTGCATAAACATCAGTACGAACAGAGCCATTGAAATATTTCAGGAATCCTTTTTCACCTGCTGAAATTTGTGTTGTGGCAATACTATATCCAACAAATACATAGATATTTGTTTTAGGATTACCCCTGTGTGTACTGAGTGTATTTAAGGATGCAATCAAATCGGCATTTAAAGCATGTGTTACATTACCGCTATAAGGGATATAATATGATCCGGCATCGTTTTTATAACCAGGGATTTTCTGGAAGCTTCCCATATAGCCTATTCTTCCTGAAAATACATGGCTGATTGGAAATCTTGCAGAAATACTTCCAGTCATACCACCAACATAAGAACCGCCTTTATCTCCTTTATGTAAAATTGGCCTGTCGCCGATTACAATAGCATTACCACCGCCAACACTCAATTCCCACATGCTTCTTGGCTTTGCCGGATAAGGGTTCTGATAATTTTGAAATTCATTGTACTGGGGCATATTCTTCGTTGAAATTTTAGAAGAATCGTAAGCCCAATTAGCATCTGTACTAGACAATGAAGTCTTAGTAGTTGTTTGCGCATAAGACACAATCTGTAAGAGCCCTACAAAGGCTAACAGTAATTTAAGCTTCTTGCTTACCATAGGTAAAATTTTAAATTGTTTAATGTTTCCCTAATTAAATTCAATTGCAAAAGTATATATTGATTATGAAATACCAAATTTTTGATATTTATTTTGTTTTGATTGAAACTGCATTAATGACAATGACTTTATTAAATATGCTGCTTTCTTAACGCCATTTAGTTTTCACATATCTTGCAACAGTTTCAAATTTAGAATGAAAAAAGCTATACAATTAATAGACCAAGATTTAGCAAAGTTTGAAGATTACTTTAAAAATGCAGTAAAAAGTAATGCCCCTTTGTTGGATAGAATCATGCAATATATTGTCAAAAGAAAAGGCAAACAAATGCGCCCGATGTTTGTATTATTGTCTGCTAAACTCGGGGGAGAAATTACTACCGCTACATATAGAGCAGCCTCTTTGGTGGAGCTATTGCATACTGCTACCCTTGTACATGATGATGTGGTGGATGAATCACTTGAGCGCAGGGGCTTTTTTTCAATAAATGCCTTATGGAAAAATAAGGTAGCAGTATTGGTTGGTGATTATTTGCTTTCAAAAGGGCTTCTACTGTCTTTGAATAACAATGATTTTAAAGTTTTGCAAATTTTATCTGAAGCAGTGAAGTTGATGAGCGAGGGTGAACTCCTCCAAATTGAAAAATCCCGTAACCTGAACTTTGATGAAGAAGTTTATTATAATATTATTAAGGGGAAAACAGCTTCTTTGCTGTCATCGGCTTGCGGAGCCGGTGCTTCCACCACATTTTCTGATGAAGATAAAATCAAAAAAATACAAGAATTTGGTGAAAATGTTGGAATGGCCTTCCAGGTAAAGGATGATCTTTTTGATTATAGTGATGAAAATATCGGCAAACCAACTGGCATAGATATAAAGGAAAAAAAATTGACTCTCCCTATCATTTATACCTTGAATCATTGCGATAAACAACTCCGTAAAAAAATTATTTACATTATCAAAAATGAGAGCAGGGATAAGGAAAAAGTAAATTTTGTAATAGATGCTGTAAAAAACATGGGTGGCATCAGTTATGCTACAGAAAAAATGCTGGCATTCAGGGATAAGGCATTGCAATTATTATATGAATTTGAACCTTCAGAGACAAGAGATGCCCTTGAAGATTTGGTTCGTTACACTACTGACAGGAAATATTGATGGAAAAAAGATGGACGATATTGAAAACAGGTGAAGAGAAGGTTTTGCAATTGCAACAATCGCTTCATATAAATGCAACAATTTGCCGCATATTGGCACAAAGGGGTATAGATACTTTTGAATCATCTAAAAAATTTTTTCGCCCTCAACTTGAACATCTTCACGACCCCTGGCTCATGAAGGATATGTTGAAAGCTGTTACCCGTATTATTGAAGCTATCAACAATAATGAAAACATTTTGGTTTTTGGTGATTATGATGTGGATGGTACTACTTCCGTTGCCTGTATGTACCAGTTTTTAAAGTCTATTTATCCGAATATCGGGTTTTATATACCACATCGTTACCGTGAGGGTTATGGCATATCAAAAGCTGGTATTGATTATGCCAATGAAAATAATTTTTCATTAATCATTTCATTGGATTGTGGTATCAAATCTGCAACACTGGTTGAATATGCCAAACAATTCAACATTGATTTCGTGATTTGTGATCATCATCTGCCTGATGAAATTATTCCCGATGCAGTTGCAGTTCTTGATCCCAAACAAAAAGACTGCGATTATCCCTTCAAAGAACTTTGTGGCTGTGGTGTGGGTTTCAAACTCATGCAGGCATTAAGCGAAGAATTGAAATTGCCTTCGGAATCTTATCTGAAATATATTGATCTCGTTGCTGTAGCGATTGCAGCAGACATAGTTGATATCACTGATGAAAACCGCGTACTGGCATTTT
This sequence comes from uncultured Parafilimonas sp., assembly GCA_964400415.1. GTDB lineage: Bacteria > Bacteroidota > Bacteroidia > Chitinophagales > Chitinophagaceae > Parafilimonas. Next base: position 43,925 of record CAYNTP010000007.1, read on the forward strand.
ATGGTTTAAAAAAAGCAAATGAAAATCCTGCTGTAAGTTTAAAAGCATTGCTCACCCTGGCAGGCATGCAGAAACAAATCCATATCAATACACTTGTATTTATTGTTGCCCCCCGCATCAATGCTGCAGGCAGGATGGATGATGCACGTAAAGCTGTTCAGTTATTCATCGAAGATGATTATGACAAAGCTTTGCAATTAGCTGGTTTGTTACACAATGATAATACGGAACGGAAAGAAGCAGACATCAGCATCACTGAAGAAGCTTTATCTATCATTGAAAATGATGAGTTGCTCAAAGAAAAAAAGACTACTGTTGTATATAAAGAAAATTGGCATAAAGGTGTGGTGGGTATTGTTGCATCAAGATTGATTGAAAATTATTACAGGCCAACTGTTGTTTTAACCAAAAGTGGTGATGTAATTGCAGGCAGCGCACGCAGTGTCCCCGGCTTTAATTTATATGAAGCTATTCATGCATGCCGTGAACATTTATTGGGTTATGGAGGACATTTTGCAGCAGCAGGTTTGAGCCTTAATGAAGATGAACTTCCTGGTTTTATCGAATCTTTTGAAAAGGTTGTTGCAGCTACAATTGATGAAACTTTACTTGTTCCGGAAATATTGATTGATGCTGAATTGTCTTTTAAAGAAATCAATTTTACTTTTTTGAATATCCTTGACCAGATGGAACCTTTCGGACCTGGAAATATGCGTCCTGTTTTTATTTCCCGCAACGTAACTGATACAGGTTATTCAAAAATTTTGAAAGAACAACATATCCGATTTGTGTTACAACAAAATGGCAAAACATTTACTGGCATCGGCTTTAATATGGCTAATAAATTTGATTTACTTGACAACAGGCAACCCATTGATGTCGTATATACACTTGATATTAATGAATGGAATGGTGAAAGAATGATACAATTGAAAGTCATAGATTTTAAGTTATCTAAATAAACATTTGTGTAACCATATACGCCATACTTTTTATCTGGAATAATCCTCTTATTTATTTTTGCAGTAATGAAAATTGTCCATGTCACTGAGGCATTTGAAGGTGGGGTAATAGAATTTTTAAGATGCCTCACCAACAGTACCCCCGATCTCGAACATACTATTATTTATGGTCGCCATCATTTTTTTGAAAAAGCGCATGCTTCTTTTCCGGCTTCAGTAAAATTTATTCCATGGCCTGAAGTCAGCACAAATATTTCTCCTGCAAAAGATATCAGGGCTTTAAGACATTTGATTAAAATTCTTAAATCACAAAAACCGATTGATGTCATTCACCTGCATTCTGCCAAAGCAGGAATCTTAGGGAGAATTGCTGCCCGACGTATTGGTCAGAAGAAAGTTATTTATGCTCCGCATGGTGCAACTTTTTTAAGAAAAGATGTTTCTGCTCTCACCCGTACTGCATTCGCAACAATTGAAAAAGCTGTCAGCATCTTTCCTGCAAAAGTGGTTGGTGTTTCAAAATCTGAAGCTGATGCCTATAAACGAATTGGTATCAAAGCCGGCCACGTTAATAATGGAAAATTCTTTCCTGAATCTCCTGTAAAAAATAATAATGGAAATACTTTTACCATCGTTACAACAGGCCGTGCAATGCGGCAGAAAAACCCTGCTTTATTCAACCAGGTTGCTTCAGCATTTACCGATAATAAAAATGTAAAATTTATCTGGGTTGGTGATGGTAATGAAAGAGAATTTCTTTCTTCACCCAACATCCATATTACCGGTTGGGTTGACCGTTCTGAAGTTGAAAAAAATCTCCGGCTCGCTGACCTTTATATATCTTCTGCTTTGTGGGAAGGTTTGTCTTATGCAGTGCTCGAAGCCATGAGCATGCGACTGCCTTTGTTATTAACGAATTGTCCCGGCAATAATGACCTGGTGGTAAACGGTGTCAATGGTTTTTTATATGAGTACCCAGCACAGGCAATTGATTTCATCAATCAATACATCAATAACCGGGCGCTATTAAACACACATGGTGAGGCTTCTTATAATATGTTGCAGACAAATTTCAGTGTAGAACAAATGGCGCAGGGCTACAGGCAAGTGTATAGCGCCATGTAAAATCAAATTGCATTTTATTTTTTTATATCATCACTGTGCATGCTGTTATAAACTTCCACTAATTTTTCAACTGCTTTTTTCCCATCATTACCCAGTGCAATTGAAAAATTATTGACATATAAATCTATGTGTTGACGCATCACCGATTCACTCATTTCCTGTGCATGTGATTTTACATATTCGCTAAGCATCGTATGATTATTTTTAAAAGCATATTCCACACTTTCTTTAACCAGGTTATCAACTTGAAGAATTATTTTTTTGTCTAAATTTTTTTTCGCAACAATGCCACCTAATGGAATAGGTAAATGTGTTTTTGTTTCCCAATAATCACCAAGGTCAATAATTTTATACAAACCTTTTTCCTGGTAAGTAAACCTGTTTTCATGAATGATGACCCCTGCATCCACTTCACCATTTAAAACTGCATCTTCAATCCCACTGAAAATTGTGAACTGTTTTTGTTTTGCAGATGGAAAGGCTAATGAAAATAACAAATGTGCCGTTGTATTTTCTCCTGGTATTGCAATTTTTTTATCATTGATTTCATCCGGCTCAATTGGTGAACGTGCAATCAATAATGGGCCAACACCTTTACCCAATGCGCCACCGCTTTCCATCAAATGATATTGTTGTTGCAATAAAGGCCACACACCATAACTGATTTTTGAAACATCTAATTTTCCCTGCATTGCCCACCTGTTCAGTGTTTGAACATCTTCCAGCACCACATCAAATTCAAAACCCTGCTGATTTATTTTTTTATTCACTAATGCATCAAAGATGAAAGTATCGTTGGGACAAGGCGAAAATCCAAGCGTAAGTTTCATAATACGGCTAAGCTATTTTATATAATTTATCAATGTATTTTATCAATGAAGAGTTCAGGTTGTTCAACGCATTTTTCATCTCCCATTTGCTTTTATCCCTTTCGCCTACATAATTGCTGATGGCACGCATCTGTAAAAAAGATGTGCCAGTGCTTCTGCATACAAAATGCAAAGCAGCACCTTCCATGGTTTCAATAAACGGGTTGTATTTTTTTACTAGCTGTTTGATGCGGTCTTTGCGTGTTGTTATTTCATTAACCGTAATACCTGTTACAGCTTTTAATTGTAACAGGTTCAGTTTTTCAATATGCGGGTTGGGCAATGCCCTTTTCTGATATGGGTGATAATTGGGTTTCTCCAGTTTTAAATTAAAAATATCTCGCCATTTCCCGTTTTCTTCCACTCCTGTATTGCCATCATATTCTTTATTCACCACCACAACTTTTCCGGGCTTTGCAGCATTATCGAAACAACCTGCAACACCCACTTGTATGATTAAATCAGGTTTTTCTTCTATCACTAATTTTGCCAGGGAAAAACAGGTAGCCAGCATGCCCACACCTGATTCATGAAAATAAATTTTCAGCCGGCTGCTTTGCTCTGTATAGAGTTTGTCAATGTTGGAAAAACAAGGCATCCATTCACCCATTGTTGCTGCACTGATAAATACACGCATAGCTTGCAAATTTCGCAATTATTATGCTTCGCTTTAATGAAAAATTTTAAAACATACAACTTAAATTATGATGCCCGATTAAGTATCTTATCATTAGTAACACAGCAACATTTTTACTTAAATTTATTTGGTAAAATGATAACCTTTTCATCCAGTATTTCTTTATTGTAACTTTGCGCAAATTGTAAAATCAGAAATGGTTTATCTCACGAGGCTGGAACATTTTAATGCAGCACATAAATTATATAATCCCGGATGGAGCAAAGAAAAGAATGAAGCCATCTTTGGTGAATGTGCCAATGAAAACTGGCATGGCCATAATTTTGAATTGTATGTTACTGTGAAAGGCACACCTGATGAAGACACCGGGTTTATTATTGATGCAAAACAATTGAGCAGAATAATTAAAACAATAGTCATTGATAAACTGGACCATAAAAACCTGAATATGGATGTTGATTTCCTGAAAGGAAAAATCTGCAGCACTGAAAATCTTATTGTGGAAATTTGGAAGCAATTGCAACCACACATACCATCACCTGTTGCACTGCATAGTTTGAAGTTGTATGAAACACCGAGGATTTATGTTGAATATTCCGGTGAATAGATTTGCAGGTTGTATTTTTACTGAAATAGTTTGATGGGTTTCCATAAATCATTTAAACAATCCATTGAAAAAAAAGACTGGTTCCATTTTTGTATTTAAGCATTTCTTTATAGCAAAAAATTTTTGTGTTGAATAAAGTAGCAGTTTACCGCAAAGAACATTTTAATGCAGCGCATCGTTTGCACAACGATAAATTTGATGAAGCTACAAACGATAAGATTTTTGGTAAGTGCAACAACCCGCATTTTCACGGGCATAATTATGAATTAATAGTAAAAATTACAGGCATACCTGATGCTGATACAGGATATGTAATTGACCTCAAATTATTGAGCGATATTATTAAAGAAAATGTGCTCAGGCGTTTTGACCATAAAAACCTGAACCTTGATGTGCCGGAGTTTAAAAACCTGAATCCTACTGCAGAAAATATTGCAATCGTTATTTATGAAATCCTGCGGCCACTGATAGGCAACCAATATGAACTGCAACTGCGTTTATATGAAACCGAGAGAAATTTTGTTGAATATCCCGCATAAAATTTTGAAACAATAAAACTGAAAAATGTTATACAAAAAGAAAACATCTTACGACGAAACAGCCATCAATTCGCTCAAAGAAAATTATAAAAATGTTTTAGCGGCAATAGGAGAGGACCCTTTAAGGGAAGGCTTGTTAAAAACACCTGAACGCATGGCAAAAGCTTTATTGTTTAACACACAAGGCTATCATTTAAATGCTGTTGAGATTCTTAACTCTGCAAAATTTCATGAGAACATCAGTGAAATTGTAATGGTAAAAGATATTGAACTATACAGCATGTGCGAACACCACATGCTGCCTTTTTTTGGTAAAGCACATATTGCATACATCCCGAATGGTTATATAACAGGGTTGAGTAAATTAGCAAGAGTGGTGGATGTGTTTTCAAGAAGGTTGCAGGTGCAGGAACGATTGACTACACAAATTTTAGATGCTATCCAGGAAGCGCTGAACCCGCTTGGTGTGGCAGTGGTGATTGAAGCAAAACATTTGTGCATGATGATGCGTGGTGTGCAGAAACAGAATTCTATTACTACAACATCTGCTTTCTCCGGTGAGTTTGAAAAACATCCTACCCGTGATGAATTCTTAAAGCTGATTAATAACAGGATTGGCTGATACCGGTGTATTTACTTTTGTGTAATTATCCAGTTTGTTTATTTCAATGATTGTTGTGGTGTCATCATCATTTTCGTAATACATCTTATCAAATTTTGCATCGAAAATAATTTCATTGAAACGATAAGAAGTCCTTTGCAAAACAGTATTGGAAAACACATCATCAAACCCTCTTACCAATACATACACTTCTGCATCAGTGTCAACAAGGTCATCTGCAGTTAATCCATAAAAAGGGCTGTCTTCATTAATCGGGTGTACTACTGTCCAGTTTAACGACAGGCTGTCAATGCGGTTTCTTTCAAGTGGTAAATTATAAAAATTAAAACGTTTGGTTTCAGGGTCAGTGAGGCCGAAAGTTACAGTAACTTCTACATTGGTGAGGTTATGATTTTCTTTGTAAGAAACAAAACGGAACATAAATCCTGTTCCATCATGATAAGGCGCCACCAAAGCATTTTTACTGAATCGCAGGTAAGCCCTTGGCCTTGAAAACCTGCCATATAAAATTCCTGTTATCAAAGCAAATGAAGAAAGGCCTGTCAACGCTTCTGCTGATGCCAAAGCACCGGCAACATAACCATCAGGATTTATTCTCCCATAGCCTACAGTTGTAAACGTTTGCACGCTGAAATAATAGAGTTCAAAAAAATAATGTACAGACCCGCCGGGTAATACGCCTGTGAACTCTGATTTGCCTAATGCAAAATAGATGAGTGTAAAAAAAAGGTTAATAGAAATAAAAAAGGTGATTAGTACGATACCAAATTTCATCACCGGCATTGTGAGCATTTTATAAAAAAAACTGATACGCTCATAAATCGGCAACCCGCGTTTTATCACGTTATAACTACCGTCTTTGTTGATAAAACGGCCTCCCTGTGTATCAGCATTGGTGCCGAAACCCGTATCTGTATTGCTTTTCAGCGTGGATTTTATTTTTTTATGTAAAGCCATAAAATATAAAAATGATTTTTATAACTGTGAATGGATTTACCGGAAATCTCAGAATAAAATTAAACGATTGCTGCTTTTTTAACCTGCCTTGTTCTTTTTTCAAGAACGTAAATGCTTGCTGATGCCAATATACAAATACCACTTACAATCCACCATAAAGTTGCAAAACTATAATCTGCTGCAATAAAACTTCCTGAAAGCGGGCCGACAATTTGTGCAAGGCTCCATGCCATCGCATAAAGCGCTGTGTATTGTCCACGGTTGTGTAACCCACTTCGTTCAATACAATAGGAACTCATAAAAGGCATTGAAAACATTTCCCCGAAAGTCATCAGCGTGATAGCCAGAATTGCAGTAAGCATAGTTGCCGGCATTATATTTAAAACAGCAAATGAAATTGCACAAATTAAAAACCCTATTCTGATAAAAAATGTATGTGCTCTTTTTCCTTCAATAGAATATATCAGTACCATTTCAACAAAAGTGATTATAAGCCCATTCATCGCCATTAAAAAACCGATAAATGCTTCGTTGAAATGCCAGTCGGATTTATAAAATACAGGTTGCATGGTAAACAACTGGAAAAAACAAGCTGCAAAAAAGAAAGTAATAATAATAAAAGCGATATATGTTTTGTCTTTATAAGCATGATGAGAAGTGGTTGGTTTTTCTTTTACCACACTTGCTTTTGTACCTGCATAAGGCAAAAGTTTAAATAATAAAATTGCTGCAATGATGTTGGTGCATCCATCCACCCAAAACAATAATTGATAATTAATAGAAGCAAGGAAACCACCTAAAGTTCCACCGACAGCCCATCCTAAATTGATGGCAAGACGATTTAATGAATAAGACCGCGTCCTGTTTTCTTCTTCGCTGTAATAGGCAATAGCTGCTGCATTTGCAGGCCTGAATGATTCATTGCAAACACTCAGGATAAAAGTGCCGATACATAATGATAAAAATGAATGAAGAAAACCGGTTACAATAAACATGGTGCCACCTAAAAACAATGAAGCCAATTGCTGCCTGTAAAAACCAAATTTATCTGTAATCCTTCCACCGATAAATGCTCCAACAATGGCGCCTGCACCAAACAAAGACATTATTACTCCTGCCTGTGGTAAAGTGAAGTGCAATTTTTCAGTGCAATAAATAGTCATGAATGGAATGACCATGGTACCACTCCTGTTCACCAGCATCACCACCGATAAATACCATGTATTTTTCGAGAGCCCGTTAAATGCGTTTTTATATAATGATGTCGCTGCAGTTAGCATTTTGCGAAATTATATACAAGCTTTTGTATTGGAAATTTTTTGCTTACCGCTTATAATTTATTTTGTGCCTTTCTGTAAAAGTTTTTTGTACAAGAAGACGAAAAACAAAATCTCTTATTCATATTTTTTCATCACCTGGAATAATACTTTTTCCTGTGCCTCATCTAAACTTCCGGGTAATGTATCCTGTAACCAATGCCTTTTAAATGCAGTAATAGCAGCAGTTGTATCTTTTACAGAATAACCAATGATTCGCAATGCCTGGATGTCGTTGAAAGATGTGGGCAAGACAATATTTGAAGTATCATCATACCAAAAACCAAATCCATTTTCTGCAAGTTGTTTCCAGGGGAAATTTACATTCGGGTCATTTTTGCGTGTGGGTGCAACATCAGCATGGCCGATAAAATTTGCCTGCGGGATGTTGTATTGTTTTTTTAATGCAGCCAGCAACCTTAACAGGCTATTAATCTGTTCAGTTGTGAAAGGTTCATAACCATTGTTGTCCAGTTCAATCCCGATGCTGCTGCTGTTCACATCTGCATCGTTGCCCCATCTGCTTATGCCGGCATGCCACGCCCTTAAATAATCGTTGAGCATGTGATGTATAGTCCCGTCTTTGCAAATAACATAATGAGCACTCACCTGTGTTCTTGTCAGCGTAAATGTTTTTAATGTTTGCTCACAACTGTTTTGTGCTGTATGATGAATGATAACAAAATTGGGTTTGCGCAGATTGAAATTTGTTGTCCCTACAAATGATGTATTGCTCAAAGAATCTTTTAATGGATAGGTGGCAATCACCTTTGCATATTCCTTGCTTTGTTGTTTATAAACTTTATTGGATGATGCATAAGGTTTCCTTGCACAACCCAGGCAAAGAATAATAATAACGCAAGCAACGTACTTCATTTTCTAAAATTATACAGCCTAAATGTAGTGATTGATAATAATGATTGTGAAAGAAATTTTCGTGGGTTAATTTCTTTTATAAGATGTCTTTATTAGAAAGTTAATATGCAAATTTTTTTGATGAAACTAAAAGCAACAAGAATTAAAAACCAGTAAAATTTCTTTTCTTATTTAAAAGAATAATCCTGTTTCACCATGCCAGACCGGTTGATTGATTGTTTTGTATTATCCCGGAGTGTAAATGTAAGTTCAGACCAGGCAGTTCCTTTAATTCCTTTCAGCGCAATACCATTATTATTCTTTGTGATAGTAAATAAAAAATCTGCAAGCTCCTTGTCATTTGAAGATTCAGTTTTATTGAATGATGCCATTCCAAATTGGTTAATATTCTGAGGCACTTCATCATTAACTGTAAAAGCCAGTTCATGCCAGGAGCATCCTTTGATGCCCTGCATTTTTATTCCATTATTTGATTTTTCTATAACTATTAAAAAATCTTTTGTTTCATCACTTGATTTTGCATGTGAAAATAATGTGCAACAAGGCAGTAAAAAAAATACTGCAATGGCACATGTTGAAAAAAGATTTTTTCTGGTCATACAAATTCGTTTGTTTAAAATTAAATCAACTTTTTTAAAAATGAATATTCCAGGTTATTGAAGGGATAATGGGAAACAGGGAAACCTGTTTGGCTGTAACGGTTAATGTGCCATCTGCAACATTTCCTTCCTGGTCGTAATAATAAAAATACGGGTTTTGCCTGCTGTATAAATTATAAATGCTGAACACCCAGTTGTCAGTATATTTTCTTGGCTTTTTATGTTTGGGTGTATAAGTTACTGCCACATCAAGACGGTGATATGGTTTCATCCTGTAAGCATTGATAGAGCTGAATTCCTGTGTGAGTACTCCATCAATAAAATAAAAACGTTCAGGTAACGATATGGCATTGCCGCTGCCGTATATAAATGTGGATGATAATTTCCATTTTGGTGAAAGCTCATAAATGCCTACTACTGAAAGGTCGTGCCGGCGGTCATATTTACTGGGATATTTTTTTCCATTATTAAGGTCAGGAAATTGGCGCCATGTCCATGATAAAGTATAACCAATCCAACCGGTCAGCCTGCCTTTTACTTTATGAATAAAAAGTTCGCTGCCATAACTCCATCCTTTTCCAAATACAAAACTTTGTTCAGGGTCGCTGAGTGATGGTGTATATCCTTCTGCATATTCTATCTGGTGCTTCATTGTTTTATAATACAACTCTACAGAAGTTTCATACATACTGTTGTTGAAATTCCTGAAATATCCTGCTGCATACAAAATACCATCCTGTGGTTTTACAATGTAAGTAGATGGCACCCAGATATCTGTTGGTAAAGTAGTGCCTGCATTGCTTACTAAGTGAATGTATTGCAGGTTTCGTGTGATGGATGCTTTAACTGAGCTGTTGCTGTTTAATGTATAACGTATGGTGAAGCGTGGCTCAATACCTCCATATGTTTTTACACTTTTTCCACGCCTGTAAAAAGTACTATCCAGTTTGTTTCCATTCGCATCAGTTGTATATGCTGTGTATGGCCCAAGCTGTTGAAAGAGGCTATATCTTATTCCATAATTAACCTGTATTCGTTGACTGACATTCCAGTCATCCTGGATATAAATCCCGAATTCATTTGCATATTTTTTCTGTGTGTTGGCAGGATGAAAGACAACAGAATCCTGGTTGCCGCTTGCAACACTTGGATAAAATGTGTGATAGATAAATTGCCCGCCGAATTTTATTTTATGTTTTGTTGATGCAAAAAAATCTACATCTGCTTTTGCATTAAAATCTTTAATGCCTGATGAAACACCAAAGTTGAAATTGTCCTGCCTGCCAAGAAAATCAAATGAATAATCATTATATATCAGCGAAACATTCGAAAATAATTTTTTGTTGAAACTGTGGTTCCACCTGAATGTAGCAGTTGTGTTACCCCATGGGATTGTGGTGCTGAATGAACGGCGGTTGTTGTTAAACCTGAATTTATCCTTGCCAAAATATCCACTTAAAAACAAATGGTCATTTTTTGAAACCTTCCAGTTCATTTTTGCATTCAGGTCGTAGAAATAATATCCGGACCCATAGAAGCTGCTGCTTTTCGGAACAAAAGGTTTCATCAGTAAATCAATATATGTCCTTCTTCCGGAAAGCATGAATGATGCTTTGTCTTTCACGATAGGCCCCTGGATAGTAAGGCGGGAAGATATTAAACCGATACCACCATCCACTTCTGTTTTATTCATGTTGCCTTCTTTCATTGCGATATCAATCACAGAAGATAATCTGCCACCGTATTGTGCAGGCATACCACCTTTTATCAAAGTAAGATTTTTGATGGCATCAGTATTGAACACAGAAAAGAAACCAAACAGGTGGCCTGTGTTATACACCACTGCTTCATCTAACAAAATTAAATTCTGGTCGGGGCCACCACCACGAACATAAAAACCACTGTTGCCTTCACCCGCATTGCGCACACCCGGCAACAACTGCAATGTTTTTAAAACATCGGTTTCACCCATAAATGTTGGTAAAGATTTCACAGTATTCATGCTGATATCCACTTGCCCCATCTGCGCACTCTTTACATTGTTTAATCTTTTTTGTGTTGATACGGTTACATTCTGAATTTGTACAGTTACAGGTCGCAGGAGAATATCTCTAGTAAAATTTTTATCGAAATCTATTGTTATTGTTTTTGGTGAATAACCCACATAAGAAAACAACAAACTGTGTGTGCCTTCAGGAAGTGTTACTGAAAAAAAACCATATTTGTTGGTGGTTATTCCCTGCGTTTCGTTGTTGAGAAAAATACTTGCATTGATTAAAGTCTCGCCGCTCAATGAATCTTTTACATAACCATCCCATGTAAATTTATGTTGAGCACTCAATGGTGCTGCACATAACAGGAATGCGAAAAATAAAAGCAGGCGATGTTGCATCATTGCATATTATTGACCGAGTCTTCAACAGTGCCACATTCAAGCATGGCATTTTTATACTTAGGGTCATATTTCCCGAAATATGGGTTATCAATTTTTTTTGTTTCAGACAGCCACCAACCTTCTTTATCTCCATTAAAAGCCATCGGGCATTTTTTGTGATAAATAACTGCTTTATCATAACCCGTGGTTTTGATAAGATGATAAAGTGTCTCTGAAAAAGTATAGAAAAAACGCCTTTTGTTTTGGATGGAATCAATTTTTATCAATTGTTCCAAAGCGAGTGATGCGTTTTGTGTAATGCTTGTTGCATTGGTAGCAGCAGTTTCATCTTTTAATTGTTCATAAGGCACATCAAGCAATGCTGATTGTAAAATGGATGCATATTTATCTGCAGCAACAGTATCCCAATCAATAAAAGCATTGCGCATGCTGTCATAATTCGTCAGCACTTTTTCAAATGCAAGATTGAATGAATCAGAATTTTTACTTTGATGAATTGTTGTTGTAGCTGCGTTGTTTTCTGTTTTGCTATTGTTGCAGGCACCAATCAGGAGTGCAGCCAGGATTATCATTGTATTTCTTACAGTAATCATTTATAAAAATTTTGCGCTAAGGTAAACCTAAACCTTGTTGTAG
>CAYNTP010000007.1:56164-153415 GCA_964400415.1 uncultured Parafilimonas sp.
AATCATTTTTCTTGGCGCTACACCCTTATTTTTGTTGGATAAAAAAATGCTCTATGAGTAAACATGCTTACATTTTTCCGGGCCAGGGCTCACAGTTCAGTGGTATGGGTAAAAATTTATATGAGAGTAATGCACTTGCAAAAGAATTGTTTGAACAGGCAAATGAAATTTTAGGTTTCCGTATCAGTGATATTATGTTCAACGGCACTGATGAAGATTTAAAACAAACCAAGGTAACACAGCCCGCTGTTTTCTTACATTCAGTGATTGCATTCAAAACTTTGGCAGATGCAAAACCTGATATGGTGGCTGGTCATTCTCTGGGTGAGTTTTCAGCATTGGTGGCCAACAATGTTTTAAGTTTTGAAGATGCTTTAAAACTGGTGAGTATCCGCGCCAAAGCAATGCAAAGGGCCTGCGAAATAAATCCATCAACAATGGCAGCAGTGCTCGCATTGGCTGATGAAAAAGTGGAAGAGATTTGTGCAGCAGTTACCAATGAATTAGGATTTGGCCTTGTTGTGGTGGCGGCAAATTATAATTGCCCGGGACAGTTGGTAATTAGCGGTTCAGCTGAAGCTGTAGATAAAGCTTGTTTGAAAATGAAAGAAGCCGGCGCTAAACGTGCTTTGCTATTGCCTGTTGGCGGCGCTTTTCATTCACCATTGATGGAACCTGCAAAAGAAGAATTATCTGCTGCAATTAATGAAACAAATTTCAATGCTGCAAGTTGCCCGGTTTATCAGAACGTTGTAGCAAAAGCAGTAAGCGATGTTGAAACAATAAAAAATAATCTGATAGCTCAACTTACTGGAGCTGTGCGATGGACACAAAGTGTGCAGGCAATGATTGCAGATGGCGCTACTGAATTTACTGAAGTTGGCCCGGGTAAAGTATTACAGGGGTTGGTGAATAAAATTGATAAAACAGTTGCAACCAACGGTGTGAATTAAAACAGAATTTAATTGATGGTATCACATTTTTTTTCAATAAAGGCTGGATAAAAAATATTTCAGCCTTTGTTTTTTAAAAAGAAGTAAAGAGAAAATTGGATTTGAAATGTTGGTGATTAAATATTATTATATCTGTTAAATGGCAGGTTAATATTGAGGTGTTGAAATAACTGTTGGCCCTACAGGAAAATATTTATTATAAATTTGCGTTGAATGAAATCCGTAATAGCTCTTAGAAAATTTTATTCAAGGTTTTTTAATTATTTTGTCAACATGAAATTTCTGGCAGCAATCGCAGTTGTTTTGGTATGTGTTAATGCAAATGCACAAAAATCTTTTATTGAATACCAGGGTAATTTTCCCCGGGTAGCAGATGCAATGAACCGTAAGGCAGATACTTTAAAAAAACAATTTGAAAAAGCAGGCTTGCAATGGCCGGCATACCAGGTTTTAATCCGCTCTTTTAAATATGACAGCCAGTTGGAAGTGTGGGTGCGCAACAATTCAACTGAACCTTTCAAACTTTTCAAGACTTATAATATTTGTGCATTGGCAGGCTCACTCGGGCCAAAGAGACAGGCAGGCGATTACCAGGTGCCTGAAGGTTTTTATTATATCAATGAATTTAAACCAAACAGTTTGTACCACATGTCGCTTGGTATCAACTATCCGAATGTTTCAGATAAAATCATTACAAAAGGTATCAACCCCGGTGGTGATATTTATATTCATGGCAGTTGTGTTACGGTGGGTTGTATCCCCATACAGGATGCCCAAATTGAAGAATTATATATCATTGCCATGAGCGCAAAAAGTAGTGGACAGGATTTTATCCCGGTTCATATTTTCCCGATTCGTTATAATAATCCAAAAAGCGTTGCTTATTTTGATAAGGTAACAAAAGATGAACCTGATGTACAGCAGTTTGCTGCTACACTTAAAAAGGCTTATGATTATTTTGAAAAAGAAAAGAGATTGCCCATCATTTCAATTGACCCTAAAGGAAATTATGAAGTGTTGAATTAAGATGTTTTAGTCTTTTATTTTAATTATTTCTTTTGGTCAATTCTTTATATACATCTACAATTTCGTGCACCTGTTTGGTGAGTGAATAATTTTTTTCAACAAACATTCTTGCATTCTGGCTTTCAGTTTTAAACTGTTGCGGATTGTCTGCATAGGCTGCAATTGTTTTTGCAATAGCTGCTGCATCAAAGGCATCAAATTTATTTCCAAAACCATCAAAGGGTAATTGTTTTATTCCTCCCACATTGCTGACTACAGGAACACAACCTGTGCTCATCGCTTCCATGATGGCAAGCGGCAATCCTTCAAAATCACTTGTGAGCAGAAAGATATCAATTCGTTTAAAAGCATCAACGGTATTAGACAACATGCCCGGCAATTCTATTTTGCCTTCCATGTTCAATGATTTGATTTTTTCACGCAGCATATCATCATCAGGCCCATCACCCACCATTAAAAATTTTATGTCCGGGTTTATTTTATAAACTTCAGCAGCCACTTCTGCCCAACGGTCAACTCTTTTCTGCGGGCGGAACCTTGCAACAAGGCCTACTGTAAAATTATTATTGGTGGCTTCATAATTACGGTGTTGGTTGGTGAACTTTTCGGTGTTGATTCCATTAAGGATAGTTATGTCTTTTTTTGTTTTGAAAAACCACCCCTTTCTCACTTTCTTCACCACTTCACCTACTTCATGCGAAACATAAATCAAACAATCAAACAAACCATAAGTGATACCGCTCAGGTAGTAATTATATTTTGCATAAAAAGTTACCAGGTTGTGTTCACTGTAAATGAATTTTGATTTGCGGTTGAAAAGTTTTGCAGGTATCGTCATCCATCCTGCAACAGGCAGGTGGGTATGTATCACATCATATTTCCCTGCAATCATGTGCCGCAAAAATTTGATATAGGCTATAAAAAATTTCCAGGTGGTGATGCGGTAGTAATGTATTTCGTTTACGTTGGGTTTTACTTCAGGTACAAGCCCTAATTTTTTATGGTCAAGGATAAACAAATCAGATTCTACTTCTTCTTTAAAGTAAGGGTGTGCAAAACATTCGCGCAACAAAACTTCTGCACCACCATAACTAAATACACGGATGACATGAGCTGCCCTTATTTTCTTTTCCATTCTTAGTTGCGTTCAGTTAATAATATTTGCCTGTGATAGCCAGTATTTGTTGTTTGGTTTCTTCCGGCATGGCGCTTTTTTTTGATACAGACTGCCTTTCATTCCTGTTGTCCACAATCATATTTTCAAGATAGGCATCTACATTTTTTGATGGCGGCAATTGCATAAACTCCATCATTTTATAAATAAATGTTTTCGGATCTTTTACAAAATCTTCATACCTGCATTCATACACATTCAATCCTAATTTTTTAATTTCTTCCTGCGTTGTTTCCATCAGTTTTTTGTATTGTAAAGCAGTGATCAAAGCAGGTTTATCTTTAATGGTTTCAGAGTAAGCAATTTCTTCTGGCGTATAAGCTCCTCTCCACCACAATTTATCAATACCCATGCGCTGCCAGAAACTAACTTCCAGCCAGGAACGCACTGTGGCAACAGGCTCCCTTACAACATTTACGATTAAAGCATCGGGAAAAATGCTGGTAAGATATTCCAATCTTGCAGGGCCGGTAAATTTCATGATCAATCTTTCACGGCCCTGGTATTTTACCTGTTTATTCAGAAATGAACGGATGCGTTTTACTTCATCCGGTGTAGCTCTTTCATTCATTAAAAACCCGCGTGAAAAATCAATTCGTTTGCCGGTAATATATTCCCAGAAGTTATAACGCTCAATAGGGTTGAATAAAATGAGATCAATTTTTGATTGGTTTTTTTGCCTCGTATTTTTACTTACACCAACATACTTATAAAACTTTTTTATGCGCCATACTTTGTTGTTGAAAACGCCACGCAATAAATTTATCAAAGGTGTAAAAACAATTATTTCCTGCCAGTTGGAATGCCATGCAAGATGTTCATGCTGAAAAATAATTTCAGACATAATGGTGGTGCCGCTGCGGCCGCTGCCAATTATGATGATTGGTTTTTGAAGATATTTTTCATCAACATTTTTTGCCATCAGCAATAAAATTTTTCAGCAGTTGATTATGCATTTACTATATCAAGGATTTCCTTTTTGACAGTATCTGTGATCTCGGTTTTTTTAGAAACAGATTTTCGTTCGTTGCGGTTGGCAATCGTTACTTTATCCATGAATTTGTCAACGAGCTTTGACGGGCCCAAATGTAAATACTGCATCAGATTGTTAGCAAATGCTTTTGGTTCTTTTACAAAATCTTCATAAGAAGTATTATAAATGTCCGGGTGCATTTTTTCAATTTCCTGTTGTGTTGTTTCCATCAGTTTTTTATATTGAAATGCTGCAAACAGAAATTTATTTTTTGAAAGTTCTTTTGCTTTTTTGAGTTCATCTTCTGAATATGCACCTTGCCACCAAAGCTGATTGGTGATTTGATCGTTCCAGTATATCTCCATCCATGACCGGATTACTGCCACCGGGTCGCGGATAATATTGACAAATTGTGCATCAGGAAAAATACTCATTAAATATTCCATGCGTGCTGGACCAGTAATTTTTACTGCAAGTCTTTTTCTTTTTTGATATTTTATCAGCTTCGCAAAAAAAGTCCGGATATGGTTACGCTCTTCTGGTGTTGCTTTTTCATTCAATAAAAAACTTCGTGAGAAATCTATTCTTGGGCCTGTTACTGCTTCCCAGAAATCATATCGTTCAATGGGACGGAACAACATATAATTGGTGAATGACTTGTTGTTTTGGGTATTCATCCCAATGATGCGCCACATTTTATTATCAAAAAAACGGCGTAAATAATTAATGCCTGCAAAGGTTGGGAACAGTTCCTGGTAGTTGTTATGCCAGGCCAGGTCTTCATGCTGGAAAACAATTTCAGAAATCAGGGTTGTTCCGGAACGGCCTGATCCGAAAATAATTATTGGTTTTTCCAACAACTCTTCATTTTTAGAAAGAAAATCACTCATTATTTATTAGCTGTTTGAAGATGATTTAAAAGTGCGGGATCATTTTTTTCTAAATCAGCTTTTATATCTGATACGAGCTTCTCAGAAAAAAGTTCTGCGCCTGTGGTGTTTAGATGAAGATTATCGTAGAAATATTGTTTCTTATAAAAAGATGTATCAAATGCATAATCCCAGAAAGGTTCATCATATCTTTTAAGTATGGCCCTGATGGTATCGAGTGAAATGGATGTCTTAAAATGTTGTACCAGCATGGGTGACTGGATAACATATAATCTTATATTTTTTTCTTTTACTAATCTCACGAAGTTTTCAAAATATTTTTTTGCAGTCGGATCTGTCTGGCTGCTTTCATCAGTAAATGCAGGGAAGTGACTGTCAGCCTTATTACCTTTTAGAGGTTCATAGCCGTTGAAGTTGCCACCTTTTTTTATTTTTTCTCTTTTGCCGATTGCCAGGGACAAAATCATTGAATTGTAGGGGTAAATTTTTGAGATCTCTGCTTTTCTTAATTCATCAGGGAAAAGTTCGGCAGCAATATTTTTAAATGAAGTGTCCATCCTTACATAAGGTAAGATCATTGAAGCCAAAACTTGTTTACTATTTTCAGCTGAACGCCACGTCAGTTCTTTTGCAGAAACATCAAGCACTACCATTTTTGGTGTATGCTTACGCAACATTTCTTTTAAGATGGAACTATGATATAAAATATTTGAATTTTCCCTGCCACTATTAAAGCAACTCATACCCAGGCTGTCTGCAAAAACCCTTGTATCATATCCATGCACAGCCCTTGAGCTACCATATATAAAAATATCTTCAGTGGGATTGGTGATGCTATGAGCAAATGTCTGAATATCCCCCTGTGGTGCGTTCTTATAGGCATTCTGTAGCCAGGTGCCGATTAAACGGTCACATGCAAACAATATTACCAGCAGGATAAAAAGTTTTTTAAATAAACGCCCGACTTGTTTTACTTCTTCCTTTGTCATTAAGAATTTTTAAATCGCTATTCTTAAAATTGAAAATAGATAAACTGGCTTCCATTGAAAATGCCTATCAGCAGAATAACCAGTACCGCAATTACATACCCTGTATATCTTATTACTACCGATTTGTTGCCAATCAATTTGACATTGGGGAAATATTCCATGAAAAATTCTACAGATACAAGGATTAATGCAACTAGCAGATAATAATAAAAATTTATAGGAGGGCTACCCCTGAACAGAGCGCCGTGTTTCATCGTCAAAATCGATTTACCGATATGTAAAGCATCATGTACAGAATTGGCTCTGAACCATAAACAGGATATGCCGGTAACTAAAAATGCAATGATGGTGCCTAATATTTTCATCCAGAGTTTTGAAATATATTTCTGAGGTTTTACTTTATCCCTGTAAATCCTTTCTATGACTATGGATAGACCAGATATGCCGCCCCATATTATATAAGTCCAGTTGGCTCCATGCCAAAGACCACTCACTAAGAAAACAAATACTACAATTGATAATAATTTAGCTTTACTTCTTCTTGCTTTTTTTGCCAGTGGTTGATATAAATAGTCCCTGAACCAGGAATATAATGACAGGTGCCACCGGTTCCAGACACCCTGGATGCTGCCACCAAACATAGGCCTTCTGAAGTTTTCCATCAGATCATAACCCATCACTTTAGCACTACCAATAGCTATATCGGAATACCCTGAAAAATCACAATATATCTGGAACCAAAAGAAAAATGTGGCAACAAAAAATGTAATACCGCTGTGATGTTCAGGGTTATTATAAACTGCATTTACATATACGCTCAGCCTGTCAGCGATAACCAGCTTCTTAAAGAATCCCCACAATATGATTTTTAAACCGGCGACAACCCTGTCATAGTCGAATTTTTTAACTTCATAAAACTGGTGCAAAATATTTTGAGGCCTTTCAATAGGGCCGGCTACTAATTGTGGGTAAAACATTACATATAATGCGTAAATCCCAAACTTTCTTTCTGATTTCTGGTGGCCCCGATAAACTTCTATTGTATAACTCATTGCCTGAAAAGTGTGAAAAGAAAGACCTATAGGTAAAATAAAGCTTAAATCGCTGACAGGATTCGTAAAATTGAACAGGTGGAGGAACCAGGTAATATTATCATTGATGAAATTAAAATATTTAAAAACACCAAGTATGCCTATGTTGGCTGCAATACTCATTCTCAGGTACCACTTTCTTTTGTTACCGGAAGATTGTTCAATGAGGATACCGGCAAAGTAATCAATCACAATTGTAAATCCTAATACCAATATATATATTGGTACAAAATCCATATAGAAAAAGCAACTACTTAATAGTAGTAAAATCCATCTGAATTTATGAGGCAGGATAAAGAAAAGTGATGTTACTATCAGGAAGAACCAGACAAAGTGTAGCGAATTAAATAACATTTATGGGCAGTATGTTTTTGCGCAATGTTAATACATATTCCAGAATAATTATAAAGAAAACAACACATTATGAATAAACATCAGACATTTTTAATACTTTTTTTTTCACTGTTAATTTTATTACAGATACGGAACGGTTTTTGCATTTTACCGAATTGCTGTTAAATGGATTAACATCATTCATATATCTTTGTTCTACAATACTCTTAAAAAAACAAAAATTAAAATCTGAATCAAAGCATGGAATTAAATCTAAAAAAAACTACAACTGCTACCAACGCTGACGTAATGCATATTCAAGTTGTGCCAAGGAAAAACTTAAAGTTTCAGACTATTGAACATTCTGTTTCTGAAAAGAAAATAGATTTTTTCTTAAAACGTACTTTTGACATATTAGTAGCATCTATTCTTATTATCTTATTTGCCCCTATTCTGATTGCTGTTGCCTTAATAATAAAACTTACTTCAAAGGGCCCTGTTTTGTATAGTAATGATAGAGTTGGTTTAGGTGGTATTAATTTTAAATGTCATAAGTTCCGTTCAATGGTGAATGATCAAGCTAAAAAGAAAGCTGACCACAAACGTCATATTGAAGATGCACAAAAAGGGATATTACATAAAGATAAAAATGACAGCCGCATCACCTGGATTGGTAAAATCATTCGTAAAACCAGTATTGATGAACTGCCTCAACTTTTCAATGTATTATTTGGTGATATGAGTATAGTTGGTCCAAGACCTTTGGTGCCTTTTATGCTAACACCTTATCCTGAATTTAAAGAAATACGTTGCCTTGTTCGTCCTGGTATCACCGGTTTATGGCAGATCCGCGACAGGGAACATAACACAAGCGCTGAATTTATGATCGAACACGATACTGAATATATTGAGAACTACAGTTTTCTTCTTGATATGAAAATCCTGATAGAAACCCCTCTTGTAGTACTTTCAGGAAAGGGCGCATATTAATATTTTGTTCTGCCGATTACCCATGAGAACAAATATTAAAAAGTAAAATTCAAATGATAAAAAAAGATTTCGTTATTGTTGGTGCGGGACTGACAGGTAGTACTATTGCACGAATACTTACTGACCACGGTCAAAATGTTATTATCCTCGACAGGCGTGATCACCTTGCAGGAAATGTATATGATTACATGCATGAATGTGGCGCCATGATTCATAAGTATGGTCCCCACTACTTCCGTTGTGGTTCTGAAAAAATCTGGAACTTCCTCAACCGGTTTACAGAATTCTATGATTGGTCTGCCAAAATACTTTCTAAGGTTGGTGATGAATATTTAAACTGGCCGGTAAACCAGGATTACATTGAAAAGATTGCAGGTAAAAACTGGCAGGAAGAAGTTTTTAAAGGTGATGCTTCCAATTTTGAAGAAGCTTGTCTTGCAAAAATGCCCCGGCAGTTGTATGAATTATTTATAAAAGGATATACAGAAAAACAATGGGGTGTCAGGGATATTGAACTTGATAAAGACCTTGCTGTTCGCATCACCATAAATAAATCAAACGTACAAAGCCTTACACCTAACCATAAATGGAATGCTTTGCCAAGACATGGCTATACTGAAATGGTAAGGAATATGATTGGCGATATACCTGTTAAACTTGAGTATGATTATTTATTACATAAAGATGATGTTGTTGCAGATAAGATGCTCATATTTACCGGGCCTATTGATGAGTTTTTTAATTACAAATATGGCAAACTGAAATATCGCGGCCAGAACAGGAGAGTAGAACACCTGGAAGATGTAAATCAATACCAGCCTACCATACAGGTAAATTATCCAAGTTCACAGGATCCACGCATCAGGACTATTGAGTGGAAACATCTGATGCACCCTGATGAAAAGGAAAAAGTGAAAGGTACATTGCTTACACATGAAACCCCTTTCACACCGGAAAATTCTACCAGCTATGAATATCCTTTCCCTGATAAGATCAATAAAAATTTATACGAACAGTATAAAGCAGATGCTGATGCTTTGGAAAATGTTTTAATCTGTGGAAGATTGGGTGAATACCGGTATTATGATATGGACCAGGCAATAGGCCGGGCAATGAAAATTGCTTCAGATATTATGAAGAAATATGAAATTGTTCCTGCAGAAGAATATGTTTAAATTTTACTGCTTATCACAACTATTGACAACACCGGTAAGATAGACTTGTTTTTTTACCCCTTGTTGCACATCGTTTAAGAAGCAAAGTATATTATCAATACGGAAATTTTCTTCGAACACACCATGACCTCCTTTCGGGTCAACATGTGCTATCGTTAACTCACCTAAAGATTTTAACCTGTTATATAAAGGCAATGTGCCATATACCATAGTTGATGATGGGCAAGGCGTAAATGCCCTTGTATCAAAAGGCACTGCTTTATCTAACTGACCCTGGAAAAAAATTGTTGGCAATGCAGTCTTTTTTGTTATCAGTTGGGGATTGACAAAGGCGCCCCACATACTTATCACACCTTTCAATGTGTAACTGGCTGTGGCATCTGTGAACAATGAGCCTAAATCCTGTACAACTTTATCAGAGAAAAATGCATTGACTTCATCGGGTTTGAGGTATGCAGCTGTCAATGCTGTTATAGCGCCTGCACTTTGTCCTCCTATATAAATTGCATTCCTGTCAATATTATATTCATCAGCGTGTGCTGCAATAAAATTCAATGCAGAATGCGCATCCTGCACTGCCCTGTAAATTGCTTTCTTCAATTTTACAGTATCACTGCAGGTGAAAGAAGCTTTGGAAACAAAGCCCCATCCTAACCTGTAATCAATAGATATGGCTACGTAACCATTGTTGGCAAGTTTGGAACAGGTAGAAGCCAATCCTTTTTTATTGCCACCAATGAAACTGCCACCATGAATTAATATGACTGCGGGAAATTTTTTGCCTGCTGCATTTGCAGGTTTGTAAATATCTAAACCAAGTTGCTGACTGTTCCCGTTATAACTGATGGAAGAAGTATAGGTAACATCTTTTATTGCTGTGCCTTTGAATGCATCACCCATATCATACCCGGAATTCCCGGCGGTAGTATTTGTATTTTTATTTGGATTACGTTGTTTGGCTGAAGGTCTCAGGAACCTGTTGCAGGATGAAAAAATTATCAGGCAAGCAGTTAAGAACCCAATCAGTCTAAAAATTTTTGGCATACAAAGTTTTTGGTTTTAAAAAATCAGTTGTTGAGTTTTATTTCAAATAAAGCAGGCCACAATTTACCTGTTATATAAAAAGTATTTTTTACTGAATCATAAGCAATACCATTTAAAACATTACCTGTATTGTTATTATAATTCTGCAGGTCAACAGGCATTCCACTTTTTTGCAGAAGTCCGCTCATATCTAATACACCAACTACGTTTCCGTTTTGCGGGTCTATCTTTAAAATAGTATCTGTTTCATACACATTGGCATAAATAAAATTATCTACATATTCCAATTCATTTATGTTGCTCACCGGCCCATAATTATTGTTGACACTCACCTGGTTCAATATCTTGAACGTTTCCGGGTCAACAAAATATAAAATACTGCCACCCGTATCAATTATCAGGTGTTTGCCATCATTGGTCATACCCCAACCTTCATAGGGCCATTCAAATTCACCAATCTTTTTGAAAGTGCCGGCATCATATACAAATACTTTATGTTCCCTGTAAGTTAACTGGTAAATTTTGCCATTGAATAATGTAATGCCTTCACCAAAATATTCTTTTGTTAGCGGAATAGACTGTAAAGTTTTTCCATCAAGCGAATATCTTGATAATTTACTTTTACCATAATTGCCTGCGCTTTCATAAAAACTGTTGTTCCTCCATTCAAGGCCTTCAGTATAAGATGAAGTGTCGTGGGGATACACTTTTACAATAGTATAACTAATTGATGGGGGTGCAGGATTATTATAATCAATAGTATTGCCGTTTTTCTCAGTGTTGTTATTACAGGATGCGGTGATTACAGCAAAGAGAAAACAAAGACGAGTTATCTTCATGTACTATGTATATTGTAAAAAATGCAAATTTATATTTTGAAACATTAATATTTTGTAATAAATACTAGTCAGAATAAAACTGGTATTATTTTTTAACCTTTAACAACAAACTTTTATTCAATGCTGAAAAAAACTATTGTACTATTTTTTATTGTTCCGTTTATCTCTTGCACCACTTTGCAACAGGCTACAGGTTCATTACCATCAACCAATTCAGGAAGTAACCAGCAATCACAGATTGCAGAAGCTTTAAAACAGGCTTTGACTATCGGCACACAAAACGGCACGAGCCGTTTAAGCGCTGTAGATGGTTTTTTTAAAGATGCTGCAGTAAAAATTCTTTTACCACCAGAAGCTGAAAGTATTGAAAAAACTTTACGCACATTTGGTATGGGCAGCCTGGTTGACAATACTATCCTTTCTCTCAACCGTGCTGCTGAAGATGCTGCAAAATCTGCCACTCCGATTTTTGTGGATGCTATAAAACAAATGACAATATCAGATGCATTAGGCATTTTGCAGGGTGGGAACCTTGCAGCAACAAATTATTTCAAAAAGACAACAACAAGTGCTTTGACCAAAGCTTTTATGCCAATAGTAAAAAACTCTTTGGGCAAAGTGGATGCAACAAAATACTGGAATGATATGTTTACAACCTACAACAAATTTGCTGCTAAAAAAGTGCCGACAGACTTAAATAAATATGTAACACAAAAAGCAATTGATGGTATTTTTTATGAAGTGGGCCTGGAAGAACAGAAGATAAGAAAAGACCCTGCAGCACGGGTTACAGATTTATTGAAAACAGTTTTTGGCGGGAGCCAGGCTGTGAATACAACCACCAAACCCAGGAAAGGGAACAATCAATAAGTATTAAAAAATATTTTTTTATTTGTTAGCGCCCTGGTGATTTATGAAAATCCCCGGGGCATTTTGTTTAAACTTTGATCAGTTCATTTAATTTCCCTTGCATCAATAAATTATTAGTGTAAAGTATAGCTGCAGCACTCAAAGCATCTTTGATTTTTCCGTGTATCACCATTTGGAAAACTTCTGCAAAAGGTAATTTCTTTACAATAAGTTTTTCTGTCGCTTCGGGCATTGGTGCATGTTGGGTAAGACCGGTAGCTAAAAAAATAATTGCGAGCTCATCAGTAACTGAATTGCTTAAATACATTTCAGAAATTTTTTTCCAGTGCACAGCTTTCAAACCTGTTTCTTCCAGCAATTCTCTTTGTGCTGCTTCAAGTGGTGGTTCAGTTAATGGCCCACCTCCTTCAGGGATTTCCCAACTATATTCATTGATGGTGAAACGATATTGCCCCACTAAATATGTATTCATGTTTTCATCTAAAACTACAATTCCTATTGCCCTGTTTTTGAAATGCACTTTTCCATAAATGCCTTTTCCACCAGAAGGATTGGTTACATCAAATTCAGTAATGTGTATCCACGGATTATCATAGATTTCTTTTTGCCCGTTAATTTGCCAGGGGTTGTGATGTTCATCCATGATTTTATTTTTTTTATTGCTCAATATTTTTTTGAAATCTATGAGAAAAATATTTATGATGTAAAGTTTATCTTTTGTGGTGAATATTTTTTGATTGATTTATATTTTAACTCAAATAATTTTTAGAAAACAAATGGCGCAGGATATTTATTTCCTGCGCCATTGTAAAATTATCTAAGCCGTATAATTTATTTTTCTTCAGGGTATAATACGCCAGTTAAAACATTTTCACCGGTTAATAATTCATTCGCAACTTTCTTAATGTCGTCAGTTGTAATGGAGTTTACATTTTTATCATAATCAAAAATGCGTTGCGGGTCATCATTTTCAAAATAGATACCCTGCAGTTTGCTGCTCCAGAAACTGTTTTCTTTTAATTGTACTTTGTATTGTTCCAGCCATGTCTTCTTTACTTTTTCCAAATCACTTTCCTGTGGCCCGTCATTCTTGATCTTTGCAATTTCAATATCAGCAGATTTTAATAATGTATCAACATTCTTAGGCCCGCAGGGCAATTGCATTACAAAACCAAAATTGTTGTATGGCAATTTATTCAACCCGCCATATATACCGCCACCA
This sequence comes from uncultured Parafilimonas sp., assembly GCA_964400415.1. Taxonomy (GTDB): domain Bacteria; phylum Bacteroidota; class Bacteroidia; order Chitinophagales; family Chitinophagaceae; genus Parafilimonas. The sequence continues at coordinate 69,734 of CAYNTP010000007.1, forward strand.
TAAATTGCACCAAGTTTTTCACGCAGGTCATCAACAATTTTAATATTCAGTATTTCAGTCAAAGCTTTAGCTTCCAAAGCCAATTGCGGGTCATATTTTACTTCGCCGGTATAAAATTTTAGTATCAGGCTTTTTTCTTCTGTGCCTTTGTGAACATCGAGATTGACATCACCTTTCACAGGCCTCACACCATTATCAACAAAATTTGCTTGTTTAGATGTATGAGGTAAACTGCCAATGTATGTTGCCAGTAAATCTTTGATTGAATCAACATTGAAGCTGCCTGTAAAAATGAAAGTAAAATCATTTGCATCACTTAACTGTTCATGATAAATTTCAAGGGCACGGTCTAAATTGATGTTATCAAAATAAGATGGCCTTGGCACCACAACAGGCATTAAAGCATTATGTTGAAAATATACCTGGTAAAGCGAATCAATAAAAGTTGTTTGCGGGTCCTGCATTGCATACTCTACTGCAGATTTCTGTTTTTCTTTCCATGCATTAAATAATGCTTCATCTTTTCTTGGTGATGTTGCATATAAATAAATCAACTGCAGCATTGTCTCAAAATCTTTTTTACTACTGCTACCGCTGATGCCTGCACTCAATCCTGAAATTCTCGGAGCTACACCAACATTTTTTCCTGCAAGGAATTTAGTAAGGTCTGTTGGAGAAAAATTACCAATACCCATTTGCTGAACAATTGTTGCAGCATAGTTGGCATTGTATTTATCAGCAGCGCCATAAAGGCTTGTTCCACCTTTATGAAATGAAGTCAGTAAGATTTCATCGTTTTTAAAATCTGTTGGTTTTAAAACAACTTTAGCGCCATTAGAAAAATCAATTTCTGTTGTACCTAATAAATCATTTTTTGTTTCACTTGTGATTGTGCCAGCTGCAGGTTTTTTTGTAATCAATGCTGATGCCACTGCCTTCTCAGTATAAGGAGTTACAGGCGCTTTCATTGCTGCATAAGTATTCTGCAATAACTGTTCATTGCCGGGTAATGTAAAATTGCTGGTTGATGGCCCGGTTAAACTCACAAAAATATGTGGGTTCTTTTTCAACGGGTCAATCAATGCATTCACTTCATCCAGCTTAATGGTAGGCAACAATTCATTATAATATTTATATTCCAACGCAATGCCGGGTGAAGGTTCCTGTGTGAGAAAATTATTGATGTACTCCTGCACATAGTTAGCTGATTCTTCTTTGTCCCTGTTATTATATGCCTGTTCAATATATGAAGACTGGCGCTTCTTTGCCCTCTCCAATTCTGCTTCTGTAAATCCATATTGTTTTACTCTTTCAATTTCATGAACCAATGCAGCCAATGCTGTATCAGGCCCGCTTTTTCCTGCAACAGAAAATCCCCTGAAACCTTCATAACCCCGTGCATAACTGCCAAAGCTGGTGGCTGCATATAAAAATGGAGGTTTGTCACCTCTTGCAAGCTCACTCAATCGCTGATTCAACATTGAAGTGAATAAACTTTTTATTAAATCATTTTTGTAATCACCTAAAGTAACAGTTGGTTTTATTTTATAAAAAGGATAATCAACTTCTACAAAAAAACTGGTGGCTTCTTTATCTGTTACAACAATGCTTTCATCTTTTGTTCTTGATGGTACATCAGCATAAAATCTTTTCTTTTCATTAGCAGGATTTTTTAATCCGCCGAAATATTGTTTTACAAGATTTTCAGTTGCTTTCACATCAATATCACCAACAATGATAACGGCCATATTATCCGGTCTGTACCAGGTGTGATAAAAACGTTTTACCGCATCATAAGGGAATGTTTTTATGATGCTGTCTTTACCAATTGGCAAGCGTTCTGCATATAATGAACCCTGGTATTGTAATGGTAAAGTTTTTTTCATCATTCGGTCATCAGCGCCTTTGCCCAGCCTGCTTTCTTCGAGGATAATACCACGTTCTGCATCTATCTGGTCATTATCTAAGCTGAGGCCGCCTGCCCAGTCCTGCAACACTGTTAAGCCTTTTCTTAAGTTGGAAGTATCGGTTAAAGGAATAGGAAGAATATAAACTGTTTCATCAAAACCTGTATATGCATTGAGGTCTGCACCAAACTGCACACCGATGCTTTGCAGGAAACTTACCAGTTCATTTTTCTTGAAATGTGTGCTACCATTGAAAGCCATGTGTTCATTAAAATGAGCAAGGCCCTGCTGGTCCGGGTCTTCAAGAATTGAACCTGCATTGACTACAAGACGCATTTCTGCTTTCTTTTCAGGCTTTTCATTATGCCTGATATAATAAGTAAGCCCGTTGGACAATTTGCCTTTTACTACTGCATCATCAAATGGTAATTTCTGAGACAGGTCCTGGGCTTTGATAGTGGTACCTGCAATTACAAATGCAAGCACATACATGATGGTTTTTTTCATTCAATAAAAATTAGTGGCGCAAATATATTATCAAAATGTTCTTAAGAATGTTATAAGCTTATCAATTTAAATGATGGTATCAATTTATTCAAATGATGAAATGAAAAAAGAGATTTTATTGTCCGATATTGCCGGGCCAATAAAATGAGTAAAATTATAATTGTTAACTGTATCCAGGTTTAATTGATAAATGGTTTCAATTATTTTACCACCATTACCCTGGAATTAAATTGATAAATATGTTTAAGTCTTTGAAGGTTTATTTTGTTGCTGTTGCATGTCTCAGTTGTTGTTTTGTTTTTTCACAGGACAATAAAAATATTGATGGCCACCCTGCATGGATTATGCAGGGAAATATTTATGAAGTGAATGTGCGTCAATACACACCCGAAGGCACATTTAAATCATTTGAAAAAAGTTTGCCTCGTTTAAAAAATATGGGCGTACAAACTTTATGGTTTATGCCAATCAATCCAATCAGTAAGGTTGACAGGAAAGGCGCTTTGGGCAGTTATTTTGCTGTTGCAGATTATAAGGCAATAAACCCTGAGTTTGGTAATATGAACGATTGGAAATCGCTGGTTGAAAAATGTCATGCAATGGGTTTTAAAGTAATCATTGATTGGGTTGCCAATCATACAGGTGCAGATAATTACTGGTTGGTTGCACATCCTGATTTTTATGTGTTGGATTCAACCGGCCACCCTGCATCACAATTTGACTGGACTGATACAAGAAAACTAAATTATCATAATCCTGCAGTCGGTGATTCTATGATTGAGTGTATGAAATTCTGGGTTGATTCAACAGGCATTGATGGTTTCAGGTGCGATTATGCTGTAGGCCCAACAAAATCTTTCTGGGAAAAATGTATCAGGACATTGAAAGCTGATAAAAATATTTTTATGCTTGCAGAAAGTGATTCAGCATGGCTGAATGAAGCAGGCTTTGATGCCACTTATGCATGGCCACAGTTTCATACAATGGTTGATATTGCTTCAGGTAAAAAAAATGCTTTATCACTTGACAGTATTGTGAACAAAATAAACGCAATATTCCCTGGTAATGCATTGCAGTTATATTTCACCAGCAACCATGATGAGAATAGCTGGAACAAAGCTGATTATGGCACTATGCCCGGCGCATCACATGCACCTTTTGCAGTATTGACACAAACATTACCTCGTTCAATTCCATTAATCTATAGCGGGCAGGAAGAACCTTTTCTTGACAGCATTTCATTTTTTTATAAAGACACAATCACTTTTCATAATTATGCAAGGGCGCCGTTTTATAGCACACTGTTGCACCTGAGGGAAAATAATAATGCACTTGCTGCAAATGCTTCTTACAAAAAACTAAAAACATCTGATGATAAAAATATTTATGCCTTCACCAGGCAGAATGGTAAGAATAAAATATTAGTGATTGTTAACCTCAGCAACAAGCCGCAATCTTTTACAATTAATGATGCGGGCATCAGTGGGAAACCAAATGATGTGTTTACTTCCAAAAAAGAAAATATCAGGAGCGGCCAGGTAATGAGTTTTGATGCATGGGGTTATAAAATTTATTCATACTAAGTTTTTATTATCTTGCCCCCTTTAGATTTTACGCCCATAAAAGATGCTCTCCAAGAAAACAAAATATGCCATCAATGCATTGGTTTACCTTGCCCGTGAATATAATAGCGGAACGCCGGTGCAGATAAGCAGGATTGCAGAAAGTGAAAACATACCCAGGAAATTCCTGGAAGCAATTTTGCTTGAGTTAAGGCACGCAGGTATGCTCAACAGCAGGAAAGGAAAATCAGGTGGTTATTACCTGCAAAAGAAACCGGCTGAAATCAACATCGCTGATGTGATGCGTTTGTTTGATGGGCCGATTGCTTTGTTGCCCTGTGTTGCTTATAAATATTATGAACGTTGTGAAGAATGTATTGATGAAGAAACCTGCGGTATCCGCTCTGTTTTTTTAGATGTAAAATCTGAAACAGTGAAAATGCTGAAGCGGGCTACCCTCGCAGAAATCATGAAACGGAGTGAAAATTTAAAGAAGCATAAAGCGGTTCCGGTGAAGACAGCCAGGAAGAAATAATTTTTTTGCTATAAATAACTACTAATCCGATAGGAATTATATATTTGTCGTTTTTTAAAACCTGTGTATATCAAAAACCAACAACTGTCTTTCGGTCAAGTCAATGATAAATGCCTTTCATTTATCATTTGTCTTTTTTTAATGATGTTTTTATTTTTTCCTTCAAGAATGTATGCGCAAAAAGATACCAGGCAACAGGCGCAGGTATGGTATGCTTATTTTAATGATTTAAAATTCAGCAATAATTTACGCTTAGGTACAGATGTGCAGGAGCGGCAATTCATCAAACCGGTAGGTGCACAGGGAAGTTTTCATTTTCGTACAATTTTGTATCATAGCCTCGGTCATAATTGGGAAGCAGGCGCAGGTTTAGGCGTGTTTTTTAACAGCCCGCAAAGCATACCATCATCTTCTGATTTAACAGTGCCTGAGTTGAGGCCTACAGTTGATATATTAAATCGTCAAACTGCAGGTAAATTGCAAATCAGCAACCGTCTAAGATTGGAGGCAAGGTATTTTCATGAAGTGCAGAACAATGAATTAACAGGTGGTTTTGAATTTAATAATTTCCGTTGCCGTTACCAGGTTACAACCAGCTATCCTATTATCAAAAATGAAAAAAACAAACCGGTAGTCCTTGTTAAGTTGCAGGATGAAGTGATGATAAATTTTGGGGAAAAAATTGTTGCTAATACTTTCGACCAAAACCGTTTTTATGCAGGCCTGGGTTTTGAAGTTTTAAAAAATTGTTCACTGGAACTGGGATATTTAAACTGGTTCCAGGAAACAAGCAATGGCACTACATATTACAACAGGAATATTTTCCGCATTGGGATTAATCACCAGGTTGACCTTTCAAAAACAAAAACTAAAAATGGAAAGCAATAATATTTTTCAAATTGCATCATGCAAATTATTGTTGCTAATGTCTATGTTATTATTAAAAAAAGAAGCCACTTCTCTTCAGAAGCGGCCTTTTTTTTGATTAAGGGAATTGAAAAGCTTTAGTAAGTAAAAAAATTATTTGTCTGTGAAATGTTGAATCCTTTTTTGAAGGCTCAATGTTTCTTCTGCCTGCTTTATCTGCAGCCTCAGTTCGTTCAATTCATTTAAAGTATTGTGCCTGTTCAGTAAGGCTTTATAATCGTTGTATAAAAATTGAATTTGTTTTTCGAGTTTGTCAATTAGCTCGGTTAAATTATAGCTCTGCATGACGGATATTTTATTTATTAACACGAATGAAATGGTGTTTAGTATTTGTGTGTCTTTTAAGGTTTTGGTAAAACCTTTTTGCATCAATATTTATATTATTAAAAAACCTTGTGGTATAAAGTCTAATGTTTTTATAAAAGCCGGTAGCCGGCACATCTGCATTGTTGCTATCAGAAATTTCTATTATCCTTCATTACAGGAATAGAGGCAATGGGTTTAAAACAGTATTGATAAAAGAGATAAAACTGTTTTATTTATTTCCGTTCAATTACTGTCCGCTTTCGTACAGTGGGTTCCAGGCATAAAAAAAGTTTCAGCCATTCATCATTTTATACAACCGTTCAATTGCCGGAAACGCTGATTTCCCACTTGAAACTGCAATTGGTATCTGCTTTGAAAATATTCTGGCATAAGACAAACAAGATGATTTCAGAAAAAATAAATACTGAAAAAATTACCAAAGAAAAAAATATCACGACTCAAGGCGTGTCAAAGAAAACTATTAAAAATATAAATATGAAAAAGCTAATCATCATCGCAATTGCCACACTGTTAGTAACAGGCGCAATAGTTCTGCCCGTAATAAAAAAATCACGGGTTGCAGAAGTAAACAAACACATTAACCTGGAAGTGTATAAAATGGCAAGTTATGGTTCCGCTGCTTATGCCAACACTACAGCAACATTAGAAGTAACTGTAGTAAGGGTAAAAGGTAATAAAAGGGACACTGCATTTCAATACAAATTCCAGCCAAAACAACTAAAAGATTTCCCTGATTCCAATAAACCAATGGTTCAGAAAATTATTATTCCGAATGTGAATGATAAAAAAGAAAAACTGGAAGTTTATTATACCCTTAGGTATGATGCACAGGGAAGTGTTTTAAACTTTTTAAATACATCAGTAATTGGAAAAGGCCAGCAATCGGGCAAATTGAATATACAGATTTAGGTTTAGGTTTTTTGTGTGCTTTAATAAAGGGTGGCTGCACATAGCCCCCTTTTTTTATTTGTGTGATTCTTCACCAAAATGTTCGATGTGCACCAGCTTGTATATAACCACACCGATTACAAAAGAAATGGAATAAATAATAGCGCCGTTTTTTAATGATTCACCGAGAATTTTCCATTGCCATTCAAAATCTGCTTCTCCAAAAGAAAAATAAAAAACACAGAAGGCAATAAAACCTCCAATCAAAGAAACCAGGTAATTGCGTGTGCCATAAAGAAAAAGCAAAGCCATCATCACTCCGCCGAAATAGTGCAAAAAAATGTTTAATGGTGTCATGTGTTGAATTGATGTGGTGCAAAATAAACAAATTTTTGCCATCCTGTCACTTGAAAGTTGTTTGGTATTTTCTTTGATTTGCAGGTTTGAATTTAAAACCGAAGCTGAGCATTGCTATGCAGTACAAGGGAGTGACACAACGATGCTGAGTAGCAAACTATAGCTGATAAAAAAAAATATATCTCATGCAAAAAGGACAAATAAGGGTTCATACGGAGAACATTTTCCCTATCATTAAAAAATTTTTATATAGCGACCATGATATTTTTCTGCGGGAGTTGATAAGCAATGCAACTGATGCCTCTCAAAAAATTAAAACGCTTGCATCTATTGGTGATGTGAAAGGTGAACTGGGTGAGTTGAGGATTGATATTGCAATTAATAAAGAAGAAAAAACGCTCAGCATTATTGACCGTGGTATTGGTATGACGGAGAGCGAAGTGGACCAATATATCAACCAGGTGGCATTTAGCAGCGCTGAAGATTTTTTACAGAAATATAAAGATGCAAACATAATCGGCCATTTTGGTTTGGGTTTTTACAGCGCATTTATGGTGAGTGATAAAGTTGAAATTTTTACTAAGAGCTACAAAGATGAACCGGCAGTTTACTGGAGTTGCGATGGCAGCCCTGAGTTTGAATTGTATCAGGTGGAAAAAGAGGAGAGGGGCACCCGCATTGTATTGCACATTAATGAAGAAAGCCAGGAATTTTTAGAAGCAGACAGGATAAAAGGTATCCTTGAAAAATTCTGCCGTTTCCTTCCTATCCCGATTTATTTTGAAGACAAACAAATCAACAATACATCGCCACTCTGGACTAAGAAACCATCTGATTTAACTACGCAGGATTACCAGAATTTTTATAAAGAATTATATCCGTTTGGTGAGACACCATTGTTCTGGATTCATTTGAATGTGGACTATCCGTTTAACCTGACAGGTGTTTTGTATTTCCCGAAAATCAAACAGAGTTACGAAATACAGAAAGATAAAATTCAATTATACAGCAACCAGGTTTTTGTAACTGATGAAGTGAAGGATATTGTACCTGAATTCCTGATGTTGCTGCATGGTGTGATTGACAGCCCCGACATTCCATTAAATGTAAGCAGGAGCTATCTGCAGGGTGACCCTAATGTGAAAAAAATAAATACATACATCACAAAAAAAGTTGCTGATAAACTTGAAGAGATTTTTAATAAGGAAAGAAATGAGTTTGAAGAAAAATGGGAGAGCCTTGGTTTGTTTGTGAAGTATGGAATGATGACTGATGATAAATTCCTTGATAAAGCCAATAAGTTTTTTATCATGGAAGATGCAACTACAAAAAAATTCCAGACGCTTGATGAATATAAAACAGCAACTGAAGCCATTCAAAAAAATAAAGATGGCAAGCAGGTGATTTTATATACTACAAACCCTGTTCAGCAGGATGGATATATAAAAGCTGCAACAGCCAAAGGTTATGTGGTAGTGAAGATGGAAACATTGGTGGATGCTGCTTTCATCAATACAATGGAAATGAAATGGGAGAATGTAACTTTCAAAAGAGTGGATGCTGACATTGTAGATAATTTGATTGACACACAGGAAAACAATGAAAGTGTTTTAAATAAAGATGAAGAAGCAAAACTGAAAGAATGGTTTGGTCTGCAGATTGGAGAAACACATATTACTGTTGATGTGAAAGGATTGAGTGCAGATGTTGCACCGGTTGTAGCTACGCGCCCTGAATTTATGCGCCGTATGAAAGATATGGCTAACATCGGTGGTGGCATGACTGCGTTTTACGCGCAAATGCCTGATGAGGTAACACTGACAGTGAATGGCAACCACCCGATTTTTCAACAAATTTTAAAAGAAGAAAATGAAGATAAGCGGGGTAAAGAAGTGCGTAACCTGGCTGACCTTGCATTGCTTTCACAGGGATTATTAAAAGGCGAGGAACTTACCAGTTTTATCAACCGTAGTGTGGAATTGATGGAAGGAAAAGTAAAGAGCAATATTATCCTTGAAGCTTAAAAAAAATAAATCAAAAAAAACAGCACAGGATTTTTTATAAAGATTAGAAGTCTCACCAAATAAAAAAACTCCATTCAGCGAATGGAGTTTTTTTATTGTTGTTTTACCAATCGTTCAGGCTTAATTATAAACAGGTGCTGCAGCTAAGATTTCATCTGAAACCTTTGATGCATATTTCTTGAAATTTTCTATAAATAACCCGGCTAATTTTTTTGCCTGTGCATCATAATCATCACTGCTTTTCCAGGTATTGCGCGGGTTTAATATTTCATTTGGTACACCGGCACAGGATGTTGGCATATTTACACCAAACACAGGATGCTTATGGAATTCAGCATTTGCAAGGGTGCCATTTAAAACTGCATTGATGATAGACCTTGTATAATTTAATTTAATCCGGCTGCCCACACCATAAGGGCCGCCAATCCAGCCTGTATTGATGAGCCAAACATTTACATTGTTCTCTTTGATTTTCTTACCCAGCATTTCTGCATATTGTGAAGGATGCAGCGGGATAAAAGGTGCACCAAAGCATGTGCTGAATGTAGCTTTAGGTTCTGTGATACCAACTTCTGTTCCTGCAATTTTTGCTGTATATCCACTCAGGAATTGATACATTGCCTGGCCTGGTGTCAACTTACTTACAGGTGGCAATACACCATAAGCATCACAGGTTAAAAAGAAAATATTTTTTGGAAGGCCACCAATACTTGGCAACACTGCATTAGAGATAAATTCAAGCGGGTAACTTACCCTGGTATTTTCTGTGATTTTTTTGCTGGAAAAATCAATCTGGTTTGTTCCTTCAAAGAATGTAACATTTTCAACAAGGGCGCCCGGCCTGATGGCATTATAAATTTCAGGTTCTTTCTCTTCACTTAAATCAATACATTTTGCATAACATCCACCTTCAAAATTAAACACGCCTTTACCATTCCAACCATGTTCATCATCACCAATTAATTTTCTTTCAGGGTTGGCGCTTAAAGTTGTTTTGCCGGTGCCGCTTAACCCGAAAAATATGGCAACATCATTATCATCGCCAATATTAGCGCTGCAATGCATGCTCAATACATTATGTTTTTTAGGCAATAAATAATTTAATGTGGTGAATATTCCTTTTTTAATTTCTCCGGTATAAGCAGTACCACCAATCAAGACTGTTTTGTGTGTGAATGAGATGATAGCAAAATTCTCTTGCCTTGTGCCATCCACTTTTGGGTCAGCTTTGAAAGAAGGTGCATGAATAATATGCCATGATGGTTCAAAATTCTCCAGTTCATTTTCAGAAGGAGCGATGAACATGTTGAGTGCAAAAAGGTTGCTCCAGGGGCATTCATTAATTACACGGATATTTATCTGGTAAGATGGGTCTGCACATGCATGGCAGTCACGTACCCAGAGTTCATCTTTAGAATTCAAATAATTGATAAGTTTATCCCTGAGCTGGATAAAATATTTTTCTTCAATAGACAGGTTAAAATCATTCCAGTTAACACCATCTCTTGTTTCATCATCCATTACAAAGAAGCGGTCTTTGGGGCTACGTCCTGTAAACTTTCCTGTATTGATACAAAGGGCACCGGTATTGTTGAGGACACCTTCACCACGATGTAAAGTTTGTTCAGTTAATTCACTTGCTGTAAGCTGGTAATGAAAATTTTCATTAATGATTCCCAATTGCTTTAATTGTTGAGTTGGATTCGGCATAAGTAATACTGACATAGTTTAAGTTTAATGACAGAAAGGGCAAAATTATTACACATTTACTTACAGTTGTTAGTTTTTTTCAAAAATTCCTGTAAAACGTTTAAACTTTACTGTTAAAATACAGACTAAACAGTCGAATTAAGAAAGTCTTAAAATTTCAAAACAGGCGCTTAAGAAATAAATTCTATTTTTATACCTGCAAAACTTAAACAATACAAAATGAAAAAACTTGTAGTCTTAATGATTGGTGTCGTTGCTTCATTTACACTGTATGCACAAACTGACCCACAGTCTCAGACTGATATTTCGAAAGTGATACAGTTTAAAGAGACTGACCATGATTTTGGAAAAATACCTTACGGCAAACCTGCCGAATTTACTTTACCGATGAAAAATATTTCCGGTGATTCTGTAACTATTGAAGATGTAAAAGTAGGTTGTGGTTGCACAACACCTAAATGGAAACCCGGCCCTTATGCACCAGGCCAGGAATTCGGTATTGAAATTGGATTTAATGGTTACACACAGGGTAAGTTCAATAAAGTAGTTACTGTTTATTTTAAAGGTGGCCTGAGCCAGTTGATAAAATTCCATGGTGAAACTTATACAGCACCTAACGGCGCAGCGCCTGCAAATGGTACTGTCCAGGCATTAAAAAAAGCTGGAGGTAAATAATGCGAATCATATTAAGTTGTATAGCGGCATTATTTTTTCTTACTGCCAGTGCGCAAACTGATAACACGGTTTCATTTAAAACAACATCCTATTCTTTTGGTAAAGTAAAACAGGGAAAACCTGTAACCACTGAATTTACTTTTGTAAATAAAGGCAACAAAGCCATCATCATTGAAACTGCAGTGGCTGAATGCGGATGTACTACTCCTGAATATCCTAAAGCTCCAATCATGCAGGGGAAATCAGGCGTTATTAAAGTAACTTATAATGCAGAAAGTGTTGGTAAATTCACTAAAAAGGTAACAGTGAAATTTGCGAATTTCAAACTGCCAGTTGAGTTAACTATCAGTGGTGAAGTGATACCTTCATAAAGTTTTAAAAACTATTTAATAATTGCCCCGCATGCCGGGGCTTTTTTATTGTTTGTATTGAATAGATATAAACAATCAATGAAATCGTGATTAATGTTATCATTCAATTTCAAATCTCATTTATACCTGGAAAATTATTACCTGTAAAGCACTATATATTCCCACGCCTGTAATTCAAATGTCTGTTTTGCGCCAAGCTTATATTGAATGCCTGAAAATAAATTGGTAAACTCCGCATCAAGCAAAGGATTTGATAATGTGATTTGCAGTTTTTCATTATTACTAAAATTGAAAATTGCTATCACCCTGTTATCATCAGATTGTCTCAGGAAAGCAAAGATGTTATCATCACAGGCAGAAGGTAAAACTGTAATATTACCCGTTTCATGTAAAGCACTGTTGCCGGATTTTAAATGTAGCAATAGATGATAAAAATCTTCCAGTTTTGGTTTGTCATTGCCCCATTCAATTTCATCTTTATCAAAAAATTTTAAGCGTTTTAAATTAGGCAATTCCTGGCCACTGTATATTAAAGGCATACAACTCCATGTAAAACTAAAAACAGCTAACAACTTAGCAGCCTTACCATATTTTTCATATTCAGTTCCGTTCCATGAATTTTCATCATGGTTAGCTGTAAAAAATAATTTCAAAGCATCTTTAGGATAATCTTCATATTTATTCAAAACATCTTTCAGTCCTTGCAAATTTGTGTTGCCCTTCATTAAATTTTCAGTAGCATGCATCCATTCCCAGGCATAAGTAACATCAAACACTTTATGGTAAACCGGCACTTCACATTCTGCCAGCCAGAATAAATGTTTTATTGTTTCGCATTGCTGTTTGGCATCCACCCAGAAATCAAGCGGCACTAAGTGAGCCATGTCACATCTGAACCCATCAATATCAACTTCCTTAATCCAATACTGCATGCATTCAATCATTGCTGCACGCATATTTTTATCACCGTAATTCAAGTCAATCACATCTTCCCATCCATGAATCTCTGTAAAATTTCCTGATGCATCATGCACATACCATTCAGGATGTTCTTTTGTCCAGTGATGGTCACAGCCTGTATGATTGGCCACCCAATCAATGATAACTTTCATGTCAAGTGTATGTGCCTGCTGAATTAAATTTCTGAGGTCAGCGATGTTCCCAAATTCAGGGTTTATACTTGTGTAATCATTACAGGCATAATAACTGCCTAAACTTCCTTGTCTTTTCAACTGGCTGATTGGAGTTACAGGCATCAGCCAGATTATTTTTACACCCATCTCTTTTAAACGGGGAATGTGTTTTGAAAAAGCATTAAATGTTCCTTCTGGTGTGTATTGGCGAACATTTACCTCATAAATATTCGCACTGTTTTTCCATTCGTTTGTAAAAATATTTTCAGCCATAAAATGAATATACGGCAATATAAGGCAAATGAAAAAATGAAAATATTAATTCAAACTAATAGAATAGTTTTTTCAATGATTGGATTTTTTTAAAAATCAAAAAGGGCTGACAGATAATTTGTATGCAATAACTATTGTAACCTGTATATTTTTTCAGCAATCATGATTCATAATTGTTATTTCTTTTTAATTGCTCTTCTTGATATAAGAAACAAAATAAAGGTGAAAAAATAACCACCGATGGCGCTGGTTAGCCAAAAACGGATAGCTGAATTTTTTAAACTATAAGCATAAATAACTCCAACTATAAGGGATATTGTACTTAGTATAAATAATATTATGATTCTTTTCTGTAAGTTCATATTGGTTCCTTAGTAATTAAATAGGTTTATGATTCCAAAGACTAAAAGAAATCTTTATCATTTTAAACGTTCGTTTAAAAAAATAAAAAACGTTTTTTTTCTGATTAGAAATTTTGGTATTGCAAACATAGTTGAAAAACGGCTTAGACAATAAAGCCATAATTAATTAAAAAGTTTAAAGAGGATGGTTGTACATTACCGCTTGATAAAATTTGCATTAATAAAAATGATTGGCTTCATTACATACAGGTACATTTATAATGCTTATGAGTGAAGAAAAACTTTCCCGGAGAATTGGTTTATTACAGGCAAGCGCCATCAATATGATTGATATGGTGGGTATCGGGCCATTTGTTGTGTTGAGCCTCGTTGTGGATAAAATGCATGAACAATATTCTTTTTTGTATGCATGGATTGCAGGCGCTCTCTTATCATTTATTGATGGAATGGTGTGGAGTGAATTGGGCGCTACATTTCCACTCGCAGGTGGCAGTTATAATTTTTTAAAAGAAGGCTTTGGTGAAAAATGGGGCAAGCCAATGAGCTTTTTATTTGTATGGCAAACGATGATACAGGCGCCGCTGGTGATTGCATCCGCAGCAATTGGATTCGCACAATATTTTTCTTATCTCATTGCTTTAAACGAAGTGGAAAGTAAAATGGTAAGTGGTGCTGTTGTAGTCCTGATAGTTTTTCTTTTATACAGGAAGATTGAAGCTATTGGTAAAATAAGCGTGATGCTTTGGATGGGTGTGTTTGTGATTATGGGTTGGATAATTGCAGGTGCAGTAATGCATGGAAATATTATGCAGCCTGTGCAACACATCAATGATAACATTGAATTGAATTCAGGTTTTGCAGCAGCATTTGGTTTTGCCTGTGTGAAAACTGTCTATAGTTATTTGGGTTATTATAACGTTTGTCATTTAGGTGGTGAAATTATCAAACCTGAAAAAAATATTCCACGCAGCATGTTTATATCAATTGCTGTGATTTGTTTTTTATACCTGATGATGAATGTAAGTGTTGCATCAGTTTTACCATTGCATGATATAGCATCGAGTCATTTTGTAGTGAGTGAATATATCAATGTCATTGCTGGGCCCACTGCTGCTATTGTTGCAACTGCTATTATTTTGTGGGTAGCATTTGCTTCTGTTTTTTCTGCAACATTAGGTTACAGCAGGATACCTTATGCTGCTGCAAAAGATGGCGCTTTCTTTCCTGTATTTGCAAAATTGCACCCCACAAAAAATTTCCCTTATGTATCACTTCTTTTTATTGGGAGCATTGCTTTCCTGTTTAGTCTATTGTTTAAGTTGTCAGATGTAATCACAGCAATTCTTGCTATGCGGATTATTATCCAGTTTGTAGGCCAGGCAATCGGCCTGATGTTGCTGCATAAAAGAAAAGGCAGTAACTTTTTTAAATGGAAAATGCCGCTGTACCCTTTGCCGGTAATCCTTGCTATTGCAATGTGGTTGTTTATTTTTTATTCAACTGAAATAAAGATGATGTTGATGGCTTTTGTCATCATTACATTAGGTATTGTTGCCTATCTTGTAAAAGCGGGATACAGGAAAGAATTTCCTTTTCAAAAACGATGAGAATTTGAAAAGGAAATTATTCGTTGAAACTACTAACTAACAAATTCCTGTACTAACAAATCATATACACCGGGTAGCAATGTAGTTGGTTCTTGTGGAATCTTCATAATGGATGTTTGGATTTACACAACAAATATCCGATGCTTATTTCAGAGTAAAAGACTTTGTAATATCCCTTTTGAACATTTGGGTTTTTGAAGCAAAGTTGCCGCAGCAAGTATTAAAAATCAGGTATGCTCTTTATAAAATCATGAAATGATATCTGCTATTGATAACGAACTAACGCTAATGTATTTGCGAATGAGGTGATGTTATCAATTATTCTGTCAGTTTATCCAGTACAAAATCAACGATAGGGCAGAACTCTGCATTCTTTAAAGTGATGTGTGGGCGTTTAATAAAAACATCTTCATTGGTATAAGGGAAACGGCTACAGTCTGATGGGCGCACATCATAAATGCTGCAATAATTATCTGCACCAAGAAAAGGGCATGGTGTTGATTTCACTACATAGTCACCTTCATTATCCAGGCGCAGGTAGTTGTCAATGAATTCACTTTCTCTTTGTTTTAAGTGCCTGCTGATTCTTTTTATATCCGGTGTTTTAAAACGTGGTGAATAATTTTTGCAACACATGGCACAATTCAGGCAATCAAATTTTTCAAATGCTGCATCATGCAGTTCAGGCAAAGCTTTCAATACTTTATTCTTGTCAGCCTTTTGTAAAAACTGTTTGTATTTTTTCAGTTGTTGTTTATCGCCCTGTTGCATGGATGCAAAGGTATGGCCTTGAAATGGTTTTCAAATTTCGATATGAGCTTTGCGAGTCTATAAAACTGTGTTTGCTTTTGTATTTTATAATGTTACAAACTGTCTTTAATAAAAATATTTAATGAATTAAAGTAATTTTTCTTCCTGTCCGTCTTCCTTACTATATAGTATACAAGATTATACATACGGTTAATATTAATCTTAAAAACAAGAATTAAATTATGTACAACAAGCATGGGTTTGCGCCATTTATCGGCGCCGTTTACGGAAGACGTCAGCATCCGTTTATTGCATCTGTTTTCAGGGCTCCGGTAAATGTGTATAAAACAGATAACAGTTATGAGATAATGGTGTTTGCTCCGGGTCGCATTAAAGAGAATTTTAGAGTAAAAAGCAAAGGAAATGAACTGGTGATTTCCTATACACCACCTGATGGTCTGCCGGTTCCAGACTGGACAAAGAAAGAATATAGTCGTGGAGGTTTTGAACGCAGCTTCACATTAGATGACAGTGTTGATGCCAGCCGCATTAATGCTGTTTATACTGATGGTGTTTTGCATATAAGCCTTCCTTTTATTCCCGGTAAAGAACCTGCACACCAGGAGATACCGGTTAATTAAGCAGCAATGTTGATTAAGGCTTTCGTAATGAAAGCCTTTTTAAGTACGAGGGAAATGTTTGTTTCTGATGTGTTGTGGTGGTGAAATTTTTGAAACAACCAGGAAGAATTGTTTCCAATGCAACATGGTTTTATTTTTACCTGGTGTCAATAAAAATGCCCTGATATCAGGGCATTTTTATTGTGTGTTTTTATGAATTATTGTTTGACAAATTTTGCTGATTTTTTTTCTGTGCCATCATTAATCTGAACCATGTAATTTCCGGATGATAACATGCTGATATCAATCTTGTTGGCAACAGATGGTGTAATTATTTTTTGTATAACCTGTTTGCCATGCATGTCAAATACCTGCAATGTTGCTGATTTATTTTTTGAAGAAAAACTTACATTGAATGAATTGGTAGCCGGGTTAGGGAATATTGTAAATTGAGTATTGTTAGATTCGATTTTTGCATTATCAGCCATTCGGTCATTTTCATCATTGCTGAAAGGGCTTGATACTTTCAACACTACTTTATTGGCTATGTATTGTATGCTGCAGTTGGCTGGTAAATCTTTTACTTTAATTACTCCTGTCCTGGTTCCTGTAAATTTGACAATTGTATAACTGCCAGCAGGTATTGTACCGGTAGCTGTTACCCTTAATGTATCAGAGCCGAATTTTACGTTCCCATTAACTTGTAAACGGTCGTAACTGATGCCCGGTGAAGTACCATTCATTTTTATAAGCAGGGTTTTGTTTTTATAATCTGTTCCGGTTGTCAGTATGCTTGTTGCAGTATCTATGCCCGGCGCAAATACGCCAGAGTTAGAAAGGCCTGTACCGAAATCAAATTTACCTGTCCCGCTGATGGTGCCTTTATTGTTTACTGTAACCGTTGCTAATGTGGTCCCAAGCGTTTTCTTGATGATTTTCCCTTTTGGATTATTGACAAACGAACCTGTAGTATATTTATATAACCTGTAATCACCCAAAATATTAAAGGTTGCATTATTTTCAATAGTTCCTCCATAAAAATAAATATCAGCATTAAGCCAGTTAATTGTACCGTTGTTGGTTAGTGTTGAATATAAGCCGGAAGCACCACTGATTTGTAATAGCCCATTACTTAAAATTGAAACAGGAACATTGATTTTTCCATATTGCCAAAACATTTCTCCATTGATTTTTAAACTACCTGTTCCGGCGATGGTTGCACCTGAGCTATAAGTTAAAACAAATGAAACATTGGAAGGCAAGGTTAATGAAGTATTTATGTTCATTGTATTATATGAATTGATTATTTTGCCTTTGCCTGTTACAATTGACCCGCTGTTGAAATTTGCAGTTGCCTGGTTTTCAAAATTACCATTATTCAAATTTAACGTACCAGTATTGGTGAACATAGCAGAATTGGTATTGAAAAATTCGCCACTATTAATATTCATTGTTCCTGCATTAGTAAAATTAACCCGGTTGGCCATATTTCCTGTACCTGCCATCCTGTTAAATACACCACTGGCACTATTGATAAATGTTCCTCCGTTATTATTATAAAAATAACCATTGCTATAAGCATTAAAAGTTTTGTTGTTGATAATGCTGCCTCCTTCAAATGTCAGGTACGTACTTAACCAGTTTATTGTTCCGTTATTGGTTATTGTTGAGTATAAAATAGCATCATCATATCCGATATTCAGAACTGCAGTATTCTGTATGGAAAGCGCAATATTTATTGACCCCTTGTTCCAGGTCATTATGCCATTGAGTTTAAGCGAACCTGAACCGGCAACACTTCCATTTGTTAACTTGAACTCTACATCATCAGGAATTGTCAGGGCCAGGTTTATATTCATGAAATTATAAGCCTGTGTCAAAGTTCCTTCTCCGGTTATTTTGGTTCCCCCGTTCAAATTTGTAGTTGCTTCATTCAGGAATTCTCCCCCATCAAAATGCATTGTTTGGGTATTCTTGAATACACCCTGGTCAACGTTAAACACGCCTGCATTAAAATTCATTGTCCCTTTATTATTAAATGTTATCCTGCTTATGGTGCCTTCATTTCCTATCTGGTTATAAATGCCTGTTGCATTGTTGTTGAAAGTGCCACCATTTCCATCGTACAAATAGTTTTGTGATAAAGAATTGAATATGCCATTATTATTTATAGTGCCACCTTCAAAAGTTAAGTATGTACTTGACCAGTTGATAGTGCCTGCATTGGTGAGCACCGAATACAGGTAAACATTCCCTTCAATGTTGATAGTACCATCATTAGTCGCTGCCGCCTGTAACGAACCTCCGGTCCAAAGAAATGAACCATTCAAAAGTATATTGCCAGGGCTTGCAATATTTCCTGATGTCATATTAAGCATGCCATCAATTGTGAGGTCATCGCCTGCGCCATTGTTCAATGTAATAGTGTATGATGCAAGATTAAGCTGACCACCCGCTTTTACAATAGTTTGGTCAATGGTTAAATTCAGGTTGACGGTAACAATAGTTGTGTCTGAGATGGTGATTTTCCCGTTAGTGTTGGTGGGATAAGCTGTGGCTGCTATCCATGCAGAACCATTATAGGTTTGCCAGATAGTTTTGTCGTTCCAGTTGCCTGTTTTTATACTTCGAAAATCACCGCTGCTTTGTGCGTTTGTTGTAATTGCAAAAGCAATGATGCAACTGATAGTAATTAAAGTTTTCATGGTTTTTATTTTTTTGGTTTAAAAAATTATGAGATAATATTTTATTTCCATTCACCCTCTTCTTTTATAAGCATGATGTTTTTATTGATGAAAGTTTCTTTATGACCCTTGGTGAGCACTGCAAATGTTTCATTGCAGCCTTCCTGCCAAACAATTTCTCCTGATACAGTTAGTTGTAATGCCGGTTTACCCAACAGGCTTTGTGTCTCGGTTTGTTTAATAATTTTCAATCCTTCTACCCTGGCATTTCCCGGGCACACATATTCACTCAATATTTTTTTTGATATGTCTTCTGATGTTGGCCCTTTGTTGCAACCGGTTATTATAACTGTTATCAGAAAATATGGAAAGAATGTTTTCATAAGTTGTATTTCTCCGGTAGTTTCTACATAAACTTACTAACCGAAAATGGTCAATGTAGCGTGGTTTATTCTTCGTGAATACCCAATTATTATTCGCCGGAAAATCGTCGGGATTCGCAGGAATTATTTTAATTTGGAAATGAAAAAAGTGCACTATTTTAGATAAGTTGTTACTCCCGTATGAAAACGCTTTTATTGTTTGCTTTTTTAATTTTTACTTTTAGTATTGTTGCACAAAACAAGACGGATTCTTTATTAGTTGAATTGGGCCGTCATCCACAGAAAGATACAATAAGGTATCAGTTGCTTAAAACCCTTTCCTATCAATATAGTTTTACCAATCCTGTGAAAGGATTAATTGCAGCGGATTCTGCAATAGCGCTTGCAAGGCAACTCAACAGCAATACAAGGATTGCAGGAGCTATGACAAATAAAGCAACCAATCTGCATAAACTTGGAAGGGATTCAGAAGCGGTAGCGTTGTATCTGATAGCAGCTGATTTGCAGTTAAAGGCAGGCAACAAAAAAAGTGCAGCCAACGTGTTTTATAACCTGGCTTATGTCTATTATGAAATAAGCAATTATTTTCTTTCTATCAAATATCAACAATCAGCTATTGAACTCTATAAAGAAATAAATCTTCCGGTGGATGAAGCAGATTCATATAACAATATTGCCGGCAATTATTTAAGGCTCAATGATTACACAACTGCATTAAAATATTATCTGATGGCATTAAATTTCTATAAGAAAGTAAAAATGCCGTCTAATGAAGCAATGGTCTTATCCAACATAGGAATGGTTTATCATGAATTAAATGACCCTGGCAAAGCCATGCAATATTATATGCAGGCACTGGAAATAAATAAGAACAGTAACGACAAAAATAACCTTGCACACGACTACCAGCACATAGGAATATTGAATGATGAAACTGGAAATTATCAGCTCGCAATAAAATACTTCATGGATGCGCTGAATTTGAATATTGAATTAAATAATGAAAGGGAAATTGCTTCGTGTTATTCCAACATTGCCTATACAAGTGTCAGGACAAAAGACTTTGTCAATGCATTATCCAGCATCAATAATGCACTGCTGATTTATGAAAAACACACAGATAAATACAACACTGCTTTGCTATTAAATACAAGAGGAAGGATGTTCATTGAATGTTCTGATAGTTTCCTGTTGCAACAGAAAATACCGGTTGATAAAAGATATGATAATGCTTTGTTTCATCAGCACAAAGCATTGCAGTTATCCAGGGAAATTAAATCCCGTTCATTAACAGTAACCATATTAAAAGATATCAGCCGCTCTTATGAGAAAGCTAAAATGTACAATAAAGCTTTAATTGCCTACAGGCAGGCAAGGGATATACAGGATTCTTTGCTGATTGAAGAACAGAAAAAGCAGATTACAAGGCTTGAAATGCAAAATGAATTTAGTGCCAGGGAAGCAGCTATCAAAACAGAGAATGATAAAAAACAACTTTTGTCATCACAGGAAATTTCCAGGCAAAAGTTGTTGAATAAAATATTATTTATAACGGGAGGAATCATCCTGCTTGCTGCAGCAATTAGTTTCATTTTTTATAAAAGAAAAAAAGAAGC
This sequence comes from uncultured Parafilimonas sp., assembly GCA_964400415.1. Lineage (GTDB taxonomy): Bacteria > Bacteroidota > Bacteroidia > Chitinophagales > Chitinophagaceae > Parafilimonas. The sequence continues at coordinate 90,952 of CAYNTP010000007.1, forward strand.
TGAAACAGCAAAGAATGAGTCTGTATTAAAAACTAAAATTCTTGAAACTGAAATGAAGGTGTTGAGAACTCAAATGAACCCGCATTTTATTTTTAATTCGCTTAACTCTATTGGCGATTATATTTTGAGAAATGATATTCATTCAGCAGAAATATACCTGAAAAAATTTGCAGCAGTTATGCGGTTGATACTTGAAAATTCTGAAAATTCCTCTGTTGCACTTGCTGATGATATCAAAGCGCTGAAATTATATATGGATATAGAAAGGCTGCGGTTGAATAATAAATTTAATTACGAGATTATTATGGATACATCAGTTGACCAGGAAAATATTATGGTGCCACCATTGTTATTGCAACCTTTTGTTGAAAATTCAATCTGGCATGGGTTCCAGGGTAAAGTAGGAGAAGGAAAAATTAATATCAGTTTGATAGTAAAAGATGACATGCTGGTTTGCACAATTGAAGATAATGGAATCGGAAGGGGTAGGGCTTTGCAAAACAGTAATGGTAAAGATGGTGTGACCACAAAAAGCCTTGGTATGAAAATAACTGATGAAAGGGTTTTGATGATAAATAAATTGAAGAATTCAAATGCCTCAATCAGTATAAAAGATAAGGAACAAGGTGTTTGTACTGAAATAAAACTTCCTGTTGAATATAATTTTTAATTCATGATTAAAGCCATCATTATAGATGATGAAATGCATTGCATCAGGAGCCTTGAGGCTTTGCTTTCCGGTTTGCTGGAATCAATTGAATTGTGTGGTTCATTTCAAAACGTAACTGATGGTTTGTCTGCCATAAAAAAATTCAACCCACAATTGGTTTTCCTGGATGTTGAAATAGGAAATGAAACCGGCTTTGACCTGTTGAAACAATTAACCTCTATAAACTTCGAAATAATTTTTACAACTGCTTATGATAAATATGCCGTGCAGGCTTTTAAGTTTAGCGCCATTGATTATTTGCTGAAACCGGTGGAGCAATATGACCTTGCTAGTGCAATAAAAAAAATAGAAGGAAAAATTTCTGCAAAAGAATCAATCAAAAAATATGAGAATCTTTTTTATAACCTTTCACATACATCAAAGCGCATCTGTATTACAGACATAACGGGCAGCGAATTTGTGCAAATCAGTGATATTATCAGGTGTGAAAGTGATATTAATTATACAACTGTTTTTCTGAAGGATAAAAGAAAACTTTTAGTCTCAAAAACCCTGAAAGAGTTTGAAGGGCTATTGGCTGATTATAACTTTTTCAGGGTACATAAATCGCACCTCATCAATCTTGACCTGGTAAAAAGATATCAAAAAAAATCTGGTGGCACAGTGATGATGGAAGATGGCTCGGAAGTAGAAGTCTCCACCAGGAAAAAAGACGAGTTCTTACAAAGATTAAAACTCGCATGGTAAATAGTATTGCTGAAATATATTTTTATCAAGCAATAAAATTTTTTTGGTATCAATATACTTTAATTGCTTTAACGAAGTGTGAGAATTGCAATCGTTTTTATTTTGGTAAAATTGTTTGTAATGAAACCAGGGTTCTATCATCGTCAATCTTTGTGCAATCTTCAACTTTTGTTTATTAAATGAATTCACTTACAAAAACACCGATTCTTCGTCAATGCATGATCCGTTAGTTTTTAAAACAGAAATCAAAAGGGGAATTACCACAAAAAATTTTTAATAGATAAGCTTTCAATGACTTTACTATCAAAGCAAAAACGGCCACCTGGATGGGTGGCCGTTTTTATGAAAACAAAACTGAATTATTGTTTAACCAACTTATAAGTATAGAATCCTGCGTTATTTAAATAGAGTGTAACATTATAAGTGCCGGCAGGCCATCCTTTCAGGTTATCTCCACCTTCTTCCAGGCTACCATCAGCGTTTTTATCACCATAGTTTAAACCCCAGTCATGATTAGCCCTGAATTTGAATTCATCACCATCTGCAAGTGTTATAGTTGTTGACCAGCTATTGTCACCTGAGTTGAATGTCATGTCTGCATCAGTGCCCCAACCACTGCCCGCAAAACTTCCAATCACTCCCCATGTGGATGCAGGTGTGATAGAATAAGTGAGTGCATCTAAATCAACATTGATTTTATAATAACCTGCACCGGGGAAAACCAGGTTACCACCACTTGTACTTAATGTGCCGCTTCCACCATCACCATAGTTAGTACCGTTCCAATCAGGTTCACTCGTGATTTTAAATTCATAAGTACCACCTGCAGGCACATTCACATAGCCTTCATATTTATTATCATTATTCACTGAAGCTAATGCAGGCGCTGTACCCGGGTTCCATCCCTGGTAATCACCGGCAACATAAAGCTGGCTGAATAAAGTAACAGGTGTTACAGTAAACACGCCATGCTGGAAGTCAACCCAGATGGTGTACATACCGGAAGCAGAAGGTCCGGGGAAATTATCATTCAGGTCATAACCAAAATCACCACCTGCATTTAATCCTGCAACTGTTTTATCAGCAACAGAATATTTATGGCTCCAGTCACCATTTACAGGCAACATCAGGTATTCATTTCCTCCTTTCAGATAAAATGTTCCCTGGTAAGTGAGCGAATCAATTTTTGTAAACTGTTGTGCAGGCAAAGGAACAGGGTTGCCCCACCCACCTGCTGATGCACTACCGACAAGAAATAATGTGCCGCTTTGCGGCGGTAATACTTTTGCAGGAACTACATAAGGCGTTACTTGCAGTGTAACAACATTTGAAACTTTCTGGTCATTGTTATTTGCATAAGAAGAAATAAGCCTTACATCAACGCTGTAGGTTATACCAAAACTAAATCCCAGCGAAAGCAACATATTGTTGAATTCTTTTGCTGTAAAAGATGAACTCAATGCGCCTGTTACAGTCCTGCTTTGTGCATTGGAAAAATCCTGGCCGGATGAATCCACCTGGATAATATATTTTACTGTTGATGAGTCGGTGGCATATTGTGGATTTGTCCACGAAAATGTCAACGCCACATTATCTGAATCAGAAGGTGCTGGTGCAAAACTATTGGCATCAGCGCTTAAAACCGGCGCTGTGCCTGTGGCATAGTTTGGCAGTGATTCAGTTTTTTTACAAGCTGCAAACAGTAATGCCGCACTCGTAATGATCAGTGATATTCTTAAAATATTTTTCATTCGTAAAAATTTTATAGATTATGGTCGAATGGAACTTTGCAATTACATTTCTCTTTGAAAGAAAAATTTATCTTGTTTCGTTTCATACTCATATTTTAAAAAGCATTATTGTTTTGTAACAGTATATTTTCCTTTTTGAAAATCTACATCTATTTTATAAGTTCCATCAGATGCTACAGCAGGGAAATTAGCGCTCCAGTCATAACCGAAATCACCACCTGTTGCAGGCTGGTCTGCAGTATTTTTGCATGCATATTTATGGCTCCAGTCACCATTTACAGGAATGAATAAATATTCCTGTCCGCCATATAAATAAACAGTCAATGTGTAATGCAGGTCATCTAATTTTTGAAACTGGTATTTCGATGCATCCACAGGATTATTCCATCCATCACCATTACCTGTAAGTGCAGCACCAATGATGAATAATTCACCTGAAGGTGATGGTGCAACTTTAGGTGGTATAACATAAGGTGTTGCAGTGTATTGAACAGAGTTGGAACTTAACTGTGCAGAATTATTTGCCAGGCTTGAAACCACTCTTATATCCAGAGTGTGTTCAACATTCGGCGCCAGGTTAAGCTGGTTCTGCATGATGTCGTTGAGGTCAGAAGCAGTAAAGGAATAACTTAAGTCTGTACTGATGCTGATAACTTTTTTTGCAGGGTTAGTAAAATCGGAACCCAAAGTATCAATTTCAATATTATAAGTTACATCCAATGAACTGACACCTGTATTAAACATGTATTCCGGGTTTGTCCAGTTCAGCGTTAATGCAGTTGCATCAGCATTGTCATAACTTACCTCAGCACCGGTAACAGTACTTAACACAGGTGGTGTGCCACCATCGTAGGTGAGTTTTATTTCATCTTTTTTGCATCCCGTAATTACGAGTATTGTAAATAAAAAAATGGTTTGAAATTTCAATATATTTTTCATGAGTTTTAAATTTTAATAGCCTGCGTTTTGAGTAAGATTAGGATTGGCAATGATATCAGTGGAAGGCAATGGAAAAAGTTTGTATTTATCACTTACACCTGTGCCATCTTTAATACCACCTTTCCATGGCCATAAATAACTGCTGCTGGTGAACTCACCAAAACGGATGAGGTCTGTACGCCTGAAACCTTCCCAATATAATTCACGTGCCCTTTCATTTAATACATCATCAAGTGTTATATCAGAAACATCCCCTGATGTATTACCATAAGCTCTTTCTCGTAAAAGATTGAAATAATGAATGGCATCATCTTTTGAACCTGCGCCGCTACGCAATTGTGCTTCATCATAAATAAGGTACATTTCTGCTAAACGGAAAAGAGGAAAATCTATATTGCAAAATGTGCCTGCATTTGCAGGTGTTGAACCATCTGAATTAATGTTACGGAATTTTGTTGTACGCAAGCCATCAGTGAATGTCCCCACGTTATCAATCTCAGATTTATCTCCATAAAAGAGAGCCCTTGAGTCTGGTGAACCTGTTGTGCCTGGAAATAAATCAGTCAGGCCGGATGTTGTCCTGTTGCCTCCCCAACCACCTGATGGTACACCGAAAGATGCTGGATCCATATCACCATTTATTGCAGAGTTAACAAGGAAAGTGGTGCCACCATAATTCTGTGTATTCAAAGCATCATAATTGATAGATAGAATTACTTCAGGATTGTTGATATTGTTATCAGCATAAAATAATTCTTTGTAAACAGGTTTTAAAGAGTAACCTGCTTTGATTACTTTTTCTGCATAAGTTAATGCATCAGCGCTGCGGTCTGTACCTGTATATACTGATGCATTCAAATAAATGCGTGCCAGCAATGCCCAGTCTGCTGCTTTATCAGCCCTGCCATATTCATTGGTCATAGGGTCAGCGAGGTCTGGCTCTATTGCTTTTAATTCACTTTCTATATAAGCAAATAAATCAGCGCGTGATATTTGTTTTGGAAGGAATGAACCACCAATAGGATCATTTTCAGTAACGAAAGGTGGGTTGCCAAAAAGATCCATCATTACAGAATATTGATAGGCGCGGATAAACCTTGCTTCTGCAACATACTGGTGAACGGTTGTTACATCTGTTATACCTCTTGCTGCAAGTTTATCATCTGTTGATTCGCTCAGGTAAGAATTTACCAATGCAACCTGGTACATACACCTGTTATATAAACCTGTAAGAATGGTATTACTTGCAGTCCAGTTCATATTGTGAAAATCAGGAACACCCGGATCATTCCATGCACAGATGGCTTCATCTGTTGTGAGTTCCTGTGCATTCCAGTAAAGACGCAAAAAGTCTGAAGTACCAGCGTCAATTCCACCAAGATCAGATGAACCAGGCCCTTGTGACCCTGTAAGCGCAAAAGCGCTATATACTTTTACAAGCTGTGCCTTGTAGCCGTCTAAATTGGAATAGACATCATCGGCAAAGACACCTGTGTTGGGTTTCCTGTCCAGGTTTTTTGTACACGAAACAAAAAATACTGCAACAGTAAAACCTGTTAATATTTTAATTAGATTCTTCATATTGTTTCTTTATAAATTATCAGAAATTAATGTTTGCACTTATTGAGAATGTTCTCGGTCTTGGATAAATAATATTATCAATACCATTATACACTTCAGGGTCAAGTCCACTGTATTTTGTTATTACAAAAACATTCTGGCAGTTCACACCCAATATCAGTTTTGCTTTATCATTGAAAATATTTCCAACGTTGTAGTTAATACCAATATTATCCATTTTCAGGAAAGAAGCATTTTCAATATAATAGTCACTCTGGTATTGATTGTTTACGAATCCTGTTGAAAGCGCATTAACCGGTGCATTCTGCAGGAACATTAACGGGTTTAAAATATTACGTGTAACACCAATGTCTGATTGCACATTATTATACAGGTAATTTCCTATTGCAGATCTGAAGACCATATTCAATGTCCAGTTCTTATAATTCAATGAAGTGGTCAAACCCATTGTGTAAGGTGCATAAGGTGATTTATAATGATATTTATCATTATCATTAATTACCCCATCCCTGTTTAAATCTGCATATAAGCCTTCGATAGGTTTACCTGTTTTTTGATCATACACCTGTTTGAAAACATAGAATGAATTAGGTTCATATCCAACAGAATTGATTTGTATGGTCTGTCCTGTCGCACCTGATATACCACCTGAAGGATTGCCTTTAAATGATGGATCGTTATTCAACGTGAGTTTGGTAAGTTTCCTGTCGTTATAAGCTATGTTGTAGCTGATATCCCAACGGACATTTTTTGTTTGAATGGGTGTAACGTTTAAAGTTACTTCAACTCCATTGGTAGTCATGTTACCGATATTGTCAGTAATCTGGTTGGAGAAATTTGTACCAACAGGAATATTGAATGTATTCAACAGGTCTTTTGTTTTTTTCTGGTAAACATCAACAGAACCTGTTAACCTGTTTTTGAAAAGTCCAAAGTCCAGGCCTGCATTAAATGATGCGGTTTGTTCCCATTTAATATTGGCTGCATACACTGCAGGTGAATACAATTGATAAAAATTATCACCGATCTGGTATTCTGAAGTTATGTTGTTGGGGTAGTATGCAGGTAAAAAAAGAAAATCTTTAATTCCATCCTGTTGCCCGGTAACACCATAACTTAAACGAAGTTTAAGATCTGAAAGTATGTTTGAACTTCTCAATGCACCTTCCTGGTTGATACGCCAGGTGAATGCACCAGAAGGGAATACACCCCAACGGTTTTCTTTTGCAAACCTGGATGACCCATCTGTACGAACTGATCCTGCAAAAATGTATTTATTGGCTACGGTAAATATCAAACGGGTATAATAAGAAATCAATGTTTGTTGCTCAATATAAATCGGTGCTGAAGGTTTTTGACCTGGCACTGTATCATTGTTCAGAAAGAATGAATAGTAACCATAATTTTTTGATTTATTGTTATAATAACCATAACCACCCACCCAGTTAATATTGCTATTAATAGCAGATATGTCTTTGAGATAATTCAGGTAAAACTCACCGAATGTATAAGATTTATATTGGTTATATTTTCCTTTTGTACCCCTGTAACCATAAGTAGAATTAGCTGTTTTTGCACTGTCTTCAGAATTGTAATTTCCATAGCCATGAGATACATCATAACCTAAATTCAGGTTGGCATGCAGGTCAGGTAAAAAGTGAAGTTTGTAATCAAATTGTATATTGCCAATACTCCTCATGTTTTTGCCTGTGTTATGGTTCTGGTATAATTGAGCCACAGGGTTTGCTGTTGAAAGTGTGTTGTAACTTCCATTTGCCTGTCGCCATTCAAAATATTCTCCTTTGCCTGAATAAACAGGTTGTGTAGGATCGAAGCGGATAGCATTTCCTATTGCTCCCTGTTGTGCAAAATTGCTTAAAGAATATGTGCCTTTCAGGTTTACGGTTATCTTCAAATGATTATCAAATAAAGTTGGCGTTAATGAAATACTTGCAGAGCCACGTTGTAACCTGTCGGTTTTTAAAAGGCCCTGCTGGTTAAGATAACCAACAGAAACCCTGTATGGTAAATTATTCACTGCACCAGTTACACTAAATGTATTATCTGTTGTAAAAGCAGGATGAAAAATTTCATTTTGCCAATCGGTATTAGCGGTGCCTAACAATGGAAGATAATCAGCATTATTAGCAGCGCTGTCCACATAAGCACGCATCTGGTTGCCATCCATTACATCCTGTTCTTTGGCAATCGTGCCTAATGATTCAACTGTACTAAAGTTAAACCTGGCAGGTCCTCTTCTTCCTTTTTTGGTAGTGATTAATATCACACCGTTGGATGCTCTTGAACCATAAATGGCTGTTGATGCAGCATCTTTTAATATTGTGAATGATTCAATATCTTCAGGATTGATCATTGACAATGGGTTGGCTACACCTGATAGACCATCACCGGTAAGTGGTATCCCATCAATCACTATCAAAGGATTGTTGCTAGCATTCAATGAAGCGCCACCGCGTATGCGGATGATGCTCCCCGATCCTGGTGCACCACCATTTGAAATAACCTGTACACCGGCTACTTTACCGGCAATCAACTGGTCTGGTGAAACGATAGTTCCTTTCTGGAAATCTTTCTCACCAATTGTTGCAATAGAGCCTGTGAGGTCTTTCTTTTTGGTAGTGCCATAACCAATCACCACCACTTCATTTAAAGATGCATTACTTGTGCTTAAAGAAATATTGAGCGTGCCAGAGCCAATTATCACTTCTTTACTATTGTAACCAACAGAAGAAATGACTAATGTGCTTGCATTGGCAGGCACTGATAAACTAAACTTGCCATCGGCAGAAGTTTGTGTTCCGGTTTTATCACCCTTTACCATGATGGTAACAAATGGCAATGGGGCTTTGGTTGCTGAATCGGTAACAACACCGGTTACAACTTTCTGCGCCATCGCTCCTGCACCACAAATGAGTAATAGTGCAAAACTCAAAAACAGTTGTCGAAGGTTCATAAATGTGTGCTTTTGGTTTATAAATAAAAAGTTTGAAATACTTGATTAAAAACATGGAAGGATGCTCCTTACCAACTAATTTTCTAAAATAAAAATTGTTTTAACTGGCCTTATAAAAAAGGGAAAATCTATCAATAAAAAATGGCTAATCATTTCGGCAATCGTCCTTCAAATTTTCAATTCGTCGGCAAATGTGTAATTTTTACACGACTAAAACAAAATTATTTTAAAAAACGCTGCATGAAAATGAAAATTTTTATTGTTCTATAGAGAATGAAGATGATGATTGAACAGTTGGTAAAAGGCGCTATTGAGCCAAAAAAAGAAGTTTTTATCTTTCAATTTTTTCTTTCATAGAATCGGTTCTTCTTATAATAACAATAGATTGAAAAAAATTAAATTTCCTGCCTTTTTTAATTATCTGCAGTAATAATGTTTCTTCTTTTTAATACTGTCACTATGCGAAATATTGTAAAATCTAGCTACTCCTATTTTTCTTTTACAATAAAAAATAAAAATTGAAAAAATATCATAAAGCTTCACAAGAGTTATTCATCAAAATAATAACTGGAAAACCCGGTGTCATCTTTAAAATACTGGTTGTTTAGATTGCCATTTATTTTAAAGCCAAGTCCGTCTGTCCATACAAGTGATTTATATGGGTTCATTGAGCTTACAAAACTTGCCGGAGTACCGGATACCGATGCATAAATTTTAAGAATCTGGTTGTGACCTGCTTTATGTTTGAGCCCGTTTATAAAATGAATTACAATATTGCCCATGCCATCTTCGGGTACAAAAATTGAATCACTATTAGTGTTTAATGTTTCATGTTTGGTTTGCACAATCAGTTTGCATTTTGTAATTGACCCTGAATAATTTTTTGGAGCATAAATTGAAATGGGCAAAGCATTTAAAACCCAGTTGCTGTCGCCGGTTAGTTTTACCTGTATAATTTCTTTATAACCATTATTTAAAACTGCAGCCGGTGGATTTTGGAATTCAATTCCCGGCTTATTTGCAACCAGGCACATAGTTTGAGTCTTTACGGAACTGTCGAGATAAAGGTCATGCTCCACATTATCATTCATAGTTACATAAGTAACATGTGTAAGCGTAATTCTTGCTGTTGCACCTGAATTATTTTTATTGACAGCATTGTAATAGACCTGCATAAACAAATCAGCGCCACTACCAGGTTTTATATACTTGTCAATATAATATGTCATAACGCCTGTGTCATTATAAATTTTATAATCATAAACTGAATTTATGCAGGAAGATTGCACTAATGCAGGCGCGGCAAAATCCATGCGCCTCAATAAAATTAATCTTGTTGCTGTGACCTGGAATTCTGCAATTGAGCTATCACCGTTTGCAATAAATGTTTTTTGTGTTACTGGTGGTAAAATCCCTGTTGTGATATTTAAAATCCCAAAACTTTTTCCTGCAACAGTGTTTAGCAATGAATTGCTTTGTAAAGAAAAAGCAGTCAATTCACTTTCTTTTTTGCAGCTGCAGAAAGCAATAAAAAAAATTAAAATGATGGCAGGGTATTTTGAGGTTATTTTAAAACTAAAAACTTTGTTCATTACTTGCAGTATGTTGATGGTATTTTAACGCAAGTTAATAAAGATTGGGATTGATGCTGCATCATTTCATAAAACATTAAACATCCTTCAGTCAAATATCAGGCAAAGCTTCATGAAGTTATTTCTTATAACATTTTTGAAGTTGTTTAAAAAAATTTATACGGCTAAATCCTGTTGAAATGATAGCTGTCTTTTATATAACTGAATTGTATTTTCAAAACCATAATAAATAGCATCAACAATTAATGCATGACCGATACTCACTTCATCAATCCAGGAAATATTTTTTATTAAATAATTCAGGTTTTTTAAATCGAGATCATGACCGGCATTTAAACCCAGGTTCATTTCCCTTGCTGCTACAGACGCAGCAAGATAGGGCGCTATTGCCTCTTCTTTATTGGAAACATATTGGTGGGCATAAGCTTCTGTGTATAACTCTACACGATTTGTTCCTGTTGCGGCAGCCCCTTCTATCATTTCTATTTTCGGATCAACAAAAATGGAAGTGCGTATGTGAGCTGCTTTAAAAGTAGCAATGATATCAGTGAGATAATTTTTATATTCAATAGTGTTCCATCCATGATTGCTTGTTACCTGGTTCAATGCATCAGGTACCAATGTTACTTGTGTGGGTTTTGTTTGCAGAACAAGATCAATAAATTTTTGTTCCTGTGGATTGCCTTCAATATTAAATTCTGTGGTAATAATTTTTTTGATATTGCGCACATCATCATACCTGATGTGCCTCTCATCCGGTCTTGGATGCACTGTGATACCATCAGCACCAAATTTTTGTGCATCTATGGCTGCCTGCACTATATCAGGATTGTTGCCACCCCGGCTGTTGCGTAATGTTGCCAGTTTATTGATGTTTACACTTAGTTTAGTCATGTGAATAAAATATTTTACAGTAAGAAAATTGGTTAATGGTTAAGATGGGATTGCTAAGTAACAATTGCATATTTTTTTCGGGATATATCCAATGTAATTTAATTTCATTTTAACGAAATGCTCCCCGGAATGTTACAATGCATCATTTAAAATTAAAGCAAAATATTTTTTTTCTTTGGTATAGGTAGATGATTATTTTGTTTTTCAGGCAAATTCAAGCTTGTTCATTTAACTAATAAAATATCAGCAAAAGCAAGTTATTGCTTGTTTTATCTATAAGTTTTATTGCGAAAAGAAATTTAAACTTATTTTTAATGCCTAAGTCAATCGTTTATGAAATTACCCATATTGCTTTGTTCTACATTATTTTTAACTGTCAGCAGTAATTGCAGGAATTCCATCCAGGCAGAAAATAATTCTGTCACAGTTTCCCAGGAAAACCAGGTGTCTTCAGTTGTTTCTGATACTTCAGTGAAAACACATTTTGGTGTTATGGTTGCAAAGAGTGAAGGTCATATCATCCCGCCATCTCAGCAGGTGAAAGTTGCAAGAAATTTAGGTGTGAATTATATCCGAACAAAAATTGATATTTCAACATGGACAGGTTCAAGTGAGGCTTATGAAACTTATGCAGCCGCAGGTTTTAAAATACTGCTCAATATTATTTCAGGTGTACCCAGGAATGCTGCAGGTGAACATGCACCTGTTCCTTTTCCAACAGATATGAATGCTTATGCCAAAGTATTAAATTCTATTCTTGATAAATACAGACCTGAAGTTGTGGTGATAGAAAATGAAGAAGATAACCCTAATTATCATTCCGGTGATGCCGATGATTATATCAATGAATTGAAAACAGCCATCCAGGTAGCACACTCAAAAGGTTTGAAGGTTACCAATGCAGGCATTACTTTCAGGGAAGTGTGTTTAATTGTGTATGATGATTTGATGCAGCAAGGTAAACAACAACAGGCAAATAATTTTGCACAAAAAGTTTTTCCTCCAAATGTTCTGAAACGGATAAACAATCTTAATATGCCTGCCGTAAAAAGGCAACTTGATTTTGGGAGGAAAATAATTGCTGCTTATAAGACGCTTGATCTTGATTATGTAAATTTCCATTGGTATGAACCTATCAAAGCAAGAGGAATTAATGGTGCTGATGTGAATGACACTATTGTTGATCCAAAAATATTTGAATTTATTACCAATTACCTGAAAACAAAAACAGGCAAGCCTATCCTCTCAAATGAAATAGGTGTGTTTAATCCCTCACCCGCTTTAGTAAAAGGTTTATTGCAGTCAGTTAAGGATGCCGGGTTAAGGTATGCTATTTTCTATAGTGCAGATGGTGGTGTGGGTAAAGCTGTGGGTCTTCAGAATGGTTTGGGAGAATTGAGACCTAACGGTGAAGCATTCAGGCAGTTTATCAAAGAGCAACAATAACATCTTTTAATTTTATATTTTTCAACAGGGATGTTTCAGGGAATTTATTTGATTAAAGACTTTGTTTGCAGAAACGATACACTTTTTGAATCTTTTTTAAAACCAAGTTATACATACAAAATTTTCAGAACCATAAGAATGAATAGCTGTGTTACCATTCACACATTTTTCTAAAAACATTTACATTGATTTGTTTATAGTGTTGGTTTTTTGCTTAATTTTTGCTGTTCATTCATTCAATAAAATATTTTATATGAAAAAATTCTTATCGCTTGCATTATTATCAAGCCTGCTATTTATCGGTGTTAATGCCAATGCACAGGGAGGCAATAAACCACCGGAAGATAAATCTAAACGTCCAAGCCCTCCTGCGATGGCTTCTGCAACTACATCAGATGGTGTCACAATCAAAATTGATTACAGCCAGCCTTCTTTGAAAGGAAGGGAAATTGGAAAAGATGTTGAACCAATGAAAGGTAAAGTGTGGAGAACCGGAGCCAATGAAGCTACAGTTTTTGAAGTGAATAAAGACGTTACTGTTGATGGTAAAAAATTACCTGCCGGCAAATATGGTTTATTTTCTATCTGGAATGGTAATTCCTGGACTGTGATCTTTAATAAAACCTGGAACCAGTGGGGAGCTTTTAATTACAAATCAGCAGATGATGTTTTACGCGTTGATGTACCAAGCGCACCACCTGCTTCGCCCAGCGAAAAAATGACATTCACTGTGGGTAAAGATGGAAAAGTTTCACTTGCCTGGGGCAATGAAGGATTTAATTTTACTGTTAAATAAATAAGCAGAAAATTGTTGACCGGGAATTTCTGAATGTTCAGGGTTCCCGGTTTTTTATGCTCATATTTTCATGACGTCAATCATAAAACCTGTATAAAATTTCAAAAATGATTGAGTAATATTTTCATCCGTTATTGATTGATTATTTTTGCACTCTAAATTTTTTGATTACATGGTTAAAGTTGCCGGCATACAAATGAGTTGCACAGCAGATCCCGCTGCAAATCTTGATAAAACAATTGAACGCATTAAACAGGCGGCTGCAAAAGGTGCACAGATTGTTTGTACACAGGAATTGTTTACTTCGCTATACTTCTGTGATGAAGAAAATTATGACAACTTCAAACTTGCAGAAAATATCCCCGGTGAAACAACAAATACATTATGCCAATTGGCAAAACAATTGAATGTTGTCATCATAGCTTCACTGTTTGAAAAAAGGACACAGGGAATTTATCATAACACAACCGCAGTGATTGATGCTGATGGCACTTATCTTGGCAAATACCGCAAGATGCATATCCCTGACGACCCGGCTTATTATGAAAAATTTTATTTCACTCCCGGCGACCTTGGCTTCAAAGTCTGGAAAACAAAATATGGAACTATCGGTGTATTGATTTGCTGGGACCAATGGTATCCTGAAGCTGCACGCATAACATCATTGATGGGTGCGGAAATTTTATTTTATCCTACTGCAATTGGTTGGGCAACAGACCAGGATGATGCTACTAATGATGAACAATACAATGCATGGCAAACTATTCAACGTAGCCATGCTGTAGCCAATGGTGTACATGTTGTGAGTGTAAACAGGGTAGGGCTGGAGCAGGATGGGAGAATGAAATTCTGGGGCGGCTCATTTGTTTCCAATCCTTTTGGAAACCTTATCTACAAAGCATCTCATAATGAAGAAGAAGTTTTTGTTGTAGATGTGGATACCAGTAAAACAAATCACTACAGGACACACTGGCCATTCCTTCGCGACAGGAGGATTGATGCTTATCAACCTATCACGAAAAGATTTATTGACGAATAATTTTTTGATATTATTCTTTCAGAATTTCTTGAGGATTTTTGTTTTGAAAAAAATTAATAAACATTTTTACACACACCATTTTTATGGATGAAATAAAAGGAGCCACACCAAAGCAACTTGGATTTTATTTTCCCGCAGAATTTTCACCGCATGAAGCTACATGGCTTAGCTGGCCTCATAAGGAAGCATCATGGCCTGGAAAAATTCAGACTATCTACCAACCTTATGCACGTTTTATCAAAGCAGTGAGTGCTTGTGAAAAAGTATGTATCAATGTAGCTGATGAATTGATGAAATCTTTTGCAGAAAATATTTTGCAAAGTGAAGGAGTGGATATGCAACAAATAAAATTCTTTTTTCATCCTACCAATGATGCATGGTGCAGGGATCATGGACCAGCATTTGTAATCAATCCGTTTAAAAGAGAGAAAGCGATTATTGACTGGGGTTATAATGCATGGGGAGAAAAATATCCTCCTTATGACCAGGATGATGTGATCCCCACATTAATTGCAAAAAAAATGGGCCTGCAGGTTTTTCATCCCGGTATCGTGATGGAAGGTGGTTCAGTTGAGTTTAATGGTAACGGAACCCTGATGACATCAACTGCCTGTTTGCTGAATCCAAATCGAAACCCACATCTCAATCAACAACAGATTGAAAATTATTTAAGTGAATATTATGGTGTAGATCAGATTCTGTGGGTGGATGAAGGCATCATTGGTGATGATACTGATGGTCATATTGATGATACTGTACGTTTTGTAAATGAAGACACAGTGATTGCAGTGGTTGAAGAAAATAAAGCTGATGAAAATTATTCATTATTACAACACAACCTTGCTCAATTAAAAAAAATGCGGTTGTTGAATGGTAAGCAATTAAATATTGCTGAATTGCCAATGCCAGATGCTGTTTATTATGAAGGCCAGAGGTTACCTGCTTCTTATGCTAATTTTTATATTGCAAATGATGTGGTGGTAGTGCCGGTTTTTCAAAGCAACAAAGATGAAAAAGCCTTGGAAATAATTCAGCAATATTTTCCTTCAAAAAAAGTGATAGGTATCAATTCGGTGGATATCATCTGGGGTTTGGGTAGTTTTCATTGTTTAAGCCAGCAGGAACCGGTTATCAGCATTTAGAACTGATATAAGTTGATATTGTTTGATATATTTTTCTTCGTTATTTTTTGAGCATAAAACTCTGATCGAAATTTTTCATGAATTTAATGTTAGTGATGGAGTAACCTTTATCAATTAAAAATTACGAAATAAAAATTGCGAACTTGCCTGCCTATTGACAGTTTTTCAATTAATCATTATCAATTATAATTTTTGAACTGTAAATAACTTTGGCCTAATTCATTTTTTAAACTGAAAATAAAAAACGCTTTATCACTTTTCAAGGATGGTTTTATCATCCCTGTTGAAATATCTATTCTTGAAATTTAGTTGTTGCAATATTTTTTCTGAGCTTTTATAATTGATTTTTTTTCATTGCAAATTGATGAAAATAAAATGGTGGTTAAAAAAATCTGTTGTTGAAATTAATAAATGGTGCTAAATTGTAACGGAAGTATTTTCTTTTATTATTCAAATGAAGAACCAGGATAATAGCAATAACAAAGAAGACAAGGAGCAATTAAAACAATCACTTTCAAATGGCACAGCAAGGAAATTGAGTGATTTCACCATGCCGAGATCTGTGCTGAAACTTATTCCTCATTCAATAATAATTGGTATTGCCGGCGCTTTCATTGCGCTTATTTTGCTCGACCTGATTGCACTCATCACCAACCTGCTGTATTATCAGCGGTTTGATCTTACACTTGTTTCACCGAGAAACAATACATTGGGATGGTTTGCGGTTTTAATTCCAATGCTTGGTGGACTAATAGTTGGTTTTATGGCGCGCTATGGTTCTGAGCGAATCAGGGGGCATGGTATCCCTGAAGCGATGGAAACAATATTGGTGGGCGGCAGTAAGGTAGAACCCAAACTTACAATACTTAAACCTATAGCCAGTGCAGTGAGTATCGGTACCGGTGGACCGTTTGGTGCAGAAGGTCCAATCATACTTACAGGAGGTGCTATCGGATCCGTATTGGCGCAGTTCAGGAACCTTACTGCAATTGAACGTAGAAGTTTATTGGTTGCAGGTGCTGCTGCAGGAATGAGCGCTGTGTTTGGCACGCCTATAGCTGCTGTAATGCTTGGGGTGGAATTATTACTGTTTGAATGGAAACCTCGTTCATTTATACCAGCTGCTGTAGCAAGTATCGTTGCCGATGCCATACGTCATTTTTTTGTGCACCAGGGATGGATGAAAGCTGAACCATTATTTCCTGTACAAAAATTAGTTGTTTTGGGAAATACAGGTTTGATGGATGCAGTTATCCTGGGTATTATTTGTGGTGGCCTTGCATGGTTGCTGACAAAAGCAGTGTATGGTGCTGAAGATGCATTCAGGAAGTTACCAATACATTGGATGTGGTGGCCTGTGATAGGTGGATTGATAGTTGGTATTGGTGGTGTGATCGAACCCAATGCCCTGGGCGTTGGTTATGATACAATTGCTGATGAATTAGCAGGTAACCTTGCGGTCACAACACTGATAAGCATCTTTGTAGTGAAATTAATTATCTGGGCAGTGGCTTTAGGGTCAGGTACAAGTGGCGGTATCCTCGCCCCGATATTAATTATGGGCGCAGCTGTCGGTGGATTATTGGGTTTGGTTTTCCCCGGAAAAATTCCTGCTGAATGGGCATTGCTTGGAATGGCCGGTGCATTAGCTGGAGTGATGCGTTCTCCTTTTACTTCTATAATTTTTGCAATTGAACTCACACATAGTGTTGATTTGTTTTTGCCATTAATGATTACTGTTACACTGGCACACCTCATCAGTGTGCTCACATTGAAGCGTTCAATCCTTACAGAAAAAGTTGCACGCCGTGGTTTCCATGTATTGAGGGAATATGCTGTTGAACCATTGGAAGTATTGTTTGCCGAAGATGTTATGTCAACTGATGTGCTCACAATTGGAACAGGCACATCTTTATCAGAGGTAAAAGAAATGATCCAGGCTCACCTGCACATGAGAAGGCAAAGGTTATTGCCAATTGTAACTCAGGAAGGAATTATGGTTGGAGTTATATCATGGCAGGACATTATGGAAAAATCATTAAAAAACGATCTTGCTGGTACGGTAGATGATTGTATGATAAGTAATGTTATTACAGCACATCCCGGAGAATCTCTTCGCATTATTGCAGACAGGATGGCTGCAAAACATGTAGGTGTTGTGCCTGTAGTGGATACAAAAGTAAAGGGAAAACTTTGCGGCCTGATTACTCAATTTGAACTGTTAACAGCAAGAGACAGGATATTGCAGGAAGAAAGAAAGCGGGAAAGAATCTTAAAAACTTGGTCTATTTCAAAATATAGCAACTTTAGCAGCCTGACAAGATTTTTCTCTACTGCTGAAGAAACCAAAGAAATTAATAATACAGGTAACCCGGATGAGCTTTAATAAAATATTGTAAGAATTTTGCCTTTGTCTTTCTTTCATATTTTTTTGAACTTAAACCGAAAGTTCACTGCACCATTAAGTAATGCATTTATCTATAAAAATGCGCTTTTGATGTTACAGTCATTCACAATCATTAGCTGTATCTTTGATTCAATGATTGCATCCTGCTTATGAGTAATACGATTCGAAAAGGCTCATTGATGCAGAAGCTTAATTCGAAAACTAAAACAACGATTATTTTTTGTACGTGCCATCCCTGCAAAAACATAAAATTCTTATCATCTCTCAATCCACAGGTGGAGTTGAAACATTTATTAAACTGATAGTTCAGTATATTGATAAAGATAAATTTGAAATAGCAATTGCATCATCAGTTGATTCAATAAAAGATTTTTGCCAAAACAATGGAACAAGGTTTTATTCACTTGGATTATCGAGAGGTATAAGCTTTTTTGCTGATGTGAAATGCTTTTTCCGAATCAGGAAAATTATTGCTAAAGAAAAACCTTCAATTGTGCATCTGCAGACTGCTAAAGCCGGATTCATCGGCAGGATAGCTGCATGGACAAAAGGCTCAAAAATTTTATTCTCCCCACACGGAGGATCTTATCTTTCTTTTTCTGGCTTTAAAAGAATAATATTTTTTTCACTTGAAGTAATCGCTAAAAGATTTACCGATAAGTTATTGGCAATTTCAAATTCGGAAGCAAATCGTTTTATTAATGAAGTAGGATTTGAAAAAGATAAAGTGAGTGTGGTATTGAATGGCATACCATTAAAACCCAAGAGTAATATACAACCACAATTTTTTGATGCATTTGCTAAATATAGAATTGGAACAGTCAGCAGGTTTGCTTTTCAGAAAAACCCTTTGTTGTTTGCAGATATTGCAAATGATGTGATACGCGAATTTCCGGATGTACATTTTTATTTTATCGGGCCAGACTTTGACAACAATCTGAGAGCTGCATTTATAAAAAGGATTAATGAATATGGTATTGCAGCCAATGTACACATGGAAGGCCAGGTTGATGAAGCAACAGCAGAGAACTTTATTGAAAACCTTGATATTTTTTTATTGCCTTCAGTATATGAGGGTTTGTCTCTTTCATTGCTGACTGCAATGTCAAAAGCTATTCCTTGTGTGGTGAGTAAATGTGAAGGGAACCTGGATGTCATTGATAATAATGAAAACGGTTTTGCATGTATGGTTAGAGAAGATTATGTGGCAGCGATTAAAAAATTAATTTCAGATCCGGTATTAGCAAAAGAAATAGGGAAGCATGGACAAACTTTTGTTGAAAGGAAACATGACATTACTCATTCAATAAAGGAAATTGAATCTGTATATTTTTCCATGATTAATTAAATGACAAAACGATGAATAAAGTTGCAATAATTGGCGCAGGACCTGCAGGATTAAGTGCGGCAGCAGAACTGTTGCAACATCAGGTTGCTGTTGATATATATGAGCGTGACAATACTGTTGGTGGGTTAGCTAAAACAATTGATGTGTTGGGTGATAGGGTAGAAATGGGGCCTCATTTTTTTTCGGCAGATTTTAATCCTGATTTAAAGAAAAATATTTCAGAATTTTTGAAAGATGATATTTTTGTTTTTGATCGGTTGACCCGTATCTATCTTGATAATGGATTGTCATTGAAATACCCGCCACAGATTTCAGATATTTTAAAAAATATGAGTTTCACTGAAATGGTAAAAGCATCATTCTCATATCTAGCTGCAATACTGGGGAAGAAAAGTGAAAACGATTTTGAATCATACATGAAAAGTAAAATCGGGAATTTTATGTATGAAAAATTTTTCAAGGATTACAGTAAGAAACTCTGGAACTGTGATGGATCAAATCTTTCACCACAGTTTGGAACGTCACTGATAGGTTTTGGAAAATTGAATTTTATTGCAATAATCAAAAAGCTTTTTGTTGGTAACAAATCAGCGAGGCTTACAAAATATATTTACCCGAAGAAAGGTTTTTCAGAATTATGGAATAAGTATTCTGAGATGATTCAAAACAATGGTGGAAATATTTATTTGAATGCAGCTATAAAAAAGTTTGATCTTGATGGGAAAAATATCAATGGTATTATCCTGGCTGATGGTACTGTGAAAAAATATGATCTTGTTTTATCAACTATTCCTGACCCTGCCATACTCGCACTGACTGGTGAGTTCCCTGAAACCTTAAAAGATTCCATGAAAAAAATCCATTTCCGCAATGTGATTTTTGTGTATATGCAAATGGAAGAATTGTTGCAGGTAGCTGATCAGAATATTTATGTGTATAATAAAAATATCAAAGCTGTAAGGCTCACCAATTTTAATAGTTTCAGGCACAAAACTGGTAAAGAAACTTTGATGATTGAGTATTGGACAGATGAGCAGGAACCAATCTGGCAAAGTAGTGATGAAGAAATTATCAGTATTGCAAAAAATGATATGGCAAAAATATTCCCCGGTGAAAAATTGAATTATAAAAGTTTTGCAGTAAAAAAAATCCCAAGGGCTTACCAGGCGCCTGATGTAAATCTTGAGCATGTAAAGAATTCTATTGCTGCATTTTTAAATGAGTATCCGGGCCTGTTAAGGTTTGGCAGATCATCCCAGGTTAATTTCAATTATGGAATGGAAGATGCGTTGAATGAAGGGATTAAAGTTGCCAAAAAAATTATTGCTAAGCTTGACCAACAGCATGCTTCCTGATAATATTTTGTAATGGTGCAAATTCAAACTCATTAAAAAGTAATTCTAATTTCCTTTCAGTCTTATCAAGAAATGCATAGTGTGTATGCACATTCCTGTGTTTCATCCCTTTTAAATGCGGTTGTAAAGGATCAAGTTCCCAGGGATGAAAATAAAATAGCGCATCCCGCTTGCCCAGCAGTTTTTTTAATTGTGCCGCAAAAAATTTATATGGGGCTATCCTGAAATAAGCGCCACCAATTCCTACATCCAATGCAGTAAATTTAAAATTGCTGATAGGAAATTCTATTAATCCATCTTCAAAACTGTAAATATTTTTTTCCGAATTCACTATACCCGTTCTGAAAGTAGTGCCGGGGAAAATACTTGAGTCATATTCAAAACCCTGCTCTTTCAATAAATGCAATGCCCAGGTATTTTTTTTAGTAATAGAAAAAAAAGGCGCCCTGAAACCTTTGTAAGTAATGTTGTGATCTTTGATCAGCATTTTACATTTTTCAATTTCATTGCTCAGTGTTTCTTTTGAAATTGTAGTCAGGTTAGAATGTGAATATGTATGACAGCCCACTTCGTGCCCTGCCTGGATGATCTCTGTAACAAGTGAAGGAAATTCTTCCATCATTTCACCCACTAAAAAAAAGGTTGCCCTGATATGGTGCCTTTCAAGCGTATTCAACAAAATATCATGACCAATTTTTATTCTACGCTCTGTTTTTATTCTGATATTCTCTGGCAATTCAAGTCCATGAAACCAATCTTCCCAGTCAACAGTAAAACATAGTTGCATATAGCGAGTTCAGGTTTTTAGTTTTCAACTTCCCATTTTAATAAGTAGCGCCAGCATAATACAGAAATAATAAAAAAGATTAACAGGCTGATTATTTTAAAACTGATATCAATCATTTTCATTTTGCATCCAACGAACACAATCGCTGCCGTTATTATTGTGGCTCCGAAAATTATCTGCCACCTGGTAAAACCAGCTTTTTGCAAGCGTAAAGAAAAATGATCAGGGCTTCCTTTCCACCAGGGCTTCCCTTTTTTTATCCTTATTGAAGTAATAAAAATCAGTTCAAATAAAAATATACCACTGATTAAAAACATCCATAAAATTCCATCAAGGAAATTCATATCCTTTGTGCATTTAAGGGTAAATGCAGCAATCAAGAAACCAAGCAGATGTGATCCGCCATCACCGAGGAAAATGGATGCCCTGGGTGAATTGAACACAAAAAAACCTGCTGTTGATCCGGCAATAATAAAGCATAATAAGTTGGAATGAGGCAGGAATAACCCGCACAATAAAAATATTATGATACTAACTGATGACACTAGGCCATCACACACATCGGTAAAATTTACCGCATTAATGACTGTTAATATCCAGAAAACAGAAAAGATGAAATCATATACTGAATGATGGAAAATTTCTGAACGTATCCCGAACCACACACAAAAGATTGCAATGAAAAATTGAAGAGTAAATTTCCTGAGTGGTTTTAGTACTTTGAGGTCATCATAAATGCCAAGCGTTAAAAATGCAAAGCCGCATATCAGCAAGTCTTCAGGTTGAACACGGTTTTTTATTTTTTCATTGGAAAGAAATTCTTTGATGAAAGTAAGGTGAGTCAGGATATATGACATCAGGAATGCCAGGAAAACACCTGCACCACCCAGGTATGCAATTGCTTTTTTATGTTGTGCTACTATTGGGTTTGGATTATTGACAATATGATTTTTTAAAGCAAATTTTTTTGTCAGGAATGTGCAAATAATCCCACAAGCAGCAGCAATTAAAAATCCGGTAAGGTAGTAAAGGTTTTTATTCATTTATATTGTTTTGTCCATTGTAAAGCAGTACGGATATTCTGATACATTGAAGAGTATTCCCAATTACCAAATCTTCCTGATGATGTTATGTTGTACAAATTAAGAAATTCATGGCATTCATCAATTATATCTTTTGTCTCAGGTGTGAAAATTACATAAGCCGGTTCAGCAATCCATGTATGCACTTTGACAACTTTTTGTTGCGCATCCAGTAAATTTATTTTATGCAAGCAGGCGATAATATTTTGTTCAAGTTCTTGTATTGACAATGCAGGGTCTTTTGCATAATGTGACACTTCTGCCAATATTCCCCAACCATCTTCCGGGGCATTGTACTCATCAAATTCTGTCATAAAAATCAAACGCGTAAATGGAAGTGTTTCATCAGTATAATATCGCCAATGCCCAGTGCCCTCTGGTCTTTTACCATTTATACAAACAGCAACAGAATAAACAATGTTGTATTCAAGTAATTCAATTTTCTCCAGTAAACCGGCAGGCACATTGCTGCACATTTTCATCAGTGCAGGTAATGGTATTGTTGAAAAACACCGGTCATACTGAATTTGTTTTTCTTCACCATTCAAAATTCCTGTTATTGTTTTGCCTGAAGTATTGATAGCAGTAACCGTAAAATTCAATTCTTTGTTTATTACACTTTTTGCAATCGTATCTGTCAGCACCTGCATCCCTCTTTGCTTCGCATCTTTATGTGGTCGTGGGTAAAATGCATGAGTATTATACGTCTCCCTGTATTGGTTCGGATGGAAAGCGCCTTCGAGAATGTCTTCAAATTTTGGTTGATGTAAATTCCAACTGAGTTGTGCAGCATTTATTTTTTCTAAAGGGTATTTGTATAATTTTTTATTGTAAGGGAAATAAAAAACTTCACATAAGCCATCACCGAAAATATTGTTTAAAAATTCTTTGTAATTGGCAGCCTCTTTTTTCTCTGTGGTAAAGCAAACTTTTGCAAAATCAATAACACAACGCATTTTTATGTGATCATCCAATGCACCGATATTTAACTGGAAAGGATAGAGTGCTGTTCCATGAGTTGTTTCAATCCATGCTTTTGGCGGACATGGTTGCAACATGCCTTCAGGCAAGATATTTTTTATATAGGCTTCGGTCTCATCATCCCTGAAATGAAGGATATGTAATACATGATCAAACCAAAAACCATCAATACAATGCGTACGCACCAGGCCTCCGACATTTTTTTCTTTTTCCAGTACAACTGCACGCTCCTTTAATTCAGCAGCTGCTGTAATCCCCGTTATGCCGGCACCAAGGATTACAAATTCACTGTACATGGAACCAGTATTTTTTCTGCAGAAATTATTTGCCTTGTAATATCCCTTACTGAAGGCCATTTTACAGCGCCAAAGTATTTTTCACCATGAGACGTGTCAGGAACCCTGTATTTAACATCGGAATGGTTTGGGAAAACTGTATCATAAGGTAAGTGCTCTATTATTGCATTTGAGTTTGTTTCTTCAATGATTATTTTAGCGAGTTCATTGATAGAGCAACCTCTTGGATAACCAATATTAAAAATATTTTCTCCTTTTTTCCATGCAGCTTCATTCTCTACCAGTTTAAACAGGCAATACAGGAAAGTATTTACTTCGCTGAAAGACCGCACTTGTTTTCCATCATCAAATATTTGGATTTTTTTATTTTCAGTTGCTTGTTTTATAAAACGTGGAACTACCATGCCAAACTGGTGTAATTGTTTATGCCCAACAATATTGAATGGCCGTATAATTAAAACTTTTCTACCTTCTGCAGCCTCTGCCAAACCTATTTCTTCCATCTTTTTTTTGCCATAGCTATAACCTGCTACTCCACCATCGAAATCAAGTAGTTCCTCATCGCTTGCAATATCATTTTCTTTGCATGCACCACTGGTAGTTAAACCATATACTGATGAAGAAGAAAATAATACAACCGGAATATTTTTAAAAGTATTTAAAACGTTTTTTGTTCCCTGGGTAGCTGTTTCAAAAGTCAGGTTTTTATGTTTTAATGCAAGTCGCATACCTACCACACTTGCCAGGTGAAAGATCATATCAAACCGCACATTTTTTATGGATAAAAGAAAGTCAATATCCATTACCGATCCTTGATGAAAGTGCAGGTTGGGATGATCAGGTATGTTTTCAAGGAGTCCGGTAGATAGGGTGTCAACTACGTGGACGGTGCATTTTTTCCCTAATAATACTTCTAAAATATTTGATCCAATAAACCCTGCTCCTCCTGTCAGGAGGATAGTTTGCCCATTTAGTTTTGTGTTGTTCATGACAGTACTTGTGGTTTAATTAAAAAATAAACTTTATTAAAATTGCACTTAAAGCAGTTTAGTTGTTTTTCCAGGTTATGAAAGAAATATTTTTTGAAATATTTCTAATGGTTACATAAACAGGCTGAACCGTTTTTAAGGTACATCATAATTATAAAAAATTTTGAAACCCTTGCCAGGTTTTACTTTGAATGATTAGCATTTCAAAGCGTCACCCAACATGGCTTGTTATTATCAATTCAAAATTTCGGGGGAATGTTTTGCAATATACAAAAAGAAATGAATTGAAAACATAGCATTGCATTCATTTCTTTCTGCAACTAATAAAAATTTCTCGTATCCGTTCTGAATGGCACTGCAGGCAAACCCTCTTTATTGTATAAATCAGGGTGCAAAGGTTCATCAGCCCATGCGTATCTTACATATTTTGGTGCAGCTATTTCGTTGCTGGAAACAATAATTGTATTGCCATCAATTTTTGCAAATGCAGGTACAAATATTTTATCATCACCTGCGATAAAAAATGCGCCTGTTGCATCACCGGGTAATGGAGAAATATCTGATGAACCTTTAAAAATTAAACCTCTGCCTGTATTTGTAAAGCTGACAATTATTTTATTGCCTTCAATTTTTGCAGACTGAAATACAGGGCCTGAATAAACAATGTTTTCATTGTATGCAATTTTTTCTGCTGCAATTGCAAGCCTTTCACCAACCGGTTTTTTATTATCAGGATGCACATCATTCCATTCACCCACATCAATTGCAACTGCCATCGCAGTGTTGGGAACCAATAATGATTTTGCCTGTGCATCACGAAAGCTTGCCCACTGGCTTTCACCTGGTAAAAAATTATAATCACCAAAACCGGGAAGCTGCACAAATAAAAATGGTAATTCATCATCATTCCATTTGTTGCGCCAGTCCTTAATCATTGCCGGTTGCAATTTTGAATACTCACCTGCATTGCCCGTATTGCTTTCACCCTGGTACCACGCAAAACCTTTGATGCTGTAATGAATCAACGGAGCCATCATTGAATTATACAATGCTGTTGGTTGATATTGCAATGTGATACCGGTATTAGAAATAGTATTGAGTGGTGATTTTACATAACCCACTTTATATTGCCAGTAGCCCGACAAATCAATCGTGTCATTTCCTGCAATTAACTGATATGGTTTGTCCGGTACAAAACCTCCGTTTCCATAATTATTTGTTACATGCACAACTAATATATTTTTCCCTGCTTTTAAAACACCACCCGGAATTGTATAACTTCGTTGCGGATACATATAACCTGTTTCACCCACTTTAATACCATTGATGTACAACTCATCTGCATCAACGATTCTACCCATGAAAATTTTTGCCGGCTTGTTGAGCATAGGTGCAGGCACATTGATTTCTTTCCTGTACCAGACTGCGCCATCTAAATTTTTTAATCCCTGGTCTTCCCAGAATCCCGGCACTGCAATCCGATTCCAGTCTTTTGGAAAATAATCTTCATCATACCATTTTCCTGTAATGCCTTTGTCTTCAGGTTTAGGTATTGATTGCATTTCAGAAAATGCATTCCTGTTGGTTGTATTTACAAAACCTGTGTCTTTATTTTTTTCAACTGTTGATAATACAGATGGAAAATCCTTTAATGCATCTTCACTCATCATCGCTTCAATTTGGATGCCACCCCAGCTTGCATTGATGATGCCGATTGGTACATGATATTTTTCATACAATGCTTTTGCAAAAAAATATGCTACAGCAGAAAACTCTTTCACATTAGTTGGGTTGGCATATTTCCAGGAACCGCCATTAAAATCTTCCTGTGGTTGCACAAGGTTGGTTGTGTTGGGTACTTTGAATTGCCTGATGTTGGGATTATCAGCGTTTGCAATTTCATCAGCATAATACACTGCATGCAATTTCATCTGATGTTCCATATTTGATTGACCTGCACAAAGCCAAACATCACCAAAAAGAATATCATGTAAAACAATTTTGTTCCTGCCCGAAATTACCATCGTATATGGCCCACCTGCTTTCATGGGTGGCAATTGTAATATCCATTTGCCATCTTTGTTTGCAGTTGTCTTATATGTTGTATGATTGAAATGAATGCGCACATTTTCACCAATGCCTGCCCAACCCCAGATATTAATTTTCTTATCGCGTTGCAGTATCATGCTATCACGGATAATAGCAGGTAGTTTCACCTGGCAAAAAGTAATTGAAGTGATACAAACAAGGATTGTGCTAAAAACCGTTTTGAAAAATAATTGCATTGAGTTGTGTTTAAAATTGATGGTGCGCTTTATCAAATTTGAATGGTTAGATATAAACTGTGAAATTTCTTCTATACTTTCATCACTTTTTTTCATTTGTTCTTTCACATTCATCATTCAAAATATTTTCATCCTACAATATAAAATCATTATAAGGATGAATAGTTTTTATCAAACCGTTTTCATCATGTTCAAGTTTTGTAACCTTGATATTGCGCAAATGTGTAATGCCTTTACTTAAAATGCTGTCATGATAAAATAAATACCATTCACTTTTAAATTCAACGATTGAATGATGCGATGTCCATCCGATAACAGGCGTTAATATCCTGCCTGAATAAGTAAACGGCCCATACGGATTATCTGCAATCGCATAGCAGATAAAATGTGTATCACCTGTTGAATAAGAAAAATAATATTTGCCTTTGTATTTGTGCAACCATGATGCCTCAAAAAATCTTCTTTCATTGTCGCCTTGCAATAATGGTTGTCCATTTTCATCAAGGATGACAACATCCCTGGCATCTTCTGCAAATTCCAGCAAATCACCTGTAAGCTTCGCAACTTTTGCGCATAAAGCAGGCTCATGGTTTTTGGGTAAATGTGCAAACGGGCTTTGCGGTTCTGATGCATTAAAACTTCCGGTGCGCCATCTTTGTAATTGGCCACCCCAGATGCCACCGAAATACATATAATAACTTCCGTCATCATCTTTAAAAACAGCTGGGTCTATTGAAAAACTTTTTTTGATAGCAACAGGTTGTGGTTTGAATGGACCAGTAGGCGTGTCACCGATTGCAACACCGATTTTAAAAATTCCATCATAACCTTTTGCCGGAAAAAACAGGTAATACCTTCCATCTTTTTCATTGGCATCCGGCGCCCATAATTGTTTTTCTGCCCAGGGGACATCTTCTATTTTCAATGCAACGCCATTGTCTTTTGCTTCACCCTGTGGGTTGTCCATAGAAATAACATGATAATCCTGCATTGCAAAATGGCTGCCCAAATCATCAAATGCATTACCTGCATCTATATCATGCGATGGATAGATATAAATTTTTCCATCAAACACATGTGCAGATGGGTCTGCAGTATAAATGTTTTTTATCAGCGGTTGTGATATAGCTTTATGATTCAGCTCATCAAAATTGATATGATTGATATTTTCTTCAGACATAGTTTGTTACTAATTCTTCGTTATTAAAAGGAATTATTTTTAAAAAAAACATTGCATATTGTTGATGAAAAAATTATTTTTTTCTTTTCTGTTTTAAATCAGTTTCAATCTGCACTTCCATTTTCTTATTGATTTTATAAAAAAACAATAATCCTGCACCAATTAAAAATGGAATGGAAGGATAAATACTCACCAGCATTTTTGTGCCTTGTATAGCAGATGCAGTTTGTACTTCGCTGTTGGGTACATAGTGATATAACCCAAGTATCCATGCAAGCAAAGCGCTGCCAATGCTGAGGCCTGCTTTTAAACCCACCATCATTGCAGAGAAAATAATAGCGGTGGCACGACGGTTATTTTTCCATTCACTGTAATCGGCAACATCTGCAATCATCGCCCATAATAAAGGGATAGTTAAGCCATAGAAAAAACCATGCAGTATTTGCGAAGCAAACATTAAGCCTACACTTTGTGGCGGATAAAAAATAAATGCAAAAATGAAAAGTGTTGATATGAAAAGGCAAATACCAAATACATCGCGCTTGCCATATTTATCTGCAAACCTTTTTGATAAAGTGATACCAACAATCATAAAGATGATGCCACCTGCATTGAATAAACCAAAGCCTGCAGAAACAGGGTCTTCACCAAAAAAATTCATGCCTGCACCCGACAGGAAATTGATGACAGGCGTAATAAAATCAGTGAGGTTTTTTTTGTCAACATAATTATTGAAATAATAAACATAAGAGCCGCCTTTCATGGCAAGCGTAATAAAAACAAGTGTTGTTAAAGCCAGCATAATCAGCCAGGGTTTGTTTTTACTCAAATCACCAAGGTCTTCTTTTAAACTTGATTTCTGTTCCTTTGTTGGAATGATGCGTTCCCTCGTTGTGAAGAATGTAACGAGCAACATGATGGTGCCTGCAACTGCCAGCCATGTCATTACTTTTTCAATACCCAAAGCTTTATCGCCATGACCTGCAGATTCAATGATGGGTAACATAAACACCTGTACAAAAAACTGTGCAAACATTACCGCAACAAAACGGTAGGATGACAAACTATTACGTTCAGCCATGTTGCCCGTGATAACACCACTCAATGCAGAATAGGGTAAATTGTTTGCAGCATATAACAATAACAATAAACTGTAGGTTACAACGGCATAAATGACTTTACCATTGTATGAAAAATGAGGTGTGCTGAATGCAAGCAGCGCAACTACGCCAAGCGGTATGGCAGTGAATAAAACCCATGGACGGAATTTTCCCCAACGCGATTGTGTCCTGTCTGCCAATGCGCCGATTACCGGGTTAAAACCAAATGCTGCTACCAAGCCAACCACAAGGATTAATATGGATGCATGATTGGCTTCAAGCCCGTAAATATCAGTATAAAAAAAAGCGAGGTAAGTAACCAATGTCTGAAAGACAAGATTAGCTGCAAGGTCACCAAGACTGTAACCAAATTTTTCAAGCACTGATAATTTTTGTGTATCAACAATAGTTTCTGAACTCATGGAAAATATTTGATTTTTTAAATTGAATTATTGTTTTGAAGCCGTTGCTGCAATGCTGTAAAATGCAGGTTTCGGTTTGAAATTCCTGTCAAACAACAATGGATAATTTGTTCTTCCTGCAATAGGCCAGTTGTTGAGCCATGACTGCCCGTCATCAACACCCCAGAATGTTATCCGGCTGATATCTTTTTTATATTTCATAAACAAAGTGAATAAATCCGAATATGCTTTTGTAAGTTTTGTTTGAATCGAATCGGGCAAACCTTTTTTGTAAGGGTTCATTGCTTCAGAGCCTTTTGCAGTTGCACTTATGTCAGCAGTGTTGTTGTCCCAGGGGTTTTTCAATACACTTATATCAAGCTCTGTAAACATTACTTCAATGCCCAAAGCGTTAAAAGCCTTGATGCTTTCTTCAATATCTTTTAAAGGAAGGTTATTGATGTTCCAATGTCCCTGTATGCCAACACCGTCAATGCGCACACCGGCGGCCTGTATTTTTTTAATCAATGCAATGGCGCCTGCTCTTTTTTGCGGTTGTTCAATATTATAATCATTGTAATACAGCTTTGAATGAGGTGATGCTTTTTGTGCAAGCCTGAATGCATCAACAATATAACCTGGCCCGAGTTTTTGAAGGAAAATGGAGTTGCGTAATGTGCCATCTTCATTCAATGCTTCATTCACAACATCCCATGAATACACTTTGCCATCATAACGTGAAGCGACAGTGTTTATATGGTTTTCAAAATATTGTTTTACCGAATCCGCATCCTGGTTGTGTTGCATATAAACCGGCAACTGGCTATGCCAGATTAAAGTATGCGCATTCAATTTGATATTATTTTTTGCAGCGTATGCAACCAGCATATCAGCATAATGAAAATTATATTCATTCCATCCCGGGTGGATGATTTCTGCCTTCATTACATTTTCCGGAGTAACTGCATTGAATTGTTGCACTATCAGTTTATCAGCACGTTTATCTTTTCCTGATATCTGTTGTGTGTCCATTGCAGTGCCAATCAAAAAATCATTTTTGAATATTTCTTTCAGTGATGGAACAGTTGTTTTTATTGATGCAGTTTTTTTTGTGGTAGAACAACCCACGAAAAACAACGATGAACAAATAAGAATGAACCGGAATTTTTTTATCATGTATAAATCAGTTTAAAATAAAGCTGAATGAATTTCAGAAACCTATTGAATTGCCGCCATCAACAGGTAATACAACTCCTGTAATATATTTTGAAGAATCGCATGCCAGGAACACTGCAGCATCGCCGATATCAGAAGGCTCACCCATAAATCCCATTGGCGTCCTGCCTAAAACTTTTTGTTTTCTTTCAGGGTCGTTATTTAAAGCTTTTGCACTCATGTCTGTTGCAATAAATCCAGGGGCAATGCAATTGATGCGGATGCCTTTTGGCGAAAGTTCTGTTGCCATAGCCCTTGTCATTCCTTCAATCGCTCCTTTTGATGCAGTGTAGGCAATTACCTTTGGTAAGCCATATTGCGAAGCCATTGAACTTATATTGATGATACCCCCTTTGATATTTTTTTTAATCCAATTTATTACAACTTCCCTTGATAAACTAAACATGGAGGAAACATTAGTGTGCATGATGTTACTGAACTCTTCATCACTCACTTCGGTAAATTCTTTTTTCAGGTTGATGCCTGCATTGTTTACTAAAATATCAATGTTGTTAAACCGTTCAAACAAATCATGCACTAATTGCGGTATTGCTGAAAGATTGTTCAAATCAAATTTTACTGTTTCACATAATGGCCCCAGTTTTTCTTTTGCAGTCAATAATTTTTTTTCATCCCTGCCAATAATGATAGTACGGATGTTATTGACAATAAATTTTTCTGTAATGGCAAAACCGATACCGGAACCACCACCGGTTACTATTGCTGTTTTCTCCTGCATATTATTTTGTTGAAATATTTTTTAATAATTAAAAATGTATGAAGTAAAAATTTCTTTCAGCAAATCATTAATTATTTCCACCGATGCCCGGTGAATATGGAAACTTTAATTGTTCATAATACTCCAGTGTTTTATCCGGTTTTTCAACTCCGGGTGGAATAGGCATTTTGGAAAATGTTTGAAAATATTCAATGCATGCATTCTTCCACCACACTGCTTCTTTCTCCTGTATGATTAAGAACATCCTAACTGAATTATATCTTTCATCATCAATATAATTTTTTAATGATACCCATTGTTGCTGCATCCATCTCACGGTGTCAACACCCTGCTGGTATTTATCACATAATTCATCCCACAATGATTTTCCATCTTTCATTTTGTGTTGCCATGATACATGATGAAACCATAATAAATATTTTTCATCACAGGTGTTTGAATCGTTCCATTGTTGTTGCACCTGCGGTTGGTATTGTGCCAATGCATTGCTGCCGGATGCAGTCCTGTTGAAGCCAATACCATAATCATCTGCACGATGATAATACACAGGGTTCCAGTCGGGCCTGCCTGCATTATCCACCCAAGGCGCAGGGCCGTAGTGATGACCTGTCCCCATGATGTGGTGCAACCCGAGTGGTGTCATATAATTTACCACTGCTTCTCTTGAAGCCATCATCATTTTTTCAATAGTAGAAACAACTGTAGTGTTATTTGAAAAAGTTTGCCTTATCCATTCATCCGCAATTTGTGTTGCTGTCAAATTATTATCCCATGCCAACCTTCCAAACGCATACCAGTTTGCCTGTCCGAAAGGATGACCTGTCCAGTTGATATCATTACCAATGTTGGCAACACCTGCAATGCCTGTCAGTGAATGGTTGTCAAGTGAAACATCAATAATTTTTGCAACAGTTGAATTTTTTCCATGCGAATAAGTATCTGCATTCAACACTTCTTTAAATAAAGGCGCTTCATACACGAGGTGTGTTCCCTGCCCAAGATATTCCTGGGTTAATTGCAATTCAAGCATCAATGGTGTTTTGGGCATAGCGCCGAATAAAGGCGAAAATGGTTCGCGTGGTTGAAAATCTATAGGCCCGTTTTTTACCTGGAGTAAAACATTTTTCCTGAACAATCCATCGAAGGGTTTAAACTCATCATAAGCTTGTTTGAAGCGGTCTTCTGAAGCAATGGAATTGTTTTGTGTATTATTATTTCCTTCTTCAAAATTTTCATCAGTTTTTTGTGCACGTATATCATAAACAAAAGCCCGCCACATCACAATGCCACCGTGGGGCGCTAATGCATCTGCAAACATATTGGCGCCATCAGCATGCGTTCTGCCATAACCCTGCGGGCCGGGTTGGCCTTCTGAATTTGCTTTTATTAAAAATCCACCAAAGTCAGGTATGAGTTCATATATCTCATCACATTTTTTCTTCCACCAGTTTATCACTGAAGAATCAAGCGGGTCTGCTGTATGTAAGCCGCCGATTTCTATAGGTGCATTAAATTTTGCAGTGAGATAAACTTTTATTCCATAAGGCCTGAACACATCAGCCAGCGCTTTTACTTTCAGCAAAAAAGGATGTGTTAATACAACGGAGTTGGCATTGACGTTGGTCAGCACACTGCCATTGATACCAATGGATGCGTTGGCCCTTGCATAATCAATATATCTTTTGTCAATATAATCAGGCAAGGTGTGCCAGTTCCAGATGGAAATACCAGCATAGCCGCGTTCCACCGTCCTGTTGATATTATCCCAATGGTCGAGGATGCGGTTTTTAATTTCCGGTATGCTGATGATGGACAGATTCGAAATAGGTTGATGTGTTTGCAGCAGCCTTAAAAAGGCAAACACGCCATACAAAACACCAATATCATTTGTAGCGCCAATAGCTATGATATTTTTATCATTGATTTTTTTTGATACAATGATGAAGCCATCAGTTTTTAAATCATAACGGGTTGTTGAGAATATTTCACTGATGATGGATGAAGATGCGGGTGTTCCGGCTACAATGCAGTTATCAGTGATGTTTTTTTGTAAGGTGATTTTTTTATCTAATAAAGATTGCAGGTCAGTGATTAATTCCTTGCCGGCAATCGAAAGGGTAGGGGAATTAGTATTGATTTGTACTGCCGAGATTGAATTCCTGTATTGTGCCAAAAGTTCTGCATCATCAATTTTATCAAAGCGGAGCCAAAGCCGGTAACCATTTTCAGCCTGGGCATGACTGAAGAATAATATGCTGATGAATACAATGAAATATATTTTTTTCACACCCACTTTTCCCGGAATTAAATGTTTGAAACAGTTGATGAAATTAAAAGCCGGGATAAAAATAAAAAAATTAATGTAATCGGTTGCATAAAATTAAAAAAAATCTATCTTAGCGGCTTAATTGAAACAAAAAACCGGTTATTGTTTGAAGGGATTTGCGGGGAAAAATTTTGTTTGGAAATAAGAAAAAACCTGGGTGCCGGGTGTCAGAATAATATTACTTATCATTAGTAAAATGAACTATCACTGTTTGGTTTTTGCAATCGATAGTACAGGCGACGGAAGGATGTTTCAACATTCTTCCTTTTTTATTTTGTAATTTTTTTTTGAATAACGTTTGCTGATATGAGGGGGAAATGGAAATAAAGATTGAATGCTTTACTGGTAGAAAAAATTTGTATAAAATATTTTTTTAGAAACTTACTTTCGCCCCAAAATAGAAAAACGTTGTGGCTTAATAACAAAATCTGAAATGAGGCACGGCGGAAAACATAAAAAATAATTTGACCAGTCACATCAGAAAATGATGAATAAAAAATGATTCCCCAGATGAAAAAAACACACCAGTTAATTGCCATAATTTTTTTATTCTTTTTTACTGCCGGTTGTAAAGAAAGCAGTCAAAACCGTTTATTCAGTATCCTTTCACCTGATGAATCAGGTATTACATTCAACAACACCATTGATGAAACAAAACTCCCCGGTGATGCTTTGAATGAGTTTGCATACATGGGCGGTGGTGTTGGCGTTATTGATGTGAATAATGATGGTTTGAAAGATTTATTTTTCTGTGGCAACCAGGTAAGCAGTAAACTGTATCTCAATAAAGGCAACAATCATTTTGAAGATATTACAAAAAGTGCAGGTGTGTCAACTGCAGACTGGATAAGTGGTGTAAGTATTGCAGATGTCAATGCTGATGGTTATGATGATATTTATTTGTGTACTTACGGAATATCATTAGATGAACATAGCCGTAACCTTTTATTCATCAACCAGCATAATAATACTTTCAGGGAAGAAGCTAATGAATATGGATTAGCAGATACAAATTATTGCACCCAGGCAGTTTTTTTTGATTATGATAAAGATGGCGACCTTGATATGTATTTATCCAATTACATGCTCAATGCCTCTTATTCAGCCAATTATTTATTTTTTAAAAACCAAACAGGCAGGTCACCTGCCAATGATAAGCTGTACAGGAATGATGGAAATAAAAACGGCCATCCTGTGTTTACTGATGTAACCATGCAGGCAGGAATAAAAGAGGATGGTTATGGGTTGGGCGTGTCTGTTAGTGATTTTAATAATGATGGATGGCCTGATATTTTTGTTTGTAATGATTTTGTTTCAAATGATGATTTATGGATGAATAATAAGAACGGTACTTTTTCTAATATCCTTGATTCATCTACAAAACATCAAAGCTATAGCAGCATGGGTTGTGATGCAGCAGATATCAATAATGACAACAGGTTTGATTTTGTTTCAGTTGATATGATGCCGGAAGACAATTACCGGAAAAAGCAGACATATTCATTTATGAATTATGACCGTTATAACCGTGAAAGGAGCCTGGGTTATTCACCGGAATTTATGCGCAATATGTTGCAATTAAATAATGGAAATTATTATCATGGTGATACTGCTTATCCTTTTTTCAGTGAGATAGGACAATTGGCAGGTATCAGTGAAACAGATTGGAGCTGGAGTATTTTACTGGCAGATTTTGATAATGATGGAAATAAAGATGTGCATATAACAAATGGGATTGGAAGAGATTTTATCAATGCAGATTTTATTACCTACAGCCAGAACATCGAGGAAGTAAAAGATGAAGCCACTTTCAGAAAAACTTTGCGTGATAAACTGGTAGCGCTCAACCATGTGACATTGCCCAATTATTTATATCTCAACAATGGAGACTATACATTCAGGGATATAACAGATTCATCTGGTATCAGGGAAAACTCAATGTCAAACGGCGCTGCTTATGTTGACCTCGATAATGATGGTGATTTGGACATAGTGGTTAATAATATTGATAAGGAAGCATTTGTTTTAATCAATAATGAAAACAGCCAGGGCAAACCAAAAACCAATCACAGTATTGGTTTTGTTTTAAAAGGCGACAGCCTGAACACAAAGGGTTTTGGTGCAAAAGTTTTTGTGTATAACAATGGCAAATCGCAGGTACAGGAGGAATACCCTGTGCGTGGTTACCTGTCATCAGTAGATACTAAATTAATATTTGGTACAGGTAAAAACACGACTGCAGATTCAATTGTTGTTGTTTGGCCGGGCAACCAAAAACAGACTTTGCAAAATGTAAAAACTGATAGTGTATATACATTGTATCAAAGGGATGCAAATGAAACCTGGCAGCCACAAACCAGGAATATCAATCAAAGAAATTTCACCGATGTTACTGCGCTTGTAGGTGCATTGTATAAACACACTGATGTTGATTACAATGATTATGGCGACCAAAGGTTGTTGCCTCAAAAATATTCACAGCAAGGGCCTTTTATTGCAACCGGTGATATTAATAAAGATGGAAAAACGGATTTTTATATTGGTGGTGGATTTAATTCTAATGGAAAAGTTTTCCTGCAACAGGGTAATAATTTCTCCGGCATAAATTTTAAGCCTGTATCCAGGTTTACTGAAGACGTAGCTTCAGTTTTATTTGATGCAGATGGCGATGGTGATTTGGATTTATTGGTTACCCATGGTGATATGCGTTACAGTGATACTTCAGTGTTTTACCATCCGCAATTATACCTCAATGATGGTGCAGGAAATTTAACTATTGATGTCAATGCAATTCCTGCTTCAGTGAAAACAATTGCAGGTTGTGCTGCAGTTGCAGATTATGATGGTGATGGTGATATGGATGTGTTTATAGGTGGCCGTGTTACAAAAGAATATCCTGTTTCGCCCAATAGTTATTTATTGCAGAATAATAAAGGTGTATTTGCAGATGTTACCGATAAAGTATGCCCTTCTTTATCGAAAGCAGGAATGGTAACTGCTGCGCAATGGACAGATATTGATAATGATAAAAAACCTGATTTGATAATTGCAGGAGAATATATGCCTGTCAGGTTTTTTAAAAATGATGGTAATAAATTCACTGAAACAACTGCATCAACAGGTTTACAGAATATGAATGGTTTGTGGCGTAGCCTTTTAGCCACAGATGTCGATGGTGATGGCGATATTGATTTTATTGCAGGAAATTTAGGGATGAATTGTGTGTACCAGGTATCAGGTAAATACCCCATGAAATTGTTTGCAAAAGATATTGATAACAACGGCAGGATTGACCCTGTTTTGTTTTATTATATCAAAGATGAAAAAGGTGAAAGAAAATTATATCCCGCATTGAATAAAGACCAGTTGGCAGCACAGGTTCCTGTTATTAAAAAGAAATTTTTATTGAATAAAGATTATGCAACTGCATCAGTGGATGATATTTTTCCTGATAAGAATGGAATCATTGAATTGACCTGTGATGAAACGCATAGCTGCTGGCTTGAAAATACAGGTAATGGAAAATTTGTAAAACATTATTTGCCAACTGAAGCACAGTTTGCACCAGTGAATGCAATTGTGTGTGATGATATGGATGGAGATGGTATTAAAGACATTTTGCTGGCAGGAAATGAATACCAGGCCGAAGTAATGACCGGCAGGTATGATGCATCTTATGGTTGTTTTTTAAAAGGAATTGGGAATAAACAATTCAATACTGTTTCACCGGTTGTGAGTGGCTTTAAAGTTGATGGTGATGTAAAAGATATGAAGCTGATTTCTATGGGTGATGAAAAACTGGTTTTGGTAGCAGTGAATAATGATTATATGAAAGTGTTCAGGTATAAATAATGCCGGTTATTTTTTTGTTTTTTTCAAAGAAGATTGCCTTACTATCAGTTCTGAATTGATGACAACAGATGTAGTGAGATTCATATCCCACAAGCCTTTCAGGTGGTTGATTAATGTACGTGCTGCAACTTGTCCCATTTCAAAACCGGGATAATTAATTGTTGTGAGTTTTGGGTTTACTACTTTACCAATGAGGTCATTGTTAAAACCAACGATTGCAATATCCTGCGGTACCCTGATGCCTGCATCTTTTAATGACTGCATCACAACTGCAGCACAGAAATCGTTTGTGATAAAAATTCCATCAGGTAAATGTCTCATTGCAATGATGCGGCTTGCTGCACTGAGTGCATCTTCTTCCTTGATACCTTCTATAATAACCAATTTTTCATCATACTTAATATGGTTATCATGCAATGCCTGTTTATAACCCCTTGTTCTTTCTGAATAAACATTTCTTTTAAGGCTCGATGTAATAATGGCAATCCGTTTACAACCTTGTTCTATTAAATGGGATGTGGCATCATAACCAGCCTGGAAATTATTGATGATGACTTTTGTGGTTTCACTGTTTTCAAAAACGCGGTCAAAGAAAACAACAGGAATATGTTTGTTTTGAAATTGTTTAAAATGTTCCAGGTCTTTTGTATCAAAAGAAAGCGATGCAATAACACCATCAACACGCTTATGAAAAAGATTGCTGGCATTGGCTGCTTCAAGTTCCGGGCTTTCTGCAGAGTGCACTATGATAAGGTTATAACCAGCTTCTGTTGCAATTTTTTCAATGCCTGCTAAAACTGAAGTAATAAAATAACTGTTCAGTTCGTGCAGGATAACACCGATGGTATGAGTCTTTTGCTGGCGCAGGTTACTGGCAAAAGGGTTGTGCCTGTATCCCAGTTTTTCTGCAAGCGCATTAATTTTTTTCCTGGTTGCTACACTGATTGATGGACTGTCATTCAATGCACGGCTTACGGTAGCCGGTGATACACCCAGCTTTTCTGCTATATCGTAAATGGTTATTTCCTTTTCCTGTTTCACCTGGTTATATATTAAAAGGGCATAAATATAAGGGAGTTCGAAAAAAAAATTATTTATGCAACCGATTGTGTAAATATTTTACTACTTTAGCACAACGAAAATTTTTTAACCAGGGTAAGTGTTTCTAACGATAGGAGAGAATTTTAGATGTTATATAAAATAATTGATATACTATAGTTCTATTAGTTGAACCCCTGGATAAAGATTGATGGAATTTGCCTGAAAAGCCAGGATTGACATTTATCAGGAAGAATGGAAAATATGATTCATTATTCAGTAAAACAGTAGCGCTAACTTTTTGTTTTTTAAAAGAAACCGGGGATGTGATAAATGATAAAAACCGTACGATTTCATAGGAGAAATTCAAAAGTCTTTATCCTTTTTAAGAAGATTAAAACAGGTTTTTCTGATAGTCGGATTTGTAAACTCAGGGGTTTAAAAAAAATTACGCAAACGTTTGTGTAAGTTTAAGATTATGTTAGACATTATATTTGGCCGTGCCGAAAAAAATTACCATGTGTAATTGTTTTTAGAGAGACAAAATAGCTAAGTGTTTGTGATTTGCCATTTGATCTGCATGCTATATGCTCTGTCATTCAGTAGGTAATTTGTGAGACCGATTGCATTAAAATATACTAATTATATTAAATATGACATATTTTGCTGATGACACCTGAATGCTGTTTTATCATTGAAAAATTGATAAAGCAGATTTTATCTATGAATTAATAATTGAGCTATTATTTTAAACAAACTGTTATGATCAAAACCAAAAAAAACTTAACAACTGAAAAAGCGTTTCCCATTCTATGGAAACATGTTTACACATTTTTTTCTGTTGCATTTTGTTTGTTGTTTGCCATTACCGCGCAGGCACAAACAACAGTGCAGGGAAAAGTTACAGATGAATCAGGGAAACCTGTGCCGTCGGCATCTGTAGTTGTAAAAGGGACAAACAAAGGAACAACTACTGATGAAAGTGGAGTATTCAATATTTCTGCATCATCAGGAACAACACTTGTGATTAGTTCCGTTGGATATGCCAACAAAGAAATTACATTGGGTAATGAAACCAATGTCTCCGTTACATTGACAGCATCGAATTCCCAACTTGAACAGGTAATTGTGATTGGTTATGGTACTCAGAAACGTGCTACTGTAACCGGGGCTATTTCATCAGTGAATAGTAAAACAATAAATGAATTGCCTGTAGCAAGTGTACAGGAAGCATTACAGGGCCGTGTGGCTGGCCTTTCTGTTGTAAACAATGGTAGCCCGGGCACATCACCTATCGTTACTATCAGGGGTATCAGTTCCATTACTTATGCCTCTAATCCATTGTATGTTGTAGATGGATTCCCTACAGGTGACATATCAACTATTGATACAAAAGATATCGAATCAGTTGATGTTTTAAAAGATGCATCTACTGCTGCAATCTATGG
Source organism: uncultured Parafilimonas sp. (assembly GCA_964400415.1). Lineage (GTDB taxonomy): Bacteria > Bacteroidota > Bacteroidia > Chitinophagales > Chitinophagaceae > Parafilimonas. Next base: position 131,352 of record CAYNTP010000007.1, read on the forward strand.
TTCAAGAGCTACGAGTGGTGTTATAATGATTACTACTAAAAAAGGTAGAAGAGATGGTAGATTATCGGTTAATCTGAGTTCATATTATGGCACTCAGAATGTAACTGACAGGTTAAGCCTTTTGAATCCTTCTCAATTTGATGAATATGCAATTGCATACCGAGGAAGCAAAGTGCCAAGGCGTGAATCACCATGGTCAAGCACACCAATTTATAATGGTGCCAGTACAACTTATGGAAATAATGTTACTGACTGGCAGGATGCTTATTTCAGGCCGGGTAATATGACTCAAACAAATTTGAGTGTGAGTGGTGGTAATGATGTTTCCCGTTTTTATGCATCTGCAGGATTTTTTGATCAGACAGGTACTGCACCAACTGTAGGATATAAACGTTATAATTTCCGCATTAACTCTGAACACATTATCAGTAAAGTTTTCAATTTTGGTGAGAATCTCTACATCGCTTATGGCGACCAGGATTAAGATAATAATGAGACCGGTTCAAGAACAAACTTGTTGAATGTAATCAGGATGATGCCATATATGCCCGTGTATGATCCAACAACATCTGATGGATTCAGAGGTGTAAATTCTGTATTGGATGGTGGTGACCCAACCAACCCTGTTGAAGATGCAACAGTAATTAACCCGGGTAACCGCACTACTTTAAAAATACTCGGAACTGTTTATGCAGAAGTAAATTTTACTGACTGGTTAAAGTTCCGTTCTACTTTCGGAATGGATTATTCAAATGGTTTGAATTACCGCTTTTCACCAATTTATAATGACAGCGGTACCATTGCAGGTTCAAGTGCTATCCAGGCAACTATTACAAACAACAGGTCTATTTCTGCAGTTCAGTTATATACAGAGCAACTTACTTTTGATAAAAACTTTGGGGACCATCATGTAAATGCTACAGCAGTTTATGAATACCAGGGCCAGCGTTTACGTAATGAAAATGCAAGTGGTAACCAGGCATCCAATGATTTGAAAACCCTGAACAATGCAAGCAATGTATCAGCTCAGACTTTAGTTTATGATCTTAACATCGTGTCATACATCGGTCGTGTTACTTATGATTACAAAGGCAAATATCTTTTGAATGCAGCTATCCGCCGTGATGGTGGTTCTTATTGGGCGCCAGGTAAAAAATGGCAGACATTCCCTTCTGCATCTATCGGTTGGAGAATAGACCAGGAAGGATTTATGCAAAATCAAAAGACAATTTCTGAAATGAAATTAAGGGCAGGTTATGGTGTTACAGGTCTTAATGGTGCTGTTCTGGGTGCTACTCCATGGTTAGCCAGTGTAAGTGCCAACAGTGCTTATTATCCATTCGGAAATGTATTCACCAGCGGTCCTGCATCTTCTATCCAGAGCCTGGGTAATACTCAACTTGAATGGGAAACAACAAAACAGTTGAACATTGGTTTAGACCTGGGTTTGTTGCATAATTCAATCACATTAACGGCAGAATATTATCAACGTAAAACTGATAACCTCATCCTAGCTGTGCCATTACCTCCATCAATGGGTTATTTAAACAGTAGTGTGATCACCAATGCAGGCGCCATGAAAAATAATGGTTTTGAATTGCAGTTGGGTTACAACGACAGGCAGGGTGATTTTACATGGAATGCAACTGGCAACATCAGTTTTATCACCAATAAAGTTTTGAGTTTAGCTCCTGGTGTTTCAAACATTGAAAGTGGTGCTGATGCAGATTTTACAGAAGGTTATAATGTTACCAATACTGCACCAGGTCATTCAGTTCAATCATTTTATGGTTGGGTAACTGATGGCATTTTCCAGAGCGCAGATGAAGTATCAAAAGCTCCTTTCCAGGCAGCAGGTACTGATGCTGGTGATATCAGGTTTAAAGACCTTGATGGCAATGATACTATTGACCTGAGGGACCGTACTTACCTCGGTAGTTTCATGCCTAAGTTTTCTTACTCACTCAATGTTGGCCTTAATTATAAAAACTTTGGTCTGACATTGTATTTCCAGGGTGTACAGGGCAACAAGATTTATAATGCTACCCGCACTGCAACAGAAGGTATGATCCGTTTCTTTAATGCAGGCACACAGGTATTGGATGCCTGGACCCCGCAAAATACCAATACAAAAATTCCGAGGGCAATATCTTCAGATCCGAATAATAACGCACGTGCATCAAACAGGTTTATTGAAGATGGTTCTTATCTGCGCCTGAAGAATATAATTCTTAGTTATACTGTGCCCGGTACCACATTGCAAACAGTTACCAAAGGGGCAGTAAAAGGTTTCAGTATTTATGTTTCTGCTCAAAACATTCTCACATTCACTAAATATTCAGGTTTTGATCCTGAAGTTGGTAACAGGGTGTTTAGTTCAGGATCATCATTAACCAATGGTATTGATTATGCTGTGTATCCACAACCTAAAGGATACCAGGTAGGCATTAATGTGAATTTTTAAATAACTCAAAGTAAAACTTATTATGAAACCAAATATTATTAAACGAAATATCAGCCTGCTTGTTACCGGTGCAATACTTGGTGTTGCAACAATTGTTGCCTGTAATAAAAAGCTGGATGTAACTGATCAGAATAATCCAACTACTGAAAGTTATTTTAAAACAGCAGTAGAATTGCAGCAGGGTGTAAACGCTGTCTATTCCAGTTTGAGAGGTGGCAGCCTTGTAGGACGTGAATGGTTCTTTTTGCATGATATGCGTGGTGCAGAAACCAGTGCCGGCGGCCCGCAGTTAGAAGCGCCGAGAGCTGAACTGCTGACTCAGCCTACACCTTCCGCATCTAATTCAGTAATGACAAGTGTGTGGAATGGTTGTTACCAGATGATCAACAGGGCAAATCTTGTTATTTCAAAAGCACCAGATGTTACTGATGATATTGCACTCAGGGATGTAACTGTTGGTGAAGCAGAATTTTTAAGAGCATGGGCTTATTTTGAATTGGTATCTATGTGGGGTGATGTGCCTCTTTATACTGAGCCTTTTACATCTGCAACAGACTATAAAGGAAAATCTCCCGCAGGTGATATTTATACACAAATCATCAGTGACCTGAATGATGCTGCATCAAAATTACCTGCAACCCAGGCAGACCTGGGACGTGCTACTAAGGGTGCTGCTAATACATTATTAGGAAAAGTGGAAATGCAGAAAGGCGATTATAATGCAGCTAAAGATGCACTCTTAAAAGTATATGGCAAATACAGCCTTGTGCCTTACCTGTGGAATTTTGATGGTGATGTAAAACTGGGTGCATCTACTTTGGCAACCGGTCATGAATTTAATGCAGAGTCAATTTTTGAAGTAGTATTTCTTGACAAAGGAAATGATAATTTTAACTGGGGCTATTCAGGTGAAGGCGCTACTGCAGAAGCAACAACAGTACGTACACAGGAGTATGGAATTGTTTGGGGTAATGTGGTTCCTTCAGACAAAGTGCTCGATGAATTCGAACCAGGCGACCCCAGGTATAAAATGACTTTCTATGAATCAGGTGATAAAATCCTGACTTACGATGGAACTGAACCGGGAACTGCACTTACTGAAGATGGTATGAACGTTGCTCAAAGCAATCATAATGGTGATGTTAGAAAAAGAGTGTATCGTAAATATTCAGTGCTTGACTGGACAGATGATGGTTTCCATCCTGATGGTTTGAACCAGCGTTTGCTCCGCTATTCTGATGTGTTGCTGATGCTTGCTGAATGTGAAGCAGAAGTAGGCAGCCCTTCTGAAGCAGCAAAATATATCAATGAAGTGAGAGCAAGGCCAGGTGTGAATATGCCACCTGTTGTTCTCACATCAAAAAACCAGGCAATAGCAGCAGTGATGCATGAAAGAACTGTTGAACTTTCAGGTGAGGAAATGAATAACATTGATATTTTAAGGTGGAGGGCACGTGGATATTATCCTTCAATAAGGCCTGACCCCAAACCAGGACAGGTGAGCATGTTGCCTATCCCGGCAAGTGAAATTGCAGCCAACCCATTAATTCAATAAGTATAATAATTTTATTAAAATAGAGGCTATACATTAGCCTCTATTTTTATTAGTGAAAGTTTGTGTGAATGATTTTTTGCCTGAAAAATAAAAACATAATTTATGCTCCGGTTTCATATCGTGTAGCAAAAGAAAATTGTTTTTTTAATTCATGCATTCATTCAATGTATGTTTCATTCATTGTAGTCCTGTTGTTATCGTGCTTAATGTTTACTTCCTGTAATCATTCAAAACTTCCAAACCAGGAAATGATTGATTTGTTGAAACAGGCTGAAAGAAATGATTACAATCATGAAAATATTTTTAGTCCCGGAGCAATAATTGAATATTGTGATTCTGTTGTTGAATATTCGCCTGAAAAATATGCTGTAACTGTTGCATTAATCAGAAAAGGAAATGCTTTGATGCAGTTGGGTGAAGAGCAAAAAGCAATTGATATTTTCCTGGATGTACTGGCTAATAAAATTGGCCCTGGTGATTTTGATCAGCGACATGCAGTGATGAAAGACCTCGCATTGGCTTACCTGAGATTGGGAGAAAGAACAAATTGTATTGCTAACCATAATGCAGAGTCCTGTATTTTCCCGATTTCAAATGGTGGTATCCATCATGATAAAACAGGTTCTGAAAATGCTATTGAAATTTATAAAAAAATTTTATTCAATTATCCGGGTGACCTTGAGTCAAGATGGTTACTCAACATTGCATACATGACCACTGGTGGTTACCCGCAACTTGTCCCACCACAATATTTACTGAAAATAAATAATGACGACAGCACAAATATTATAAAGCCATTCAGGGATGTTGCTACAAATGTCGGCCTCAATTATAAAGCAATTGCAGGTGGGTGCATCGTTGATGATTTTAATAATGATAATTATCCTGATATTGTTTTGAGTTGCTGGTCGCTTTCATCACCCATGAGGTATTACAGGAATAATGGTAATGGAACTTTTACTGATGTTTCAGATTCATCATGGTTGGGTTATTTGACAGGTGGGCTACACATTGAACAAACAGATTATAACAATGATGGATTCAAAGATATTTTTGTGTTGAGAGGCGGATGGAAAGGCAAGTTTGGTAATAACCCGAATTCATTATTAAGAAACAATGGTGATGGTACATTTACAGATGTTACCAAACAAAGCGGGTTGCTTTCATTTCATCCTTCACAAACTGCAACCTGGGCAGATTTTAATAATGATGGATGGCTCGATGTTTTTATTGGTAATGAAACAACACCCGGTGAAGCATCTCATCCCTGCCAGTTATTTATCAATAATAAAAACGGCACTTTTACTGATGTAGCTTCAAAAGCAGGTTGTGCAATTGTAAAATTTGTAAAAGGAGTTACATCTGCTGATTATAATAATGATGGGCTCACTGATATTTTTATTTCAACTTTAAACGGTGATAAAATTTTATTGAAAAATGAATCACAGAAAAACGGTGATATAAAATTTGAAGATGTAAGTAAACAGGCAGGTTTAACCCACAACCTGACCCGCACTTTTCCTGCATGGTTCTGGGATTATGATAATGATGGTTGGCCTGATATCCTCGTATGTGGTTATGAATTTACAGAACCGCTATCATATTATGCAGGCGCTGAAGCTGTACACCTTCCCATTGGCAATGCAGGCAAAGTATTTTTATTCAGGAATAAACATGACGGCACATTTGAAGAAGTTACTTCAAAAGTTGGGTTAGATAAAATTGCTTTTGCAATGGGTTCAAATTTTGGTGACATTGATAATGATGGTTATCTCGATTTTTATCTTGGCACAGGCAATCAACCCTTGAGTTCGGCAGTGCCCAATAAGTTGTTTAAAAATATTGATGGCACACACTTCCTTGATATAACAACTTCTGCACGGGTTGGTAATATTCAGAAAGGCCACGCAGTTTCATTTGTTGACCTCAATAATGATGGCAATGAAGATATTTATATTAAAATGGGTGGTGCATACATCGGTGATGCTTATGAAAATTCTTTGTACTTAAATCCTGGGCAGAATAATAATAATTGGATAAATATTACATTAAAAGGCACAACCTCCAATAAGGTTGCTATAGGTGCAAGAATAAAAGTCAGTTTTGTTGAAAACGGAAAAGGGAGGTCTGTTTACAGGGATGTAAATTCAGGTGGAAGTTTTGGGTCTAATCCATTGACACAACATATCGGAATTGGCCAGGCAACATCAGTAAAAAAGATAGAAATTTTCTGGCCTGTAACAGGAAAAACGCAGGAGTTTAACGATTTGCCGATGAATACAAATTTTATTATGCAGGAGGGTGAGAAAACATATACAACATACAAATTGCAGCAACTGGATTTCCTTTCTGCAAAACATGGATTGATTGCCTGTTCACCAAAATAACAATTTAAGGATGATGAAAAATATTTATTACTCTTTATGATTGTGCTATGTGATGAAAAAATTAGTAAGTACTGGGAAGGTGTGTTTGAAATTTTCTCAGAATAAATTATTTAGTAGTAGTTCAACTGTGTAAACGGAAAAACACGGAGGAGACTTTAGATAAATTTGAAAAAGTGATTTTATATAAACTTTTATGCAATCGGTTGCAAAAAATTTCTTATTATTGCTGCCGGTTGTAAAATGGTTGAAAAAGAAAATGAGCAGGCAGAAATAAAATTCAAACCGGGAATGTTGTAAAATGAATTTTCTTTTGATTCAATAATAGATTAAATTGTTTTTTAAAATATAAATTCAAACATTATGATGCAGGTAACATTGGGTGATAAAGAATATTTCAAAGGCATCCCCCAGGTAAAATATGAAGGACCGGAAAGTGATAACCCACTTGCTTTCCGATGGTATGATGAAAGCAGGGTAGTAGCTGGTAAAACCCTGAAAGAACATTTGCGTTTTGCATGTGCTTACTGGCATTCATTTGTGAATGATGGTGGAGACCCCTTCGGTCCAGGCACCCATATTTTTGAATGGAATAAAAAGACTGACGCAGTGGCAAGGGCAAAAGATAAAATGGATGCCGCTTTTGAATTCATCACCAAAATGAATTTACCCTTTTATTGTTTTCATGATGTGGATATTGTTGATTATACAAAAGATGTAAAGGATAATGATAAACGCCTGCAGGAATTAGTGGCTTATGCCAAACAAAAACAGGCTGCCAGTGGTGTGAAATTATTGTGGGGCACTGCCAATGTATTTTCCAATCCACGTTATATGAATGGCGCATCAACCAATCCTGATTTTCATGTGTTGTCTCATGCTGCTGCACAGGTAAAAGGTGCTTTGGATGCAACGATAGAATTGGGTGGCAGCAATTATGTTTTCTGGGGTGGAAGGGAAGGTTATATGACTTTACTCAACACAAACATGAAACGTGAAAAGGAACACCTTGCACGATTCCTGCACACTGCTAAAGACTATGCAAGAAAGAATGGTTTTAAAGGTACATTCCTGATTGAACCAAAACCGATGGAGCCAACCAAACATCAATATGATTATGATTGCGAAACTGTAATCGGGTTCCTGCGCCAATGGGATTTACTGGATGATTTTAAAATCAATATTGAAGTGAACCATGCAACTCTTGCAGGCCATACATTTCAGCATGAAATACAGGTGGCTGCTGATGCAGGTGCGTTAGGTTCTTTAGATGCCAACCGTGGCGATTATCAGAATGGCTGGGATACTGACCAGTTTCCTAATAATATCAATGAGCTTACGGAAGCCATGCTTGTATTTTTGGAAGCCGGTGGCCTGAAAAATGGAGGCATCAATTTCGATGCAAAAATCCGCCGTTCTTCTACTGATGCTGTTGATTTATTTTATGCGCACATAGGTGGTATGGACACATTTGCAAGGGCATTGATAACTGCAGATAATATCCTCAACAAATCTGAGTATAAAAAATTGCTGCAGGAACGGTATGCATCTTACGACAGTGGTAAAGGCAAAGCATTTGAAGAAGGTAAATTATCATTGGAAGATTTGCACGCTTATGCTATTGAAGCAGGTGAACCTGAAGTAAGAAGCGGTAAACAGGAATATCTTGAGAATTTGGTGAACAGGTATATTTAATTTTTATTCTTCATATCAACAACCAAGAAGAGATACTTGTGATTTTTTGAAATTATTACAAACTGTTGTTGATGAAATAATCATTTTGTTTTTTCTATGTTATTACTCGGTATTGACGTTGGTACTTCTTCAGTCAAGGCATCTGTTGTAGATGGTGTAACTCAACAAACAATTGCATCGGTGCAATATCCTGAAACAGAAAGGGAGATTATTTCATTGCAACCCGGCTGGGCTGAACAATCACCGGACCGTTGGTGGCAGGATGTGAAAGCTGCTATTAAGAAACTTCATCAATCCGGCAATTACAACGCAGGCGATATTGGCGCAGTCGGAATTTCTTACCAGATGCATGGACTGGTGTTGCTGGATAAATCCGGTAATGTTTTACGCAACAGCATTATCTGGTGTGACAGCCGTGCTGTGCCTTATGGAGAAAAAGCTTTTGAAACCTTAGGTGAAGGCAAATGCCTGGAGCAATTCCTGAATTCGCCCGGAAATTTCACTGCTGCAAAACTTGCATGGGTGAAAGAAAATGAACCTGAAATTTTTAGCAGGATTGATAAGATGATGTTGCCGGGCGATTTTATTGCTCAACGCATGACAGGCGACATTACAGTTACTCCATCATCTTTGTCAGAAGGCATTCTGTGGAATTTTGCTGACAATAATTTAGCTGTTGAAGTGATGCAATATTTCGGTTTTGATAACAGCATCATCCCTGAAATAAAAAATGTTTTTGCCAACCATGGAGGACTTTTAAAATCTGTTGCTGAAGAACTCTCGCTCAAGGCTGGTATCCCAGTTACTTATAAAGCCGGGGATCAGCCAAACAATGCTTTATCATTAAATGTTTTTGAGCCTGGTGAAGTGGCTTCAACAGCAGGCACTTCAGGTGTGATTTATGGAATAAGTGATGCATTAACTTATGACCCGCAAAGCCGTGTGAATAGTTTCGCTCATGTTAATCATAATAATGAACAAACAAGGATAGGAGTGTTGTTGTGCATTAACGGTACGGGTATTTTAAATCATTGGATAAAAGATATCAGTGGAGGTTTGTCATACAGTAAAATGAATGAACTGGCTTCAACAATTACGCCCGGTAGTGAAGGATTGAAAATTTTCCCTTTTGGCAATGGTGCAGAACGCATTTTAAATAATAAGATTACGGGTGCACAAATCAGCAACATTGATTTGAATAAACATACACCTGCTCATATTTTCCGTGCAGTGCAGGAAGGTATTGCTTTTGCTTTCCGCTATGGCCTTGATATTATGCGCAGCAATGGTATGCATCCTTCAGTGATAAGAGCAGGCAGGGCCAATATGTTTTTGAGTGATGTTTTTTGTGATGCATTTGTAAATGCTACTGGTGTGCCTGTTGAACTATACAATAGCGATGGTAGTGTAGGCGCTGCTTTGGGTGCAGGTATTGGCGCCGGTTATTTTGCCCATCCTAAAGATGCTTTTGCCAACAGTAAAAAACTAAAAGTGGTTATACCTGTTCAGACTGCAACCTATAATGATTTGTACGAAGAGTGGAAAACGAATTTGGAAAAGCAATTACACTGATATTTTAAAAAGTTTAGTATGAAATTATTTTCAAACATAAAGTTTGTAGTATTTTTTTTGGCAGCATCTTTAATTCAATCTGTTTCATCAGCACAACAAGTAAACAGTTTGGCTGATGGCGTTATTGTTTATCCTGTTGCAAAGAGCAGCCAGGCAAAAGTTGTGAGGCTGCAGGTCATTAACGATAAAATAATCCGCGTTACTGCAACACCTGCTGATACTTTTTCTACTGCTGAAAGTCTTGTGGTTTTACCACAAAACATTAAACCTGGTTTCTCAATTGCATCAACCGATAGTTCTGCAATTATTTCTACTTCATCTCTTATCGCAATTATAAATAAATTCACAGGCTCTGTGAAGTTTACTGACAAGAATGGAAATACTATTGTACAGGAGCATGCTGCTAACGGAAGGGCATTTGCGAATACAATATATGATGGGGAACCATTTTACAAAATCCGGCAAACTTTTGAAACTGCAAACGATGATGCCATTTATGGATTGGGCCAACACCAGGACGGTAAAATCAATTGGCGCAACCAGCAGGTTTACCTGTTTCAGAATAACACAGAAGTAGCAGTTCCATTTCTTATCTCAAATAAAAATTACGGAATACTTTGGGACAATTATTCCATTTCAAAAGTTGGCGATGTGCGAGATTTTCTTCCATTGGACAGGTTGAAATTATTTGACAAAGATGGAAATGAAGGGTGGCTGACTGCGTCTTATTTTAATGATGCTGCCAACACCAGCAGGCCTGATTTTACAAAATCAGAAAGTCATATTGATTATGAATTTTTAGGAGACACAAAACGTGACCTGCCAAAGGAATTTGATATTGCAAAAGGAATGATTCGCTGGCAGGGTGAAATCAGTGGGAGCTATACAGGTGAATATAAATTCCGTTTTACTTATGGCGGTTATTGTAAAGCCTGGATTAATGGCAATCTTCTGTTTGATGGATGGAGACAGGCATGGAACCCTGACCTTGAAGTTGTAAACATTCATCTTGAAAAAGATAAAAAATACAGTTTAAAAATTGAATGGATTCCAGATGGTGGTGAATCATATATCTCTGCAAAATGGTTGCCACCTGTTGATGAGAAAGACAGGAACAGTTATACATTTTCTTCAGAAGCGGGTAAACAATTTGATTATTATTTTGTGTATGGAAAAAATATGGATTCTGTAATTGCAGGTTACAGGAAGCTTACAGGAAAAGCTACGATTGTTCCGAAATGGGCAATGGGTTTCTGGCAAAGCAGGGAACGTTACAAAACAGAAGATGAAATTTTATCAACTATTAAAACATTTCGTGAAAGGCAAATACCGATTGATAATATTGTGCTTGACTGGAGTTACTGGAAGCAGGACCAATGGGGTAGCCAGGAATTTGACCCGACACGTTTCCCTTCGCCCGACAGTATGATTAATGCATTGCATAAAAATTATCATACACATTTTATGATTTCAGTTTGGCCGAAATTTTATGAAGGTATTGCCAATTACAATTTGTTTGATAAAAACGGCTGGCTCTATAAACGGAATATTGCTAACCGACAACGTGACTGGATTGGCGAAGGTTATGTTTCTACATTTTATGATGCATTCAATGCAGATGCAAGGAAAGGATTCTGGGATTTGTTGAAAAAAAATCAGTATGCAAAAGGTGTTGATGCCTGGTGGATGGATGCAAGTGAGCCGGATATCCTTTCAAACGTAAATGCGCAATCACGCAAAGAAGAAATGACCCCGACTGCATTGGGCCCTGCTGCAGGAGTTTTAAATGCTTATCCATTATACAACGCTAAGGGTATTTACGAAGGCCAGCGTGCAACAGATAATAATAAACGCGTATTTATTCTGACGAGGTCAGGATTTGCAGGTTCGCAACATTATGGTGCTGCCATCTGGAGCGGTGATATTGCATCAAGATGGGAAAATATGAAAGACCAGGTTGCTGCCGGTGTCAATTTCAGTATGAGCGGTATCCCTTTCTGGACTATGGATATCGGTGGTTTTGCCGTAGAACACAGGTATGAAAATGCAACCGGAGCAACTCTTGAAGAATGGCGTGAACTCAATACACGTTGGTACCAGTTTGGCGCTTTCTGTCCATTGTTCAGGGTGCATGGCCAGTTTCCTTATCGTGAGATTTTTAATATTGCGCCGGAAAATCACCCTGCATATCAAAGCATGTTGTATTATGATAAACTCCGCTACAGGTTGATGCCTTATATTTATTCACTGGCCGGCTGGACTTATCATAAAGATTATACAATTATGCGTGGACTGGCAATGGATTTTCCGCATGATAGCATTGCCGATAACCTCGATGATGAATATATGTTTGGCCCTTCATTACTTATCAATCCTGTTTATACTTATAAAGCTGTTACAAGAAACGTGTATTTGCCAAAAGGAAATGGATGGTATGATTTGTATTCAGGGAAATTTCATAATGGCGGTGAAACTATCGTTGCCCCTGCACCTTATGAAAGGATTCCTGTTTATGTGAAAGAAGGTTCAATCATTGCGACCGGGCCTGCATTGCAATATACTTCAGAAAAACCTGCTGATATTATTACATTGTTTGTTTACACAGGACGCGATGCTTCATTTGATTTATATGAAGATGGAGATACTACTTATGATTATGAAAATGGCGCATTCAGCATTATTCCAATTCAGTATAACGAATCAACAAAAACATTGACAATAGGAAACAGGAGCGGTTCATTTCAGGGAATGCTGCAAAAAAGAAAATTCAATATTGTTTGGATAAACAAAGACAAACCTGTTGCTTTTGATTTTAGTTTAAAGCCTGATGCAACCATCCGTTATAATGGAAATGCAATCAGTATAAAAATGCGTTGATGGCATTTTTAAAAAAATTAATCATGCATCAAATTCATTTCATCTGTCAAAAAAGCAAGTGGCTTTTGATGTTATGTTGTGCAATATTTTTTTGCATCAATGTTGTCGGGCAAACTACATCAATACCACATCTCGAAATAAAAAATAACAGGACAAGGCTCATTGTCAATAACCAACCATTTTTGATTTTAGGTGGTGAATTGGGCAACTCTGCTGCATCAAGCCGTGAATACATGCAAGCAATCTGGCCTCATTTGAAAAAGATGCATCTGAATACTGTGTTGATGCCCGTTTATTGGGAAAACATTGAGCCTGAAGAAGGCAAATTTGATTTCTCATTGGTAGATGGTTTGATAAATGATGCATCAGCCAACCAACTTCATCTTGTGTTGCTATGGTTTGGCACCTGGAAAAACAGCATGAGTTGTTATGTACCTTCCTGGGTGAAAAAAGATGATGAACGTTTTCCACGCACTACTGGTAAAAATGGAAAATCACAGGAAATAATTTCTGCATTTAGCAATGAAGCAGTGAAAGCAGATTGCAAAGCATTTGCAGCATTGATGAAACACATCAAAGAAATTGATGCAACAAGGCAAACAGTCATCATGGTGCAGGTAGAAAATGAAGTGGGCATGTTGGGGCCGGCAAAAGAAACAATACCGGCTGCATTAAAATTTTTCAATAGTAATGTGCCTGATGATTTAATGAAATACCTCATCGGAAATAAAGACAAGCTTGTACAGGAATTAAAAAATAAATGGGCTGCACAAGGTTATAAAACCAATGGCACATGGGAAGAAGTTTTTGGAAAGGGACTTTCAACTGATGAAATTTTCCAGGCATATTTTTATGCGAAATATGTGGATGAAGTTGCTGCTGCCGGCAAAGCAGAATATGATTTGCCGATGTATGTGAATACTGCATTAAACCGGCCGGGTGTGTTGCCGGGTGATTATCCAAGTGCAGGGCCTTTGCCACAAGTGATGGATATCTGGAAAATGGCTGCACCTCATATTGATTTGTTATCACCAGATTTTTATAACCCTGACACAAAATACTGGTGCGATTTATACACACGTCAGAACAATACTTTATTTATTCCTGAAATGCGTTTTGATTCATCAAAAGGTGCGAAAGCTTTCTTCACTATTGGTCATTATCATTCTTTAGGCTTTTCACCTTTTGCAATTGAATCAGGCAATGATAAAGTGAATGCCATCATTGCAAACAGCTATTCTGTTTTACAACAATTGTCGTCGCTGATTTTAGAAAGTGGCGTATCAAATATGAATGGGGTTTTGTTTGATAAAAAAAACAGCACAGGTACACTTGCATTTGGCAAGTATTTATTCAAACTTTCACATGATAATACCCTGGGTTGGAACGGGCATAAAAATGATTCATTGTGGGATGCAGTTGGTGCTGTCATTATTCAAACTGGTGAAGATGAATTCTGGGTTGGTGGCAGTGGAGTGGTGATTAATTTTTTATCTGTTGATACAACTTATTCTGCCGGCATCCTTTCTATTGAAAATGGTTCTTTCAACAATGGTGATTGGCATCCGTTATTGCATTTGAATGGTGATGAAGACCACCAGGGACGCCACCTGCGCATACCATTACATGATTGGGATATTCAGCATTTGAAATTGTACAGGTATAAATAAACTTAAACCTAAACTTTTGTAACTTTTTATTTTAATTATGTTACCGGCATTAGTTTTTCATGGCAACGTTCCTTGCGCTTGCCCGCCGAAGGAGGGTCGCAACACTTCTGCAAAATATTTTCATGGGAACTTTTGGCTGCAGACTTTAAGCTCCTTTATTAATTCAAACAATGTTTTAATGCCGTTAAAAAATATATATTCCTTGAAAGCCTTTGCCAGTGCGGGTTTCAGAACATCTGTATCAAAAAGATAGAAGTGGTGTTATTGAATCATTTTTATCAAGTACAATTAATTCATGGTTAAAAATAAAATACGCAAGCCTGCGATGCAAAGACAAACAGCAAGGATTTTAATAATCAGTTTTGATTTTATTTTGTTGGATATGAAGGCGCCAAACTGTGCGCCGGGTATTACTCCGATGCACAATCCTAATATTACAAACTGGATACGCGGGTCATGGTAACTTCCCTGTGAAAAATGAACGATAACACTTACTGTTGTCATTATTGCGAGAATGAAATGTGATGTGGCAGTGGCAATATGCACCGGGAATTTTAACCATTGCACCATTGCAGGCACATGAATAATGCCACCGCCAATGCCTAAGAGTGGTGAAATAAAACCAACAACAATACTAATGATGATACCAAGCAAACTGTTGAATGAATAAATGAATGTGTCACCTTCACGGTCAGTAATATGATGCGTTACCAAACCGGGCGTATTGATGGAATGATTTACCTGTTCAACATCATTTCGTTTTTTTGTTTTGATAAAAAGATATGTTGCAAGGATGACTAACAGGATGCCAAATACAATATCGAAAATATGTTTTGGAACATATTTAATCAATAACACACCGAATATTGAACCCGGTATTGTGAAAGCGCCAAACAATAAACCTGCTTTATAGTCTATCCGCCTTGAACGTGCATAAGCAATTGAACCAGATATTGCATTTGCTGCGACTACTGCAATTGAAATAGCAGTGGTTGTGGCTGCCGGCATTTTTGGATGAGTGATGAGCAGCAAAGGAACTAATATAAAACCACCGCCTGCACCAATGAGTGTACCGGATGCGCCAATTAAAAAACCAATAAGTGCGAGCAGGAAAAAATTATCCATGATTTGAAGAGATAAAATAATTATTTGCAGGTTTAAAGAAATGACAAATTACTAACAAAGGGGTTAAAATATTTTTACAAAATCATTATGCATGTATAACCTCTTTAATTCAATTATTTTTGAAAAATGATATACAGGACAATTGGTTTAATGAGTGGTTCTTCATTGGATGGACTTGATATTGCATTTACAGAATTGGAAGAAAACAGGGGCAACTGGAGTTACCAGGTTAAGTCTGCAACCTGTATCAACTATGATGATAAGCTTAAACAAAAGCTGGCTGATGCAAAAAACCTCGATGCTTATCATTATTGTTTGTTACATGCAGAGTTTGGAAAATTTCTTGCAGCTTCGGTAAATAGATTTATTGAAGAAAATAATTTGTTCCACCAGGTGCAGTTGATAGCATCACATGGCCACACTGTATTTCATGAACCGAAGTCTGGGGTTACTACTCAATTGGGTTGTGGCGCCACTCTTGCAGCATTAACAGGAATCAATGTTGTCAGTGATTTGCGAATCATTGATGTGGCATTGGGTGGACAAGGTGCGCCCATTGTTCCTTTGGGTGAAAAACTTTTATTCCCGGGTTTTGAATTTTACCTGAACATCGGAGGTATAGCAAATATTTCTTTTCATCATAATGAAGATTTTTTTGCTTTTGATATTTGCGCTGCCAACAGGGTATTGAATATGTTGGCAAACGATGCTGGAAAAGATTTTGATGAAGATGGAAACATGGCAAGTGAAGGAAAAATTGTAACTCATCTTTTGGAGCAGATGAATCAACAGGAATATTACAAACTCCCATCACCCAAATCGTTGTCAAATAATTTCGGTACTGATATTATATATCCATTGATTCAATCATTTAATATAAGCACCAACGATGCATTGAGGACTTACGCTGAACATATTGCACTGCAGGTTTTTCATTCTGTAAAAAAAATTGTTGAACAAACAAGTATGAACCAAACCGGTTATAAAATTTTGATTACAGGCGGCGGCTCATTGAATAGCTTCCTGGTAAGTTTGATAAGAGAAAAACTTTCTGCTGCAGGAGTTGAAGTTGTCATTCCTGAACACAATATAATCATATATAAAGAAGCATTGATAATGGCATTGCTGGGTGTGTTGAGATGGAGGGAAGAAAACACTGTCCTTGCATCTGTTACCGGAGCTTCAAGGAGCAGCATTGGCGGCGCTGTCTGGATAGGGCAGGAGGCCTAAAATATTTTTTTACATGAATCGTTTTACAACCATAATAAAATAATAATGAAATTTTTTTTTGCATCAGTTTGTATGGTTTGCCTGCTTGCCTGTCATGATAGTTTTGACAATAAAACATATTCTGCAAACAAGCAAAGCCTTGCTCAAAGAGAAAGTGAAAACCCTGCACAATTTCTTAGGATTTCTTCTGATGATAAAAAGAATTTGTTTGGTGCAACAGTAGTGAAAGGCAAAGTGGTGAATACTGCATCTGTAGTTGCATTTAAAAACACCCGCATCAGGATGTTGTGTTTTGCAAATGGTGTGCGTGTTGAAGAACATGAAGATGTTATACCTGATATTATTAAACCCGGAACAGTCAAAAATTTTAAAACAAAATATCATTTACCAAAAGGCACTGACAGCCTTGCCTTATCTGTTATGAGCGCTGATGCTGTGAGTGACAGCGCTTTGAATTCATTGAAAAAATGAAAAACTATCGCCATCAAACAAACCGAGGTCGCTTAGTTTGATATGCGGGATTACCAGTAAAGCCATAAAACTTAAAGTCATAAATGGTGCGGATAATGTAGCGCCAAGATTTTTTGCCATAGCATCAATTGCTGTGTAAGCAGCAGCAACTTTATACCCGTCATCATCACTCATCAGCCCTGCAACAGGTAATGGCAAAACTTTTTCATCGGCTTCATCAACACAACTTACACCGCCTTTGTGCCGGATGATTAGATTGATTGCTTTTGTAAGCGAAACATCATCGCAACCCACTGCAACAATATTATGGCTGTCGTGTGCAACAGATGATGCAATAGCGCCTTTTTTTAAACCAAAATTTTTAATAAATGCTTTGGCAACAGGTGCATGCCTGTAACGGTTGACCACAACTATTTTTAAAATATCATTGTCAATATCACAGGTGATTGTATTGTTTTGAATGATGGGCTTAACATATATTTTATTAGTGATAAGCTGGCCATCCAATGCTTCAATCACCGGTATTTTATTTTCTATGAATGGAAATGAAGTAGCTTCCACTTTCAAATCTTCAACCCCAATTTCATTCGCAGAAAAATAGTTGATAGGATTAATTGGAACAGAATGTAAAAATGTTTTTCCTTTTTCTGCCACCAGTTCACCATTGATATAAGTCTGCAGTACTTTAAATTCTTCAAGGTTGTTGACAAGAATAAAATCTGCTGCATCACCCGGGTTTAATAAGCCTGTATTTAATTTATAATGTTGTACAGGATTAATGCAGGCTGCCTGCAATACATTGAATATATCAATACCTTTTGCAACAGCTCTTTTGCATAATGAATTAATATGACCTTCCACCAGGCTGTCAGGATGTTTGTCATCACTGCAAAACATTATTTTATCAGGATAATGATTTAATAAATTTATCAGTGCTTCGAAATTTTTTGCAGCGCTGCCTTCGCGGATAATAATTTTCATACCATACTTCAGTTTATCCAAAGCTTCTGCTTCGGTAAAACATTCATGGTCTGTTGAGATGCCTGCATCAATATATTGTTTCGCCTGTTCACCTCGCAAACCTGGTGCATGGCCATCAACAGGTTTGTTTAATTTTTTTGCAGCATTGATTTTTTTTAAAACTTCTTCATCATGCTGAAGCACTCCGGGAAAGTTCATCATTTCACTTAAGTAATGCACTTCCGGTTTTTGTAAAAGTATTTCTACATCTGAACTGTTCAATGCAGCGCCTGCTGTTTCGAAAACTGTTGCAGGTACGCAACTGGGTGCACCAAAATAAAATTTAAAATTTACTTCTTTGCCATTTTCAATCATGTATTCAACACCTTTCATACCACATACATTAGCTATCTCGTGCGGGTCGCTTACTGTGGCAATTGTGCCATGCACCACTGCAAGCCTTGCAAATTCAGATGGCACCAGCATACTACTTTCAACATGTACATGGCTATCAATAAACCCGGGAAGTATGTAAGGCAATGAAGCATTTTCGCTATTACTTTTTATTTCAGTTGATATAATTTTTCCATTTTCAACATGAACGTCTGCGACATGGATAAATCGTTTTTCAATGTTTACCAGGTTGCCTGTTATGATAAATGAAGATTGCATACAGATGAAGATAGGCTAAGTGTATATACAAAAAAAATCCTCCAACATTTGGAGGATTTTTTTTGAAACAATACCGTAAATTCTTTTCAACGGGGGCAATTGTTTCCTGGTTTTTCTTTAGGACGAATTGGATTTTAGCACTTCTTATTAACAACAGTGTAAAATTGTGGATAAATCTAATCAGGTAAAACAATATTTAGTTTTTGGTATATCCGGATAAGACAATCTATAATTTTTGTAAATTTTACATTTAAAAAACTATAAAGACAATCCAGAAAGCAGTGAAAAATCAGTATGCATGAATATATGTTTGGGAAAGTTTGAAAAATTATACACATTTATACTCCAATCAGATAATATTATTTAATAATAAAAAAAACAATATACTTTTATGTTTTAAAACCAATTTCTATAAAACCAAAGATTGAAAACTTAAAATTCCATCCTTTATGAAAAATTTTACACGAATCTTTTCATGCATCCTTATTGTCTTTTTCTCTCTTGTTATTTCTAATGAAACTTTTGCGCAGCTCAATTCTTTATCTGAAGATTTTGATGCAGTCATCCCTACAGACTGGGTAGCAGTCAACAATTCAACCGGTAATGGTTTATCATGGTACCAGGGAGATGTGCGACAATTTAATTCTTACAATGGCGCTGCTAATTCTTATGCTGCTGTAAGTTATCAGAGCATCGGTTCAAAAAGTAAAGTGGGTACAATCAGCAACTGGCTGATGACACCGGTATTAAATCTTTCCAATGGTTCTACTTTTTCTTTTTACACCCGCACAATTTCAGGCTCTGCATATCCTGACAGGCTTGAAGTAAGGTTAAGCACTAATGGTAACAGCACCAATGTGGGTAGTACTGAAGAATCAACAGGCGATTTTTCTCAACTCCTGTTGAGCATTAATCCTGACCTTGATAATGGTGGTTACCCTGATACCAATTGGACAAAATATAATGTTACTGTAAGTGGCATTGGTACAGTTACCGGCAGGATAGCATTCAGGTATTATGTAACTGATGGCGGCTCAAGTGGAACAAACTCAAATTATATTGGTATTGATGCTTTTGATTATTCAACAGTATTACCTGTGTCATTGCTGAATTTCAGAGGCATAGTGAAAGATAAACAGGCATACCTGACATGGGCAACAGGTGAAGAAATCAATAATAAAGGTTTTGAAGTACAGGTAAGCCATGATAATATTTCATACTCAACTTTAGGTTTTGTAGCTGCATCATCAAAGCCAGGAGGCCATTCATATAGTTATACTGATACAAAAATGGTGAGTGGCAGCAGTTATTACAGGCTGAAACAAGTGGACCAGGATGGCAATTATAAATATTCAGCAGTGGTGCAATTACAACTGAAAAATTTTGATTGGTCAATCTTAGGCAACCCTTCACCAAACCCATCAATTTTATTACAGACAGATGCACAAAGCAAAGTGTCAATTCAGGTGGTAGCAGCTAATGGCAACCTGGTGCAGGTTATTAATAAAGGCACATTGCAGGCAGGTACAGTAAATATTCCTTTGAACATCAGCAATGTTGCTAAAGGAATTTATTTTATCAGGTTATCAGTAAATGATAAATCATATACAAAACAAATATTGAAGCAATAAACGTTTCAACGCATAGTCCCCGAACATTAGAAGAAAAGGTGTACGTTAGTGCGCCTTTTTTATTTGAACTATATGTTGCTTTTGTTTTAAGTTCAAACTATGAGTAAGTACAATCATCACTCATGATAATGAAAAAATGATAAAAGCAATTTGATACAATAATTATTTGCAAATCTTTGTCGGTTGAAATTACTGTACCACTTTTTCTACGCGTATGCCGGCATTCAAAACATTGAGCAAAGGATCTTCCCGCATAATTTGTTGTATTGAAAAATGATAGTCACCGGCCTGTAGTTTTATAGGCTGACTGAATAATAAAATCCTTTGTTCAATAATATCATCCATTGCAGAACCGAGCCAGCCATTTGCATTCGCAAGTGTAATGTTTAATCTTTGTGTTTCCGTTTTTTTGCCAGGTGATGTTGAAGTGAGATTGATCCAGATATTATTGAAATGATAGGATTCAGTATGACGGATTACAAAATAAATATTGTAATAAGCTGTGCTGTCTTTGGTTGTAAAACCGAAGTTTAATTTATTGTTGCTGCTCCATTCATGATGTGGTATCGCAGTTGTTCTTTCAAAAACATCAATTGTATTACAGGCAGCAAAAAGAAAAGGAAGAAACAATAAAAATTTGAAATGCCTCATCATTACAATACGTTTAAAATTTGCTCTTTTGCTTTTTCCAATTCATCTTTCATCAACACCACGCATTTCTGTATTTCAGCGTCATAAGCTTTGGAACCGGTGGTATTAATTTCCCTTCCGATTTCCTGGAGGATAAAAGAAAGTTTTTTCCCTTTGATAATACCTTTTTCATTGAGCACTTCTTTGAAATAGTTGCAATGGTTTTTGAGCCTAACCTGTTCTTCGCTGAGGTCAATTTTTTCTATATAATAAATTAATTCCTGTTCCAGTCTGTTGGGGTCATAGTTTTCCTTACCAATATTTTCATCCAGGACTTTTTGCAGGCTTTCCTTGATTTTTATCCTTCGCAAAGGTTCAAATGCTGCAACTTCTTCCTGTTGCTTTTCTATATTATTAATGCGGGTGAGGAGGTCTTTTTCAAGGCTCTTGCCTTCCTCTTTCCTATGTTTAGCCAGGTCGTTGATTGCTGCCTGTAAAACAGTAGAAAAAATTTTCCAGTCATCTTCGCTGATTATTTCTGTTGATGAAGAAATGACATCTGGCAAGCGCAACAATGTGCTTAAAATATTTTCCTGTGATAACCCCAACTCCTTTGAAAGTTCAAGCACAGAGGTATAATATGCTTTTACAACATCCTGGTTGATACGGATTGATTTTTCTGAACCATTCTGGGCGATTGAAATAATACATTCAATACTTCCGCGCTGCAACCCTTCATTCAAAATATTCCTGATGTCAATCTCGTAAGGTTTAAGCAGAGAAGGAATAGTGAGCCTGACATCATATTGTTTCCCATTAAGTGAGCGCAGTTCCACCAGGAATGTCCTGTCGTTGATTGTTTTTTCAGCACGTCCATATCCTGTCATTGAATAGAGCATAAATTACTTTTTTTCTGGAAATGTAAGGTTTTATATTTTATTGCTAATAATGATTTTAAAACAAGGTTTCTGCATTTTTATGTATAAAACCTTATACTGCACTTTATCAACGCAAAGAAAAGTAATTAATTTAAAGCTTATGGGTTGAATTTATTATGACTATAAAAATTTTTACCCATCTGTTATTCAATAACTTTTCATTTAAAGCTTTCAGGTTATTTTTGGCGCA
>CAYNTP010000008.1:0-1312 GCA_964400415.1 uncultured Parafilimonas sp.
AAAAAGGGTGGCTTTTTTAGCTCACCCTTTTAAATTTTAATCGGACAATAGTGATTCTTTTTATTTCAACTGTATTGCTGTTGTATTTTTTGTAACAACCTATGGCAACCGGTTTATCATCATCATAAATAATAATTGCCGTTGTAACATCAGAAACAAAATTAAACGGATCATAAGTGGCTTGATCTTCCTTCAACTCGTTCCATAATTCATGATCAAGTTTTTTTATTAATGCAATAAAATCCGGATGATTAGCTGTAGTTCTTTTAATAATTAGCATGGTTTTAATTTTATAAATACTGCATCACCTGGTTTATGATGCTGTTTTTATCAATCATACCAGGATGCCGCCATACAGCATTTCCATTTTTAAATATCATGAATGTTGGAACAGCCTGTACATTGTAAGCCTGTGCGAGTTGGCTTTGTTTATCAATATCCACTTTTACCACACGTGCTTTGCCCTGTACTGACTTCGCAACTTCTTTGATAATGGGTTCCATTGCCTTGCAGGGGCCGCACCAGGTTGCAAAAAAATCAACCAAAACAGGTTGTTCAGAATGTATTAATTGGTTGAATGATTCCATGAATTTATTTTTATTTCAGGTAAATGTAATTTTTTTAATAATAAAATTATTGTTTCAAATTTTCTGAACTGTCTTTGTATTAATTGTTATTTTCTGATGATAAAAATTGAAATAATATTTTAATATGCTGTTCTGATAATAAGAAGCGGGTTTTTATAAAACAGTTCAAGCAATTATTTTTTAAAAAAATTTCCTGCTGACATACTGTTGACACTCCATGCATTCAATTTTGTATAATAAAATTTAAAATCATGAACACACAAACAATCATTTCAAAAGATGAATTACTTCAGCATTGGTTAGCACATCATAACCTGACAAGAAAGACTATTGAAAAATTTCCCGAAAAAGAGTTGTTCGAATTTTCAATTGGTGGCATGCGCCCATTTGCAGAGCTGGCTAAAGAAATAATGGCTGTTGATACACCAGGTTTAAAAGAAATTGTTACTGGTGAAAAAACAGAATTTGTTAATGACAAATCAATAACTACAAAAGAAGCGCTTTTGAAAAAATGGGATGAGGATGCGCCGTTAATCAGTGAGTATTTTAATAAGCTCCCTGTGAACAGGCTACATGAAAAATTCAAACTTTTCGGTATGTATGAATTAACGATTCTTAACCATGTTTTTTATTTTATAGATAATGAAATCCATCACAGGGCTCAGGGTTATGTTTACCTGCGTGCTTTAGGCATTGAGCCACCTTTTTTCTGGGACAGGTTTTAA
>CAYNTP010000008.1:1412-145668 GCA_964400415.1 uncultured Parafilimonas sp.
TGTTTACCTGCGTGCTTTAGGCATTGAGCCACCTTTTTTCTGGGACAGGTTTTAATATTTAAGGGCTCCGGCCCTTTTATTTTTCCATTTGGATAAAAGATAATCTAATTCAAGGTATTTTTCTTTTATCATGCTCAATGCAAATGCTGCTGCTGATGCGCTGAATACAGATGCATCAAATGCTTTTTTTATTCCTGTTGAAAACGTCATTGACAAAGCAAAAATTAATAAAAGCAAACCGCTTAGTTTAGCAAAGAGTTCTGTTTTGAAACCAATCAATATTGCCAACGCAAAAACAATTTCTGCAATTGTTGCAACTGCTCCCAGAGCAGGAATCATAGACTGTGGACACCACGGGTTGATTGTTTCAGTATATTTTAAAAATGTATCCCAGTTACCCCATGCTGAAACATCATTACTCCACATACCAAACCTGTCAGCAACAGCAGATAAAAATCCTGTTGAGATAGTAAGCCTGAGAAATATTTTTATTGTTTTACTTTTCATGTTTTTTGATTTAATTAATTTTTTCTTCCACCTAACCACAACAGTGCATTAATGATAAGCTGGTTTTGTGTAGCATTATCGAATGTGTTGGAGAGTTGCCTGTTGGTGCCTCCATCATAGTCCATGTCGTTATGCCCCATGTTGAAATATACCATTTTGTATTTGGTGTTTGTCCATACTGCCGGGTAATAACCGCTGTGCCATATTTCAGATTGTTTTGGCCCGTTGCCTAATGGAAAACTTGATGAATCAATAGACAATAATATTTTTATTGAAGGATTTTTGGTAAGGTCATTTTCCCATCTGTACCATTCATTGGGTGCAGATGAAAAAGTATGTGGAATATTCTTTGTTACAGGATGAGATGTATCTTCTATTTTCAGTATGGCTGATGTGGGATGCCAGGTATTACTTTTATATTCACCACTTCCGAGGAATTCATTGTGATACCAATTCCAGTTTTGGGGATATGCTGAATTCGACAAAGCAAATGCAGCAAAATGAAAACCCAACCATGCGCCACCATGTTTTATGTAATGTTCGAATGCAACTCTTTGCAAAGTATCTTCAGGCCTGCTATCTAAAAATATCACTACCTGGTATTGTTGTAAAAAATGATTGTTGAGTTTTTTCCAGTCATTGGTTGAATCATAAATGAAGTTATATTTTGATGCCATTAAAGCAAACCATTTGTTTGCATTATGCACAAAACTGATATGTGCCAGGTCTTCTTTGGCAGTATAAAATGCAATTACTTTAAATGGCTTTTCAAGACTTTGTGATGATGCCTGATTATTTATACACATCAACAGCAAAAAGCATAATAGAAAAAATTTTGTTTTCATTACAAATAAATGGCAGGCTACAATTATTTTGATAATCCTGCAACCAGGTTAATTGTCAATGCCACTACAAATGTATTCAGGCAAAAAGAAATCAAACCATGGCCCAATGCAATCCGTCTCATTTTTGGTGAAGAAATTTCAATATCTGAAACCTGGAAAGTGCAACCAATTGTAAAAGCAAAATAGGCGAAGTCAATATAATTGGGCTGATATGTTTTTGTTTCATTGCCGGGAAACTCAAGGCCGTAACAGTCATTGCCCGGATGCTTTTTACTATCCCCATAATATATATGTGCATAATGAAAAGTGTAAATGGTATGAACCATTATCCAACTTAATAAAATACCTGCAATTGCATCAGGGATATAAAAAACATTTTGGGTCAGGCTATCATTTTTCGAAATAACCAGTAAAAGAACAGTAACCATACTGGCAAATGAGGAAATGATAATCAACATATAAACATACAAGACACTACCATCATCTTTTTTTGCTAATTGCCTGATCTGCGAAACAGGTCTTTTCATTAAAACAATCCAACATAATAAAAGATAAACTATGGCAAAAACATTCCATATGAACATAGCAACAATGAGTGCAGGTAATTTTGATGGCTGAACGATAAAATAAACGACCAGGCTAAACAAAAAACTAATCAACAGACGATGAACCGGGTGCAACCTTAAAAAAATATTGTTTGCAGCTATTTTCCCTTTAGTCATTTTATTAATTAAAGAATCGAAGATATAATATAATAAAGACGTTTAATAAAAGATTAATGTGATATCTATTAATTGAAAGATAAATCCAGGTTTATTAATTTGCACATCTGCAATTCAAGACGAATGAAAATTATTTTATCCTTTTTATTATTTTGTTGTTGTGCAGGCATCAATGCCCAGTCACCCAAAATTATTGCAGATGGTACAATAACTTTTTCAATATTTCAAATAATAGATGGTCACCAAACATCAGCTGGTTCAAAGATTATTTATTTAAAAGGAAAATTTATCAGGACAGATCTCATCACTCCGAAATTTAGTCAGTCTGTTTTTTATGATAGCAAAGAAGGCAATGCAACTGTGATGAAAAATATCGGTCAATCAAAATATATTTCATATTATTCTGATGAGGAATGGAAGATGAAAAATGAAATATTTAAAAACAATACACTTTCCCTGACAGGAAAGTCAAAATCTATTCTTAATTATAACTGCAAGGAAGCAGAATTGAAATTAACGAATGGTAATATATATACAATTTATTTTACAACTGAATTGATGCCTTCTATTGATGAAAATCCTTATGAATTTGAAAATGTTCCCGGGCTGGTATTAGAATATAAATCCAAAGGGAAAAATGGTAACGAAATTATATATGTAGCTGAAAAAATAGATTTTGATCCGGTGCCATCAGCACAATTTCAGGTTTCAGAAAAAGGTTACCGCCTATTAAAAGAATAAATTATTGTAAACCCCTGGGAGGTGTTGGAGTCTTGAAAAAAGGAACTTTTACTTTGTACTTATAAGGGAATACATAAGTTGTATTTCCTTTTTCCATTTTTAAAAATGATTGTCCAACTATAGCATTATTTGTGTTATACTGATAAATGTTTGTTGACCCTTTAAACTGGAAACCAGAAAGTCTGAAACCGGGGTAAGCTGATTGTTGAAAAGAATTCCGGTTAAAATTTTTCAGGCTGAAATTAATAGTGTTAGTGTTATTATTCTTTTTGGTAGCAGATCCATTATCAATAAAAGCTGCAAAAGCATTAATGCTGAGTGCGAAACCCAGTAACAAAAGCGCCTTTTTTGGAGATAATAGTTTGTTCATCGCCGCAAATATACAACTTTAACACGAAATATACTTTTCTATAACGTTTTTTAATAAAGAATTGTTACAGGAATTGGAAAAATTATTTTCGTTATATATCTTTCCGTAACCTTTATGCCTATGCACGAACATTCGTTTAGTGAAAATGCGGATGAAATGGACGACCTGATCAGGCAGTATGAAGACCTTAGGTCGGGCAAAAAATCATCTTTCCTTGAGGAGGAGTCTTTCGAAACCCTCATTGTGTATTTTAATGATAAAAATGATTTTTACAAAGCGCTTGAAATTGCTGAGACTGCTTTGGATTATTTCCCTTATTCGGGTGGAATGTTGATAAAAAAAGCCGATTTGCTCATTGCTACACACAGTTATCATGAAGCGCTTGACACATTAAGGCAGGCTGAACTTTTTGAAAATGAAAATATAGATATATATATTTTAAGGACTGATGCCTTTCTTGCACTAGATATGCATGCCCAGGCTGCAGCTTTACTGGAAGAAGCGCTATTGATTTTTGAAGGTGATGAAAAGATTGACCTCTTGTTTGAACTGGCTGATGTGTATGATGATTATGAAGATTTTGAAAAAGTATTTGATTGCCTGAAACTGATACTCGAAATGGAACCAGCCAACGAAGAAGCTTTATATAAAATTTGTTTCTGGACAGATTTTACCGGCAGAAATGAAGAAAGTATCAGGCTGCATCAAAACATTATTGATGAACAACCTTATTCTGAATTAGCCTGGTTCAACCTTGGCTCTGCTTACCAGGGGTTGAAACTATATGAAAAAGCAATTGATGCATACCAATATGCAATTGTTATTAATGATAAGTTTGATTATGCCTATCGCAATATTGGAGATGCATATATAAGGCTAAGAAAGTATAGGGAAGCTATTGAAGTATTGGAAAAAGTAGCGGAGTTGACGAGGCCAGAAGATGTGATATTTGAAGCACTCGGACATTGTTACCAGAAAATCGGAAAATTTGCAACAGCAAGGTTTAATTACCGTAAGGCCAGCCACATCAATGCTACTGACAGTAAGTTACATTACAAAATTGCCCTTACTTATATTAATGAAAAGAAATGGGATAAGGCGATTGATCAACTGGAAGCTGCATTACGCATTCATAAAAATGTACCTGATTATAATATAGCTATTGGCCAATGCTATATGCAAAAAGAAAATTATAAAGATGCAGTACACCATTTCAGTATGGCAGTGAGGAGCAGGCCAAAAAATATCCATGGTTGGAAAGCGCTGATAACATGTTTGTATCAATCGAAGCATTTTGAGGAAGCTATTCAGCAATGCCATGTTGCATTAAGAGTGACTGAAAATAAACCCTTAATACATTTTTTATTCAGTGCAGTTTTGTTTGCTTCTGGTAAATCAAAAGATGCATTGTTGCAACTGGAAACAGGTTTGAAGAAAGCGCCAAAACTTGTTAAAAATTTTATGGAATTAAATCCTGCCATTTTCCAGAATTCATCTGTAGTAGATCTGATTGCCCGATACAGAAAGATAAAGAGAAATAATTAATAACATTTGTCTTTGCGGCTCAGAATACTTTTCATAACCTTATTTTTGCGCGTGCAAAAAATATTCACATGAATTTTAATCTCAATCAGATTCCGGACAGAAATAAAAAGCCAAGGATTAGTGGAGTTACTATGGTAATGGATAAAGGACTAAGTGTAGAGGAAGCAAAAAATTTTTTAAGTATTGCCCATCCGCATGTTGATATTTTAAAATTAGGCTTTGGTACTTCATTTGTTACGCCAAACCTGAGAGAGAAAATTGAAGTGTATCAGTCTTATGACATCCCTGTATATTTTGGTGGTACTTTGTTTGAAGCATTCCTGATCCGTAACCAGTTTAATGATTATATTGATGTTTGTAAAACATATAACATCAGTTATATGGAAGTGAGTGATGGCTCAATCACAATACCACATGCTGAAAAATGTGGTTATATTGAAAAGCTGACTAAATATGGAACTGTGTTGAGTGAAGTTGGTTCCAAAGATGAGACCAACATATTTCCACCTTACAAATGGATTGAATTGATGAAAGCAGAATTAAATGCAGGTTCATCTTATGTAATTGCTGAAGCCCGTGAAGCTGGTAATGTTGGTTTGTACCGTGGTACAGGTGAAGTAAGACAAGGCCTGGTACAGGAAATTTTAACCCAGATACCAGCGGAAAAAGTAATCTGGGAAGCACCGCAAAAAGGACAACAACTTTAT
This sequence comes from uncultured Parafilimonas sp., assembly GCA_964400415.1. Lineage (GTDB taxonomy): Bacteria > Bacteroidota > Bacteroidia > Chitinophagales > Chitinophagaceae > Parafilimonas. The sequence goes on from CAYNTP010000008.1 coordinate 6,850, forward strand.
TTTCTTGAGTTATTGGGTTGTAATGTTAATCTCGGGAATATTGCACCAACAGAAGTAATACCTCTTGAAGCGATGCGCGTTGGATTGAGGGGCGATACTTTTCATTTATACCTGAATAAAGATACAGTATAATGCGACGTTATGGTCTGATTGGTTTCCCGCTTTCTCATTCATTCTCCCAAAAATATTTTACTGAAAAATTTGAACGGGAGAATATCACTGATGCTGAATTTATAAACTACTCCATTCCTGAAGTTGATGATGTTGAAAAAATTTTTTCATCTGATAATTCATTAAAAGGCTTGGCTGTTACTATTCCTTATAAAAAATCTATACTTCCTTATCTTGATGAACTGAGTAATGAAGTGAAACATATAAAAGCCTGCAACTGCATTAAAATTGATAATGGCAAAAAAACCGGTTTTAATACTGACATTATAGGTTTTGAAAAATCATTCATCAAAAAGCTGCAACCTCATCATACAAGAGCATTGATACTTGGCACAGGTGGGGCTTCACTTGCAGTTGAATTTGTATTAAAGGAACTTGGGATTGAATATTTGTTTGTATCAAGAAGTGCTTCTGCAAATGCAATAACCTATGCTGATTTAAAAAAAGAAATTTTTCACAAGTATAACATCATTATCAATTGCACACCATTGGGAACATTTCCAAATGTTGATGATGCACCTGCTTTGCCTTATCAGTTTCTCAATAAAACCCATTATCTTTTCGACCTTGTTTATAATCCTCCATTGACACAGTTTTTAAAATTTGGTAAAGAAGCCGGGGCCATTTTTCAAAATGGGTATGAAATGCTGGAAATACAGGCCGAAGAAAACTGGAGAATATGGAATACCTAAGCTAAATCAATGATGATTTATAGGATATTAGTTTGTATAATTAAAAAAATTTTTGTGGTGACAATAATTTAATATTATTGCAGCCCGTGATTAGCGTAATTAAAGAAGGACAATGCCAAAGAAACAATTATTTACACTTGAATACCCCGTAAGATGCTCTCCAAGTATTTTGTACGGATTTTTATCGACCCCGGCAGGACTGGGGGAATGGTTTGCTGATAAAGTGGATGAACGCGATAACGTATTTATTTTTTCCTGGAATGGTTCCCAGGAAAAAGCTGATGTTGTGGATTCTGAACTGGATAAATTTATTCGTTTCCATTGGCAAACTGCACCTAAAGATGAATACTTTGAATTCAGGATTGAAAAAACTGAAATTACCAACCAGACAATTTTAGTTGTAAAAGATTTTGCTGAGAAAAGTGATATTAAAGACCAGACAAGATTGTGGGAAACACAGGTAAAAGATTTATTTCACCGGCTGGGTAACTAAGGTTTATTTCATCAATACGCCATCATAAATTTCAGTAATCAAAATACTTTCCAGGAGGCTTTCCATAAAAAGTTCATCAGTAATTGTGTTGTATTCCTGTAATTCCCAATGATTATTTTTATTAATCCTGAATGCTTCAATATGCACATTTTCTGAATCAACCAGGATGTATTCTTTTAATGTAGGTATGTCCCTGTATAATTTGAATTTCACACCGCGGTCATAATTTTTTGTTGACTCAGACAGTACTTCAAAAATAACAACAGGATTCAGGATGTTATAGTTGTCATTATTGAGGGTGATTATTTCTCCGCATCCAATTGAAATATCAGGGTATGTAAATAAACTGTTGTCTTCAATATGTAAGCGCTGGTCACTGTTAAATACCTTGCAGTTTTTACCATTCAGTTTCTTTTTAAGGATAGCTGCAAGGTTTACACTGATTAAATTATGAGGTACCTTGGCTCCACTCATTGCAAACACTTCACCACGGTAATATTCATGTTTTTCCATTGACATATTTTCCATTTCAAGATATGCTTCAATGGAGAGTTGCTGATTAGATGATATTGCGGATTCTTTCACTTCCATATAATAAAAATACCAATAAATATTTGTAGCAAGTCAATTTATGCTTTTAATAGTTCAAGTAACCTTGTATAGTTTTCTGTAAAAAATTTTGGGGAACTGTTCCATTCATTCAACGGAATTTTTAAAGCTAATTTTAGGTGAGACAGTTGCAGTATGTTATCAATATTTGTCTTGTGTAAAAGTTGATAATTATCGGTTTCAAAATGGTGGTGCCAGGCATTATCATTTACACCAATAAAAAAGTTGTTGTTGTTTAAAGATTGCAGGTTGTTATGAATATTGTTTTTAAATCCTTGAAAATATTTTCCAGATAATTGTAACGTGATGCTGAAATAATTTCCCCACCAGAAAAAACTCCTGATAGCAAAAACATCTTCTTTTGAAAAAGTACGGGGATAATCCATCATCACATAAGGCAGTTGCAGGTAATTTTCACCTTTATAAATTTTAGGTGAAGTTTTAAATATTTCTCCCGGAAGTTGTGGTTGAAAACCTGCCAGTATATCTTTATAGTTTTCACTCAATGAGCCAAATAAAATATATACTTTTTCAATGATTCTATTCTTTGTTAAAATAAATTCGCTGCTGTTGACAAGTCGTAATTCAATTTTTGAAAGCTCTACATTTGTGCCGGTCATATTGAAAATTGATTAAAGCCATTGCAAAGTGATAAAAAAACTCGATAAACTTATTATAAAAGCTTTTATCGGCCCGTTCATTGCCACGTTCCTTATATCACTTTTTGTATTGGTGCTGCAATTCTTCTGGCTGTATATTGATGACCTTGTAGGTAAGGGGCTTGATGCTATCACTATTCTTCGCTTAATTGTTTATGTTGCTGCGTCAGCTGTCCCGCTTGCATTACCGCTTGCATTGCTGCTTTCATCTATCATGACTTTTGGTAACCTCGGTGAATCTTTTGAATTGGTTGCTATTAAATCTGCAGGTATCCCTTTGTTACGCTTTATGATGCCTTTGTTGATTGTTTCCATTTTCATCAGCGGTGTAGCTTTTTTATTTGCAAATAATATTATCCCGGTTGCCAATCTGAAACTGAATGCATTAAAATATGATATCATAGTAACAAAGCCTGCACTTGATATCAAAGAAGGTGTATTTTATGATAAGATTGAAGGCTTTGTTATAAAAGTAGGTAAGAAAGAAAAAGATGACAGCACCATCAGGAATGTTGTTATTTATGAAAAAAATTATGGGGCACAGGATAATTTCCTTGTTGCAGAAAGTGGTGTGATGAAAGTAACACCTGATAAACGCTTCCTTGAATTTATACTTCGTGATGGATGGAAATACCAGGAAAACGGCGGAAGGTTTGGGGGCAGTTCCGAATTTATCCGGCTTGGTTTCAAAGAATATAAAACTGATTTCGACCTGAGCAGTTTTAAGATGAATAAAACAGAAGACAGTTTGTTCAAGTGGGACCCGAAGATGCTGACTGTCCACCAGCTCAATCTTTCCATTGATTCCATCAATCAATTGAACAAAGCAAGTTTGGCAAAATTGAAATCGCAACTGCAACCTGCATTGGTTTTTTATAAATACCAGGACAGTGCATGGAACCTTCCTGATTCTTTGAAAAATAAGCCTATCAACAAAATAGAATCAATTATCCCTGATTCAATGATGTTACAGAATTATGAAAAGTCTTTAACTGTTATCAATTCAGTAAAAGGATTTATAGATCTGGGCACAGTTGAATATTCTTCCACTGAAGACCTTTTGCGAAAAAACTGGATAGAATGGAACAGGAAATTTACTTTGTCAATTGCATGTATTATCCTGTTTATCATTGGTGCGCCTTTAGGCTCTATAATCCGTAAAGGCGGTCTTGGCTCACCACTTGTTTTTGCTGTGATATTTTTTGTGTTGTTTCATTTGCTGAACACATTCGGCGAAAAATTTGCAAGAGAAGGCGTTACCAATGTTTTCACAGGAATGTGGATGTCAACTTTTGCATTAATACCTGTTGGAATTTTTCTAACTTCGAAAGCAATGCGGGATTCGCAATTATTTAATAAAGAATTTTATTACAGGTTAATTAAGAACATAAAAGACCTTCTGAAGAAAAAGAAAAATAAAAACTTTGTAAACGAAGGCAAAGAAATATAGATTCAAATAAAAATTAAGTATTATGAAGAGTGAAAAAAGTAAAAGTAGAAGAGAATTTATAAAAGAAAGTGGCAAGGCAACATTAGCTGCAGGTTTATCAGCCGCTGTTTTTCCTGCAATGGCTAATAATGGTTTATTTCAAACGAATCATTTTTATTTAAATGGTATCCCTTACACACAATCGCCATTGCCGTATAGTTATTCAGCGCTTGAGCCATCCATTGATGCAATGACAATGGAAATCCATTATACAAAACATGCTGCAGGTTATGCAAAAAATCTTGCTGATGCTTGTAGAGATGAAAATGTAAATACCCAAAATACATCATTGGAAACTTTGTTGTCATCTATTTCAAAGTATTCAACCAAAATGCGCAACAATGCCGGTGGCCATTATAATCATGAACTGTTCTGGAAAATAATGGGACCCCAATCATCAGAAGCAACTCCTTCGGGCAAGTTGGCAGATATGATTAAAAGGGATTTTAATTCTATTGAATCATTCCAGGCTCAGTTTGCTGATGCAGGCAACAAACGTTTTGGCAGCGGATGGTCATGGTTGGTTTATACCAATGATAAAAAACTGGTAATTGGTTCAACACCTAACCAGGACAACCCATTGATGGATATAAGTGAACTAAAAGGTTTCCCTGTTTTGGGGCTTGATGTGTGGGAGCATGCCTATTATTTAAAATATCAGAATAAGAGATCGGATTATATTACAGCCTGGTGGAATATCTTAAACTGGAATTTTATCCAGCAGCGTTTTGAAGCAAATGTTTAATCCGCAAATACAAATAATCATTGCAGGTAGCTAAGCAAAATTTTATAGTTCAGAAATGGATCACTGCATTATCTGTGATCCTTTTTGTAATTAAGATTATTGCTTATTACCTCACAAACTCATTGGCAATACTTTCTGATGCATTGGAAAGCATTGTAAATGTAATCGCTGGTTTTATAGGATTGTACAGCCTTTATGTAGCAGCAAAACCAAAAGATATTGATCATCCTTATGGCCATGGTAAAGCTGAATTTATTTCTGCTGCTGCCGAAGGTGGTTTGATTGTTGCATCAGGCCTGCTCATTTTATATGAAGCAATCATACATTTTATTCAATCAAGTTCAATTCAGAAATTAGATACCGGCGCATGGATGATTGCAACAACAGCCATCATCAATTTCATTGCTGGTCTTATTTGTGTGAGAATAGGGAAAAAAAACGCATCACTCGCATTGCATTCAAGTGGTAAACATTTAATCATTGATACTTATTCCACGCTGAGCATCATAGCAGCATTGGTTATAATGTTGTTTACAGGTTTTCTCTGGCTTGATAAAGTGGTTGCCTGTATTATTGCCATTGTAATAATTTTTAACGGCTATTCCATTATCAGGAGATCACTGGCAGGTATCATGGATGAAGCAGATATGAAACTATTGAATAAACTGGTGAAACTCCTGAATGATAACCGTCGCCCTAACTGGATAGATATCCATAACCTTCGCATCATAAAATTCGGTAGCATATTGCATATTGATTGCCATCTCACTGTTCCTTTTTACCTGGATGTACTCGAAGCACATGATGAAGTGGATGCATTACAGAAATTAATCAAATCTGAATTTGGCGAAACTGTTGAAATGTTTGTGCACACAGATGGCACTTATCCTGTAAGTTGTTCAATGGAAGTTCATAAAGATGGTGATGCATCATTATATGGTTTGCATGAACAGCAGGAGTGGACACTGGAAAAAATAATGAAAGATGAAAGGCATGGTGTTGCAGAGTTTAAAAGAATGGGAGTTAATAAAAATGTTGAACGAAATTTTTCATGAATAAAGTTTAAGAGAACACTATATCAACGTTTGCTTATGTTGAAAAAAATTACAGGTATATTTATTTTTTTTACCTTTTCTGTTACTGTTATTGCGCAAACAAATGTGGCACATACCCGCATCAGTGTTATTACCTGCGGGCCGGGTGAAGACCTCTACTCATTGTTCGGGCATACTGCCATCCGTATTGTTGATAGCACTACCCATTCGGATATAGTTTATAACTGGGGTGGCTTTACTTTTGATCAACCATATTTCTATCTGAAATTTTTACGCGGGCAATTATTGTATTATTCTTCCGCTGATAGTTATTCCGATTTCATGTATGAATATATTTATGAAAACAGGAGTGTGTATGAACAGGTGTTAAGCCTTGATAGTGCATCCAAACTAAAAATTATCAATGCGATTCATTTCAACATGCAGGGTGAAAATAAATTTTACAAATATGATTTTTTACTGGACAACTGTACCACACGCGTAAGAAATATTGTATTTGACAATAATAAAAATGTCGTGATTAAAGACAGCATTGTACCTGCCGCAACTACATCAAGGGATATGATACATTATTATCTTGACCGTGGTGGAGAATCCTGGACAAAACTGGGTATTGATATTTTGTTGGGTAGCCGTGTAGATTGGGTTGTTTCAAATAATGAAGCCATGTTTATGCCTGAGTTTTTAATGAAAGGGCTTTCTTTATCCTCAAATGATAATACCCCTTTTGTAATAAAGCAAAACCAGTTATTACAAGGTGAAGCTGCCCAACATCCGTCAGGAAAATATTTGCCATTAATAGTAATTGGCTTAATCTGTCTTGTGATATTTTTTCTTTCAAAATCAAAAGCAACATTAGCCCGGAAAACAATGTCATTTATTGATGCATTGTTGTTGTATATAACAGGTTTATTAGGCCTGCTTTTATTGTTTATGTGGTTTGGGACTGATCATACTGTTTGCAAAAATAATTTCAATCTTGCCTGGGCATTTCCTTTAAATGTTTTCGTTGCATTTTTTCTTTCCAGGAAGCCCGGGTGGTTAGGCAACTACTTCCTGGTAATAGCAGTTATAACAGCAGTGTTCCTCGGCGCATGGTTTTTTATTCCGCAGGAAATAAACATTGCGTTGTTGCCTTTTGTATTGTTACTTTTAAACCGATATGTTACACTTGCCAATAATTTCAGGCGAATGAAATAATGGAAAAGGAAATTCAATATAAAAAATCAAAGCTTGTTTATCATCAATATGGTAAAGGGGTGCCTGTCATCTTGCTGCATGGTTTTGGTGAAACAAATGCAGTTTGGAAAAACCAGGTAAAAGTGCTGAGTAAAATTTGTAACCTTATTGTTCTTGACCTGCCGGGTTCAGGCAAATCACCGTTAATGGAATTGCAATCAAGGAAACTCACTATAGTCAACCTTGCTGATGCTGTTTATGCTATTATTAAGAAAGAAAATTTTGATAAATGCATCATGCTTGGCCATAGCATGGGCGGATACATCACTTTGGCTTTTGCTGAGAAATATCCTGGACGTTTAAAAGCTTTTGGCCTTGTTCACTCAACAGCTTTTGCTGATAGTAAAGAAAAAAAACAAATCCGTTTAAAGGGGATTGATGTTATTGAAAAATATGGAAGCTATGCATTTTTGAAAACAACACAGCCGGGTTTGTTCTCTGCAGGGTTTAAGACAAAACATCCTGAGATAGTAAATGATTTAATTGAAGAGGGCAGAAGCTCTGCAAAAAAATCCCTGCAGCAATATTATTATGCCATGATGAACAGGCCTGCCAGGACTTCTGTTTTGAAAGACAATAAACTACCTGTTTTATTTGTTATGGGTACAGAAGATAATGCTGCGCCATTAAACGATGTTTTACAACAGGTGCATCTGCCGGTGAAAACATACATTCATATATTAAAAAATACAGGCCACATGGGCATGCTGGAAAAGCCCCTGCAACTAAACAGGATTTTGAAGGATTTTATACATGAAATGGATTAAAACTTTAGTTGGTCTTTTTGTTTTTCTGGTAATGGTTTTATCAGCTAAACCTGCTATGGCAGATCACCTGAAAGGCGGATGGATAAAATATGTTTATTTGGGCATGTCTGGTAATAATGCACAATATAAAATAACTTTTTACCAATATTCTGATTGTAGTGAACCTCAGAAAGTAGATGAAAGTATTTATCTCTCGATTCATGATGCAGGAACTGGTTTAGAAGTTGGTAGTTCGCATAATGTTCCTCAATCAAAGCTTACTACTGAAAGCAAAAATGATTTTGGCCCCTGTTTTCAAAATCAACCTAATGTATGTTATCTGATTGCAGAATATAATTTGACTGTAAACCTTCCTTTAAATGATGATGGTTATGTAGTAACGGTGCAACGATGCTGCAGGATAGGTGGAATAGAAAATGTGGCCAATTCTAACCTGGTTGGTTTGACTTATACTTTGAACATTCCTGGTGGCGCTGCTTATAATGACAATAGTCCTGTATTTGCTTTTAATGAAACTGTGGCTATATGTTATAATGCCCCATTCACTTTTGATTTTTCTGCAACTGATATTGATGGCGATTCATTGAGTTATAGTTTATGCAGCGGGCTTACAGGGGGAACTGCTGATGATCCTGTTATTGAAGATCCACCCGGTCCGCCTTATAGCATTATTCCTTACAGGAGCCCTTATTCAGGAGTACAACCACTTGGTCCTACTGTGGTAATTGATTCAAAAACCGGTATTGTTTCTGGTAGGGCCCCGGCACAAACCGGCACCTATGTTGCCGCCGTATGTGTTAGTGAATTCAGGAATGGTGTTTATATTGGCAAAACAAGAAAAGAACTGCATTTAAACGTTGCCAATTGCAGTATTGGCGGTGCACTATTAGATCCTGTTTATATTACCTGTGATGGGCTGACTTTTAATTTTAAAAACAATGCCACTATTGATGCTTCATATTCTTATTATTGGGATTTTGGTGTTACAAGTATTACAACAGATACTTCTACACAAGCAAAACCTTCTTATACTTATCCTGATACAGGCACCTATACTGTGCAATTGAAAGCCAACAACAATAAAGGTTGTGAAGACTCTGCACAGGCACAGGTAAAAATTTATCCCGGGTTCAATACTGATTTTTCAATCAATGCAAGTTGCATCCAGAATCCATATTATTTTAATGACCAGACTACAACAAAATATGGGTATGTGAATTCCTGGAAATGGTTTTTTGGCGATGGTATTGATGATTCAGGTACGGGTGTGCCACCTGATGATACCACACAGAATCCATCTCATGTATATGCTGATACCGGAACAAGAACAATAATGTTAATCACAACCAATTCAAAAGGCTGTATTGATACCGCAAAAAAATCTTTGGATGTAACGCTTGGACCTGATCTTCAGCTTGCATTTCCTGACACTTTGATTTGCAGTATTGATACTTTGCAATTGAAATCAAGTTCAAAAACAACAGGCGCAACTTTCAATTGGGATCCTCCTTATAATATCATCAATGCCAATAGTAATACACCATTCATATATCCTAAAAAAACAACTCAATATGGAATAACTGTTTCATACAAAGGTTGTGAAACAAAAGATTCAGTTTTAGTGAATGTGATTGACCAGGTTGATCTGAAACTACCCGGTGACACAACAATTTGCAAGACTGATAGTATAGAGCTCACACCAATAACCAATGCTCTGTATTTTTCATGGTCACCACCATTAGGGTTAAGTAAAACTGATGTTGAATATCCGGTTGCAACACCATTAACCAATACCAACTATGCATTGCGTGCATCTGTAGGAAAATGTTTTGCTGTTGATAATATGCAGGTTAATGTGGTACCTTATCCAACAGTGAAAGTGAGTAATGATGTATCTATTTGTTATGGTGGTACCACACAACTTGATGCAACAATTGTTGGAACTTATTACACATGGTCTCCTTCAGGTTCTTTAATTAATGCAAATTCTTTAACACCTATAGCCGGCCCACAACAAACAACTGATTATATCTTGAATGTTACTGATACAATAGGTTGCCCGAAACCTGCCAGTGATACTGTTCGTGTAACTGTAGTGCCGGTAGTAAAAGCATTTGCCGGAAATGATACTGTTGTAGTCAGGTCTCAACCATTGCAACTGCAGGCTACAGGTGGCACTAATTATAAATGGTTTCCTGTTTCAGGGTTAAGTGACCCTTTTATTTCAAACCCTATATTGAATTTAACCGATCAACCGGATACTGTTGTATATAGTGTAAGAGTCAGTACACCTGAAGGCTGTTATAATACTGACAGTATAAAAATAATTATTTTCAATTCACAGCCTGCAGTCTTTATCCCATCTGCATTTACTCCTAATGGTGATGGCAGGAACGATGTGTTCAGGCCAATTGTTGCAGGCATGAAACAATTCATGTATCTGAGAATTTATAATCGTTGGGGCCAATTGCTTTTTAACTCTGGCAACCCTGGTATAGGTTGGGATGGAACATTCAAAGGACAGAAACAAGCAAGCGGCACATACGTGTATGTTATCCAGGCAATAGATTATACCAATAAACCTTATCTTAAGAAAGGGACAGTTGTATTGATAAGGTAACTAACCACGATGTTATCATAAATTAAATTTCTTCTAACATTAATCCTTACTTTGTTATATAAGGAAAATCAATAATTTTCGTTTTAAAGCAATAATCTTTGGTTTAACTTTCCCGCATGAGGCAATTATCATTGTTCCTTGTTTTAATCATTTATTGCAGCATCATGATTTCATGCAACCAGGAGGGCCAGCAAAAATTTGAGTTTTATTATTACCCTTCCAGGAATGTTTATTTTGATGTAGCGAATAATATGTATTTATTTTCTGTTGATGGCGGGAAGAACTGGGATTCTGTAGAAGCTGTAACAGATAAGCAACCTGCAATATTGGGTGAAAGGAAAATAGTGTATAGTACCACTCATGCAGTATGGATTGATAACAGTGAACACAGGCATGAATTTAATGGAAAATTAATTGATGTTACAAAACCTGTCAGTGATAAAACCGGCAACAGCGATGCGGCTGATAGAAAAGTGAAACAAACTATTTCAACAACACCTGTAGTAACAAAACCCGAAAAGAAACTCAACTTTTTTCAAAGGCTATTTGGTAAAAAAAATAAAGATAAAAATGACAAGAACTAAATCTTCTTTCTGGCAACGCATGGGCTTCCACGATTGGTTTTTAAAACGTGAAGCAGATTATGTTACACAACAGGCACAACCATTAACGACTGATGAAATCTATCACTATATCGTTGATAAATTTGAAAGCTCCATCAATGAATTATCATTCGCTAACCGTGTTGTTTTCTTCCATGAATATATCATCTGTTTCAATGAAGAAGATTATAACCAGTTTACCCGGAATATAAAAGGCATTTTTGGTTTGATAGTCCAGGAGTCTGTAAAAAGGTTTTATGAAATACTGAATGATTATAAGCAAAAAGGAAAAACAGTATCACCTTCCAGCAGCAAATGGGTTTTTCGTTTTGTTGCCCACCCTGAATATATGCGTGGTGATAAAAGCCTGATTGGGAAATTAATGCCAGGCAGTACACAGCCTAAAAATGAAAACCTGCGTATCACATTTATTCCACGCCAGACAGGCATCGCAGAAACTTTTGATGTCAATGCTGAATTACTCGATGGTTTTATTTTTTACAGCGATGGTTATTATGAAGTTGCTTATGATAAAAATTTATTGCCGGCAGACAAAACAGTTACAAGTGGAAGTTCAACAACGCTGGCACGATTGGAAACAATAATTCCTGACAGGGAATATGCAGGCAGGAAGATTGAATTTTTTATGAAGGATAAAGAAATTACTGTCTCAGGTAAAGATGAAAATAAAGAGCAGGCAAATATTTTCCGCATCCCTTCGGAATGGGTGAATACGCCTCACTTAAAAATCCGTTATGACGAGAAAGATGATAAATTTTATCTCGCTTCATATGGTGAAAAAACAATCGTGAATGAAGCGCAGATACCTTCCAGTAATAACAATGATTTGAGGTGGGTGCACCTGCCATTGAATTCAAGGATTGTATTGAATGGGATAGTGGGTGTTAATATTTTTAAATCATAACATTTCAATAGCCAGTATATCAATGAACAAACTTTTTTAAAATTATTTATTCTGATGCTCAATATCATTTTATCATCATCGCTCTTTGTTGTTTGCCTCATCATGCTTGGAGCCAACTTCAGGGATGTAAAAAAAACACACAGGAAAAATGGCGGATAATTTCTTTGGACTTACTGATACCGGCAAACTGCGTGACAATAATGAAGATAGTTTTATTGCACAGGCAACTCCGGATAATAAATTTATTATCGGCAGTGTGATTGATGGTGTTGGTGGTTATGAAGGTGGTGAAGTGGCTTCGGCTTTGGCACGCACAACGATTTTAAATCAACTGCAATCATCATTTGGTGATGACATACCGGTCACTTTGGAAAACGCAGTTCTTGAAGCTAACCAGAAAATCATTGAGGAAAAAAAATCTTCAGGCAAGAATGCTGAAATGGCTTGTGTGCTTACGCTGGCAGTTGCAGATATTGATAACAATAAATTTTATTATGCACATGTTGGTGATACACGCCTGTATCTTTTCCGTGACAATACATCATTGGTAAAAGTATCTCATGACCATTCTTTTGTTGGTTACCTCGAAGAAAGCGGCCGTATCACTGAAGAAGCAGCCATGCAACACCCGAAAAGAAATGAAATCAACAAGGCTTTGGGTTTTGATGATGGAAAATTTACTGAGCCGGGTTTTGTTGAAACAGGTGAATCACCTTTTTTGCCGGGTGATGTTTTATTGTTGTGCAGCGATGGCCTGAGTGATATGATTGATAGCAATACTATCGCAGAAATTTTACATTCTCCTGCAAAACTAAAAGATAAATGCAGTGCATTGATTGATGCAGCAAATAAAGCCGGTGGTAAAGACAATATCACTGTAGTTATTTTGAAAAATGATAAGCAACCCATGCAGCATGAAGCAACAAAACCTGTTGCACCAAAAAAAGAAGATGAACAAAAACATGAAACAACAGTCGTAGAAAAAATTAGCAATGCCACTCATAAACCTGTTAAACCAAAAAAGAAAACATCCTTCCTTGGATTGGTTTGTATTTTTTTGATTGTGATATTAGCCGGTTTTTTGTACAAAGATTTTTTCAGGAACAATAATGAAAATCTTGCTGATAACTTACCGGTGATAAAAAATGTTTTGTCGCAAAGGATACAGGATAATATCAACAACACAACAGGCAAAGAACTTTCATTAAAAGACATCCTTGGTGATACCAAATCAGTGACTGTAAATGATTCATTGGTCATAACAAAAGATTCTATTCATATCAATGGCAATGGCATTACACTGGTGTCAGATTCTTCATTCAACGGCGCTGCTATAGTTTTTTCATCCGGTTGTAAAAACATTATCCTTGATAGTATAACTTTTCAAAATTTCAATATCGCTTTGCTTGTGAATAACAAAGCGCTTCATTTGAAGAATGTACAATTTATCAATTGCCGGTATCCTTTATTAATGTCAATGAATAATCAAAGCAACAGTGATGCTGCAGGAAATATTGCAGACAGCGTGCATGCAAGAATTGATTCAGCAAAAACCCGTAACAGTCAATAATGAAAACAAGCGTTCGTCCATCTGTCAACAGGAATACTGAAAGGATTTTTTTATTGCTGCTAAGTGCAGTGATGGCTGTGTTGTTTTATAAAATTTATTTAGTCCTCAATAATGATTTTACTGAACTGCCATCCCGTTTGAAACAGGGCACGATGATTAATCTCAACAATCCTAATCCTGAACAAAACATGAAATCATTGTTGCAGAAAGGCCGTTACTTCCAGGATGAAAAAGATATTGACCTCATCAGTTCCACTTTTGCTCGTGCAAGGATGAGTGATAAAACACCAATTGACAATATTGGCGACCTGAATAAAAAACAATACAGCGTAAATGCTGCCGTTGCATTGGCACAGGGTGGCGAATCATTCAGGCAACGTGTGGCAGCAGAACGCATAGCCCTTGGTTTTTCTACAGATGATGATGCCATTTTTAACAGGCAGAAAAATCATCCTTCTTCAATACCCTCGGTTAACAATATTGCGATGGGGCAACATAATATCAGTGGTTCTATAATAGAAAATGATGCAACTGTTGCTAATGTGATTGTCCGCTTGCGTTTGATATTGCCGCAGGACAGTTTATACAGCAATTCAGTGGAAGAAGTGGACAGCATGCTCATTGAAAATTCTGTTGTGGTGAGAAAAACTTTTGCTATAGATTCTTTGCATCATCAACAGTTGCAAACCCTTGTAGCATATTCGCAAACTGATGCCAATGGAAATTTTTCTTTCAAAGGTTTACCGGATGATAAAACATATTCTGTTTTGCCATTGCAGTTGAATTATGCTTTCGGCCGTTCACAAGGCGTTGAAAAATTAGACCATGATGTCAGTTTTAATTTTTATCGCCATCCGCACCAGTTGAATTTATTTTCAACAAAAGATTTCAGGTCATTAAAAAAAGAAAAAGCATTTATTGTAAGGACACCTGCTGATGTGATGCAATGGTTCTGGATTATCTCTGTTGGTTTTATACTGAGTTTTATCACCCTCCATATTATACTCAGCATCTGGTTCAGGCAGGCAGACCAGTTGGTGTTGCCGGCAATCATGGTCATTACCGGGCTTTCATTCATAACATTGATAAGCCTCCAGGACCCTTTGCGGGATTGGTTCCTGGCCAAGAGCACCTTTTATTATTTTATTGCAGGTATCATTGGAATTATTTTTTTGCTGTTATTTGATTTTAAAAAATTCACTACTGATTCTAAATTTTACCGCCTCTTTATTTTCACAAAAAATAAAACTGCAGCAAACGGATGGCCCTGGGCAATCATTGCATCCGGTTTATTGGTTATGACAAATTTATTTGGCACCGGCCCTGAAGGCAGTGGAGTTAAAGTGAACCTCTTCGGATTTCAACCCAGCGAAATTGTCAAGTATGCCATTGTTATTTTTCTCGCCGGTTTTTTTGCAACCAATGAAAAATTTATCTCATCATATTACACCTGGACTAAGCGTAGTAAATTCTTCATTTTCGCATTAGCAGCTATCCTCACAACTATACTTTGCTTCCTGATGTTAGGCGACCTTGGCCCTGCAATGGTTTGTTGTTTCACTTTTATTGTATTGTTTTCTTTTTCGCGTGGCGACTTTGCGCACATGGCTATATCCATTATTTTTTATGTATTGTCTATCTGGATTATAAAAGATGTGCTGACTGCAACAATCATCACTGCAATTGCTTTTGTGATTTATACTTTCGCTGTTACAAAAAAACTGAGTGAATCATCATTGATGGCGCTCACCATTATTGCCGCATTTTTATTATTAGATAAAATACCTGCGCTTGCACATTATTTCCCGGGACCGATGCAGCGGTTGATTGACAGGAAAGCCATCTGGCAAAACCCCTGGAACAATGAAGTGTTTGGTGGCGACCAGGTTGCAAATGGTATATGGGCTATGTCGGGTGGTGGTATTACAGGACAAGGTGCAGGCGAAGGTTTTGCAAAAACAATTCCTGAAGCACACACTGATATGATATTGCCATCAATGGGAGAGGAGTTTGGCCTCGCAGGCATAGTAAGTGTTTTTATTGTGTTCTTTATTTACCTGCACCGTTCAATAATCATCGGAAGGCAAACAGGTAGGCCGTTTTTATTTTATGTATGTTCTGGCATTGGCATTGCAAGTTTTGTACAGTTCTTATTGATTGCAGGTGGCTCTGTTGGCGCATTGCCTTTATCAGGTGTTGCATTACCATTCATGAGTTATGGAGGTTCGTCTTTAATTGTAAATATGCTCGCTGCAGGGTTTCTTTTGTCTGCATCATTGATTCATGGTTCACCTGTGCAGATGAAATATATTGCACAACAACAAGACAGGAATTTAATACCTGCATTGTTAGGCGCATGTGCAGGCATTGTATTGCTCAGCATCAGCGTTTCAAAATATATTTTCAATAATAACAAATGGGTGGTAGAGCCTGCATTGGTTGCAGACAGGAGTGGTGCAAGGATGTTTAGTTATAACCCGCGCATCAGCATTTTAATGAACAGGTTGCAGGCCGGAAATTTACTGGACAGGAAAGGAAGGATACTTGCAACAAGCCACCAGTCTGTTATCAGTGATGAAAGGGATTCATTGCTTGCTTTGAATATCCCGCAATCAGATATTGATGCCATGTTTTATAAAAGGCTTGACCGGTATTATCCTTTCGGAAACCAGATGTTTTTCTGGATTGGTGATGATAATACAAATATTTTTAATGGCGCTTCCAATGGTTATTATGCTGAATACCGTGAAGCCGAGGCCATGCGTGGTTTCCCAATTCCTGAAAACAGTTTTACAGTAAGCGCAACACGTTACCGTGAACAAAAATTTTTACCACAGACATCAATAGAGATGAGTGTTGCACAAAAAGATTACAGCGCATTATCTCATTTATTGATTGCGGGTATCAACAGTACTACAGTAGATTCATTCAAACTAAAAAACCGTGATGTACAATTAACGATGGATGCTGCATTGCAGACAAAAATCCAGCAATCATTACAAAGCGATGATTCATTAGCTAAGTATCGCATATCTGTTGTAGTGATGGAAGACAGTACAGGTGATGTGCTGGCTTCTGCCAATTATCCTTTGCCACAAACTGATGATTGGGACATGATGAATCTTACACCACAGGAACAAAATCAACTACCCGGATGGATTACTGATAATGATCTGGGTTTTACTGTTGCCACTCAGCCTGGCTCAACAGCAAAGTTGGTAACATCTTTGGCTGCATTTAATAAATTAGGAATGGCTGCTGCAAAAAAAGTAATTCATGTTTATCCTAAAGACCTTATCCGCACAAAAGGATATGAACCTGATGAAGCAGGATATATTACATTGGAGCGTGGGCTTGTGAGGTCAAACAATTCATTTTTTATTCGCCTGGCAAATGAAGAACAGTTGCAGGAATACATGGGTGATTTATACCTGAAGTCAGGAATGTTTCTGCATGGTGTTGGTGGTTATTATTACGATTTTGATGATGATAAATTGCAACAGGAAAAATGGAAAGATACCTGGCGCAAAACAGAGTTTACCAGTTTAAAACGTTATGACCCGAATAATATCAAACGGACAAGGGGCATTGGTATTTCAGGTATGGCATGGGGGCAGGGTGCATTGATTGCAACACCTGCAGCAGTTGCAAGAATTGCTTCTGGTATTGCCAATAAAGGAACGATGATGCAGAGCAGGTATGTGTTAAGTGTAAGTGGCAAAAAAACTGCTTTGCAAAAAGGGATACCATTGGTTAATGATACAAGCTATGCTTCGTTGATGACAAAATATATGATAGAACAAAGTGCGTTAAAATATTACACTTTGGGCATTGCTGTTGCAGGCAAAACAGGTACGCCTGAACGCATTGTAAAAAATGAGCGCATCAATGATGGATGGTATGTTTTCTTTGCACCGGAGCCAGGTACAAAAAAACATATTGTTGTTTGTGTGCGGGTAGAAAATTGCAAAGGCTCCAGCTTTGCAGTGAAGCTTGCCGGTAAGCATATCGTTCCGGTACTACGTGAAATGGGTTATATGGAAAGTTTTGATAAGAAAAAAGAAATGCCTTTGAATAAGCAATCAAAGACAGTGAATAAATCAATTGTAAAAACGGGTAATGATATTGAGCAATAAAAAATTTTAAAATAAATTATCCATCTAAAATAAGAGCATCATGCTTAATTTTTCAAAACAAAAAAAACAACCAAAGGATATTAAAACCTTGCGCAGTGGTATTCTTGATTTCATCAAGGAACAATTAAAAAAAGCAGGGAGTGGTGAAGGTGGCGGCATCCGTGGCTTGCATTTGTATATTAACTGCCAGCCTGAAATTAAGTTCATGTATGAAAGTGCAGTTTACATTGAACAACAAGATGAATTCAAAAATGATATCCAGAAAATTGCAGATGACTTTGCTATTAACCTGCCTGATGATTGGTATTTAAAAATTGATGTTGATGAACAGGCGCCTCCTGAAGCAAAACCATCGCAGGATTTGGATGTTGCATTATTTATTTCAACACGTCAAAAACCTTCCATACATAAAGAAGCAACTGCTTACTTAAAAATTTTAAATGGTGAAGCTGAACAGGCTGTTTATACTTTACATTCATCAGTTAAAAAAATAAATATCGGCAGGGAAAAAAATGTGCAGGTAGCTAAAGGATTTATGCGTGTAAACCAGGTTGCATTTCCCGATAACAGCGATAACAAAAGCAATAAATCAATCAGCAGGCAACATGCGCATATTGAATGGAATGAAGAGTCGGCATCGTTTTATTTATATGCAGATGAAGGTGGCATACCTCCATACAATAAAGTAAAAATAAAACCTGAACAAGGCAATGAAATAAGATTAGTGACTACAGAAGTGGGGCACCAGTTAAAAGAAGGCGACCAGGTGATGCTTGGTGAATCAGCATTGATGAGATTTAGTTTTTTTAATGAATAGTTGGATTATTGTCCAACTTAAAATAATTAATATTTCTGGAGCCCTTTACCAGATTGGGTTTTAAGCCCCCTCGCTTTTGGAGAGGGGGTTGGGGGTGAGGTCTTATAATGCAAAATGATATCATGAGTAGATGGACAAAAGTGAAATAATAAATTGTTGTAAAGAAATATTGGTTGCATTAATTAAATTTTTCAAAACCGGATACAAAAATAAAATTTGTTTATTTGCCGTGCATGTTCAGAAAAAATAACAACAGGGTTTACTACTAACAATGAGTAAAGTTTTTACAATAACTCCTGGCCTTGAAAATATGGGTGCGCTGAAAACCGGCGGCCAGGGTTCTGTGTATAAAGGCAGGCGAACCGGCGAAATTTTTACTGCAATAAAATTATTGCCTACACCGATTTATAGTGAATCATCTGAAGATAAAAATTTCACACGCTTTCAGAATGAAGTTGAAAAACTGAAAAAAGTAAATGAACAACCCAACCCGAATGTTGTAAAATTTTTAAGCTCCGGCATTACTGAAACTGGCAACTTTCCTTTCATTGAAATGGAATTTATTGAAGGGCCTGACCTGGAAGAATTATTAAAACCTCCACACGAACCTGTATTCACCATAATAGAATTTTTGAAAGTTGCTGAGCAGTTGGCGGGTGCACTGGCACATTGCCATCGTTTCAATGTAAAGCATGGAGATATTAAAAGCAACAATGTAAAATTCAATATCAATACAGGAAATTATGTGTTGCTTGATTTTGGTTTGGCAATCATGAGTGATGAAGACCGGAGGACAAGCCTCAGGCATGCAGGGGCAATTGAGTTTATGGCGCCTGAACAGAATGAAGGCCGCATGTATTTTGAAACTGATGTTTATAGTTTTGGTGTAGTGATGTTTGAATTGCTGGCAGGCACAGTTCCTTTTCCTTTGAGTGATAAAGGCGAAACTGCAAGAAATGCAGTGATGCTGGCACACATGGAAACTTATCCGCCCAACCTTTTTACATTGAGGGGAAAAGCTTTGCCCCAGTCATGGAGCAATGAGAAAAGAGAAACTGAAATGCGGTTGCCTGAATGGGTGTATAACATGGTATATCGTTGCCTTGAAAAAAAACCGGAAGACCGTTTTGCAAGTGGCATGGCTTTGCATGAATATATTGTTCAGAACAGGACATGGACAAACAACAATGGAGAAAGCAGCGAGCAGATAAAATTATTGCAACAGGAAAATAAAAGATTGCTCGAACAAAACCGTGATTTGCAGATTGCCTTACAACAATATCGTGATGGGAAAAATTCTTCTTCAGCTTTTGCAGAAGCGAATGAACCTTTGCTTTTGCCAAAGAAAAAATCAAACGGCTTAAAAGTTTTTCTATGGGTGATTGCAGGATTGTTTGTTGCTGCTATTTTTATTTATGCTGTCCAGACAAATTATAAAAAGCCGGTAGCACAGACTAAGAAAACTATTCAACATGATTCATCTGCAGTGCTGACACCTGACCAGGAACAACAATTGCAAAATGCAAAAAGCCTGTTGAAAGAAAATAAAGAAGCTGCGCTTGATATTTATGAACAATTATCAAATCAGAAAATACCGCAGGCAATGTTTGTGTATGCCAACCTTGCATTAAAAAATCAAAACAACAGGATTGCCTGCAGCGATGCATTTAATATGCTGGAAGAAGCCAGTGATAAGAATTACCTGCCTGCAAAAACTGCTTTGGGTATTTTATATGCTTATGCCAATGATGATGCTACTTTAAAAAGCCTCGATTATTATACACGGTGTGTATTCCCTTATAATGAAACGAAAGGTGCACAACTCCTGATGGAAGCTACAGTGCAGGGCGATGCAACAGCAGCAGAGTGGTTAGATAAACTCAATGCAAAAAAATAATTAGTTACAGTTTATGAAACAAGTTACAGGAATGTTGATAGTATAACATTTTAATATACCAGATTGAATTATTTTTACCGCAAACAAACAGCATGAGTACAGAAACATCAAAGCCGTTGATTGGGTTTACCTGTGGGGATTTGAATGGAATTGGCATTGAACTAATCATAAAATCTTTATGTGATAACCGCATCCTTGAAATTTGCACACCTGTTGTTTTTGCAAGTAACAAGAGTATAAATTTTTATCGCAAATCATTACCTGACCTGAATTTTTCATACCAGTCAACCAGGGATTTTTCACGCATCAGCCATAAACAGATTAATGTGTATAGTTGCTGGGAAGAGGAAGTGGCAATTGCTGCAGGTACATTAAATGAGATTGGTGGAAAATATGCAAGGGTTTCTTTACAACATGCAGTGAATGCTTTGAAACAAGGTCATATCCAGGGGCTTGTGACTGCACCATTGCATAAAAAAAATATCCAGTCACCTGATTTTAATTTTACCGGCCACACACCATATTTACAACATGAGTTTGGATTGAATGATGTAGTGATGCTGATGACAGCAAGCAATATCCGTGTTGCATTGGTAACGGAGCATGTGCCTGTAAAAGATATTGCTGCTCATATTACAAAAGCTGCAATACTCAGCAAACTCAATATCCTGAATGAAAGTCTGAAAAGGGATTTTGGAATTGATAAACCTAAGATTGCTGTGTTGGGATTAAATCCACATGCAGGTGATGAAGGCCTTGTGGGTAATGAAGAACAAACCATCATCAAACCTGCAATCAAAGAAGCAAAAGATAGAGGGATACTCACCTTTGGCCCATATAGCGCTGATGCTTTTTTTGCAAGGGGGCAATATCAGCGTTTTGATGCAGTGCTTGCCATGTATCACGACCAGGGCCTGATACCTTTCAAATCATTAGCCATTGGCGAAGGTGTAAATTTTACTGCAGGTATGCCTGTAGTCCGCACCAGTCCTGACCATGGTACTGCATTTGATATTGCAGGAAAGGGCAGGGCAGATGCATCATCATTTTTAAGCGCCATATATGAATGTGTTGATATCATAAAACAACGCGCCAACTTTGATGAAAGCCATAGCAACCCTTTACGCAAAATGAGCAATACACTGATTGCAAACGCACAGGATGAAGCCATAGAAGAAACATCTGAAGAATAATTTTTCTACAAATATTTTTAATCATTCTTTCATTGCCCCGTTCTGAATAACGGGGTGATTTTTTTATTTGAAAAATATTTTTAATCATCACCATCTTCCATTTCATATTTCCTGTATAAAATTTTGCCTCCTCTATTTGATTACAGACTGTACGGTAACAACTAACCAACTGTCCGAAACCGGACAATTTATATCCGCTTTATTTAGCTAACTCCTTGAAAATGAAAGGATGTCTTGAATGGCATTTCAATTGTTTCATTCATCCTGACAGATTTTTTTCACAAATCCAAAAAAGGAAAGTTGATATGATTAGGAGTTACCTGAAAATTGCCTGGCGCAATCTTATTAAAAATAAAGTGTATTCCACTATTAACGTACTGGGGCTTGCCGCAGGGATGGCTGTGGCAATGTTGATTGCTTTGTGGATATGGGATGAAGTTACCTACGACAGGTATTTTGATAACCACAACCAACTGGCACAGGTGATGACAACCTTTGTGGATAATGATGGCAAAATGGCAACTAGCAGGGCGGTTTGTATGCCCATTGGTAAAGAGTTGCAACAGAAATATGGAAGTGATTTTAAAAACATTTCAATGACATCCTGGAATTTTAATCACGTGCTGGGTGTTGGTGAAAAGAAAATCAGTGAAAAAGGTATGTGGGTGGAGGCATCTTTCCCCTCAATGTTTTCGCTAAAGATGATAAAAGGCAACATCAATGCATTGAATGACCCTTCTTCAATTTTGATAAGTTCATCACTGGCTGAAACATTTTTTGGTAATGCTGACCCGCTAAATAAAATGATAAGGTTGGATAACAGGGACAATTATAAAGTAGCCGGTGTGTTTGAAGATTTCCCTGATAACACTACAATAAATGACTCAAAATATTTTCTCCCCTGGAAAAAATATATCACTACTGAAAACTGGTTAAAAGAATCAGCGACAGAATGGAACAATCATTCATGGCAATGTTATGTGCAGATGGCTGATAATATTGATATGGAAAAAGTTTCCGGGAAAATAAAGAACATAGTGATGGCACATAAAGATGCAAAGACTGAAGGAGTGGAGCAGGCATATATTTTCCCGATGAATAAATGGCGTTTGTACAGTGATTTTAAAAACGGCATACCTGCCGGTGGACGAATACAATTTATCTGGTTGTTTACAATCATAGGTGTGTTTGTATTGTTGCTTGCATGCATCAACTTCATGAACCTGTCCACTGCACGAAGCGAAAAACGAGCAAAGGAAGTTGGTATCCGTAAAACTGTGGGTTCATTGCGCTCACAATTAATCAACCAGTTTTTAAGCGAATCAATTGTAGTGGCATTTATATCATTTGTGTTTTCAATTCTGCTGGTATTTTTACTATTACCACTTTTTAATACTTTGGCTGATAAACATATCAGCCTTCCCTGGAGCAATATATATTTCTGGATAATAGCAATTGCGTTTACATTCTTCACAGGATTAATTTCCGGAAGCTATCCTGCATTGTATTTATCAAGGTTTAAGCCGATAAAAGTTTTAAAAGGTACATTCCGTGTTGGCAGGTTTGCTTCGCTTCCAAGAAAAGTATTGGTAGTAGTACAGTTTACTTTTTCAATTGCATTAATCATTGGCACCATCATCGTGTTTAAGCAAATTCAGTTTGCAAAAGACAGACCTGTTAATTATAAGAAAGATGGATTGATAACAATTTTCCTGACCACTTCTGATTTAAATGGTCATTATGATGCTTTCAGGAATGATATGCTTGCATCAGGTGCTGTAGCTGATTTGGCAGAATCATCAAGCCCCACCACCAATATTTTTTCAAACCAGATTGGGTTTAACTGGCAGGGAAAAGATCCCAATACCATCCCTGCATTCGGAACTATTAGTGTTACAACCGACTTTGGCAAAACGATCGGTTGGGAAATTATAGAAGGCAGGGATTTCTCAAAAGATTTTGCAACGGATAGCTCTGCAATGATATTGAACGAAGCAGCAGTGAAACAAATCGGGATGAAACAGGATATAGTTGGCCAGACTATCAATTTCAATGATAAAGATTATAAGGTGATCGGTGTTATCAAAGACATGGTGATGGAGTCACCATACAAACCTGTAACACCAACTGTGTTTTTTAATGATCCAACCTGGGGCGGCATCATTACAATTGCTATAAAACAAAATATACCTGTAACAACTGCCCTGGATAAAATTGAAGCAGTATTCAAGAAATACAATCCTTCTTCACCGTTTACATATACTTTCAATAATGAAACTTACGCTAAAAAATTTGCTGATGAACAACGCATCGGCAGCCTGGCAACATTTTTCACCATCCTCGCCATATTTATTTCCTGTCTTGGTTTGTTTGGTCTTGCATCATTTGTAGCAGAGCAGAGAAAGAAAGAAATCGGTGTGCGCAAAGTGTTGGGTGCATCAATTTATAATCTATGGCAGATGTTGTCAAAGGAATTTGCATTGCTTGTAATTATATCATGTTTTATTGCTATTCCCTTAGCATGGCATTATTTAAATCAATGGCTTGATCAATATGATTACAGGACCACAATTTCTACATGGGTTTTCATTGCATCAGGATTAGGTGCATTGCTGATAACGTTGATAACAGTGAGTTTCCAGGCGATAAAAGCAGCGATAGCAAATCCGGTGAAGTCATTACGGACGGAGTAGGAACAAGGTGAAGAGCCTGCCTGCCGGTAGGCAGGTTTGAGGACAGAGTGATGGTCAATTACGAATTAAAAATTAAAAATTACGAACCTGCCTAATGAAAGGCAGATAAAAAAAATTATGAGCTTGACTGCCAGTATTGAATTTCGTAATTCGTAATTGATAATTCGTAATTGATAATTCGTAATTCGTAATTTTTAATTTTTAATTGATCCAAATGTTTAGAAATTATTTTAAAACTGCATCCAGGAATATAAGGAAGAATAAAATTTTTTCTTTCATCAATATTTTCGGACTCGCAATCGGGTTAACATGTTTTGTGTTTATCTCCCTTTATGTATATGATGAATTAAATTATGACACATATCCTGCTCATGCGAAAAATATTTACCGTGTTAATTTAGGTGTTACCGGCAATGGTGATGTAGCAGTATATCCAATGGTTGATTTTGCTGTAGG
Source organism: uncultured Parafilimonas sp. (assembly GCA_964400415.1). Classification (GTDB taxonomy): domain Bacteria; phylum Bacteroidota; class Bacteroidia; order Chitinophagales; family Chitinophagaceae; genus Parafilimonas. The sequence goes on from CAYNTP010000008.1 coordinate 31,678, forward strand.
TGCAGGAATGAAAAATGCATACCCGGAAATAAAAGAATTTGCACGGTTATCGCCTGCAGCTGACTTTGTAAAGTATGGAGACAAACAATTCAAAGAAGATAAATTAGCATATACTGATTCAAATTTTCTTCAGATGTTTTCAATTCCTTTAATTGAAGGAAGCAATAAAAGTGCATTGGTGCAACCAAACAGTATTGTGATTTCAAAGTTGTTTGCAAAAAAATATTTCGGTGATGAAGACCCTGTTGGCAAATCAATTTCAATTGGCCTGGATAATACTCCATTTAAGATTACCGGGGTTTTTGATAAAGTTCCAGACAATTCGCATTTTCATTTTGATGCATTTTTAAGTATAACCACCTGGCATATTACCAACCCGACATGGAGCAATATTGGTGAATACACTTACCTGTTGTTAAATAACAATACTGATGTGAAAAAATTAGAATCTAAATTTCCGCAGTTGGTTTCGGAACATGTTGTACCTGAAATTCAACATGACATGGGTGTTAGCCTTGCAGAAGCAAAAAAGTCTGTGAACTCATTTGTTTTCACCTTGCAACCACTTACAAAAATCCACCTGTACTCGGATACAAAATATGAACTTGAGCCGGGAGGCAATATTCAGTATATATATATTTTCTCTGCTGTTGCAATATTTATTTTACTGCTTGCATGCATCAACTTTACCAATTTATCAATTGCACGATCAGCAAAAAGAGCTAAAGAAGTTGGTGTGAGAAAAGTAATGGGTTCTGCAAAACATCAACTGATAAAACAATTTCTTTCAGAGTCAGTGATGATGAGTTTATGTGCAATGCTGATTGCATTTGTTTTAGTATATCTATTGCTTCCTTTTTTTAACCAGGTATCAGGCAGCAGGATAACCATTACTTATTTGATGAATTACAGGTTTATTCTTGCACTGGCAGGTTTAATATTATTTGTCGGATTAGTAGCCGGTATTTATCCTTCATTCGTTTTATCATCCTTCAACCCGGTTAAAGTATTGAAGGGAACTTCTGCAACTGCAGGGAATAAAAATATGTTGAGAAGCGGTTTAATTGTCTTCCAGTTTTTTGTTTCAACAGCGTTGATCATTTCAACCATTATTATATACCAGCAACTAAATTATATGCTGGATAAAAAACTTGGATATGAAAAAGAACAGGTTTTGTTTTTACCTGATGCAAGACTGATGGGCAAAAACCAGGATGCATTTAAGCAAAGCGTTTTGCAGGATAACCGCGTTGTAGCTGCAAGTATTTCGCGTTTTGTGCCTGGTGGGAATTTTATGGATGGTACTCAGGTATATCCTGTAAATGAAAAAGGCAATGGCAAGGAAATTCATATGAATATTTATCATGTAGATTATGATTACCTGGAAACACTTGGAATGCAGATAAAACAGGGAAGATTTTTTTCAGAAAATTTCGGATCAGACAGTGATGCAATTGTTATTAATGAAGCTGCAGTTAAAGAATTAGGTTGGAGTAATGTTGATCCTGTTGGAAAAACAATAGTACGTTCAGGGCAACTTTCATATAATGTAATTGGTGTAATAAATGATTTTAATTATGCTTCAGCCAAACAGAAAGTTGCACCGTTAATGATGATGCTGGGAAGGAATTATGGTGGACTTGTTATTAAAATAAAAACGACTGATGTGTCTGGTTTTTTAAACACCCTCAAAACAAAGTGGGAATCGTTTCACCCGGCAGGACCGCTATCTTATAATTTTCTTGATGAGCAGTTTGCAAAGTTGTATGCAAGTGAAATGCAAACTCAAAAAATATTTTCTGCATTTGCACTTATTGCTATCACTATAGCTGCGCTTGGACTATTCGGACTTTCAGCATTTGTCATTGAACAGCGTACCAAAGAAATCGGTATCCGCAAAGTGCTCGGTGCTTCTGTGCAGAATGTTTTGTTATTGGTATCAAAAGAATTTTTAGTGCTTGTTGGTATAGCATTTATAATAACTGTTCCAGTTACATTCTGGGCTATGCATAAATGGCTGGAAGGTTATGCTTACAGGATAAATATCGGGATGGGTGTGTTTGTTATAGCAGGTATTGCTTCTTTATTGATTGCTGTAATTACAATAAGTTTCCAGTCAATCAAAGCTGCAATAGCCAATCCGGTAAAGTCATTGCGGACGGAGTGAAAACAATTAAAAATTAAAAATTACGAATTACGAGCCTTCATACCTGTAGTTATGTTCGTAATTCGTAATTGAAAACTTGCCTGCGGCAAGCAGGTTCGTAATTGATAAATCGTAATTCGTAATTGATAACTTGCCTGCGGCGAGCAGGTTCGTAATTAATAATTCGTAATTGATAAATCGTAATTGAATAGTCATGTTTAAAAATTATTTCATGAGCACTTTCCGTAGTATCTGGCGGAACAAATTAAATTCAATCATCAATATTTTCGGGCTTGCAGTAAGCATTGCCTGTTGCATCGTGGTATATGTGCTGGTGAAACATGAAACAACTTTTGATAGTTTCAATTCAAAAGCAGACCGCATTTACAGAATTGTGTATGATGATAACACTGCACAGGGAATACAATATAATGGCACATCCACATTTGCGCTTGCAGCTGCTTTGCGTACCGATTTCCCAAACCTTGAATCAGTAACCCGTGTCTATTCAAACAACACTGCTGTTGTTGAAATACCCGCAAATAATGGTTCAAGAAAACTTTTCCAGGAAAATCGTTTGACTTTTACCGACCCTGATTTTTTTAAAACATTTGATATTTCTTTCCTTGCCGGTAATACGCATCAATTACTTTCCAGCCCTGATGAAGTTATCCTTTCAAAGGAACTTGCTGACAAATATTTTGGTAACGATTTTCATTCCAATTACAATTCATTGATTGGAAAAACAATTATCGTTAATAAGGCGCCTTATCGCATTGCTGCCATTATGAATAATATGCAAAGCAATAGTAACATAATCTGCGATATGATGCTTCCATTTGCTGTCTTTGCAAGAGACAATGCAAATGTTGTACAGGACTGGCGACAGAATTATGGTAACAGTTACACATTTATCACACTTCCTAAAGGATATTCTTCTCAGCAATTTGATAAAGACTTAATTGCATTCAAAAATAAATATCTTGATAAAGTATCTGCAGCACAGGAAACTTATCATGCACAACCTTTATCTGAAGTTCATACCGATACCAGATACGGAGGCACTTTGTATGCCACACCTATGATTTTGTTGGTTGCATTCATTGCATTGGCAATTATTATTTTGTTGGCTTCCTGTATCAACTTCATTAACCTGGCAACTGCACAATCGCTGAACCGTACAAAAGAAATAGGAATCAGGAAAACGCTTGGGAGTCGTAAATGGCAATTGACTTTAAGCTTTTTATTTGAGACACTTTTATTGGTATCCATTGCAACTGTAATCGCAATGGCACTTGCACAGTGGGCATTAAATGAATTCAACCAATATCTTTCCTTTATCGTTGTATTTAATCTGCAATTTGATTATACAATTATTTTTTTCCTGGTAGCATTGGCTGTTGTCATTACCATACTTGCAGGTTTTTATCCGGCTAAAATAATGGCAGGATTTAAACCTATCGAAGCTTTAAAAAATTCAATCAAAGCAAAGAATGCAGGTTTTGCCAACCGCTTTTCTTTGCGGAAAGGATTGGTTGTGACACAGTTTTTGATTACGCAGTTTTTAATCATTTGCACAATTGTTGTTGCAACCCAGATAAAATATTTTTATAACAAAGACCTTGGCTATCGTCAAACTGGTATTGAAACAGTTGAAATGCCATCGAATGACCAAAGAAAAATTGATGTATTCAGGAACCAGGTCATGGCGCTTCCGGGTGTAAAGAATGTTTCTTTCAGTTCAGGACCGCCCACTTCTGCTGGCAATGCTTTCAACGATATCAGGTTGCCTTCATCATCTGCAAAAGATAATATCAACACAGAAAGAAAATTTGTTGATGAGAATTATTTATCAACTTATCATATAAAATTAATTGCAGGGAGGAACCTTCTCCCTTCAGATAAAGTCTGGTTAAGTGATTCTCTTTCCAATTATAATATTGTAGTAAATGAAAGAGCAACAAAAGCATTAGGGTTTAAAGACCCTGATGATGCATTAGGCAAAACAATTTTGGTTGATGATAAAAATGCTGCAATTATTGTTGGTGTAACTGCTGATTTTGATAACGCTTCCCTCCAGGTTGAAATAACACCTGTTATGATGTTTAATTGTGCTACATGGGTGGCAATTGCAAGTATTGAAATGAATACTGTTGAGAATGCAGGCACTATTGCATCAATCAGGAAAAGCTGGGAATCATTATATCCTGATAATATTTTTAAGGCAATGACACTACAGCAATACATAAAAAATAAAGCGTTCTACCTGGTTCAGGATGTAATGTATAAGGGGTTCAAGATCTTTGTTTTGCTCTCTATCATTATCGGCTGCCTGGGGTTGTATGGCCTTGTTGATTTTCTTGCTTTGCAAAGGAAAAAAGAAATCGGGATTCGTAAAGTGCTTGGCGCTTCAGTCAATGGGATTGTTCTTCTTTTTTCAAAAGAATTTCTTTGGCTGATTGCTATTGCGTTTGTGATAGCAGCACCATTGGCATATCTCGCAATGAATGCCTGGTTGCAGACTTTTGCTAACCGTATAGAAATTCATTTCATGTATTTCGTCATTGCATTTTTTATCAGTATTGCTATTGCTGCTGTTACTGTGGGTTATCAATCTGTAAAAGCTGCATTGGCAAACCCGGTGAGGAGTTTGAGGACAGAGTGATGGTCAATTACGAACCTGCCTGCAGTAGGCAGGTTAAAAATTACGAACCTGCTTAATGAAAGGCAGATAAAAAAAATTATGAGCTTGACTGCCTGTAGTGAATTTCGTAATTCGTAATTGATAATTCGTAATTCGTAATTTTTAATTTTTAATTGATCCAAATGTTTAAAAACTATTTCAAAACCGCATTCAGGAACCTTGGCAGGAATAAAATTTATTCTTCCATCAACATTGTTGGATTGAGCATTGGCCTTGCTTGTGCCATGCTGATTATTTTGTATGTAAAAGATGAAGTGAGCTATGACCGGTTCCTTAAAAATTCAAATAATATTTACCGTATCGTCACTCAGAATTTAGATGTTAATGGCAAAGGTGACAGGAAAGATCCTAACACCGGTTTTCTGCAGGGGCCGCGTTTTGCACAGAATGTTCCTGAGATAAAGAGTTTTGTCCGTATTCAGCAGGGATCAGAAAATATTAAACTCGGAACAGAAGTGAAAGACCAGGAACTGTTATATGTTGACTCATCTTTCTTCAACATCTTTTCTTTTCCATTGGTTAATGGCAACCGCAGCACTTGCTTAAAAGACCCGCTCTCTGTTGTGCTTTCAGAAGATGCTGCAAAAAAACAATTTGGCACCACAGATGCTATTGGTAAAATAGTGATGCTGAAAGATGATAGTGTTTTTGTTCCGCATAAAGTAACTGCTGTTGCAAAAAACTGCCCTCAAAACTCTTCGATAAAATTTGATATGCTGTTGCCTTTTAAAGAATCACAGGCAGATGCTTCCAACAGTGAAAACTGGTTCAACTTTTTTCTCAACACATTTGTTGTTTTAAACCCTCATGCCAATGTGCAGAATGTTGAATCTAAAATGCAGAAATTTTATATAGCTGATTCAAAAGATGCAATTGAATCTTTAAAAAAACAATTTGGTGATGAAGTTGATGATTGGAAATCCATCTATCTCTTGCAACCGATACTTGATATGCACATGAGCACTGAACTTCCATCACAAAATGGTCTTTCAGGCGCCAGCAACCCGATGTATTCTTATATCCTGTCAGGCATTGCACTATTTATTTTACTGATAGCCTGCATCAATTTTGTAAACCTGACTGTAGCCCGTTCAGTAAAACGTGCCAAAGAAATCGGGATAAGAAAAGTCGTTGGCGGCAGCAGGAACCAACTCATCTTCCAGTTCCTCGGTGAATCATTTTTATTGTGCACCATTGCTTTTGTTTTAGCAATATTAATTGTACAACTTGTGTTACCTGTGTTCAATAATCTTTCAAACAAATCACTGGCTCTATCTTATTTATTTGATGTGAAGTTGGTTGCCGGATATATTTTATTGTTTATCCTCACTTCTTTGCTTGCTGGTTTTTATCCGGCAATGGTATTATCAGGTTATAACCCGGTAAAAACTTTGTACAGCCGTTTCAGCATTGCAGGAAAAAATTATTTACAAAAGTCATTGGTAGTATTACAATTTGCATTGGCATCTTTTTTAATCATTGCTACATTTACTATTTACAAACAATTTAATTTTCTGACAACTGAAAAATTAGGTTATGATGATTCAAACATCATAACTGTTGATAAGGAATTTAAATCACATAATGAAGCCTGGCTTTTCAGGAATGAGTTATTAAAAGATCCAGACATCATAAGTGTAGCGCCACGCAACAGTGGTATGTGGGGAACTATGGCAAGGCTTAGCAATGATTCTTCCATACAATTCGATTACGAAACAGTGGATGAATCTTTTTTGCCCACATTAAAAATACCGTTGGTTGAAGGAAGGAATTTTTCTACAGCTTTTCCTTCTGACTCTGCAAATGCAGTTTTAGTGAATGAATCATTTGTAAAAAAAGCAGGATGGAAAAATCCAATCGGGCAAACAGTTAATTTCTGGTACAGGAATAAAATCTATACCGTCATTGGAGTTGTGAAAGATTATCATTACCAATCGCTCAATCAAAAAATAGGGCCGCAGTTATTTACTATGAACCCGGATAATCCTTACGGTACTGTATTCATAAAAATAAAACCCAACACTGCATCATCCGCATTAAAAACAATACAAAGCAAATTCAAACAGTTGTTCCCGTTGAGTCCTTACAGTTATGTTTTCATGAATGACAAAAACATAAAAGCTTATGATGCAGAGGCAAAATGGAAACAAATCATGTTATTCGGTGCAATACTCACCATATTTATTTCCTGTATTGGTTTATTTGGTTTGTCTGTTTTATCAGCAGAAAAAAGAACAAAAGAAATTGGCATAAGAAAAGTTTTAGGTGCATCAGTAAACAGGGTAGTGGTGATCCTTTCAAAAGACTTTTTAAAACTTGTTTCTATTTCATTAATCATAGCAATTCCTGCAGCCTGGATTGTTTCCAACAAGTGGCTGGAAAATTATCCATATAGGATTTCACTCAGTTGGTGGTTGTTTGCATCAGGTGCGGTATTGGTTGTATTGATCGCTTTGATAACAGTGAGTTTCCAGGCAATAAAAGCAGCGGTTGCAAATCCGGTGAAGAGTTTGAGGACGGAGTGAAAACAATTAAAAACCTGCCTGCGGCAGGCAGGTTAAGAATTACGAATTACGAGGAATGAAAATTATTTAAGAAATCAGCAGCATTTAAAATAGGAATTTTTTTGAAAAGCCTGCCTGTTCGGAAGACATGGACGCAGGATGAGTAAGTCTCTATCATTAGTGGATTGTGTTTGTCATTTTTGATGATGAATATTTCTGAGCTGATGATAATTTTTGTTGAGCATTTCATTCGACGATAATTTCTGGTAATTCGATATTACAACTACTTTATTTTGTTTATAATCTTTCTGTTTAACAAAACAAGATATATTTTCTTGATAATGTTTTCAATCATTATTAAATTTTATTTCCTGTGTTTAAAAGTGTTTATTTCTTTCAGCTATAATAGATTCATAACTTCAATATGAATAATTTGAAATTGTAAAATATTTTGTAAACGATTTGCCTGCTTCAAAGCCGCACAAACACTGTTCGTTATCGTACACTTAATAGGAAGAATAAAAGGCAATCGCTTTAAAAAACAATTACTTATAAACTGGCATTAGCATTGCCGGAAAGAAGTTTGAGTAATTGTTAATTGATAATTCGTAATTGATAATTCGTAATTCGTAATTTTTAATTTTTAATCTTCCTGAGGAGGGCAGATTCGTAATTCGTAATTTTTAACCTGCCTGCGACAAGCTGGTTCGTAATTCATAATTTTTAACTTGCCTGCGGCAAGCAGGTTCGTAATTGAATAAACATGTTTAAAATATTTTTCAAATCAACCTGGCGTAATTTAAAACGCAATAAAATATTCGGCATCCTGAATATTGCAGGGTTAACAGTTGGTATCGTTTGTGCTTCACTGATATTTTTATGGGTGGAATATTCGTTTGAATATAACACTGCGCTGAAAGGTTCTGACAAAATCTATATCGTAAAAAATAACCAGAAGTATGGTGATGATATTTATACCATGGATGCTACCTGCGGGCCTTTAGCGCACAACATGAAACGTGAAATACCTGGGTTTGAAAATGCAGTAAGAACATTGAACGACCAGCCTGTATTTACAGTAAATGATAAATCTTTAGCACAAAATGGGATGTATGCTGATTCAGATTTCTTCAAAGTATTTCAATTTCCAATCATTGAAAAAACTTCAAATGATTTTCTTTCCAATCCATATAATATTGCTATCTCTCAAAAAATGGCTAAGGCATTTTTTGGAAATGAAAATGCACTTGGAAAATCTATTCGTTACAACAGGAAACAGGATTTCATTGTAGCTGCTGTTTATGATATACCTTCTACAAATATGTCTGTGCAACCGGATTGGGTAATACCGATTGCTTATAATTTTTCCGATTCTTCATTCAGGCAACAATGGACACCCTGGGGTAATTGCGGAATAAGAACCTATGCCACTTTGCAGGATAAAGCTTCTGTCAATAAAATAAATAAACAACTGGAAGGATATATTTATTCCAAATCTGACAGCACGGTAAACCAATCTGTTTTTTTATATCCTTATTCAAAATTGGGATTGTACAACAGTTTTAAAAACGGTAAAGAAACACCTTCTGAAGGAAACATTAAATACATAAAAATGTTTTCAATGATTGCGGCCATCATCCTGTTGATTGCCTGTATCAATTTTATGAACCTGTCAACAGCAAGAAGTGAAAAACGTGCAAAAGAAATTGGTTTGAAAAAAACTGTTGGTGTCACCCGTCGCCAACTGATTTTCCAGTTTATTACTGAAAGCATTCTGATAGCTATGTTTGCAGTTATTCTTTCAGTAATCCTGTTGGCATTATGTGTTCCTGCATTTGGTAACCTCATCAATACACCATTGCACCTTGATATTCTGAAACCTGTTCATTTTATTTCATTATTGCTCTTAGGTTTATTATGTGGTATTGTTGCCGGAAGTTATCCTGCATTTTATCTTTCTTCATTCAACCCGGTACGTGCATTGAAAAATCAAACTTCGAAGAAGGCCGGCAGGGCTAATATTTCCCGTAAGGTTTTGGTAGTGGTTCAATTCTCTGCATCCATCATCCTGATTATTGCAAGCATCGTAATTTTTCATCAAATCAATTATACCAAAGACCGTGACCTTGGTTTTAATAAAGATAATATCATGGTGGTGCGCAGCACTGAAGCACTTAATAAAAAATTTGATGTGCTTCGCCAGAATGTATTGGCGACAGGAATGGTACAGGATGTATCTATGTCATGGTCATCCATGTTTCAGATGTATAGTAATGGCGGCGGATTTAAATGGAGTGGCTACAATAGCAAACAGGATGCATTAATCACAATGGAAGGTATATCATCCAACTACCTGCAAACTATGGGAGTGAAGTTAAAAGCAGGCAGGTATTTTTATGAAAATTCAAAAGCTGACAGCAACAATGTTATCATCAATCCTTCATTGGCAAAACTTATGGGAAAAGAAGGCCGTATTGGTGGAAGGATTTACAGGAGTGATGATGGCAGTGATGCAGTTACAATTGTTGGTATCACAGATAATATTGTTTATAATAATATTTTCAGCAATCCTCAACCTGCTATATTTTTTCCGATTTCTGATGTGTCTTTTGCTTCCCTGTTTATTAAACTAAAACCCGGTAAAGATGTATCGCAACAATTTACTTCAATAAAAACAGCATTTAAAAATACAGACAGCCAGTTTCCTTTTGATTATAGTTTTTTGGATGATGATTTTAATCACCAGTTCAGTAATGTTCTGTTTATCGGGAAACTCGCTTTGCTTTTTGGTGGGTTAGCTATTTTTATTTCCTGTCTTGGTTTATTTGGTTTATCAGCATTTATGGCCGAACAAAGAACAAAAGAAATAGGTGTGAGAAAAGTGTTAGGTGCATCAGTATTTTCCATCACACAATTATTAAACAGGGATTTCTTAATACTCGTTGGATTTTCATACTTAGTAGCTTTTCCATTAGCATGGTGGTTTATGAAAGACTGGCTGAATAATTATGAATACAGGATACAAATCAGTTGGTGGATTTTTGTTTTGGCTGCTTTCATATCAGTAATGATAGCATTGATAACAGTGAGTTTCCAGGCTATCAAAGCAGCGGTGGCCAACCCGGTGAAGAGCTTGAGGACAGAGTGATGTTCAATTAAGAATTAAAAATTACGAATTACGGATTACAAAATAAAAATTACGAACCTGCTTACCGCAGGCAAGTTAAAAATTACGAATTGTGAATTACGGAGTGGTTTGATAATTATTTAAAAAATCAAAGGCATTTAAAATGGGTATATTTCGAAATGGATGTAGAATAAGGAGGTCTTTATCACCTGTAATGATGCAAGATGCGTTTGATGCTACAGCCAATTCAAGAAATTTATTGTCTTTGGGGTCACGGCATACATTGATATGCAAATCTGGTTGTACTAGTGTGACTAAACCAAGAAATTTATACAATGTGATTATCCTTTTTTACTGGTCACCATACTTATTGAACTTTTTGTGTAAAAAAGTTTTGATGAATTCATCTAAGGTTTCTCTGCTGAAAATAACGATGCCTTCATCAATGGCTTTGTCAATAGCTTTTGCAGGCTTTGAATGTTCAAATAAAAAACCACTTACCAAAATATTAGTATCTATAATGAAAAAAGAACTATTCTTCATTCAACAACCTTTCAAGTATTTCTTCAGTCAAACCATTTTTTTGTACTTCAGAACTCAATTCACTTCGAAGCGCTTTGAATTCTGCCACTTTCATGCTTTTTGCCAGAATAGCTATCTGTTTTTCAAAACTTTCTTCAAGTTGTCTCCTGATCTCAGCAGGTACGTTCTGCCAATCCCTTGCTGTAGCCTTGTCCACTTCAATAATTATCTGTTCCATATTTATAAGTTTTATTTAATACCAAACTTACAAATATTAAAGAAGAAAATGAATGGGACGTTTATGATTGAAGAATTACGAACCTGCTTGCCGCAGGCAAGTTAAAAATTACGAATTACGATTTAACCATTTACCATTATCAATTATCCATTAACAATTAACCATTATTGAAGTGTTTAAAAATTATTTGATATCAGCATGGCGGAATACCAGGAAGAATAAACTTTTTTCTTTCATTAATATCCTGGGATTATCACTTGGCATTGCAACCTGTTTTATCATTATGCTCTATGTGCAGGATGAACTGAGCTATGATAAGTTTAATAAAAATGCAGACAACATAGCACGAATTGTCTTTAAAGCAAACATCAGTGGTGGCGCTATCAATGAAGCTTCTGTAATGCCACCGGTAGCACAAACCATGAAAAATGATTTCCCTGAAGTGAAAGATGCTACAAGGCTGATGGATTATGGCATAACAAAGATTTCATACAATGACAAAACTTTTGAAGACGACAGGCTTGCTTTTGTTGACCCTAACTTTTTCAACATTTTTACTTTACCAATTGTATCTGGGAATTCAAATATTGCTTTAATGCAACCTAACACCATCGTTATAACTGAAACAACTGCAAGAAAATATTTTGGTAACGAAAATGCAATTGGAAAAACACTTCGGCTCGTAAATGACTCAGCAAACTATCTAATAACTGCAGTTATTAAAGACATCCCTTCCAATTCACATTTTCATTTTGGCCTTTTTGCTTCAATGAAAAGCTGGAAAGATGCCACGTCTGATTCATGGTTGAAGAGTGGTTATTATACCTACCTGCTCCTGCAACCCGGCGCTGATTTGAAAAAAATAGAAGCAAAGTTTCCGGCGATGGTTACAAAATATATGGGCCCTCAAATACAACAACAAATGAGCCTCAGCCTGAAAGAGTTTACAACAAAAGGCAACTCATTGGGTTTTGTTTTGCAACCTTTAACTTCCATTCATTTATACTCTCATACTACAAACGAATTAGAGCCCATAGGTAATGCGTCAAACGTTTACATTTTTGCAGTGATAGCTTTGTTCATGTTGATGATTGCATGTATCAATTTCATCAATCTATCAACAGCAGGCGCATCAAAAAGAGCGAAAGAGGTCGGCATAAGAAAAGTAGCCGGTTCAGGAAAATTTCAGCTTATCAGCCAGTTTTTATCTGAATCTTTATTGATAACATTCTTTGCATTAGTGGTTGCTTTTGTAATGGTACAATTAGCATTACCTGCTTTCAATACAATTGCCGGCAAACATTTAACTCTCGATGAAAAACCAATTGTTGCATTTATTAGCCTGGGTTTATTGGTGGGGATTTTTGCTGGCATTTATCCTGCATTTTATTTATCCTCATTTAAACCTATTGCTGTATTAAAAGGAAAACTAACCGGTAATCATAAAAGTTTTGGATTACGAAGCAGCCTCGTTGTATTTCAATTTTTCATTTCAGTTGCGCTAATCATTGGAACCATTGTAGTATATCAGCAAATGAAATACATGCAGAACAAAGACCTTGGCTATAATAAAGAACAACTGATTACAATCCCTAATTCAAATGTTCTTGGAAAAAACGAACAGGTTTTTAAACAACAAATGCTGCAAGACCCACGTATTGTTAATGCAACAACATCCTGGTATAAACCTGCGGGCCCGAGCAATATTAATAATGCAATTGCATTCCCACAAGGCAATGACAAGCTTATTGTTAATGGCGTGGATTATCATGTGGATGAAAATTATATTCCAACACTTGATATGAAAATGGTTAATGGCAGAAATTTTTCAAAAGATTTTGCGACAGATTCATTTGCCATCATCCTTAATGAAACTGCAGCACATGCGCTTGGTTGGAATGATATGAGCGCTATCGGCAAAACAGTTATCAGGCAAAATAGCGCCAGGGGAAATAATGTTGCCTATCATGTAATTGGTGTGGTAAAAAATTTCAACTTCAAGTCACTACATGAAGCTATCGGCCCTTTGTATATGACGCTGATGCCAGAAGGTGGATTGATATTCCGGATAAAAACAAGTGATGTTGCAGGCCTGTTAACAACGATGAAAAAAGATTGGGATAGTTACAACACAGGAGAAACATTTACTTATAGTTTCATGGATGACTTATATAACAAAACTTATTCAGCAGAACAAAAGACAGGAACTGTACTCAACATATTTTCAATAATGATTATTCTCGTTGCCTGTCTTGGGTTATTTGGATTAGTAACTTATACTGCTGAACAACGTACCAAAGAAATAGGCATCAGGAAAGTGCTTGGCGCAAGTGTAACCCAGGTAACACAAATGCTTTCAAAAGAATTTTTAAAATTAGTGTTGATAGCATCGCTTATTGCATTTCCTGTTGCATGGTGGGCTATGAAAACGTGGTTGCAAAGTTTTGCATACAGGATAAATATCAGTTGGTGGGTGTTTGTTGTTGCAGGATTAATTGCATTGATGATTGCATTGATAACAGTGAGTTTCCAGGCAATAAAAGCTGCGGTGGCGAATCCGGTGAAGAGTTTGAGAACTGAGTGATGTTCAATTACGAATTACGAATTAAAAATTACGAATTGCGGTTTGTCAATTACGAATTACGTTTTGCCATTTACAAATTTCGAATGTGCTTATCCGGCATTCAGGTTCGAACATTTTAATTCATAATTTTTAATTCGTAATTGATAATTCGTAATTAATAATTCGTAATTGTTAATTCGTAATTTACATTTCGTAATTGAACAAACATGTTTAAGAATTATTTTTTAGTTGCTCTTCGTAGTTATAAAAAAGATAAGATAAATACTTTAATCAGTCTTTCAGGATTGATAACAGGATTAACATGTGTAATGCTGATTGTAGCATACATACGTTATGAAACTTCTTTTGATACAAGCTATAGTAATGCCAACAGGATTTACAGGATTGTAAGCAACTGGGGATTTTCATTTGATGGCCGCAAAAGTGGTGAAGTTCCTGGAGCACTTGCACCAGCATTGGTCCGGGAACTACCTGAAGTGGAATCTGAAACACAGATTTCAAACGGACTATTAAACGTTCAGCACGGCAATGAAATAATAGGCATTAATAATGCAGAAGTTAATGATAATTTTTTTTCAATTTTTAATTTTAAACTGTTGCATGGTAACGCAGGTAATGTATTGAATGATAAAAATAAAATAGTACTTACTGCCTCAACAGCATTAAAGCTTTTTAATACCACAAACATCGTTGGTAAAATATTGGTTGTGAATGATACAACAAGATACATTGTAAGTGGTGTAGCAGAAGATATACCTCAGAATAGTTTTTTCAGTGCGGAATCATTTACAATGTCGAAAAGGCCTGTCAAGGCATTGGATGAATTAAAGGCTTTTTCAGCCTTTCCTTCATTTATTATGTTATCAAAAAATGCTTCTCAAAATGTCGTGGAAGATAAATTGAAACAATTATGCAGCCGTTATAAAATTACCGATTTTCAGTTTCAATTACAGCCCGTGCAGGACATCCACCTGAATTCTGCATCAATTAATAATGATTCTGCCGGGTTTAATATTTATGATATCAAATATGTTTATATCTATGGTTGTATCGCATTGCTTATATTATTTATTGGCTGTATAAATTTTATCAATTTAACGATAGCAAGGAGCCTGGAAAGAACAAAGGAAGTTGGTGTTCGCAAAGTGTTAGGCGCTCAAAAAAAACAGCTCGTCTTACAGTTTATTGGCGAAACTGCATTGTATTTTATCATTGCAATACCTATAGCATTTACGCTTGCCATTCTTTGCTGGAACGGCTTTATTCATTTGCTGAATATAAATGCAGGCGTAAGTTTTTTGTTAAACAGCAATACAATTTTAATCATCATTGGTGTTTGCTTTTTGTCAATTATTATTTCAAGTTTGTATCCTGCATTTTTTCTTTCAAGGCTGCAACCGGCAGAAACTTTAAAGGGAGGGTTCATAAGTGGCATACATTTAAACTTGGGTATCAGGAAAATATTGGTAGTGGTGCAGTTCACAATATCAATTGCATTAATTGCAGCAACAATTATTATTCATGCACAACTGAAATATCTGAATAATGGGCCATTGGGTTTTAATAAAAACAACCTGGTTAGTTTAAACACACCGTGGAATACAAAACAAGGTAAGGCATTTAAGAATGAATTACTGGCAAACCCCAATATTCAGTTCTTTACATATTCAACTGTACATATTGCTGGGCAATATGGTGCCACCGGTTCTAATGATGACCCTAATGATTCAACGAAACAAATGTATTTTGCTTTTATTGATGGTGATTTTGATTTTCTGAAAACATTTCAAATACCATTAAGCAGTGGCAGGGATTTTTCTCCTGCTTATCCTTCTGATTTACTGGATTACGATTCATTGTTACAGAAACAAATTCAAAAAAATGAATCCGGCAAGACAACAAATGATGTGACAGATAATCCATTTTTAATCCTTGCAAAGCAACCGATAATTATTACTGATGATATGGTAAAAGCGCTCGGACTGAAAAATCCTGTTGGCCATATTATCAAAATGGGTGCTTGCCAGGGAACTATCATCGGTACTATAAAAGAATTTAATGGCATCTCTTTAAAAGAAAAGACCCCGTTTATTGTAATCAGGTGCCATCAAAACCACAATGCAGGACAGGCCTATGCAAGAATAAATGCAACCAATACCCAGGCAACAATAAGTTACATATCCGGTAAATACAAACAATTCTTTCCAAATGAACAATTCGGGTTTTCTTTTGTAGATGATGATATTGCACACTTATATGACCTTGAATTAAGGCTCACTAAACTGTTTAATATTTTTACCTTGTTTGCTATTGCATTATCAGGCATGGGGTTGTTTAGCCTTGTTGCACTAATGGTGCATAAGCGTGCAAAAGAAATAGGCATACGAAAAGTGATGGGCGCAACTGTAAATGATGTAGTGGTATTAATCAGCAAAGATTTTTTACGGCTGATAATTATTTCATTTGTTATTGCCACACCTATTACTTACCTGGTGATGTATAAATGGCTGCAGGGATATGCAAACAGAACTGAGATGTCATGGTGGATATTTTTAGTTGCCGGAGCTATTGCAATTTTAGTTGCAATTGTTTGCATTATTTATAAAACAATTGTTGCAGCAAAAGCTAACCCGGTGAAGAGCCTGTCTAACGAATGATAGAATTGAGAAAGGAGTAACAATAAAGAATTAAGAATTAAAAATTACGAACTACGATTTATTAATTACGGATTGCGAATTGATAATTGATAGTTGAAAAAAGATTTAGGAAAGGTTTGTTGTACTTATCAGGCGAGTGAAAAGATAAACCAGTTACACTTTCATGTTTTAATTTATTGCGGGGAATTTTTATTGAGAGCAGAATAATAATTTTTAATAGGAGCGAATGGGCCATATTTTCTTTGTGCAGGACTGAACAATGTGTCTGCATAGGGGCCAAACGGATGATCGAAAGGTTTGGTGTTTAAACCAGGCCAGTCATTGCTTAAATCCTTATATGGATGTGGTTGTGAATTAACGAATGCTGCTACATCCCATGCTTCATCTGTTGTTAATTGCCTGCTTTCATAAGTAGTGCCAAAAGGCATATTGTTTTTTACAAAACCTGCAAATTTTGAAATCCTGTAAATGCTTGCCCCGATATTATAACTATGTTCACCCCAAAGTGGGGGATATGTGTATTCTAACCCGGTAGAATCTAATTTACCTTGTCCATTGTTACCATGACATTTCCTGCATTTAGAAATAAAAATCGTTTTTCCTTTTATTGTATCTGCAGGCCGGTTTAAGAATGGTAAATTTTCCAGGCCGAATCCCTCAGGCTTCTGACCTTTCTGAACATACTTTCCAATCCACATCATATATGCAACAATAGCTTTCATTTCCCTGCTGTTGCTGTCAATAGGTGTTCCGTTTAAACTTCTTTCAAAACAATCCTGCACTTTTTTTATTAATGTTTCTTCACTTCCACTTCTTTCTTTAAATCTTGGAAACCCTGTTGAGGCAAGTGAAAAATTATTTCCTAAAAATTTTGTCCCGGCCTGTAAATGACAGTTATCGCAATTCATGCCATTGGTTATTCGGGATATTTTTCCCTTTGGGCCAAAATAAACTGAGGTGTGCATGATAATATTGCGCCCGTATTCTATCAATTCACCATTTGGTAGATTCTTCAATTCAGATGTATCAGGGATTTTCCATTTTTGTTCAGCAGGAGTTAATGGTTGAGTTGAATCAGTATTTTTTGAAAGCGGATTTTTTTTTGAAACAGTTAGAGTAAAAAAAGTAACAACGAGAAATACTATCAGTACCACTATAAAAATTCTTCGTTGCATATTTTATAATACAGGCTGGATATTCAATGAGCCTTATAAATTTTTTGAGTATTTTTTATCAGTGCGACACCTTTATATATCCCCAACCTTCTTTTTGTTTTGAAATGATTTCATATATGCCATCAGGAACTACTTCAACACCTGGAAGCAATTGTGACTCGTCGACGTTGTTTCGTTTCATTGCTAATGCACAAACTTTAAAGGAGACATTTTTATTTGCTATCAGGTCTTTGATAGCCGAAGCCTGTGTTGTTTTACCGGTTATCACCAGGTCCAAACCCTGGCCATACACAACAACTTCGATATTAGCGTCAGGATTTGTTTCCCTGATGAGTGAAGTTTCACGCACTACCGTTTGCTGATTAACAGGGTCTTTGCTTGTCATATCGAAGACGACTTTGTAATCTGTATTTTGTGAAAACCCTAATAGTGTTACATAAATCAAAGCGCAGGTTAAAAACATTTTTTTCATGGAAAATATTTTTAGTGTATTTCAATTTTGAGGAGTCAGCAATGATGACTCTTTACATTTAAATATCTCATTCATCAAAATGAGCACTTCCTGAAAATCTGTGCAGAAGAGACAATCTGCATTATTAACATTTAATGATTTTAAAGGAGCAGCAAATCTTTCATCATGCTTTAATAATAGTTTATCGAACGAAAATTTTTTTGCTTAATAAATTCATAGGTCTTTATACAGCTAATAATAAAAATTTTTTTTAGTTGGCATAACAATATGCACATCCATGTTCCTGTGCCCTGCCAACAGCCCAAACACCAGATGGCACTACCTGGATATTGGGTAGTAATCCATCAATCCATTCTTTTTTTATTTGTTCAGGGCCCTGATTCATCTGGTTAGCAACAACAGCGCTATAAACTGTCAACGCCATATTACAGACACAAAACATCACACCATTTTCCTGTAATTGATTAATGCCTATATCTACATTCCCGATTCCCGGCACACTAAAATCTCCCTGTTGTGGTTGCCAGAAAGGATTGCGGATAGATGGTGCTTTGGTTTTGGGGTCATTGATTTTAAAAAGCTCACCAAATTTATATTTCTCCCAGAGGTCATTTCCCATTGCATAAGGAATAGCTTCATGACGTAAAATCACAACCACACTGCAGTCTTTGGATTGAGTGCCGGTTGCTTCATTCGTTAATAAAAAAACTTTTGGCCAGGCAAAAGGAAGGATTTCATTTTGCTCAATAACATCAAAAACAATCCGGTGTTTTCCTTTGATTTGCTTAAACCAATCATCTGCATCAGAATATTCAAAGCCTGTAAAACTTTCTGCAGATAACTGAAAAGGTGTTGACAGCAACCCACCTCCGAAAACAGTTGCACCAGCCGCAAGATTTTTCAGAAAAGTACGGCGTTCATTTTTTTTCATAGTTCTTATTTTTTGTGAATTGATGGTTAACTATAAATTAAGTGTAGCGTTATTATTGATAAGCTTGACCGGAACAAAAATACAGTCAGACGATAGGCTTTGTCAATAGCATATTTGTGTTGGTAACCCTGAAAAATTATTTTACTGAATAATCGTTTTTTCTCGTATTTTAAGCCGGAAGTATGTAATTGATACAAGGAAAATTATTAACCATGATTTTACATTACAGGCCAATCCCGGAAAAACTGTGATATATGTTATGAAGGGTGATTTCTAAATTCTCTCTTAGTTTTGATGAAAATATATTTTGTTCAAACAATATTATGTGTCAGCGCTTTGACAACTGCTTCTCTTCCACAGTTGACATGCAGTTTTGTGTAAATATTCCTGATATGCCCACGCACCGTCTCAATACTGATATGACATTCTGCTGCAATCATTTTATAACTAAAACCCTTAACAAGGTATTTCAATACTTCGCTTTCACGGTCTGATAAATGATACTGTTGGTTTTTATGTGATGTGTTTTGAAATGATTGTAAAACTTTTTTTGCTATTGATGGAGAAAGCGGGGCGCCACCATGCAGCACATTGTCAATTGCATCAAGCAGGTTGACAAATGATGCATTTTTCAGGATATATCCATTGGCGCCTGCACATAAACTTTGAAATAAAAGTTCATCATCTTCAAACACGGTATGCATGATAATGTAAGTCTGTGGCCTTTGCTCTTTTATGATACGCAACCCGTCAATTCCATTCATAACGGGCATATCAATATCCATTATCACTACATCTGGTTGTTGTGCATTAATAATTTCAGCAGCATTTGAACAATTTTCAAAATC
The DNA here is from genome assembly GCA_964400415.1 of uncultured Parafilimonas sp. Taxonomy (GTDB): domain Bacteria; phylum Bacteroidota; class Bacteroidia; order Chitinophagales; family Chitinophagaceae; genus Parafilimonas. The sequence continues at coordinate 51,586 of CAYNTP010000008.1, forward strand.
TCCGCTAACAGAATAACCTTCTACGCCATTCAATAATATTGTAAGAGATTGCCGTAGCCTTGAATTATCCTCAAAAATCAGAATGCGGGTCATATAATAAAATTAGAGTTTTAAAGATTGCATCCAACAACATAAATATGCTATTTAGTGTGAAGCAGGATTGTTGTACCGGCATCTGGCATGGACTGAATTTTTATTTCCCAGTTGTGCGATTTTGCTCTTTCCTGCATATTTTTCAATCCGCTATTGATAAATACGGTATCATAATCAAAACCTTTTCCATCATCAATTATTATTATTTGCAGGTTGCTGTGTAAGCTATTGAATTGTATCTGAACATGCTTTGCCTCAGAGTGCCTGGCAATATTGTTGATTGCTTCTTTAAAAATAAGATAAACATCATACCGCTCCTTCATATTTAATTTTAGCCCTTCAGCCAGGGGTGATATCGTAGCTTGTAAATCTATATTTTTTGCTTCCAGTATTTCTGAAGCATAATGTAACATCCGGGGAAATACATTTCCTAAATGTTCAGTATTTGGATTGATATTCCAAACTATTTCACGCATTGAATCAGAAACTGTACGGCTATCTTCATAAATCCGTTGAAGTAGTTTTTTTAATACTGTTTTATCGTGCAAATGTTTTTGTGCAAGTAACACACTGAGGTTAATGTTTGAAAGATTTGAACCCACTTCATCATGCAGGTTTTTTGATATTTCATTACGCATCATGTCCGTTCGTTTTAATTGCTTTAACCGGAAGTGATAAAGCGCATAAAAAATCAATATTGAACCGGTTAATATTGATAATAGAAACCAAATTGTGTTTGTAAATGGGCGCTTGATAATAAAAGATATTTTGTCAGCCTGTGCATTCCATTGTCCGCTACTATTACCTGCTTTCACCATAAAATTGTAGCTGCCCGGGGCAAGATTGCTGAAATTTATCTGTCTTTGATTTCCCAGGTTTATCCATATCGTATCATTATCCATTAGCCTGTAAGCATATTTTGTATCTGAACCATTGAGAAAATCAATAGAAGTAAACCTGATGTTAATGTTGTTTTGGTTGTGCCTGAGTTGAAGTGGAAGGCTGCTATTTGCATGATACAGCTTCCCATTTATTTGTATAGCTGTAATTATTGTTTTTTGCGGAGAAAAATTAAAATCTACACTGTCAGGATTAAAATAAAAATATTTGCCTATGCCACCTCCATATAAAAGCGATGCAGTATTATCATAAAAAAAGTAATTGATGGGATATTGAACTGGTAATCCATCTTTCTCTGTAAAATTTTTAAACTGAACAGTTGCCGGACTGAAACAGGAAAGCGCTGCCCCGGTAATCAACCATAATCTTTTTTTATCATCCATGTAAATGCTGGTAAAATAATTATTGCTTAAACCATTTTCATGACCGTATATTTTTATTTGGTTTTTTACTAAATCATATTTCAGCAATCCGCAATTCACTGAACCTAACCAGATAATGCTATCATCATCACAACAAATTCCATTGAGATTACCAATAATGATTCCAGGTGATACAGGCAACTTGATTACTTCAAATTTTTCATTGTTTCTGTTCCAGTGAACGAGATATGGACTTGCATCACTGACAAACCAAAGGTCTCCCTTACTATCTTCTGCAATACTTGTGGGGTATCGTAATGGATAACCCTGCAAACTGTTTCCCGGATAATGCTTAAATACTTTTTTGTTGTTATCGTAATAACAGACTCCTTCTCCTTTTCCCAAACCTATCCATACCTTATTGTGGCTATCAGTATATTGAATAGTAATGGCAACACTATCAAGGGCTGTTGGTTTACCTTTATATCCTGTCAGTCGCCCATATTTTTTTGCAGATAATTTATACCAAAACATACCGGCCTGTGAACCCACCCAAATGGTATCTTTATTTTGATAACGGATATTCCAAATATAATTTGCCCATGTATCATTGCCTGTATTTTTCATCAGGTGTTGTTGCTGCATACCTGTTGCACTATCTATTTCAAAAAAACCATCTCCATAAGTTGCCACCCAAAGTTTATGGTTAAACTTATTGAGTGATACTATTTCTGATGTGGATGATTCCCCCTTATTTGTTATCAACTCACCTCCGTTAAAATATTGTTTGTATGCACAAATTTTTTTTAACCCTGTATGGTAGGTAGCCAACCATATGTTTTTTTGATTGTCGCCGATAGCGGTTTTAAAATATTGCTTTGAAAACAAGACCGGTGAAACAGATTGAATCTCTGGCAGGTTGTTTTTCCAGGAAAGGGCTAAAAAGGAAAAACCTTGATTATGATACAAAAGCAATAATTTGGAAGAATCAATCACATTAATGTTTTGCGACCACCATATAAAAGGATAATGGTTATTGGCAAAATAACAACTACTTATTTTCTTACCTTGTTCATTGAAAATAAACAGACTATCTGTTTTTGCAGGGATGCACAAAAAATATTTTTTAAAAATCTTATATAAGTGTGATGCAACAAAACTCTTATCAATATGAGGTGGTGAAATATTTTCCAGGAACTTAAGTTGTTGCAAAAAAGCCGATTGTTGAAATGAGGCGAATGAGTTTTTTTCGAATGAATATATATACCAGCCATTGAATAAACGAAATAGCATATCGCCATTTGAAAGTGGATAAATTTTGTGAGAGAATTTCATTTTATCCTGTTCAATGTTTGCAAGGCTTAATGTGGATGGGATGATTTTAATTAATTCCAGGTGCTTATTAAAAACATAAATATTGTTTTGTGAGGCCGCCCAAAGATTACCAGATATATCTGTCTCCAATTCAAAAAATATATTGTTGTATTTGTCAATGGCCTTGTTTTGCTTATCATAAAAATTTGCAATCACCCCTGTTTGGGTATTTAAAAATGCAAGTCCATTTTGTGTGCCTGCAGCAATAATATCGCCAGGTAGTTTTTTTAAACAATAAACTGTTGAATGCGGCAAAGTACTTGCTGTTACACTGTGATAGTATTGCACTGTCTCGGAACCATCAAAACGGTTCAAGCCATCAGAGGTAGCAATCCATAAAAACCCGTTATTATCCTGCACCAGGTCATTTATATTATTACTGCTAAGACCCTGCTCATTTGATATTGTTTCAATAAAATGAGGCATAGTTTGCGCTTTTACCTGGTTAAAATGTAAACAGCTAATAATGATTGAAAAAATTATTATAATACGAAATGCAATCACAACTACTCAATGATGATATTTATGTTGATTTATAATTTAAAATGAATTGCTTTCTGAATCAGGAAAGAAATGAAATCATGGTGTTTTCAAATGACAAAATAATACTGGTAAAATATCAAATGAAGTTAGTACTAATTCCCGGCAAACTATTTTTATTTTTTCAGAAAACCATTGAAACTGGGAAAGCCATTGTATGGCAATTACTTTTAATTATTCATTTTAGTTTCTATATCTTTTAATATTGTCTTTGTATAGAAAGTTTAATTACTTAACAGCTAAACAAGTGCTACAACAAAAAATTGTACTTATTACTTGAACTTAGACGATTTAAAAATTAAAAATTAAAAATTACGAATTATCAATTAACCATTAACAATTATCAATTACGATTCCTGGGCTTTAGAAATCATTGCCTGAAAAGAAGAGTGAAATATTTTTTTTTGATTTTAATCCATCATACATAACTTAACCACCATTTTTCCTTATTTGTTTGTTTGTAATTTTTATATGCTGCACATAATGGATACATGAAAATGACTACAGCAATCCAAACCATGTAAACACCGGTTAGTGATATGCCATATTTATCAGGATGAAAATAAAAAGCGCCTGATGCTATCTCTGAAGATTTAAATCCCATCGCATAAAAAATAATCACACTGATAATCCTGATAGTGAAAAAATGAATCACATAATAAAAAAACGGTACGTTGCCATACACAATAAAAATTTTTGAAAGCCATCCATGCGCATTTTCAACAGCAGCCAATAACAGTAATATCGGGCCAAGTGTCATACATACAAATAATAATGAGGGAGGATATTTATTGGTATTGATAAATGATAACACATCCAATAAAAATGTTTTTTGTGATGACCAGGGTATCAAATCACCATAAATGTTTATAAACCTGAGAATGATAAATATTATTATTGTTGCCACACCTGCTGAATATAAAGTTTTTATTCTTTGTTTTTTTGAATAGGAGGGGGTGAACAACTGACCGGTTACAAAGCCTATGAGCATTATACCTGTCCATGGCAAAAAAGAATAGGCAACCAATAAAACATGTGTTTTTGAAAGCGGCAATACTGTTGGAACAGTATAAAGAAAACCTTTTATTGCACCCCATGTTGTGATAGGGTTATTGACAACAGGGTTAAGCAAATCGTGCAAAAAAATAATTGCAAGACCGATAGTGGCAATTATCTTCCATGATAAACCACATAAGAAACCAAGTAGTATCATACTCATGCCAATTGCCCACAACACAGAAAGAATTATCATGTTGTAATGAGGGTTAAAGGAGAGTAGCAATGTCATCAGGATAATGTCAATCAGTATCAACCAGGCACCTCTTGATATTAAAAATTTCCTGAGTTGCACCTTGTCTTTTTTCATTCCATATAAGAATGCAGAAGTCCCTGCCAGGAATACAAATCCAGGAGCACAAAAATGTGTTATCCATCTTGTAAAAAATAAAACAGGAGTAGTGGTGGTAAGATCAAGCGGGTTATTAGTTGTTGCACCAAGATGCAATAAATCCCTTGTATGATCCAGGGCCATAATGACCATGATAATACCTCTTACCAGATCAATGGAAGTAATCCTTGATGATGATATATTTTTTAAAGCAGTACTGCCAGTCATGGTTTAAAATTTTGAATAAAACTAAAAGCTACTTTCTTTTGGATGGCAAACATGAAATTTAGAGAATGAATGGTAATATTATTTTTTTAGCGGCAATAATAATTCTATTGTCAAGCCAAAAGTCTCTTATTAAAAAATTGAGAAGCCAATATAATTTTTGCCAAAAGAAACCATACAATTTTTAATATTTCAAATCATTTCATTAAGTCTGTGGATTAAACATTTATTTTTTATAAGTGAATGTAAATGGATAAAATTCACTTCTTTATCCTGCAAGCAAAATCAACTATTTTAGCACTGATAAATTAATTATGAATAAGAATTTAGTTTTTTGTTTTGCCCTGTTATTTTTTATTGCCTGCAACAACAATACAAATCAATCAAATCAAAATAATTTTTCAGCATCATCCACTGCTGACAGAAATCTAAACACGAAGAAATTTTTGTTTGATGCTACAAAGGCTGAAACAGCAGGCAATGCAGATTGGGTGATAGATGAAGATAACGGATTGGCTAAAAGGTTGCCAACACCATCACAGGAAAACATTCAATCCAATACAACTGAAACATACTGGACCGGCGCTTTATCAGCATGGGGTATTTCACTCGTAAAATTGCATCAGCATGTTGAAACTTTACAACCAAACGGCCACATCACTTTTGGTGATTCAAAAAATGAGCAGGACCTTTCTCACTATGATGTGTTTATTGTTGATGAACCAAATATCCGTTTCACTGACAAAGAAAAAACTGCTATCATCAGTTTTGTAAAAAATGGTGGAGGGCTGTTCATGATTTCTGATCATGATCACTCAGACAGGAACAATGATGGATGGGATTCACCGGCAATCTGGAATGATTTGATGAATAATAATTCTATTCAGAAAAACCCTTTTGGTTTTTCAATATTCCTTACCAACATCAGCCAGGTTTCTTCAAACATAACAACTGTTGCAAACCCAATTATGCAAGGCCCGACAGGGGAAGTAAATGCTTTACAATTCAATAATGGTGCGACTATCACACTTACTGCTCCTTCTGCAAAAGGCTTATGCTGGATGAAAGGTTTTCCTCAAAACACAATACGTGTCATGGCTGCTTACAGCACATTTGGTAGTGGACGCATTGTTGTAATTGGTGACAGTTCCCCAGCGGATGATGGTACAGGAAATAAAAATGATAAACTGCACAAGGGCTGGACAAGCCAGGGTGATAACCACTCTAATTTTTTTATCAACGCATCTTTGTGGCTGGCAAAATTGAATGAATAAGCAGAATGGCTTCACCCAATCATAAATCAAAAATAATTTTGCTGACTAATCCAATGCCTGGCTTAAATCAGCAATGATATCATCTGCATATTCAAGTCCAACAGAAATCCTGATCAGCCCTGGTGTAATACCAACATTCAATCTTTCCTGTTCAGTGAGTTTTGAATGTGTAGTACTTGCCGGATGTGAAGCAATAGTCCTTGTGTCTCCAAGATTGGCAGTCATTGAAATCATCTTTAGTTTATTCAAGAACTGCCTGCCTTTTTCAATGCCGCCTTTCACTTCCACACACACGATGCCACCACCTGCGTTCATTTGTTTTTTTGCAATATCAAATTGAGGATGGTCTTCGAGGAAAGGATATTTCACCCATTCAACATTTTTATGTTTCTTCAATGCAAGTGCTACTTTCATTGCATTTTCACAATGGCGTTGAAGACGCACGTCAAGCGTCTCGAGGCTCTTGCTTAATATCCATGCATTAAATGGTGACAAAGATGGCCCGGTATTCCTGCTGAATAAATAAATATCGTGAATCAAATCTTTGTTGCCTACCACAACACCGCCTAAAACCCGGCCTTGTCCATCTATCCATTTTGTGGCAGAATGCACTACGATGTGTGCACCATAGTCAATCGGCCTTTGTATTAACGGTGTTGCAAAACAATTATCAACATTTAAAATAAGGTTGTGTTTTTTTGCAAAATTACCAGCCCATTCTAAATCAATTAATTCAAGTTGTGGATTGGTAGGTGTTTCTAAGTAAACCATTTTTGTGTTGGGTTTGACAGCATCTTCCCATGCCTGCCTGTCTGCTGCATCTACCAGTGTGGCTTCAATACCATAACGCGGTAAAAATTTTGTCACCATTGTATGTGTGCTGCCAAATACAGACCTGCTGCAAATCAGGTGGTCGCCCTGCTTCAACAGCGCAAATACGGATACGAAAACTGCTGCCATACCGGTTGCGGTGGCATAGCCTGCTTCTGCACCTTCCAATACGCACATCTTTTTGATAAACTCATCTACATTCGGATTGGTAAACCTGCTGTAAATATTTTCATGTATTTCGTCTGCAAAAGCAGCACGCATTGTTTCTGCTTCATCAAAACAAAAACTACTGGTTAAATACATGGGTGCAGAATGTTCACCTTCTCCTGTTCTTGGTATCTGTATCCTGATGGCTTCGGTTATCGGGTTTAATTTGTTGCTTGCGTTGCTCATTTTTATTATTTTAATTTATTGCTATTTTGTTGCTGTTTCAAAAGAGTTGACTGTATCTCTTCAAAAAAATTAAGGAATAATAAGTGGGTTAATTCAGAATGAATCTAAGTGTGTTTATTCTTTCAATACTTTGACACTCCATGTTAATGTTGCGCCTGCACGCCTCATTGTTTCTGCAACAGAACAATATTTTGTCATTGACAAATCTGCAGCTCTTTGTGCTTTTGCCTCATCCACATCACCTGTGATGATGAATTCAACTTCCACCTGTTTCCAGACTGATGGTTCTACGCCGGGTTCCCTTTCGCCCTGCACGATAGTTTTATAACCTGTTACCTGTTGCCTTTGTTTTTTAAGGATGGAAATTACATCCATGCCACTGCAACCTGCCAATGCCATCAATAACATCTGCATTGGCCGCACACCAAAATTATCACCACCATGTGCCGGGCTGTTGTCTATGTTCACAGTTTTACCACTGTCATCCTTTACTTCAAAACCATAATCACCATGCACCCTTGTTAATTCAATTCTCTGCATATTGAAAATTTTCAGCAAAGGTATTAATTCAGTGCGGAGAAATGATTCATCATTTTTGAGAATAACGTTTATTGAATTATTTTTTCTAAATATTTTTTAAAAAATAATTCTACTGAATCATTGACAATTTATTTTTCATTGAAGCATTTCTTCAATTCTTTATAGCATGTTGAAGTAGCAGGAAGTAGAAAAATATTTCGAATTAGTTGAAAATAGTAAAGTATAATTGCCATCACTTTATCAACTGTTGTGAAAATTTTGATTCGTATTATACAATTCATCTATTCTGTTTATGCATTACTGGTATTTATTGCTTTAATGTTGATTGTATTTGTATTGGTGCTTTTCTTTTTGTTGTTTGGAAAAATCAAGGCCGGCAACCTTGTTTACAAAGCTTGTAATGCTTGGGGTAATGCCTGGTATTTTTTGATTGGCATAAGGCATAAAGAAATCTACGAATCGCCACACGATAAAAGCAAACAATACATTTTTGTTGCCAATCATTCTTCCTATATGGACATCCCCTGCATTGTGATGTGTATCCACCAACCAATAAGGGTTTTGGGGAAATATGAAATGGTGCGTTATCCCATCTTTGGTTTTATTTACAAGGCAGCAGTTATCCTTGTTGACAGGCGGGATGCTGCACACAGGGCGCAAAGTTTAAGGGCGTTAAAAGCTGCAATACAAAAAGGTATTTCCATATTTATTTTTCCTGAAGGAACATTTAACACAACTCGTGAACCATTAAAAGATTTTTATGACGGAGCTTTCAGGACTGCAGTGGAAACACAAACACCCATTAAGCCTGTATTGTTTATTGATAATAATGATAGGCTCAACCAAAGAAGTATTTTTTCGCTTACACCGGGTTTATGCCGCTGTGTTTATTTAGATGAAGTAAAAGTGGAACAATACAAAACAAAACAGGATATTCAATTGCTGAAGAAAAAAGTGCATGAAATAATGGATGCCGGGTTGAGGAGGTACATGACATTTCCATGAAATAAAATAATGCTAACGATCATCGCGATATATCAACGGCTTTTTGGTGGAGCAAAAAATAACTTTCAACGATAATTATATTTGCCTGCAGATGACAGATAGAGGAATTGATAATACTGAAGCAACATTTAATACCCATCCTAATTCAGGTGAAGGTGGTAATGAAAATGTTGGTGCCTTTGCAGAAATAATTATTCCTTTTGCATTACCAAAAAATTATACCTGGAGCATACCTCAAAGTTTCAGTAATGCTATTAAGCCTGGCATCAGGGTAGAAGTAATGCTGAGGAATAAAAGGTATGCAGGTATTGTAAAAAAAATCATTGCACAAAAGCCTGAGGGGTTAGAACCAAAACCAATATTGAATATTTTAGATGATGAACCGCTTTTGTATCCTCAACAACTACAGCTTTGGCAATGGATTGCTGATTACTACATGTGCAGTGAAGGTGAAGTGATGCAGGCTGCAATGCCTGCTAACCTTAAACTTTCAAGCGAAACAATTTTGGTTTGGAATGATGAACATAATGAGGATTTTTCCGATTTGAATGACAGGGAATATATTATTGCTGAAGCATTAAACATCAGGAAAGAATTAAAGCTGGGTGAAGTGCAGCAATTACTGGATGCATCACATGTTTATCCTGTTATAAAGAGTTTGATTGAAAAAAATGTCTGCCATGCATGGGAAGAACTGAAAGAAAAATATAAAGAGAAAACTGAGACTTATATTTTATTGCACCCTCAATATCATGATGAAGATAAACTGGCTGATTTATTAAATTCTTCAACCCGTGCACCAAAACAAATGGAGCTTCTGCTTTCATATTTGCACCTTATAAAAGAAGAAGGTGAAGTAACTCAACCTTCACTATTAAAAAAATCAAATGCAAGTGCAGCACAATTAAAAGGGTTGATGGATAAAAATATTTTGTTTGCGGAAAAAAGATCTGTCAACCGCATCCGCAGCCTTCCTAAAAATGTTTTTATTGATTTTACCCTTTCTTCAGCACAACAAAATGCTTTTGAGTCTGTACAAAAATCTTTTGAAGAAAAAAATGTTTGCCTGTTGCATGGTATAACTGCAAGCGGTAAGACGCAGATATATATTAAGCTGATGGAACAATTCATCAGGCAGGATAAACAGGTTTTATATATGTTGCCGGAGATTGCATTGACTGCACAGGTTGTGCGAAGGTTACAAAAACATTTTGGTGGTTACATAGCAGTGTATCATTCAAAATTCAATGCAAATGAAAGAGTGGAAATATGGAAACGCATCAGAAGTGGTGAGCTGAAAGTCTTGCTGGGCGCACGTTCTGCATTATTCCTGCCATTTAAAGACCTGGGTTTAATAATAGCAGATGAAGAACATGATGCTTCCTACAAACAACAGGAACCTGCACCGCGTTATCATGCAAGGGATGCTGCTGTGTATTATTCAACTTTATTTAATGCAAAAATTTTATTGGGCAGTGCTACTCCTTCTATTGAATCATATTACAATGCACAAATCAATAAATATGCTTTAGTTGAATTAAAAGAAAGGTTTGGTGACGGCACATATCCTTCAATTGAAATTATTGATATTTCAAAAATTTCAACAAAAGAAAAAGTGCTGATATCACCACAGTTGAAAGAAGCAATTGAAACAACATTGGCACAACAAAAACAAATCATACTTTTTCAAAACAGGCGGGGCTATACGCCATATCTTATTTGCAAAACATGCGGGTGGATACCGCAGTGCAGGAACTGTGATGTAACGCTGACATTTCATAAATCAAAAAACAAAATGATTTGTCATTACTGCGGCACTGAATATCCAGTATTATATTCCTGTCCTCAATGTGGCAGTCATGATTTTAAACAAAGAAATTTTGGTACTGAAAAAATTGAAGAGCTGGTTGCAGAAACATTCGCTGATGCAAGGGTAGCCCGCATGGATTATGATACGATGCGGGGAAAGAACAATCATGATACACTCATCAAATTATTTGAACAGCAAAAAATAAATTTACTGGTAGGCACGCAAATGATAGTGAAAGGGCTCGACTTTGAGCACGTCAACCTTGTAGGCATATTGGATGCTGACAGCCTATTATTTTTTGCTGATTTCAGGGTGAATGAAAGAGCGTTTCAACTGATGGAGCAGGTGAGTGGTAGGGCAGGCAGAAAAGATAATAACGGAAGAGTGTTGATACAGGTGAGTAATGTTTATCATCCTGTTTTAAAGTTTGTGCAGGAACATGATTATAAGGCCTTGTATGATTTCGATATTCAAACCAGGCAACAATATCATTACCCGCCGTTTACAAGATTGATACATATTCGTTTCAGGCATAAGGAAAACCATATTGCAGAAGAAGCAGCTCACATTTTTGTCAATGGTATAAAAAAAGATTTTGAAAATTTTATCACCGGCCCTGCACAACCTGTTGTCAACCGGTTACGCAATAAATATTTATGGGATATACTGTTGAAGTTGCCAAAACAATCATCGCTGGTTAATCACTGTAAAAGAGAAATAGAACAACAAACTGCCATCTTAAAATTTAATAAACGATATAGCGGTGTTGATGTCATCATTGATATTGACACTTTATAAATCAAGTCAATAATTTTTTTGATTTGAACAATGCAAAGCTTGATAATTATTGGTATTTAGTTGATATACCATTCAAACTATATTCTTCAAAATTTTATCATGATTATAAAAAGGGTTTAAAGGCTGAGTCAATTAATACCTGTTGAAAGTATATCGTTGTATTGATTTACCATCGTAATAAGTAGCAATAAACCTGTTGTTGCCTGCAAAACTGATATCATCAAAGACCAGGTCAATATAACCGCCATTACCTGCAACATTCACGGAAAAATCATTGTGCCAGTCTGTGCGGTAATTACCATATTTATCATAGTAACCTGTTGCGATATAATTGCTGTACCATGCTCCCTGCATCACACCGGAATAATCTGAATACTGTGCAGTGCCATCATTATAAAAAGTAAATGTGCCGGGCAAACCAGTGTTATAACTATACCAACCATAATCATCATAATATGCAACATCACTGATATACCATGAACCACTTAGTGAATAGTTCAAAGGAGGTGATGATACTTCAACTCTTTTGGTACAAGCTGTAAAACTCAATGCAAACAATAAGATTGATAAGAGAGATAAATTTGTTTTCATATAAATTGGTTTTGTTGTAAAAATTTTTTCAAAGGTTTTGATAGAAACTGTTTGCAACAGTTAAAACGATAGTCGTTAAAAAAAAGAAAATGATATGTATGTTGTTGAAGCAAAAAAACAGGTTGATGTTTTTAAATGATTAACGGTATAGTGTTTCCTCATTAAAAAGAATTATTGTCTGTAAACAATATTTTCCAGAATATATACAGGTTTATTAAAAAAGTACTATCATATTGCAGGCTTCTTTATCTTCGCCGCATTGCAAAATTTGTCTTATGAATAAAGAATGGAACGATTACCAACAAAAAAACAAACAACGTTTCCTTGACGAATTAATTGAATTGCTGCGAATTCCCAGTGTCAGCGCCCGCAGTGAACATAAAGCAGATATGCTGAAATGTGCTGAAGCAGTTAAGCAAAAATTATTGGATGCTGGTGTGGATACTGCAACTGTTTATTCAACTGAAGGCCACCCGATAGTTTATGGCGAAAAAATTATTGATGCATCTAAACCAACAGTATTGGTGTATGGCCATTATGATGTGCAACCACCCGACCCGCTTGAACTCTGGCACAGCGGACCTTTTGAGCCTGTGGTAAAAGATGGAAAATTGTATGCAAGAGGTTCTGCTGATGACAAGGGACAGGTGTATATGCATGTTAAAGCTTTTGAAACAATGGCAGCAACCAACTCAATTGCTACTAATATAAAATTCATAATTGAAGGCGAAGAAGAAATTGGTAGCCCGAGCCTTGCAACATTTGTAAAAGCACATAAAGATTTATTGAAAGCAGATGTAATATTAATCAGTGATACATCAATGCTGTCATTGGATACACCAAGTATGGATGTGGGTGTGCGTGGATTGAGTTATATAGAAATAGAATTGACCGGCCCCAACCGTGACCTGCATAGTGGTGTTTATGGAGGAGCAGTGGCAAATCCCATTACTATTCTTGCGCAGATGATTGCAAGCCTGCATGATGAAAACAATCACATCACCATACCGGGATTTTATGATGATGTGGTGGAAAGTTCTGCAGCAGAAAGAAAACTCATGGCAGAAGCGCCTTTTGATGAAGCTGCATATAAAAAAGATTTGGGTATTAAAGAACTCTGGGGAGAAAAAGGTTATTCTACCAATGAAAGAACAGGCATACGTCCAACGCTTGAAATAAATGGTATCTGGGGTGGATATATGGGTGAAGGGTCTAAAACTGTTTTGCCTTCAAAAGCACATGCTAAAATCAGTTGCCGTTTGGTGCCCAATCAAAAAACAGATGTAATCACTGATTTACTCATCAATCATCTTAAAAAAATTGCACCACCTTGTGTTGAAATAAAAACAATGATTCATCATGGTGGCGAACCTTATATGACGCCAATTGATTGCAAAGGTTATAAGGCTGCTGCAAAAGCAATTGAAACAACTTTTGGTAAACAACCTATTCCTGTAAGAGGTGGTGGCAGTATTCCAATCTGTGCTTTGTTTGAACAGGAGCTTGGAATCAAAATCATATTTATGGGTTTTGGTTTGGACAGTGACAACCTGCACAGCCCGAATGAAAAGTATGACCTTGCCAATTATTACAAAGGCATTGAGACAATTCCATATTTCCATAAATATTTTGCAGAGTTGTAATAATTAGAAATAATTCTGTTTACAGAAAATTGATATGAAGTTTTTTTTGCTATCCGGAATAATTAGCCTGATAGTATTAGGTTTTAAACAACCTGATTGCAGCAATTTTAAAACAGGCAAATTCAAGATTGTTGATGTATCAATAAACGATAGCTTTATTATTGACAGGACTGATTCTTTACAAATTGAAACAGATTTAAAAAGTGGTGAAATCTCAACCTTCAGGGTTCATTGGTTAGATGACTGCAATTATACTCTGACCATTGTTAAAGGCCCGCCATCAGTAATGCAGTTTTATTTTCTTAAAACACTAAGAATACAAATTATTGAAACTTTTACTGATGGCTATAAGTTTAAAGCAAGCCTTGATGGTATGAATGTTAGTTATTATCAAACGATGAAAAGGATTTAAACCATCGTATAACTTAATCCCGGATTAATTTTCAAATCATCTTTTTTCCTGATTGGATTTCAAGTAGGCAAAAGAAAAATATGTTGATTTAGTTGAAATTTCTGATGCAAAAAGAAACATTGAAACATTTTTCTTTTTAACAGCTTAATGAAAGATTGAATAGCCATAAAATAAAAAAAGCCTCTTGATGAGGCTTTAAATGTTGCGAGGGAGGGGTTCGATCCGCCGCGGCGGATATGAGTCCGACGAGCTAAAAAATTTAATACAAATCAAAATAAAAAAGCCTCTTGATGAGGCTTTAAATGTTGCGAGGGAGGGGTTCGAACCCCCGACCTTCGGGTTATGAGCCCGACGAGCTACCGCTGCTCTACCTCGCGATATAAGAATTTATAAATTTCAGAACTTTCACTACATCAGTAAATGTAATGGGCGGCGAAGATAAGCCAATGTGCTTCTTTAACAAAACTAATTTTATTTATTTAGCTTTTCTTTTTTACAGTTGAGCCACTGCTTACATCTACATTGGATAAGGTTGCTGTTCCACTATACCTGATATTACTTCCTCCGCTTGCAGTAGCCTGTATATCTTTACTTACATTAATGTTTGCAGATGATGCACCTGTAGCTTCCACTTTACAGTTTTCTGATATGAGATCATCACCCCTGAAATTGCTGGCACCACTTGCATCAACAATTAATTCTGAAACTTTGCCATTGACATCGGTCACACATGCGCCACTGATATCAAAACTTGCTTTAGGTGTATTAAGGTCTCCCTTATAATTACTTGCACCGCTTTGTGACAAAGTAAAACTGCTGGCATTAATTGAAAGTTTTGCAGTAGAAGCGCCGGTTAATTCAGCTTCCATATCATCTGCTTTTATCTGACCATTTATAGTGCTGGCGCCTGAAAGTTCCATTTTAAAATTATTGACATGTATGGGGTCAGTTAATTCTACTGTACATGCACCAGACACATCTAATGATTCGAGGGTTGTAAATGTTACGTAAGCTTTTAAATGTATGTTTCTCCAGTTCCAACCATTCCATGCACCATCTTCTACATAAATTTTTAAAGTACCATTGCTTACCTGTGTAATAATCCGCTCTGTAATTTTTGGGTTTTCCGAACTTACTGCAACACCCTGTGTATTGCCTTGTGACAGGTATAAACTAATTGCGTTTGAAACTTTGATTTTATTAAATGAACTCACATTTCTCACCTGTGCGTAAGCATCATGAACAACGTTTTGTGCATTGAGCGTGGCAGCACCAAAACATATTACAAAGCATAAAATTATCTTTTGCATAAAATGGTTTTGAAGTGAAACGATAAATTATTTAAAAGGTTACAACAGAAATAATTTTCTTCTGATTATTTTTGCAGCTCAAATATTCCTGGCAGTGTCCGGAAACTTCCAGGAAATCCCGGGGTGCTTTCTTAGAGAAGGCTGAGATTATACCCGTCGAACCTGAACAGGGTAATACCTGCGAAGGGAAGGTGAGCTCCAATACAGCGGCACATTCTCCAGCATTATTCCTTGTTCCCATTTGTGAAATTTTTAAAAAAAACGAAAATGAAAAAAGTTTTGGGAACAGCTATTTTTTTATTCATTGCTTTATTCGTGACAGCGCAAAATATCAGTGGTGTCGTCACAGGTAAAAACAATTTGCCTTTAAAAGGTGCAACTATTACCATCAGCACAAAAACAATTAAAGAAAAGAAACTGACAGGAGAGAAAGGGGAATTTTATTTTCAGAATCTGAAAACGAATTCACCATATAGAATTCTTGTTGAGTTTATCGGAATGAAAAACTTTGATACAAGCATCCAGTTAAAAAACAATATTGACTTAAATATTGTGATGACTGAATCTGAAGCATACCTTGAACCTCTTGAAGTGAGTTCAGTACGTGCCAGTGATAAAGCTCCTTTTACAAAAACCAATATTTCAAAAAAAGATATTGAAGAAGTAAATCTTGGACAAGACCTGCCTTTTATTCTCAACCAAACCCCTTCTGTAACTACAACAACAGATGCAGGCAATGGTGTGGGTTATACCGGTATCCGCATCCGTGGTACTGATGCAACACGTATAAATGTTACATTGAATGGTGTCCCTTTTAATGATGCTGAAAGTATGGGAACATATTTTGTTGACCTTCCCGATTTTGTTTCATCCGCTAATTCAATTCAGATTCAAAGAGGTGTTGGCACTTCAACCAATGGTTCAGGAGCTTTTGGCGCTACCATTAATATCAGCACCAATGAAGTGAATAAAAAAGCTTATGCTGAAAGTGATAACAGTTTTGGTTCATTCAATACATGGAGAAATACCATCAAATTCGGGACAGGCCTGTTAGCAAATCATTTCACAATAGATGCAAGGTTAAGCCGCATCAGCAGTGATGGGTATATTGACAGGGCGACAAGTAATTTGAAATCATTTTATACATCATTGGCTTATATCAATAATAAGAATTCTTTGCGCCTGAATATTTTTTCAGGTAAAGAAAAGACTTACCAGGCATGGTATGGGATACCTTATGACAGCCTCATCAGCAACAGGACATATAATCCTGCAGGTACAGAAAAACCAGGTACACCATACAACAATCAAACCGATAATTATACTCAGACACATTATCAATTATTTTTTGATCATACATTCAGTAGTAAATGGAAATTCAATACTGCACTTTTTTTAATCCGCGGTAAGGGTTATTATGAAGAATATAAAGCAGATGAAAATTTAGGTGATTATGGGCTGAGTGATACCACTTATGCAGACATAGTAAGAAGGCGCTGGCTAGATAATTATTTTTATGGGCAGATAGCATCGCTTCAATATAAAACATTAACTGATGAACTTACTATTGGTGGAAGCTGGAGCAGGTATGATGGCAAACATTTTGGAACATTGATCTGGAGCTCAGAAAAAATTCCATCTGATTATAATTATTATGATTTTCCAGCAACGAAAAATGATGAGAATATTTATGTAAAATGGATGCATGGTTTTAATACAAACTGGAACAGTTTTGTTGACCTGCAATACAGGCATGTAATGCATGACATGAAAGGGTTTGAAGATCACCCGGATCTATTTATAAAAAGAAAATTTGATTTTATCAACCCTAAAGCAGGCATCAGTTTCAACATGAATGGATGGAACGCTTATTTCAGTTATGCATTGGCACATAAAGAACCTAACCGTGATGATTTTGAAGCAGGGCTACAACAACAACCCAAAGCAGAGACGCTGCATGATTTTGAAACAGGTGTTGAATATAAAAGAAAACGTTATGATTTATCAGCAACTTTATATTATATGTTGTATAAAGACCAGTTAGTGCTGAATGGACAGATTAATGATGTGGGAAGTTATACCAGGATAAACGTACCTAACAGTTACCGTGCAGGCATAGAATTGCAGGCAGGAGTTTATGTCAGTGATTGGTTTTTGGTGAGTGGCAATGCAAGTTTCAGCAGCAATAAAATAAAATCATTTACTGAATACCTGGATGAGTACGATGCTGATTTTAATTATATCGGGCAAAAAACTGTTCAGCATAATAATACTGATATTTCATTTTCACCCAACATCATTGCAGCAGGCACAGTGACTTTTATCCCTCTAAAAAACCTGCAATTAAATTGTGTAAGCAAATATGTGGGCAGGCAATATCTAGATAATACTCAAAATAAAGACAGGATGTTGAACGGTTATTTTACCGAAGACTTCAGGATCAATTATTATTTGTATGATAAACTGATTTTTAAACAGGTTGATTTTATTGCTTCAGTAAATAATATCTTCAATAAAATGTATTGCCCTAATGCATACACTTATCCATATATATATGATGGGAGCATTGCTACTGATAATGGATATTATCCTGCAGCAGGCATCAACTTTATGCTTGGATTAAATATCAGGTTATGATAAAAAATAGCAGGATTAAGTTTAGAAAAGCAACTGTGACATATCCTTAGCAGACATGAATAATAGTCTGTTAAGAGCATTTCAAAAACTTATTCTTATATATGTTATATAAAATAAGTTTGATATTTGTGTTGCGCTTTTAAGATGAAGCGTTACCAATATCCTACTATATCCGTATCTGAATTTTCCAATTTTAGACAAACATAATGCGGCAGGATTTATGTTCTGCCGCTTTTGTTTTTTAAAAGTCCCCTTTTTAAATTACACATTCGCAAATTGGTAAACGTTAGGAAGCATCTGTTTACCCTATAAAGGCTTTCAGAGAAAATTGCTTAAAAAATGAATAAGATTAATAAAATTATTTAGTATCAAACCACACTTTAGTTTTGCTGTCAGGCGCAGCATTGTAATTTACAAACAGTTCTTCGCCTTTTTTTATATCCCTAACCGTAGTAACAGTCATTTGCATTTTGGAAAATTCCATTTCATATTCGCAGTTAGCATCATAGCTATGGTTATACATTGAAACATACCCAAGTGCGATGCAGGCTTTTTTTCTATTTTTTCCCCATTCAAAAATGTAATGAAACAAGAGGGTTTTTTCAACAGTTTTCCGTTCTGTTTCATTTAAAACAATAACAGGAGATACTTCAATTACAGTTCCTTTTTTAATATTTTTTTTTGTAAAAACACCGCGTCCACGATTGGGTGAAAATGCAATAACTAAAAAAGAAGATATCATTTTTTACCTGGTGCAATTTAGCACCACAAGATAATGCCGGAATGTCAAATGCAAAATATTTTA
This sequence comes from uncultured Parafilimonas sp., assembly GCA_964400415.1. Lineage (GTDB taxonomy): Bacteria > Bacteroidota > Bacteroidia > Chitinophagales > Chitinophagaceae > Parafilimonas. The sequence continues at coordinate 70,516 of CAYNTP010000008.1, forward strand.
GATAATTAATATTTTGCTCTAAAGTTTGTTTTGCTAATTTGCACACATGAACCAGGAACTTGAACAGCAGAGTTTACAAGAGCGGTTTGAACAACTGCTACAGGAAAATAACCTGCATGACCTGCGTACGTTCCTTGATGATCAAAATATCAGCGATGTCGCTGACCTGATTTATGAAAACCCGGATAATGAGGCAAAAATAGTTGCCAACATGAGCATAAACAGGGCATCTGCTGTTTTTAAAATATTAGATGTAAGCCGTCAAAAAGATATTATCAATGAGCTGTCGCCATATAAGACTGCTGAGTTATTAAATGAATTACCACCTGATGACAGGACTGATTTTTTAGAAGAGCTCCCTAAGAACGTTATACGCGATTTAATTAAATTACTCAACACCGAAGAAAGGAAAATCACATTGGCGATGCTGGGTTATCCTGAAGACAGTGTTGGAAGGTTGATGACACCTGATTATGTGTATGTGTATCCTTTTAATACAATTGAGCAGGTGTTGAATACAATCAGGAAAGTAGGTAAGAACAGGGAAACGATTGATGTGGTCTATGTGGTCAACAGGAAAGGGGAGTTGCTGGATGATTTAAGGATACGTGATATTATACTTGCATCACCTGAAAAAAAGATTGAAGAGCTGATGGATGAACGTATTGTTTCCCTTAACGTTCATGATGACCAGGAACATGCAAGTGAAGTTTTTAAAATGAATAACAGGGTGGCATTACCTGTTACTGATGATAACAATATTTTATTGGGCATAGTTACTATTGATGATATGTTTTGGGTGGCAAATGAAGAGTTCAGTGAAGACATCCAGAAGATTGGTGGTACCGAAGCGCTCGATGAACCTTACCTTGATACGCCCTTATTTAAACTGGTGCGTAAAAGAGCAGGCTGGTTGATAGTTCTGTTTTTAAGTGAACTTCTTACAGCAACTGCAATGGCTTATTTCAATGATGAAATCACCAAGGCAACCGTACTGGCAATGTTTATTCCTTTAATCATGAGCAGTGGTGGTAACAGTGGATCCCAGGCATCAACACTTGTTATCCAGGCGATGGCTGTGGGTGATATCACATTAGCAGATTGGTGGCGTGTGATGCGCAGGGAAATTATGAGTGGAATATTATTGGGTAGCATTCTTGGTATAATCGGTTTTTCAAGAATTTGTATCTGGCATTTTTTAATGCATTATGGTGTTATTGAAGATCTGTATAAAGAACACTGGTTTTTGATTGCAGTAAGCGTTGGTGTTTCATTGATTGGAGTTGTTTTGTGGGGAACTCTTACTGGTTCGATGTTGCCAATAATTTTGAAAAAGCTTGGAGCCGACCCTGCTGTTTCTTCCGCACCATTTGTTGCTACGTTAGTGGATGTTACAGGTATCGTGATTTATTTTTCTATTGCTTATTTTTTTCTCAAAGGAATTTTATTGTAAGAGAAAGAATCATGCAAAACCGATGTTGAATGAAAAAGTACTTCCTCTTTCACCATTACTTTCTATAAACATTTCACCACCGTTTTTTTCGATATAATCTTTTGCAATGATAAGGCCAAGACCGGCACCTTTTTCACCTTTGGTACCATACGATGATTCATAGTTTTGTTTATTTAAAATTTTATCAGCAAGTTCCTTTCTTATTCCAACGCCAAAATCCCGAACTCGGATATATAATTTGTTTCCAACAACTATAGTTGAAACAATTATTTTATTTCCGGGTTTGGAAAACTTCAAAGCATTGGTGATGAAATTCCTTAAAACAATATCAAACATATCCCTGTCTGCATAAATTTTTTCAGCATCACAAAGATTGATTTCTATTTTAATTTTTTTCTCCTGTGCCAGTTGCATGACACTATCTATAACCCTGTTGATTTCTGAATTTGCATCTATTGCTACAGGTTTAAATTTCACGCTTTCCATCTGGCTTTTTGCCCACAACAATAATTCTTCGGTGAGGTTGTAACATTTTACGATACCTTCTTTCAGCATCTTTAAATGCTTTAATATGCTGAGCTTTTCAGATGATTCATATTCTTCAATGATAGCATCAATAAATGTTGCATTGATGCCTAATGGCCCGCGCACATCATGCGCGATTACAGACATGATTTTATTTTTATTTTCATTCAACTGAAAAAGGCTTTCCTGTAAAGCCACCTGGTCCGAAATATCAACACACCAGCCTGCAATCATTTTTTCATCTTTAAATACAATCGGGAATTTGATAATTTTTATGGTTGATTCATATTGCTCATAACTCACCTTTTCTATTCTTTCAATAATGTTTTCTGTTTCGAGAACTTTTTTATTGACTTCAAGATAGGCATTGGACAATTCTTCTGGATATAATTCCACAATAGATTTCCCTATATCTTTTCTAGTAAAACCAAATGAAGATAAATAGGCCTGGTTCATATAATGCATTATCCCATTCCTGTCAGTAACCCATGCCGGCATTGGGCTGTTTTCCATAAACTCTTCAAAAAACTTCCTGCTCTTGAAGTAGCTTTCTTCTATTGCTTTTTTGGTTTGCTGCAAAACCTCAATTTCTTTTTTTATAGTGAGGTCTTTTACAATAATGCAAATACCTGTTACGGAATTAAAATCATCTTTTATTGGTTTATAGGTTAAGTCAAGATAAAATTTTGGGCCTGCATTGATTTCAATACTGTAATTCACAGTCTCACCACGCAATGCACGAAAGCAATAATTTTTTAATTCCCTGTGATAGCTTTCAGGAACATATTTGAAAGCGCTATCGCCAACCTGGTAATCTGAATTTAATGCTTTGTGTAATGAGCCTTTCAGGTTTAAAAACAGCACTTTGAAATTACTGTCAATAATTAAAAAACTTTCATCAAGCAGTTTAAGAATGGAAGCAAAACTTTCTAATGCTTTTTTACTTTTTACTTCAGCAGTTACATCCCTGCCAACACCAGTATATCCTGTATGTTTTCCTGATTCATCTTTTATAGCAGAATAAACCACCTGGAGTATAACCACTTTTCCACTAAGTGTAATTACTTTAATTATACCTCGCCAATAACCTTCATTAATTAAAATCCGAATAACTTCTTCACGTTCATAGCCTACATATTGCTGAAATAATAATTCAGTTGTCTTTTTGCCAATAGCATGAACAGTACTTATTTCATATACTTTTTCAGCAGCCTTGTTCCATGTTTTGATGATAAAATTTTCATCAGTTGAAATAATTACATCCTCAATATTTGAAATGAGGTCCTGGTAATAATAATCATCTACTATCGAAAGAATATTGGTTTCTCTTAGTGTTGTCATTGGTTCAATCTATGACTACTAAAGTAGAATGCAAGGCCTTGCCCAAAGGACGCAAAAAGCTTTTTTGTTAGCCATAAGAGTTAACTTTAATCACAACTCACTGTTAAAAAAATCATCATTAATGTGTATGTTCGTTTATGAATCAATATTTTTTTAAAATGAAAAAAATACTTCTTTACTGTTTAGTTGTTTTCCCTGCTGTATCATTTTGCCAGGAAAGGCTCACACCTGAATTACTCTGGCAGATTAAGCGTGTTAATGCTATTGGCATTTCAAAAGATAAACAATTTTTGGTTTATTCAGTTTCAACTCCTGATGTTGCACTCAATAAAAGTGTAACTGCAAATTATAAAATGCCTTTATCAGGAGGAGATGCGATTGAAATAAACGATGCAGATGAATTGGTTAATAACAACCACATTTCACCTGATGGAAAGTGGAAGTTGAGTGACAGTGATGTGAAAGTGATGAAAGTCTATGGGAGTGATTTTTTCCCCGAACTTCCTAAGAGTAATGTACAGATATACAATTCTCTTATGTACCGTCATTGGGACACATGGGAAGATGGAAAATTCAATCATGTTATTTTAAAATCTGCCGATGGTTCTGTGATAAAAGACCTGATGGCAGGACAGCCTTATGATTGCCCTCAAAAACCTTTTGGTGGTGATGAAGATTATCTATGGAATCCCGATGGAAAAAATGTTTTGTATGTAACCAAACAAAAACAAGGCACAGCATATTCAATCAGCACCAACACAGATTTATTTGAATACAATATTGAAACAGGCGAGACTAAAAACCTTACTGCAGGAATGATGGGTTATGATGTCAATCCATCTTATAATCAAAAAGGTGAGCTGGCATGGTTAAGCATGAAGCGGGATGGTTATGAATCTGACAAGAATGATATTGTTGTTTCAAATGGTATCACTAAGATGAACCTTACTGCAGGCAGGGATGATATACATGTTGAAAGTTTTAAGTGGAGTGATGATGGTAGAAATATTTATTTTATTGCGCCACTTGATGGAACAGTGCAATTATTTGAAGTGAACTATCCTGGTAAAACAAAGATGGCACCGGTTGTTCATCAAATCACAAAAGGTGATTTTGATGTAACCGGAATTGTTGGCCAGGTTGGAAATATTTTATATGTAACAAGAACAGATTTTAATCATGCGACTGAAGTTTATACTGTTGACCTTTCTTCAGGTGAAATGAAACAGTTTACACATGTGAATGATACATTTTATCAAAACATAGCAATGTGTTCATGGCAGAAAAAATATCTTACCACTTCAGACAACCATAGGATGCTGGTGTGGGTAATCTTCCCTCCGCAGTTTGATGCAAATAAAAAATACCCAACACTTTTGTATTGCCAGGGTGGTCCGCAAAGCCCGCTGACACAGTTTTATTCTTTCCGTTGGAATTTCCAGTTGATGGCATCGAATGGTTATATTATAGTAGCACCGGACCGTAGAGGTATGCCGGGCTTTGGTACAAAATGGAATGAAGCTGTAAGTAAAGATTGGGGTGGACAGGTATTGCAGGATTACCTGAATGCAATTGACGCTGTATCAAAAGAACCTTATGTTGATACATCAAGACGTGGTTGTATTGGTGCAAGTTTTGGTGGGTTTAGTGTATATGCATTGGCAGGGATACATCATCATCGGTTTAAAACATTTATTGCACATGACGGAGTGTTTGATTTCAGGAGCATGTATGGAACCACTGATGAAATGTGGTTTGAAAACTGGGAAAAGGGTGGGCCATATTGGGATAAAAATAATGCAGTGGCGCAACGTTCGTTTAGTCAAAGCCCCAGTAATTTTGTTCAGTACTGGGATACACCCATTATGATTATACAAGGCGGAAAAGATTACCGTGTGCCGATTGAGCAAGGCCTTGGAGCATTCCAGGCTGCACAATTAAGAGGCATCAAAAGCAGGTTGATTTATTTACCTGATGAAAATCATTGGGTGTTAAAAGCACAGGATGCTTTGGTGTGGCAGCATGAATTTTTTGAATGGTTGAGTGAGACATTAAAATAAAATTTCTTTCGAAATTGACAAAAAAAAGGCCGTTCAGAAAATGAACAGCCTTTTTAATTTTATTTATTTGATTCACTAAAATATCAATCGTAACCCTAATTGCATTGCCCAGGTTGTTGATAGTGAAATATTGTTAACGAATGTTTGTGTGACTGGCAAACCATTGTAAGTATTTATATAAAAACTAGCATCACCATTTGCTGTTGTGCTGGCAACTGCAAGTGGGTTTTTAATGGTGTAAAGCTGCCTGATGCCCCACCTGTTATTGAGCAGGTTTAGCACATTGTAAATATCTGCTGTAAACTGGAGTGTTGGTTTTCTTGTACCGATGTTGGCAAAAATATCCTGAACAAATTTCATATCAATCCTATTGTACCAGGGATATAAAGCGCCATTCCTTTTTGCAACTTCGCCTTTGTGTTTACTTAAATAAGGATCCTGGTTAATGTATGTGTTAAACATACTTGCCTGTTGCGCTGCTGTATAAAGCACTGGTTGACCATTGATGTAATATGTATGATCCACAAAAGTAATTTCATTAGGATCAGTGGCATCTTTAGGAATATACATCAGGTTGGCATTATTATTACCCTGTCCGTTTACACTACCACTATAAACATAACTGTACCGGCCCTGGCTTGCACCTTCATATACAAATGAAACTGTAGTACCCAGGTGTTTCAGGTATTCAAAATGATATGAAACATTTCCAATAATACGATGAGGTAATGAATAGCCGGAATTTGCCAATTCCAGGTCATTCAAAGTATTCTGGGTAACATTAGCTGCATAAACAGAACTTGCCTGTGATCCCGGATTTTCAGTAAGGTTTTTAGCACTGGTGTAAGTATAAGCTAAGAACATAGATAATCCGTTGGTATATGATTTTTCAACCTGTGCTGTGAAAACAAATGAATGGCCTTTGTTTGTGCTGGTTAATACCATTGCACTACCATAAATAGAGCTGTTCAGTTTTCTTGCTGTTGATGAAGTATAAAATCCTCTTGTATAGCTTCCAGTTGTTATTGATGCGTCAGGGTCAGCCTGATTAGCATCAAACATATAAGTTGCATTGATATCTTTTGTATATAAAGCTTCTACAGTAACCTTCCAGTTGTTACCTAATTTTTTATCAATACCCAGGTCTGTTCTCCATACCTGCGGAAATTTATAATTTGGATCTGCTACTACAAAATCACCTGAAGGTGTGGAGCCGGCAGTAGTTGGGAATCTGTCTGCAGGTAAATTTTTATTATAGAAAGGATTATATGCATGTGGATCTGGATTAAACTTATAATTGTTCATATCAATACCACTCATTGTATAATCCACAGAAGCAGTATATTGATACATGCCACTGTTAGTAGGAATATTCGTCAAATAAACATAAGGTATGCGTCCTGTGAACATGCCTGTACCACCTCTAAGAATCAAAGATTTATCTCCTAAGATGTCATAACGGAAACTTACCCTCGGAGAAAACAAGGCAGTTGCTTTAGGCCATTTGCCTGTATTGTAATGAACATCATTGCCATGTTGATCATGGAAAGTTAAGGCTGTGTTTGCAGGGTTTTCCAATGGCTCTTCAGGGAAGATAGGCTTATCAACTCTGATACCATAAGTAAGAGTGAACTTAGGATTAATTTTAAATTCATCCTGGGCATAAATGGATAACTGGCCAATTTTTAATTGGGCAGAATACACTGCGTCCTCACCAGGCACAAGAGAATAAGTCTGGGCGTATTTTAACGGTGCGGCATTGTTGATGAAGTCACTAACGCTTGCATAAACATAATATCCTTGTGAACCCCTCATAAACATGTTACCTACTTTTTGGTATTCATAAGAAACACCACCTGTTAAATTATGCCTGCCTGCATTATAAGAGACATTATCTGTAATTGTTAGCACATCATTATGCACTTTATTATTATTGCCATTGAAAGGTTCATTCCCTACGCTGATATAATTATTTTTATCTGTTGGCGCATTTGTAAGAATGTCAATAAAAGGGAATGTCTGGCCACTATGAGTTTTATCGCTTTGTATTTTAGTAAAAGTAGCCAGGAACTGGTTAGATAAACGATTTGAAAAATTACTGTTTAACTCAATAGATCCGGAACGTACTATATCTAATTGTTGATATAATACGCTGCTGAATGACATTGCTGTTTGTGAAAATTTAGGTCCATAAGTAGCGCCTGAAAAAACACCACCAATATTTCCACTTTGAGAAGGCTGGAAATCCTGTGTGCCTTTGAAGTCACTGTATTTCACACTCAGTTTATGTTTGGTGCTGATGTTCCAGTCAATCTTGGCTAAAATTTTGTGATTGGTATTTTTAAATGCAGGGAAGTTATCATATACCCCAGGGTTATAGGAATATTTTTGTTGCAGGTAATCACTCACAGCCTGCAGATCAGTAGTAGTTACATTAGAAATATTACCAGAATTTGATCCACCTGTTGGAGTCCAGGTTATGCCTGCTGCAGGTGGTTTAGTTTCATATTCACCATTGATAAAAAAGAATAGTTTGTTTCTGATAATTGGTCCGCCGATGCTTCCACCATAAATATTGGATTTTGCTTCCGGGTGAGAAGCTTCAACACCTGCAATTTTCCATCCTTGCAGACCCTGGTTTTGCCAATAAGTATAAGCAGTTCCATGAAAAGTATTGGTGCCGCTTTTTGTAATAGCAGCAATGTTGCCACCTGTAAAATTTCCCTGGCGCACATCATATGGTGCAAGGCTTACAGATACCTGTTCAATTGCATCAAGTGAAATTGGATTGTTACCACCACCAGGTAAAGGATCGGAGCTCAAACCAAAATTGTTGTTGAGGTTGGCGCCATCAACTGTGATATTATTATAACGGGCATCTCGTCCTCCAAAATTATTTCCATTTGCCTGTGGAGATAAACGGGTAAAGTCTGTTATGCTTCGTGATATTGTAGGCAGGGAATTGAGTTGCTGTGAAGTTGTAATACTGCTCATACCACCGCTATTCGTTCCTACTCTACGGGTAGTTCCTGAAACAACAATTTCGGCAAGGGAGTTTGATGATGATGATAATTTTGCATTAATTGAATATGGCTCTCCCAAAGAAATATTGATATTGCCAAACAACTGGGTTTCCATACCAACTGATTCAATCTTTACAGTATATGGCCCTCCCACACGCATACCTTGTATATTGAAAACACCATCTTTATTAACGATGGTTTTATACACAGTTCCTGATGGCGTATGCGTTGCTGTTATAGTAGCACCGTCCAATGACTTACCGGATGAATCTGATACATGACCTGTAAGTGAACCTGTAGTTACTTGTGACTTTGCGAAGAATGGTAGAAGAAGTAGTAAAAAGAAAAATTTTAAAAAATTTTTAGAGTGCATGGTTTGATTTTTGGCACAAAAGTAAAATTTGCAAAATGATTTAACACAACGAATACAAGCATAACAGTAAAATAATATTTGCCATAATAATAAACAGGCCTAATTAATAGGCTAATACATATTTAAATGAAATATCATGTTTATAAAACGGTAAAATCTGTTTAAATAGTGGTTATAACTTGTTGAGAAAAAAATTATGATTGGCTCTTAAAGGTTCTGGCATACAAGTTTTGTATTTAGAATTCTATATCACGAGTTAATCATTATTTTAAGGTGGAGCTAAATGACCTGCCACACTCAATTAAAAAATTTCAATCATAATTATCTTTTGCATATTTTTTGCAAAATGCTCTGCTATGAATTTTCAATTTCTTTTTTTTGATGCATAAAAAATGGGATAGTTGATTTTAATTCAAACACCCCACTTTTTATTCATTGGTTCTCTAAAAATTTATGTTTTATTAATTATGCTTTCTATATTTTTCTTTTTGCGAATGTTTTTTTTATAATAGAAAATTAAACCAACTCCAGCTGAAATTAAAGCGAATGATATCTTATCCCAATCAGAAGTAAAATGGAATATTTCAAATCTAAAAGATTTTTGAATTATCTCAGTTAATGAAAAGAAAGTAAAAAAATAGGAAAAGTAGTTCAAAAACAATTTGATATATTTCATAACAGGTATTTTTAAAATTATGCTTTAGGTAACAAACCACTATGCATTATCATACAGCTAATTCAATTTTACTCTGACAAAATATTATTTTTTCAAGTCATTTCTGTATCAAATATATTTATCCTTAAATGTTTTTATAATATTTAAAAAATATTCAGCCTGGGTTAATACAAGGTGTTTACTGTGTGTTACCTGATTTTTAATTTGGTTTAAGTATTTGATATCTTATAGATCTTCAGAATTTTTTTCGCATATTTTGAAAGCTCTTTTCAAAAGAAAAAGAGTAGGGGGGGCAAATTATTATTGCTATTTTGAAACAAGCTTTAATCCTACAATAGACCCGATTAAAGTTGCCAGGAAAAATATCCGCCAGAAATTTGAAGGCTCTTTGAAAAATAATATTCCCAGTAAAACAGTACCAACTGCACCAATACCTGTCCAAACAGCGTAAGCTGTGCCTATTGGTAAAGTTTGAGTGGCTTTAATCAGCAATAGCATACTTGCAATTAATGCAATTAAAAAACCAAAATACCAAACATACATTTCAATCCCTGTTGTTTGCCTCGCTTTCCCAAGACAAAAGGCAAAAGCAGTTTCAAATAACCCGGCGATTATTAAAATGAACCAGTTCATATTTGGTTTTTATTTGAAGAGATTTATCAACTCCATTCTTCTTCTTTTCTCAATTCTTCTTTATACACTTTTGATGAAAGATAAACACCTAATTCATACAAACCATACAAGGGTAAAAATACAATTGTCTGGCTATACCAGTCCGGGCTTGGAGTAATGATTGCTGCTATTACCAATAAAATTACCAAAGCATATTTACGTGAACGTTTTAAAAACTGTGGCGTGATGATCCCGATTTTTGTCAAAGCATAAGTAAGTACCGGCATCTCAAATGCGATACCACATCCGATAATAACATTGGTGAGGTTATCTATATAATCATTGATGGTTGGTCTTGTCTGCACCATGTTTAAAGCGCTCACCTGGAATGTTGCCAGGAAATTAAAAGTGAAAGGACCTAAAATGAAATATCCGAATGCTGAACCCAGGAAAAAGAAAAAAGAAATCCAGAAGATAACAAAACGGGTGCCTTTTAATTCTTTTGGTTTTAGTGCAGGCTTCACAAAACGCCAGAATTCCCAAAAAATATATGGAAAGGCAATTATAAGCCCACCAATAAATGCAATGGAAAAGCTGCTGAAAAACTGGCCACCGAAAGTGGTAGTTTGCATGTTGATTGTTACTGGTGGCAAACAAAGCTGATCTCCCAGGTTAAGTTTGTGGCTTAATGAGCAAATTGCCCTGTAACTGATAAAATTCGGATTGATAGGCCCGGCAATAATATTATCAAAAACCCATTGAACTTTTATAAAGATGATAATTGCAAATACAATTACGGCTATTAAAGAACGTATGATATGCCATCTTAATTCTTCGAGATGATCAACAAAAGCCATTTCTCCTTTACCCTGGCTCCTGCGACCAAAAAAACCATCTGCCATTTAGTTGCTTCTTTGTTAAGGGTTACAAATGTAAGGGGTGAAGCAGCAATCACTCATATAAATATTTTCTAAATGAAGATCAGCGCAATATTTTCAGTTTCACCATTTCAATTCTTGTATCACTTACATTCAAAATATCAAATTCATATTTATCAATGATGATGCGCTCTTTTGCACGTGGAATGGTTTCATGCCGGTCAATGATATAACCAGACAGCGTTTCAGCTTCTGTTTTAGGAAATGCAAGGTTATACTTTTCGATGAGATAATCCATTTCCAATCTGCCGGAAAAAATAAACTCATTTTCAGAAATCTGTTTTTCAACAAACTCTTCAGTGTCATATTCATCTTTTATCTCACCAAAAATTTCCTCCAGGATATCTTCCATAGTGATAATGCCAGCAGTGCCACCAAATTCATCAACCACCCATGCAATACTCTTTCTTTCTTTATTGAATTTATTCATCAGGTCGGTAGCGCTCATGGTTTCAGGCACAACCGGTATTGGCAATAATATTGATTTTAATTCCTGGGGTTTTTTGAAAAAATCAAGCTGGTGAATATATCCCTGTATATTATCAATATTCCCTTCATACACCACAATCTTACTGAGTTTGGTGTCTATAAAATGTTTCAATGCCTGCTCTACAGGAATATTAATTTCAACGGCTTCAATTTCTGTTCTTGGCACAAGGCATTGCCGTACTTTTACTGATGGCAGAGACAAAGCATTTTCAAAAAGCTCAGTATTTAATTCCTGTGTTTCTATATCCTGCTCTTTCGTTTGCTGATAAAATCGTTCCAGGTCAACTTTAGAAAAAGATTCATCCTTATCTTTTATTCTTACATTAAAAAGATATTTCAGCATACTTTCAGAAACATTAACAAAAAATGATGAGACAGGATAGAATACATTATAGAATAATTTCGATAATGGTGCGAAGAAATTTAATAAGCTATCATTTTTAGCACGAAATACAGCTTTCGGCAAAAGCCATCCTATCAGCAAAACAACTATTGATGCAAGTATGGTATCAAACAAAAGTTTGAAATATTCATTTGACAGGTGCAGTGGGTTCCATAACGATGTGCGCATTAATTCACTGAAGAGTAAACCATAAAAAACCAGGAAGATATTATTGCCGGTTAAAGTAAACCCTAAAAAACGGGAAGGTGTTTCCATGAACCCTGATAAGATACTCCCACTTCTCAAACCCTGTTTTTTCTTGAGTTCAACTGAAAGCCTGCTGACACTAACAAAAGCTGTTTCAATGCCTGTAAAAAATGCAATAAATAATAAAGCAATAGCAATAAAAAGCAAAAGATTCAATGAGTCCATATTCGAAAATAAGGATTATTTGGTTGCATCAGCCTGTTCAGGTAAATGATGGTTCCTCCCCATTTCCAGGATCCAGTCTTTTCTCTTTAATTCAAAGTTGGTTCCGAGGTACAAACGTTTTACCTGGTCATCAGCAGCCAATTCTTCTGCAGTGCCATGTTTGAATATTTTTCCTTCTATCAATAAGTAAGCACGATCGCAGATTGATAATGTTTCATTCACATTGTGGTCGGTGATTAAGATCCCGATGTTTTTATATTTCAATCTTGCAACAACGCCCTGGATATCTTCTACTGCAATCGGGTCAACACCTGCAAAAGGTTCATCCAATAAAATAAATTTCGGGTCAACTGCAAGGGCCCTCGCAATTTCTGTTCTTCTTCTTTCACCACCACTTAAACTGTCCCCATTATTTTTCCTTACATGTGAAAGATTGAATTCTTCAATGAGTTCTTCCATTTTATTATGACGTTCCTGTTTGGTAAGATTAGTCATTTCCAGGACAGCAAGGATGTTGTCTTCCACACTTAATTTTCTAAATACTGATGCTTCCTGTGGCAAATAACCTATACCCATTTGCGCACGTTTGTACATCGGCATTTTGGTAATGTTTTCATCATCTAAAAACACCTCGCCTTCATCTGCTTTTATCAGCCCAACCACCATATAAAAGGTAGTGGTTTTGCCTGCGCCGTTAGGGCCCAGTAAGCCAACGATTTCGCCTTGCTCCACATTGATGGAAACATTATTTACAACAGTACGGCTGCTATAAGTTTTTACAAGATTTTTGGTGGTAATGACTTTGTTCAAATTAGATGCTTTTCAACAAAAATAGAGGAAGCAGGATAAATGATAACAGAAGAATCTTTTATTAACAAGTTTTATTGCAAACAGGAGGTTGTCAGGAGTAAGGGGAAGAAACTGTTATCTGTGTGCCATTTCCGGGCTCGCTTTTTATTACCACTTTACCACCTATCATCTCTGCCCGCTTAATCATATTATTTAAACCTAACCCATCTTTCCCTGAATGCAGTTTCATCTCGAATCCTGAGCCATTATCAGTAATATGTATATTCAGATTTGTATCATTGTAGTGAAAAATTACTTCTGCTTTTGTTGCTCCTGAATGTTTGAGCATGTTGTGCAATGCTTCCTGTATGATACGAAAGATAATTAGTTTTTTATCTTCCCCGATATTTCTCTCCGAACCAAAAACATGCAGTGAAGTTTTTATAACACCAGCACGATTAATACGGTCAAGTTCAATTTGTGTTGTTTCTACAAGGCCTGAAGATCTTATCCTGTCAGTATTCAGACTTTTGGCAATATCGCGCAGATCTCTGATGGCTTTACTCACGCTTTCCTGGATTTCAGCAAGCGTAACATCATCAAAATTTTTATTCCTGTCAATAATGGACAATTGCAGGTTTACCACACTTAATATCTGTCCAACGTTATCATGGATCTCCTGGCTGATAGAGTTGAAAGTCTGTTCCTGAATTTCGAGTTGGGATTGCAACAATTGGTTTTTATGTTTAAAAATATTCTGCCGGTGGCGTACCGTAAAAACGATCACCAGGATTGCAAGCGATAATAATATTATCGTACCTGATACAATGATGCCTATGACTTCGATTTCTTTGTGCATAAAAACCCTGCAGTATAAGTTGCGTACAGAAAATAATTTAAAATATGATTGATTATGTTTAAATCCTCATTTAACTGTGGATCTATTTTGTTCACATAGCTTTGCAACCCCATCTGGAAAAATGTACCACAGGCATAAATCAGGTTGCCACAGTTGATCCAGAAAAAAGCATAAGTAAGTATGTCCGACTGTATTCCTTTAGTATATAAATCATAAAAGAAAATAAGGCTGAACGCAATATACAAACAGCTATTAATGGAAAAACTCAATATGCTTTCATTCCATATCTTTTCATATTGCACAGAAATGAAAAAGTATAATGGGGTTAATACAATCAATAACAGTGCAATTGTTTTTTTTACAGATGCTTTTGAAAAATAATGATAATATGTTAAGCACACCATCCACAATTCTATCAACTGGTATAAGTGCCCAATAGGGTTAACTTCAATTTTACCAGCTCGTAAAAAAAATTTTAATGCTTCAATAACCAGGACAATGAAAACAAGGCATCCCAGGTAAATAAAATATGAAGGCAGGTGTTTTCTATTTGCCAGGTATGCTGAAAAACAAATTATGATGAGGATGATATAGCCTTCAAACATTTATTGAATACCGTTTACATAAGGTAATCAGCATAAATTTAAGGGAAAACTATAGTATTCAGGTCGTCCGGATTATTGATAATGGTTTGAACGCTTAAAGAATAGGAAGGCCATCTTTCAATACCAAGGTAATTGCCATTGGTCTTAACGAGATTGCCATTACTATCAAGCCCCATTAAAATAACAGTTGAAGTATTTGTTGAGTAATCCAACCCAAAGAATGCAACAAGGTCCTGTGCACCTGCATTGGCAAGCGTAGTGATATCAGCCCTCGTAAGTTTCACTGCTAAATGCTCACTGGATAAGTTAACACCTGTCGCGGTTTGTAAACGTGCAATATTGCTTCTGATCATTGATTTTACCTGTGCAATGGTTTCGATTTCTGCCATAAAAAATAATTTTTAAAGATTAAAGTATGAATGAATTTACATGATAAATCTCTGACAGTTATAATAGATTTATTACCGTATTTAAAACATTTTTCACGGGGATTTTCTTGTTTGTTTTTTATTTAATAAATTTTATTTTTATGCCATTTGCAAAAAAATAGATGGTTGTTTTAGGTTTGCAGGCACAGATGAAACAACAGTATTTTAATTGCAGGGGCCAGCACTTATGGCTTTCACCTGAACGTACAATCTTTTGGGAAGAACAAAATACTTTGATTTTATCCGACAGCCATTTTGGTAAAACAGGCCACTTTCGAAAGTCAGGGATACCATTACCACAAAACATTTTTTTAGATGACCTTCAACGACTATTTTACCTGATCCAGTTGTATAAGCCTGAACAATTAATTGTTGTTGGCGATTTATTTCACAGCCACTCCAACAAAGAACATTTATTGTTTGAAAAATGGAGAAATGATTTTCAGCAACTCAATTTTATTTTAGTAAAAGGCAATCATGATATTTTAGAAAAGGATTGGTATCAACAGCATCATATTGATGTTTATGATGGAGGTTCATTGCTCATACAACCTTTTGCATTTATTCATGATTATTCTCAGATTGATGTTTATCCTGAACATGGAGATAGTTATTTTTTTACAGGGCATTTGCATCCGGGTTTTGCCATAAAGGGGAGGGGCAGGCAGCAATTGAGTTTTCCCTGTTTTTATTTTAGTGAACAGTTTGCTGTATTACCTGCGTTTTCAAAATTCAGCGGGTTATCATTGATCAAAAAAAAGAAAAATGATACTGTGTTTGCAATTGTAGAAAATGAATTGATGGAAATGTAAAAGCCGTTTTGCAAACGGCTTTTATTAACTTGATAATTTACAATTTTTGTTACCAGAATTTATATTGAAAAGGTAACCTTGTTTGTGGTGTATTTACAATTGTTGAAACTTGTTTCACCTGTTGCAAAATATCATATTGTTCCTGTCCCAATTCTTTTATCAAAGCTTTTTGCTGGCTTTCTACTGAGTAAGAATTATCGGTTAATTGTTCCAGCCAGCTTTTTTGTTCAGGGTATTCCCTTGTTCTGTAGTTGGTGATTTTTGCCATTCGTGCAGCGCAATCAACAGCATCCTGTAATGAGCCAATTCTGTCCACAAGTCCGATACCTGTTGCACGGTTACCAATCCATACCCGCCCTTGTGCAATACTGTCAATATAAGCAGTATCTTTTTTTCTTCCATTGGCAACACGTGAAGTAAACAAACCATAAATGGTATCAACAGAAGCCTGCATTAAATTTCTTTCAGGCGCACTTAATGGACGGCTTATTGAGCCAAGATCTGCATAGTTGGCTGTTTTGACTCCATCAAATGTTATCCCTAATTTATTGTTGAAGAAATCTTTCAGGTTTGCTAAAACACTAAACACACCTATTGAACCTGTAATAGTAGTTTCATCAGCAAAAATTGAATCAGCATCGCATGAAATATAATAACCACCTGATGCAGCATAATCACCCATGCTCACAACAAAAGGTTTTTGTTTTTTAGCAAGAGAAATTTCTCTCCAGATGGCTTCACTTGCCAATGCGCTACCACCAGGGGAATTGACACGGAACACAATTGCTTTTACATCATCATCCATTCTTGCTTTACGTATCAGTTTTACAAATTCATCACTGCCTATTTCATCACTTTTGCCCTTACCATCAACAATATCACCCTGTGCATAAATGATGCTTATTTTTCCACCATCACCATTTGCTTTAAAATCTACAGATTTTGCATATTTACCCATCGAAATAAAATTGATATCTTTCTTAATGTCCTGCCTTAATTTTTTTGAAATCTCAGCATTGACTTCATCATCATATTTCAATCCATCCACCAGTTTATATTTCAAAGCATCCTGTGCAGTCTGAATAGCTGCAGTATTGGCAAGCTGGTGTAATGTTGCAGTATCAGTTTGCCTTGCATCTGCAGTTGTTATTAATAAGCTATTATAAATATCATTTAACCACACTGTAGTTTGAAGCCGGTTGGCATCAGTCATCTGAGTTGCACGTAATGGTTCAGTAGCGCTTTTAAATTTTCCTGCGTAAAAAATTTCAGGTTTTATCTCAAGCTTATCCAACAGGCCTTTCAAAAATGTAAGGTTAACAGCAAAACCATTCCATTCCACACCACCGGCAGGGTTACAATAAATCTTGTCAGCAACATTGGCAACATAATATGCGCCTTCAGGAATCACTGCACCGTAAGCAATAATAAATTTTCCGCTCTTCCTGAAGTCCACCAATGCTTTTCTGATTTCTTCACTTGATGCAAAACCGTTTGCGTTGCCATTGGCTTTTATATAAATACCTTTTACAGCAGAATCAGATTTTGCATACCTGATCATACGCACTACATCATATAGCCCGGGAACTTCAGTTGTTGAATTGTTTAGGAAAATATTTAAAGGGTCTTTCTTTGCCTGTTCTGGAAAAGCTTGATTTAGGTCAAGTACCAAAACACCCTTTGAACCTATGACAGGTTTTGAAGTTGATGTTGCGCTGCCGATTAATCCTGTAATGGCAAAGAAAATCCCGATGCTAAAAATGATCAAAGCCAGCAGAGTGGCTATAAAGATCTTTAAAAAACTTTTCATTCTTTAATTAAGGTTACACTAAATAGATGGATAATTTTATTGGGTAAAATATTTGCCTGCTTTTATTTGAAAATAATAAACAGCAATACTTACATTGCCTCGTGCAAAAATAAAGATATTTGGAGCCAATCAGTATAGGAAATTATGGACACAGCATTTTTAATTACCGGTGGTAATTTGGGGAACCGATGGGAAAACCTGGCGAAAGCTGCAGAATTGATCGAAGAAAAGGCTGGTAAAATATTAATGATGTCTTCAGTATATGAAACAGCAGCATGGGGTATTACTCAACAACCTGACTTTTATAACCAGGCGCTGGCAATACAGACTTTATTGTCACCGGATGAATTAATGCAAACATTATTGGGCATTGAACATAAGATGGGAAGGGTAAGGGGATTAAGAATGGGTCCAAGAATTATTGACATTGATATTTTGTTAATGGATGATTTAATATACAGCTCACCTGTTGTTACTATCCCACATCCAAGACTGGAGGAAAGGAGGTTTGTATTGACGCCATTGTCTGAAATAGCCGGCGATATAATACACCCTGTTTATCAAAAAACAATAGAAAAATTATTGATGGAATGCAATGATGAATTACCTGTGCATAAAATTTCATTCAACAACTAAAATGCCCGGTTAATTTTGAAGCCGATGCAACACCACTTCATTGCTATTGAGGGAAATATCGGGGCAGGTAAAACCACGCTGGCTCATTTGCTTGCCAAACAATTGAATGCACGCTTGATCCTGGAGCAATTTGCTGACAATCCTTTTCTGCCAAAGTTTTATGAAAACCCCGGTCAGAATGCATTTCCACTGGAATTGTTTTTTATGGCAGAAAGATATAAGCAACTAAAAGATATGGTGCATACAAAAGACCTTTTTCAAAGTGTAACCGTTGCTGATTATTTTTTTACCAAATGCCTTTTGTTTGCAAAAGTAAACCTGGCAGAAGAAGAATTCAGGTTGTATCAACGTTTGTTTGATATCATGCAACAGCAACTTATTTTTCCAGACATACTGATATACCTGCATGCACCTGTGCAGAAACTGCAGAAGAATATCAAGAAACGAAACCGCAGTTACGAACAGCATATTGCTGATGAATATTTATTCAACATACAGGAAACCTATACCAGCTTTATCAAGCAGCATAATGTAAAGACAATTTTTATTGATGTTTCCAACGCAGATTTTTTAAGCAATGAAGCACATTTACAAACAGTACTTGATGCACTGGAAAGTAATATTGAAGACGGTGAACAACAATATTTTTCTTTGTAGTTTTTGTTCCAGCAATTTTAGAATTTTCAGCACCAGAAAACAAAGTCAATATACTGTCTGAAGATTTTATCATTTTGATTTTGTTAAGCTAAATCATTTTACAATCAAATTTATCAGCAATACCTAAGTAACTTATGTATATTTGCTGCCATGAAAGATGACAACCGGTTATTGAAGGGTACACTCACTACAGTTATATTAAAGCTGTTGAATGACCATAAAAAAATGTATGGTTATGAAATAACAAAAAAAGTGATGGATGTAACCAATGGAAATTTTAAAATAAAAGAAGGTGCATTGTATCCCTCACTACATAAACTGGAAGCTGATGGTTTAATTGAATCTACAATTGAACAACATGGAAATCGTCAACGGAAATATTACCGGTTAACACAGCAAGGAAGGAAAGAAGCAAAATTTAAACTTAAAGACCTGACTAGTTTTATTAATAATATTCAACAAATCTTAAACCCGGAACCGCTTGCATAATATTATGGATAATAAAATCAACACTATTAATCTTACAGAAGAACAAATAGAATCTTTATTCCGTTTTGTGGAGAAAAAATCTGTTCACTGGTATGACCTTCAGATTGAAGTCGTTGATCACCTGGCTACAGGCATTGAAAACGAAATGCAGGCAGATCCAGGATTGTCATTTGATAATGCTTTGGAAAAAGTTTATAAAGGTTTTGGGATTTTTGGCTTTTCAGAAATTGTGGTTGAAAAACAAAAATATTTAAGTAAGGCCGCAAAAAAAAGGTGGGTATCGGAATTAAAGAATTTGTTTAAATGGCCTGAAATAACAGTTTCAATTTTAATCATTTCTACTATTGCCACAATTTCATTGTTATTAAGAAACAGCAACCTATCTTTTTACTTTGATATCATAATAACTTGTATTATCGCTTTTCCATTATTTTATCTTTTGAAATCACAAAGGGGAATGAAGAAAAAACTTTTGATGTTGGAAAGAAGCTCATTCTACGTAACAGCAATACCTTTTTTAATAACTGTGTTATTTCCATCTTACCGGCTTATGTCACCTGTTGTATTTACAGTATTACTATCTGTTGTGGTATTCCTGGAGTTAGCTACATACAGGATGTATTCAGGAGTTAAAAAAATAGCTCAGACCCTTTATCCATCAGCGTTCTGAGTTACAATTCAAACAAAAAATATTTTCTATTTCATCACCGAAATATCACACAAAAGTTGCCAGCCTAAATATAAAAATCAACTGACAACTTTCAATAACCTCAACTTGCATTATATTTTACAACATCCCATTGGCTGATAAATATTCGGCAATCTGCACAGCATTCGTAGCTGCGCCTTTGCGAAGGTTATCACTCACTATCCATAAATTTAAAGTGTTAGGTTGCGTATCATCTCTTCTTATCCTGCCCACAAACACTTCATCTCTTTCATGTGCCAGTAAAGGCATGGGATAAACCTGGTTAGATAAATCATCCTGTACCACAACACCAGGAGCTTCACTTAATATTTGTTTTACTTCATCAATTGTAAAATCATTTTCAAATTCAACGTTGACACTTTCACTGTGGCCACCGATGACTGGAATACGCACTGTTGTAGCTGTTACTTTGATAGAATCATCCCGCATAATTTTTCTTGTCTCATTTACCATCTTCATCTCTTCTTTGGTATAACCATTGTCAAGAAAAACATCAATCTGCGGAATTGCATTCAGGTCAATATTATACTTATAAGCCATTGGCCCATCAGCCACGCCCTGTCTTTCATTGAATAACTGGTCAACAGCTTTTTTGCCTGTACCTGTTACACTTTGATATGTGCTGACAACAATTCTCTTTATCTTATATTTTTTATGTAAAGGGTTCAATGCAACCACCATCTGGATTGTTGAACAGTTAGGGTTGGCAATGATTTTATCGTCTTTAGTTAAAGCATCTGCATTCAGTTCAGGAACCACTAATTTTTTTGTTGGATCCATGCGCCATGCACTTGAGTTATCAATCACAGTAATACCTGCTTCAGCAAATTTTGGCGCAAGTTGTAATGATGTGCCACCACCCGCAGAAAAAATCGCAACATCAGGTTTTGCAGCAATAGCATCATCAGCAGAAATAACCTTGTACTTTTTCCCTTTAAATTCAACTTCTTTACCAATAGATCGTTCACTTGCTACCGGGAATAATTCTGTGACAGGAAAATTTCTTTCTGCCAATACTTCTAACATTTTTGAGCCAACCAAACCGGTTGCGCCAACTACTGCAACTTTCATGTTTTGCCTCCTGTGCTTTTTTTCAAAAAAGCTTTTTTCTGTTTTTGTTTTTTAAAAAATGATCTGAAAAAAATCAACTATGATTTTTTATTAAGACATAAAAAAACCTCCCGTTTTCCGGAAGGCTTTTTGTGTTATCTTTTTCAGAACATACAACTATGCACCTTCCTTTATCAGGACCATCTTTGTACACTTTGTATGTTTCTTTATTATCATAATTGCTGCGCGAAATTAATATCCCAACAACATAAACCAAAAAATATTTTACAAGATAAAAATTGATGTAAAAAAATCTGTCGCATTTACCAGATCTTTATCCGCTTGTCTTCAGGAATATACATTTTATCACCTGGTTGCACATTAAAGGCTTTATAAAAAGGATCAAAATTTGAAAGCGGCCCATTCACCCTATACATAGCAGGAGAGTGGGGATCAAGATTTGCATACATCTTTTCAGTTTCAGGTTTTAATTTTTCACGCCATATCTGCCCTATAGAAATAAAGAATCGCTGGTCTGGCGTGAACCCATCAATCTTTGTTGTATCCTGTCCTTGTTTAGTCATTTTAAACGCATCATAAGCAATCGCTACGCCGCCCATATCAGCAATATTTTCTCCTGTCGTCAATGCACCATTCACATGAATGCTATCTATGATAATATATGAATTGTATAAGGCAATAACCTGTTTTGTTTTTGCAACAAATTTTATGCTGTCTTCTTTGCTCCACCAGTTTTTCAGGTTGCCATCTTTATCATATTGTGCGCCCTGATCATCAAAACCATGTGTCATTTCATGACCGATCACCATTCCTATACCACCATAATTTATTGCATCATCTGCATCAGGATCAAAGAATGGAAACTGTAAAATGCCTGCGGGAAAAACAATTTCATTAAACGTAGGATTATAATATGCGTTGATGGTTGGCGGTGTCATCTGCCATTCTGTTCTGTCCACTTTTTTACCTGCTTTACTCACCTGGTATTGGTATTCATTTTTATCGCAGGATACTATGTTTTCAAAATATTTGTTCCTGTCAATTGTTACTTTACTATAATCTCTCCACTTATCAGGATAGCCAATTTTTTTCAGGAAAGTATTCAGTTTTTCTTTAGCCACTTTTTTCGTACTATCGCTCATCCAGTCTAAATTATCTATCCTGTGCGCAAAAGCAGTCTGAAGATTATTTACCAGATCAAGTACCCGCTTTTTTGCATCTTCAGTAAAATATCTTTGTACATATAACTGTCCAAGATCATCACCTAATTTACTATCTGTTGTACGCACCATTCTTTGCCAACGTGGTTGTTGTTTTTGCTGACCACTCAACGTTATTGAATATTCAAATTGAGCATCCACGAACGGACTGCTTAAATATGAAGCGTAAGACATGAGTAGGTGTGCTTTTAAATAATTTTTCCATGTATCAATAGACACAGATTTTAATAAGCTATTCAGTTTGGCATAATATGCAGGCTGGCCCACATTAACAGAATCAATATGTATACCAACTGCATCCAATGTTTTCCTCCATTCAAATACAGGTTGCTGTTTATCTAAATCTGCAACAGCCATTTTATGATAGTTACTTTGCGGATCACGTAGTTCAACCTGTGTTTTATGGCTGGTTGCCATTTGCTTTTCCAGTTCATAAATACCTGCAACTTCAATTGATGCTTTTGAAGAATCATCGCCAGTTAACATGAATAATTTTTTCAGATAATTTTTATATGCATCTACAACAGACTGGGTTTGTGCATCTGTTTTAAAATAATAATCACGGTCAGGTAATCCTAACCCGGATTGTGAATAGATTGCAATATTCATCGAACTATTCTTGTCGTCTGGCGCTATATATTGTGAAAAAATAATTCCTTTATTCTGCAATTGCATCATGCCGGCAAAAGCCATAATGTCTGAAGGATTTTTTATTGAATCAATTTTTTGCAGGTAAGGTTTTACAGGATCGTATCCTGATTTTTCTATGGTTGCAGAGTCCATACCTGAAGCATAAAAATCTCCAACTTTTTGTGCAATGCTACCTGTGGGCATATTTCCTTTTGAAACCGAATCAAGGATTTCATGTAAATGATCCCTTGTTCTGAAATACAATTCATTAAATGCGCCAGTACCGGATTCTGTTTCCGGGATCTTGGCAGTATCGAGCCATTTTCCATTGATAAATTCAAAAAAATTATCACCCGGTTTTATGGAAGAATCCATATAACCTGTTTCAACAAATTTTTGCAGAGGCTTTTGGTTATTAAAACAGGAGGTCAATGTAAATAACACAACACTTAAAAAAAGCAACTTTGTTTTCATGTGCAAGGTTTTTTATTTTTTTTCAACTGTAATGATGGCCAATAAAAAATATTGGTTCAAAACAGGCAATCGTTTAAAAGGGGAAAAGTAAATATTTTATGTAAACCTGCAGCAGATATTTTATGAATGAATCAGGTTATATGATTAATCAATGTAACTGCCACTATTCCCGCTGTTTCTGTTCTTAACCTGGTGTTGCCTAATGAAACCGGGATAAAACCTTTTTTCAATGCAGATTGAATTTCATTTTTTGAAAAATCACCTTCAGGACCAATAACAACTAATTTTTTTTGATGAGTGGAATTTAATGCAGTCAGTAATTTTTTTTCTTCATCCTCACAATGTGCAATCATTTTTTCACCATCAAATTTTTCATCAATCAATGAAATAAATTTTTTTGGCCTGTGCAATAATGGCAACCAGGCTTGCTGGCTTTGCAACATGGCAGCAATTAAAATATGTTGCATCCTGTCAAAACGGAAAGATTCTTTTTCTGTATGATCACAGATGAGTGGGATGATTTCTTTAACTCCTATTTCTGTTGCTTTTTCTAAAAACCATTCAAAGCGGGACGGATTTTTAAGTAGCGAAATGGCAATTGAAATTTCAGGGATTACTGGTTGTATAAATTGTGTTGATTCAATTTTTACAACGCAATGTTTTTTATCTGTATCAATTATTGTCGCAATTGATAAATTCCCTTTCCCGTTTGTGAGTTGTAATTGATCGTTTGCTTTCATGCGTAAAACCTGTACGCAATGTTTACTTGTCTCTTCACTCAATATGTGTGTAGGCGAATCAATCTGCTCTTCGAAAAAACATGGTAGGTTCATGCAGGGCAAATATATTTTATGCAGTCGAAACAATTTTCGAATAACATATCAAACAAGATTTTTATTAAAAAATCAGGAATAATCAAAAATCATATAATGGTACAATTAAAAAATGCTACATAATTTTTCATAAAAAATAAAATTTTTTCAGAGGTAAACAGGGTTTTTTTATTAACAATACCGCTAATAAAAAACATAGAAATTATGTGGGTAAACGCCGCTTAAACAGTAGATTTGCGGGCTTTTATTTTTTAGCACTTATTTACTAAGAATTTTAATGGAAGAAAATCAATTACCGCAGGAGACAAACGACAACGACCGGACCATCCAGATTAACATAGAAGAACAAATGAAGACCGCTTACATTGATTATTCAATGAGCGTGATTGTGGGCCGTGCATTGCCCGATGTGAGGGATGGTTTTAAACCTGTGCATCGCAGGATTTTATATGCGATGAATGAATTGGGCCTGAGTTATAACAGAGCCCATAAAAAATGTGCACGTATTGTGGGTGAAGTTTTGGGCAAATACCACCCTCACGGCGATGGTGCAGTTTATGATGCTTTGGTGAGAATGGGGCAGGAGTGGAGTATGAACCATAAGCTGGTTGATGGCCAGGGTAACTTCGGGAGCCAGGATGGAGATCCTCCCGCAGCAATGCGTTATACCGAAGCAAGGCTTGAAAGACTATCTGAAAGTATGCTGGAAGATATTGAAAAAGAAACAGTGGACTTCCAGCTAAACTTTGATGATTCATTGGAAGAACCTGTGGTGTTGCCTACACGCATACCACAATTGTTGGTAAATGGCTCCAGTGGTATTGCTGTTGGTATGGCTACCAATATGATGCCGCATAACCTTTCAGAAGTGATTGATGGATGCATTGCATTTATTGATAACAATGAAATCACTATAGAAGATTTAATGAAATATGTGAAGGCACCTGATTTTCCAACTGGTGGTATCATATATGGAATGGAAGGTGTGAAACAGGCAATGCTAACAGGACGTGGCAGGGTAGTGCTGCGTGGTAAATGCCATGTCAATACAAAACCAAGTGGCAGGGAACAAATTGTAATAACTGAAGTGCCATACCAGGTCAACCGCGATACACTTACAGACAGGATTGGTCAACTGGTTAATGAAAAAGTTATTGAAGGAATTGCACATGTCAATAATGAAAGCAACAAGAAAGAAGGTACCCGCATAGTAATTGATTTGAAAAGAGATGGTGTTGCCAATGTTATCACCAATCAGCTTTATAAATTCACTGAGTTGCAGACCAGTTATGGTATCAATAATGTTGCACTCAGTAAAGGCAGGCCAAAAACGCTCAATATAAAATCACTGATTTCTGAGTTTATTGAATTCAGGATGGAAGTGGTTATCCGCAGGGCTCATTTTGAATTACGCAAAGCACAGGAACGTGCACACATTTTAAATGGTTACCTCATTGCCCTGGATCACCTGGATGAAGTGATACGTTTGATACGTAATTCACCAACCCCAGATATTGCAAAAGAAAACTTAATCAATGCCGGATGGGGTTTAGATGAGATACAGGCAAAAGCTATTCTTGAATTGAGATTGCAACGCTTAACGGGTATGGAGCGTGATAAAATCAGGGAAGAGTATGAAGAGCTGCAAAAGTTAATTAAAGGTTTAGAGGAATTATTGGCCAGCGAAGTATTAAGATATGAACTTATCAAAAAAGAATTGCTGGAAGTAAAAGAACGTTTTGGTACAGCAAGGAAAACTGAAATACAATATCTCGCAGAAGAAGCAAATATGCTTGATTTCATCAAAGAAGAAGATGTTGTCATCACGATATCTCATCTTGGTTATATCAAGCGTACCAGCGCTTCGGATTATCGTCAGCAACGCAGGGGAGGACGTGGAGCAATCGGAAGTAAAACAAGGGAAGAAGATTATGTAGAAAATTTATTTGTCGCTTCTACACATGATACCATGTTATTCTTTAGCCAGCAAGGACGTTGTTACTGGCTTAGAGTATATGAAGTTCCTGAAGGAGAAAAACAAAGTAAGGGAAGGGCTATACAAAACATGGTTCAGTTAGTGCAAGGTGATAAAGTGAAAGCTATTATGAATGTGAAGAAGCTGGATGATAAAGAATTTGTTGAAAGTCATAATATTGTTTTGTGTACCAAAAAAGGGATTATCAAGAAAACTGTTTTGGCAGATTTCAGCAGACCAAGAGCAACAGGTGTAAATGCTATAACTATTTTAGAAGGTGATGAACTATTGGATGCAAGGTTAACTGATGGTAACTCTGAAATCATGATGGCTGTAAAAAGTGGAAGGGCAATACGCTTCCCTGAAGAAAAAGTAAGGGCTACAGGTCGGGGTGCAATCGGTGTTGGTGGAATTGATGTAGATGATGAAAAAGATGAAGTAATTGGTATGATTTGTGTCGAAAGGAATGAAACAGCTAAAACTGTTTTAGTAGTAAGTGAAAAAGGTTTTGGTAAACGTACGGCAGTAAATGAATACCGCATAACCAACAGGGGAGGCAAAGGAGTCAAGACAATTAATATCACAGAAAAAACAGGTAGTTTAATTGGTATTTTAGATGTTGAAGAAAATGAAGATTTATTGATAACCTGTAAGTCTGGAATAATATTGAGGACTTCAGTTGCCAGCATTAAGGAAGCAGGCAGGGCAACACAGGGAGTGAAATTAATCAGGCTGGATGAAAACGATGAAATAGCAGGAATTTCAAAATTGGATGAGCAGGAAGAAGAACAATCGGAAATTACTGAAACAGAAAACAATGGTGAAAACCTTACGAAAAGTAATGATGATAATAAGCCGGCAGATGAATCATAGTACTTATATTTATACCATAAAAAACTTTTATTAACAAACTAGAATCACGCTTTTATAACTTTAAAATTATCAATGAATCGAATACTTCATTATTGGTATTGTATAGTTGAAAATTTTTGAGTTATATTTCTACTGATAAAAAGAATATAGTGTGATTATTAAAAAAATAAATAAGATTCACATGAAAAGAATGTTTCTTTCGGTTGTTGCACTTGTTTTATGTAGCGCTTACTTGAAGGCACAAGATGAAAATGTCATAATGTTGCTTGTTACACAAAAGCAATATGAAAAAGCTAAAGAAGAAGTAGATAAATGGATAGCAAAGCCCAAGCTAAAAGATAAAGAAAAACCAACGGCTTTGTTATGGAAAATGATGGTGTATAGTGATATTTATACAGATTCTGCTTTGAGTCCAAAATATCCTGAAGCCAACAGCCAGGCATTAGATGCTTTTCAACAATACCTTGCTATTGATCCAGAATTAAAAGCAATGAAAGATGGGCATTTTGAAGGAGCAGTTGGAAATATTTATTCTGGTTCTTTTAATAAAGGCAGGGATTTCTTCCAGGAAAAAAAATGGGATAGCTCATTTACATATTTTTCCGAAGCGGAACGCCTGGGTACATTTTTACTTGCCAATAAATTGAGTTCATCAGAATCCACAATGGATACTGTTACCATTTTATATACAGGGTATGCAGCACAAAATGCAAAGTTGTATGACAGCGCTGCAAAATATTATTCCAAGCTCACTGATGTAAAAATTTCAGGGCCTGATTATAAAGATATTTATAAGTTCCTGATTGAACATTACTCAGAACAAAAAGATGAGGCAAATTTTAAAAAATACCTGGCTCTTGCAAAAGAAGTTTATCCAAATGATAACGCAACATGGACACAATATGAAATGAGTAATATGACTGCTAATGCAAGCCTCACTGATTTATATCAGAATTATTTGAAAGATGCTGCTGCCGGTGGTATGAACGAAGATAAATTAATTGGATATGCAGAAGCATTAGCAACAAATGACCAGGCACAACTTGAGGGAATCGACAGTACAACAAAAGTGAATATTAAATTAGCTTCGGCACAAGCGTTCTCCAAGGCATTTGAGTTAAGTAATAATGGATTATATGCTTTTAATGTTGGCGTAATTTATTACAGCATTTACAGTGACCTTGATGACCGTTATGCTGCAAATCGCGGAGAAAGTGCAGCACTAAAAGCAAAACGTGCAGAAATTGCAAAGCAGGAAATGGCATATTCTGATACTGCATCTCAATGGCTTGAAAAAGCATTCCTTATTTTAAAAGATAAACAGGATAGAAGCAGGCCAGAGACAGCCAGTTTAAACAGGTTGGTTGACTATCTTGCAAATATTTATTATTGGCAAAGAGAACAAACTAAAACAAATGGAAAGAGCGCTGATTATGATAAGCTTGACGCCTTGTATAAAAAATATGATGCATTACATGCAACATTTAAATAAATAAAAAGAAAAATATTTTTATGAATAAAGCCGCCTCAATGAGCGGCTTTGTTTTTGTGAAATATCCTTTACTTAAGATTTAAATATTTCTATTAAATCATTAGCTATCCTGTAAGAATCAATTTTAGATAGTAATGGAAAATCAGGTGCGGCAATGCCATCAGTTACAAAAAGATTTTGATTGGTTATAACCCTGATTTCATCATAAAGATTTTCATCAATAAAAGACTGTAATAATTGGGCACCGCCTTCAACTAAAATACTTTGCAGATTTAATTGAAAACATGCATTTGCTATTTCTAAAGGCAATGAAGTTTTTCCCTGTAGCTTAAAATGATAAGTCTTGTTTTCAAATTGAAAGTGGGTGAGGCTATTCATTTCTTTACTTAACATAATATTAATTATAGGCAAATAAGTAAAAACTATTGTAGGAGCCTCTTGGTTAAAAATGTTCAGTTCCTTCTTCAGTTTTAATTGTGTATCAATTACCAGGCGTACAGGGTTTCTGCCATTCCAAAAGCGATTGGTAAGTGATGGATTATCCAGCATCGCTGTATTGGTGCCAACTAAAATTAAAGATGATTCAGAGCGCCATTTGTGAACAATTCTATTTGTGGTTTCATTACTGATTAATAACCTGTTGCTTTTATTTGATGCTATTTTTTTATCAGTAGATTGAGCCCATTTTAAAATGATATATGGCCTCGATTTCTGATGAAAAGTAAAGAATGATTTATTCAACTCTTTACATTCTTTTTCCAGTATCCCGGATATAACTTCAATGTTCGCTGATTTCAATTTTTCAATTCCCTGGCCATTAACTTCTTTAAAAGGATCCCTGCAGCCAATTACAACTTTTGATATTTTATTGCGGATTATTAGATCAATGCACGGAGGTGTTTTACCATAATGCGCACAAGGCTCTAATGAAACATATAAAGTTGCATGTTCAATTAAATTCCAGTCTTCAGTTTTTACTGAATTAATACAATTCACTTCGGCATGTGCCTTTCCATATTCCTGGTGCCAGCCTTCGCCGATAATCCTGTTTTTATATACTAAAACAGATCCAACCATTGGATTAGGCGCAACCCTCCCAGCGCCAAGTTTTGCCAGTTGCAGGCACCTGAGCATATACTGTTCATCTTCAGAAAGCATTGTTCAAAAATAATTAATAGCATTGCAATTATGACAATCAATGAAGCCGATAAATATCTTAATCAACAATTACAACATGTTTATGATAGCCGTGAAGCATTTAATATTGCAAACCTTGTGATGGAAAAATTAACCGGATTCACTAAATCTTTAAGATTAATAAACAAACAACAGCTTCTTACAATTGATCAACAAAAAAGTTTAAAAGTTTATATTAATGAATTAATCAATCACAGGCCAGTTCAGTATGTTTTGAATGAAGCATGGTTTGCTGGTATGAAATTTTTTGTGGATGAAAATGTTTTGATACCACGCCCTGAAACTGAAGAATTAGTAGAAGAAATTATTAAACAAACACCAGGTGATAAACTGAACATACTTGATATTGGCACAGGCAGCGGATGTATTGCAATAGCTTTAAAAAAGAAATTAAAAAATGCCACTGTTTATGCAATTGATATTAGTAAGAAAGCAATAGAAATAGCTAAAATGAATGCTCTACAAAATAATGTTGCTGTTCACTTTATCAATTTGGATATTCTGCATCCCCAGGAAAACTTTTCTCATCTGGAGTACAACATTATTGTTAGCAACCCGCCATACATAAAAAGAAGTGAATCTGGTGAAATGGAAAAAAATGTTTTACAATATGAACCGGATATTGCATTATTTGTTGCCGATGAAGATCCATTATTATTTTACAGAACTATAACAGACTTTGCTTTAAAATATCTACAGCCTGGTTATGGTAAATTATTTTTTGAAATCAATGAGGCCCTGGGGAATGAAGTCGCAAACCTGTTGAATGAAAAAAGATTTTCCGATATTTTAATTAAAAAAGACATGCAGGGAAAAGATAGGATGGCTATAGCAATTTTAAAAAGTTTAAAAAAATAAAATACTGATTAAATTTGTTGTATGAAATCTGAAACTGTAGTGGCGGAACAAACCCTGGCAGATGTGGAAACTGAACACCTTGACACTCTGGTTACTTCATTCAATCTTATTGTATGGAATGATAATGTAAATACATTTGACTGGGTGATTGAAACGTTGATTGAAGTGTGTGGGCATACAGAAGAACAAGCTGAACAATGTGCTTACATCATCCACTTCCAGGGAAAATATGCAGTTAAACAAGGGGATTATGAAACACTCAATCCCATGCGTGAAGCCATTATTGACCGGGGTATCAATGCTACTATAGAAGAAATGGTTGAAGGCTGATTTATTTTTATAATACGGCTCCTCTCCTCGTATGACTTTATCAATCCTTGATGATAAATTATGGTTCCCATCAGAAGAGAATGCAACAGCGGATGGGTTGCTTGCTATTGGTGGAGACCTTAGCGAAGAACGGTTGTTGCTTGCTTACCGCAAAGGTATTTTTCCATGGTTTGATACTAACTTGTATTTATGGTGGTGCCCTGATCCAAGATTTGTCTTATTCCCTGATCAACTAAAAATCAGTAAAAGTATGAGGCAGGTTTTGAAAAGCAACAGATTTCAATTCAGGATGAACACTGCATTTGAAAATGTCATTCATAACTGCAAAACAATTCCACGAGGTGATCATGATGGCACCTGGATCACAAATGAAGTGGAAGCTGCTTATATTAACTTACATAAAAAAGGTTATGCAACAAGTGCAGAATGCTGGCAAAACAGCCAACTTGTAGGTGGATTATATGGTATCCGTTTAGGTAAAGTATTTTTTGGAGAAAGCATGTTCAGTTATGTTTCCAATGCCAGCAAATTTGCATTTATTCATTACGTTCATCAATTGATAAATGAAGGAGTCGGATTAATAGATTGCCAGCTTTATACAAAACACCTGGAAAGTTTAGGCGCCTGCATGATTTCACGTAAAAAGTTTATTTCCCTGTTGAAAGTTTATATTCCTTAATTTGGATTTTGTCGTAATAATGTTTTTATTTTATCCAGTATTTTAATTTGTGAGTCATATCCTTAAAACAACACTTTTGCTTGCATTACTATGTGCTTTTTTTTGTGCCAGTGGACAGGTGCAAAAAGATACTACTATTGACTCTGCCAGGAAAAACAATATTTTTAATTATGCCATGCGCTTTATTGAGAAAAATAAAAAAGACACAATTGATCAGAAAGGCGTTTTGGCTACCAGGAGCGAAATAGCTTATAAACAATATGAAGGAAAAATTATCAGGCATATCATAATTAGCAGATACAAATTTGAAAAATCGTTCTCTGATACATCAAAAAGTATAAAATATTTTGGAACAAAAATCCTGAATGCTCTGCACAATAATACAAAGCCATGGGTCATAAAAAATAACCTTTACATCAAAGAAAATACACCTGTTTCTGCAGTATTACTTGCCGATAATGAAAGGTTCCTGCGTACACTGCCTTACATACAGGATGCACGTATCATAATACAACCAAAAACTGGTTCAGATGATTCGGTGGATGTATATGTATTCACAAAAGATTTATTTACCATTAATGGTGATTTGCACAATGCTTCTACCAACAGGTTCAGGGCAAGCATTGAAGATGCCAACTTGTTTGCAGTGGGCCAAAAACTACATTTTGATTTATCTGTTGAAGAAAAAAGGAGCCCTTCAACAGGATTTGGAATATTTTATACCAAGTATAATATTGCACATACTTTCATTGATGCATCAGCAGGATACACTACTGTAAATCCCAATCTGAAATATAAAACAACTGATGAAAGGGCAGTTACTTTTTCATTACAACGAAACCTTGTTTCTCAATATAAACATGCAGCCGGTGGTTTGACATGGGGTGATTTCAGAACTTATAATAAATATAAACTTCCTGTTGAGAGTTTTTATAACTATCATTACAGGTTGTTTGATGGCTGGGTGGGTTATAAACTCGGTGTTAAAAACTATATTCACGACAAATCCAATCTTAACAGGAAGTTTGTAAGCCTACGGTATTACCAGACAAAATTTTATGAGAGGCCTCAGCAGGTGGATAGCCAGTTATATTTCAGGTTTGATGATAAGAAAGCAGTACTAGGTCAACTGACTCTTTTTAAACAGGAATTTTATAAAACAAATTATCTCTATGGATTTGGAACAACTGAAGATATTCCTTTTGGTTACAACATATCGTTTACTGCAGGATGGTTTAAGCAATCTTATTTGTCGAGGCCTTATTTTGGCATAGATGCTAACAGATATGTAGTGTATAATAAAGGAGATATTATTCAATACTTTTTACGAACAGGTGTTTTTATACATAAAGGCAGCCTTCAGGATGCAGGAATACTTGCAGGTATTTCTGGGTTTAGCAGGGCTTTTGTTTTGAAAAATTTTAAGTTGCGCCAATATTTCAGGCTTTCTTACACAGGTATATACAACAGGACCGGGCTAGAACCTTTAACGATTAATAATCCTTTTGGTTTAAGAAATTTCACAAGGGATTCAGTTATGGGTGAAGAACGATTGAGCCTTCATAGTGAAACAATCGGGTTTATCAGGTATAAAGTTTTTGGGTTTAAGTTCTCTCCTTTTCTTGCAGGCGATATTACATCCATCTCTCCAAGGATTGATAACCCGGGGCAACATACATGGTTTTTTGGTTTGGGTGGTGGATTCAGGATGCGTAATGAAAACCTGATATTTAATACAGTTGAAGTAAGATGTGCTTATTTTCCCAATACAGCTTACGGTATGAAACATTTTTATGCTTCTGTATCAACAAATATTTCTTTCAGGTACAATTCAAATTATGTGCGTGAACCGGATATTATCCAATACAATTCTGACCTGGCAAATAATATTTATTGATTAAACAAACAACTTCCTAATCTAATATTGCTATTAATGGAAGAATTGCGCAAATGCGATTACGTTATAATAAAAATTTTTCAGCGTATGTATTAATCTAAAAAGCCTTACGATATTACTACCGTAAGGCTTTTATCTTTTTAAAAGAATGAGCTTACTTCTCCCCTTCTTCTTTCTTTAATTTTTCTTTAATTTCTGCGAGAGCACTCAAATCACCAAGTGTTGCCTTTTCCACTTTGCTTTGAATGTTCTTCACTGTCTTACGTGTTTTTTCAGATTCTGCTTTTGCTTCTTTTTTAGCAGTTTCATGTTCAGCAGCCTGTGCCTGCTCCCATATCCTGGTGTGGCTAACCAAAATACGTTTTTCATTCCTGTCAAATTCAATCACAACAAACTGTGCAGTATCATCAGCAACAAGGCTTTTACCATCTTCTTTAATCAAATGGCGGTTAGGTGCGAAACCTTCCAGCCCATAAGGCAATTGTACAATTGCGCCCCTGTCATC
The DNA here is from genome assembly GCA_964400415.1 of uncultured Parafilimonas sp. Classification (GTDB taxonomy): domain Bacteria; phylum Bacteroidota; class Bacteroidia; order Chitinophagales; family Chitinophagaceae; genus Parafilimonas. The sequence goes on from CAYNTP010000008.1 coordinate 104,648, forward strand.
TTTCCTGGTAACAGTTCCTTCGTGTATTGTACCGATGGCAAAAGTATCCTGTAATGCAGTCCATGGATCTTCTTCCAATTGTTTGTGGCCTAATTGCAGTTTGCGGTTTTCTTTGTCAATTGACATAATAACCACTTCGATTTCTTCACCATTCTTAGTGTATTCTCCAGGATGGTTGAAACGTTTTAACCAGCTTAAATCGCTGATGTGGATCATTCCACCGATACCTGCTTCCAGTTCAACAAACACACCATAAGGAGTGATATTTTTCACTATGCCTTTGTGTTTACTGCCTTCAGGATATTTTTCTTCAATGCTGTTCCATGGGTCTTCTGAAAGTTGTTTAATAGACAAACTCATTTTACGTGCCTCTTTGTCAAGCGTAACAACTTTTGCTTCGTGCTCGTCACCCAGTTTGAAAAACTCTTTTGCATTGATTGGTGTATTAGCCCAGGTAATTTCACTTACATGAACCAAACCTTCAACACCAGGAAGTATTTCTAGGAAAGCGCCATAATCTTCTATATTAACCACTTTGCCTTTAACCGTTGCTCCTTCATGTACACTTTCAGGCAACACATCCCAAGGGTGTGGAGTCAATTGTTTTAAACCAAGGCTGATACGTTTTTTATCATCATCAAAATCCAATACAACAACCTGTAATTTCTGGTCCATCTTAACCACTTCACTTGGATGTGAAATACGTCCCCATGAAATATCAGTGATATATAACAATCCGTCAAGACCGCCAAGATCCATAAATGCACCAAAGTCAGTAATATTCTTAATGGTACCTTCAAGCACCTGGCCTTTTTCAAGTTTGCTGATAATTTCTGCACGTTGTGCTTCAATATCGCTTTCGATTAATGCTTTGTGAGATACAACGGCATTCTTAATGGCTTCATTGATTTTAACCACTTTAAATTCCATTGTTTTGCCTACAAACTGATCGTAATCAGTAACAGGTTTTACATCTATCTGTGAGCCTGGAAGGAATGTTTCAAGACCAAAAACATCAACGATCAAGCCGCCTTTAGTTTTGCTTGTAACATTACCTGTAACAACTTCGCCACTTTTGTGTACATCAACAATTTTTTCCCATGCACGAAATACACGGGCTTGTTTGCGGCTAAGGTGCAGGTTTCCGTCGCGGTCTTCTTTTTCAACAACCATCACTTCTACCACATCACCAACTTTTACGTTAGGGTTATCACGAAATTCATTCAGTGATACCAAGCCATCGCTCTTAAATCCAATGTTTACTACAGCATCAGTTTTTGTTAATGCAACAACACTGCCATTTACAATTTCACCATCTTCAATTGTTACAAAAGTGTTTTCATAAACCTTGTCGTACTTCTCTTTCTCTTCCTTGGAGTAATGGGTAACGTTGCGTTTGTCAACACTCCAGTCGAAGTCATCATGTGCCGCAATTTTTTCTTCAACAGGTTGTGGAAGTGTTTCAGAAACAGATGCTTCAACAATAGGTTGATTTGTGAGTTCAGAACTCTTTTCTTCGGTTACAGGTGCATTTGTTGTCGCTGTAGTAGTTGCTTCTGCCGCTGCAGAACCAACAGTCTCCTGTGCATCAGCGTTTGTGCCTTCATGTTCTTCAGGCAGATTAGAAATATTGTTTTCACTCATGATAAAAAATTCCCGTTGTTTTATTCGGGGCGGCAAAGGTAGGCAAAACCAATGAAATACCAGTTTTTTATGAGGGGAATATTGCAGATAAAACCCTCAGGAATTTATATAATTCTGCAGGTGTTCTATTGTTTCTTTTTGTGTGAGGATCGTCTCTGTAACAACATCATTGATCGAGATGATTCCACTGAGGTGCCCGTTTTCAATTACGGGTAAATATCGAAGGTTTTGACCAGACATCAGTTTCATACAATGATCAACAGAATCATTATTTGTTACAGGTGGCAGGTCTAAAGTCATGATTTCACCAACAGTTGTTTCGCTTGATGAACGTCCCTTTAAAATTATTTTACGGGAATAATCTCGCTCAGTCATTAAACCCACAAACTTGTCATTTTGAACTATGGCTACAGAGCCGATATTCTTATCAGCCATCAGTTTTAATGCTTCGATAACTGTAATTTCAGGGCCAACAGATTCTACGTGGCTGCCTTTACGTTTTAGTATGTCAGAGACTTTATGCACGATGAAATAAAAATACAAAAATTATTTCACAGTAATCATCTCACAATTATTTTTTTCCTTTTTGTTGTTCTTTTAGCTGTTGCACTTTTTTTTGTGCCTCCATCATTTTTTCATACTGTTCCTGCCATTTGCTCTTCTGTTTCACTTTTGGTGCTTTCCTGCGCTCTTCCATTTGTGCAAGCAGTTTATCATGATCGAGAATGTATTTCTGGATGATAAATTGTATGCCCAATGTGATCAGGTTGGAAACAGTATAATACCAGGTTAATGCCGCAGGTAAAGAATTAAAGAACAACAACATGAAAATCGGGTAAACATAAGGCATGTATTTAAGCATCGGGTTATTGGGATCCTGTGGCGTCATGTTCATGTTGTAAATCGAAATGAAAAAGCTCGTTACAACAGCACATAAAGCAAATAAACTGATATGGTCGCCAATGATAAAAATCTTGCTATGAAACTGCACCAATATGTCATACGTTGATAAGTCTTTTGCCCATAAAAACGATTGCCCCCTTAAACTGATAGCAGAATTAAAATAACTATACAGGGCAAAGAAGATAGGAATCTGCAGCAACAGCGGTAAACACCCTCCTAATGGATTGGCGCCTGCTTCCCTGAACAACTTCATTTGTTCCATTGCAAAACCCTGCTGGTCTTTGCCGAATTTTTTTCTTAAAGCATCCAACTCCGGCCTTAATAATTTCATCCTGGCGCCACTCTTATAACTCTTATAGACTAGTGGTGATGTAATCAATCTTATAAAAATCGTCAGCAATGCAATCACCCATCCATACACTGATATAAAACTGGCAAAGAAGTTAAACACCGGCATGATGAGGTATTTATTGATGGGCCGCACAAATGAATACATGTCTCTTCCAAGATTGATAATCTTGTCCATATCGGGCGCTGCATTTTGTAATTCTTTATATTCATTTGGCCCGTAATACAGCTCCATCGGCACATTGAGAGAAGCAGTTGCAGGAACCTGCATCTGCAGGCTTGCATCCACCAAACCCAAAATCTGTGAACTGTCTTCTTTTCTTGTCCAGTGTACAACACCACCTTTAAAACTATTTTTTGCAATTAATGTGGTGTTAAAGAACTGCTGTACAGAACTAATCCACTGCACAGGTTTTTCAAATGTATGGTCAGTCTTTGTGGAGATATAATCAAAATCATTTCCTTCTGAAAAACAAACATCAGACATACGGCGCTCATAATCTACTGATTTTTCAACCTGCATTGGCTGAGAAACAAAATGAAAATTCATGGTGTTATTTGTAAGCAACACATTGGCACCATTCATTTCTATATTCCAGTCAATTAAATAGCTGTCCGGTTTAATTATATATTGATGGGTTATTGATGCTAACGTAGAATCTTTTAAAGTAAATTGAATAGTCTGGCTTCCATCAGGATTTTTTACTGGTTGTGTTGCAGTAAAATTCATATCTGCAGTAGTAGCAGCACTTTTGGAACCAGTATTGATGCTATAAGAAATTTCATCTTTACCGCTGCTTCCTAAAATTACTTTACCACCCATGTTGGAAGGATAATTTTTCAGCTCAACAGATTTTACCCTACCACCCTTGCTGGTAAAAACGACCTTCATCAGATTATTTTCAACAATAACCAATTGTTCCGGTTCATTAAGAGTTTTACTGAAATTACCTGCTGAAATATGTTTGGCAATAGAATCCCTTGTCAATGAATCCTGGTATGCTGCTGCTTTTTGTTCCGGTGTAATTTTTTTTATAGAATCCAATCGCAATGAATCCTGGATATGTTGCTGATGTGCAAAGTAGGCAGTTTGTTGCTTATTGGTGTACCAGAAAAATGCAATAAACAAGATGCCAAGCAAAACAATTCCAATTACCGTATTCTTATCCTTCATACAAAAAAATGAGCGGCAAAGGTAACAGATTGAACTATTTGAAGAATTTGAATTTTTTAAATGCTTTCACAATTATTCTTGCGGTAAAAATTTATTCAAAATCAGGGTATAACAAATACTTTTTCCTGGTTTGTTTGAATTTCTCCAATGCAGGCTGCCAGCTGTCCCTGATTTCAGATTCAGATTTACCTTCTATAACCTGTTGCATTAAAGTAGAATTTCCTGCCAGCTTATTGAAGAAATATTCACCTGTCTTAGGCTTGATAAAAAAATTGTTTTTATCAGGGAAAAGTTTGTATGCTTCCAACAAATATTGTAAATGCATTTTTCCATCGTCGGCTTTCAAAGCAGAAACATTCCAGCCATAGCAGGTTTGATTGACATATTTTGGATTTGTTGCACCTTGTTTTGAGACCGGTACAAATGCAAATAAATTTTTTGGCAATGAAGGAGCTCCAAAAACCTGGAAAGGTTCATCAGTTCCCCTACCCTCGCTGATGTTGGTGCCTTCAAAAAAACAAGTAGAAGGATACCAGTAAACAGAACCCATATCAGGAAGGTTAGGCGATGGTTTTACTGGTAAAACATACCTGCTGTTATGCGTATAATTTTTACACTTAATTACGAGGAAATGAAAAGGGGTGTCAGGAGAATTTTGTGCATAATTTCTATACCAGGCAAACTTTTTATTGGCAGCATCAGTTGAAAGCCAACCTTCACCTGAAATCATCATAGCATATTCACCAATAGTCATTCCATATACAACAGGGATAGGTTGCATGCCGATAAAACTTTTATAATTGGTATCAAGCACCGGTCCATCAACATAGAACCCATTTGGATTGGGTCTGTCAAGAATCATCATTGGCTTATTGTTTTCTGCAGCAGCTTCCATAAAATATTGCATTGATGAAATATAAGTATAGAAGCGGACGCCTACATCCTGTATATCATAGAGCAACACATCAACATCTTTTACATCATCAGGTGTGGGTTTGATTTTTTTTCCATACAAAGAAATAATTGGTATATGAGTTTTTGAATCTATTGAATTGGTTGTAACTGCCCCTGCATCTGCATTACCACGAAAACCATGTTCCGGTGAAAATATTTTTACAACATTCACTCCGAGTTTTAATAAAGTATCAATGAGATTAGTATTGCCAACAACAGAAGTTTGATTCGCAAAAACTCCAACACGTTTGCCTTTTAATAATGGCACATACACATCTGTTCTGTAGGCACCGGGAATAATTGTTTTATTTGTTTGCTGGCTGTAAACAGGTATAAAAATGCACGTAAATAATATTGCAAGTAATAGTTTCATTGAATAAAATTATGAATCAGTAAATGTGAAAATAACTTTTCATCAAAATTTAAGTTGATTAAAAATATGCAATTCAAATTCAAGATAGGTTTCAAAAAAATTTTAATGACCACGAATAATTTTGATGAAGACGAGATTAAAAAATAATCATGTTACACATTACCGGACGCTTATTTTCGAACTCAGTGGATATCGAAGGTTACGATATTGCATCATATCCACTTTTACACTACCAATTACAATCGGGCTTTCAATACGAAGAGGGATATGGTTGGGGTCATCACTTACCCATACAGTCATTTTCTCGCCGCCTTCAAACATGGTTCCTTTAATTAAAAGCGGTTTGAATTTGATTGCCCTGAACTTTCCATATTTTGTTTTCACTACTTCTTTTCCAAGATACCTGATATACAGGTTGTAAATTTCATTATCCAGGAACATAGTAAATGGAATTTTATCCCCCGGTTTATACCTGTTGAAATTAATATTCCTTGCATTATACACTGCGCTTAAAACATCCTGAGTGCAATCAGGAACTTTGTATGAACCATCATTTGAAACAGCAATGTTGCTTTGCTGATTGAATAAGACAGTTTGATTTTTTTTATAGCCACCTTCATCCACATGGCGCAAAAATTTTAAAGGCTGGAGATGTGTGGTATCGAAATAACTTTCATACCTGTCTCGCACTTTAAAAATCCAGTCGTAGCTGGAGTTGGAATTACCTGTGCCTATTGCGTGATATACTGGTGTGCCATTCAGGTTTTCAAGTGTAAGGCTGAAAGTTGCAGTCCCTGCATTTACATATAACCCGATAACTGAATAAAATACGCTATAGGTAAGTACTTCATTTTTCTGGAATGCAGTGTTCCGGATACCACAAAAATCTTCACCGGCAGAAAGCCTTAGCCATACTCCAATCATTAAAAGCGTAATAAAAATTTTTCTCACGTTTCTACTTTTGATTTACCATTTTTTCTAAAAATCCTTATTCCCAACAAAAATATACTACCAGCCGCAGAAGGAATAATCAGGTTTACCAGCCAGATAACTGCTATTGTAATCACTATACCAAATGCATCCGGCGTCAATAATCCGAACAACTGCCTGCCTGCTTCTCCCCTGATACCAATATCTGCAAAGGGTATGGTTGGCAGTATTGCAAGGAATAAAAATAAAACACAGGTTGTACAAATGGCATTTACCAGGTCAATCTTCACATTAAACAAATGCAGCACGACTATATATTGAACAACAAAAACTATGAAACGTGTACAGGACAGGTACAAAATTCTTGTTAACTCTTTCCAATTATACTCTTCAACACTTTCAATTAAAAATTTGTACTTCTGTACAATTGGAATCTTCTCGGTCAATTTTGCCAGCCATGATAACCTGAAATAAGTTATTACAAGAATGGTGGTTCCCAGCGCTATCATTGAAATTATTCCATTCAACCATAACACCGATAACCCCTGTATCACTTCAGTTTTTTCCCAAACATAAGTCTTGAGATATATCAGTGAAATAATACCTGCAATTAATGTTACAATAAGTTGTGCCATACTTCCTGCAACATTCAATGCTACTGACCTCAACCTGTTACCTTCTTTCATAAATAAGGCACGGGCAGGATATTCACCGAATCCGTTTGGCACAAATAAAGACAAGGCAAGTCCTGATAAAATTGCCTTAACAGATGTTAAAAAACTCACCCTTTCAATAGGCTTCATCAGTAATTGCCACTTACGTGATTCAATACCCCAGTTCAATAACATTAAAATGAATAATAAAATCCATAGCCCCGCATTTTGTTTGGAGAAAGCGCTCTTTAATAACTCTATTTTTTGCGGAAGGTCAGGTTGTGTTTGTATTTTATTATAGATGACATAAACGAGGATGATAAAAAGCAAAGGGCCTAATATGTAATTCAATAATATTTTATAACGGCCGTTTAGTTTTTTCTGCTTCATCAACTATTTTAGTAGTGTTCAATATGGCAAAATAGTATTTTCACATTACAATGAATGCAGGAACAAAGATAATTTTAGGAATTGACCCCGGAACAGTTATTATGGGTTTTGCAATAATTAAAGTTACTGGCAGCAAAGTTTCTCTCGAAATAATGGATGTAATAAAACTGGCACAACACAAAGGTGCTTATGAAAGGCTTGAAAATATTTTTTCAAATGTTTGTAAGCTTATTACTGAATACAAACCCACATTATTTGCAATTGAAGCGCCTTTTTATGGAAAAAATGTCCAGAGTATGTTGAAATTGGGGAGGGCACAAGGTGTCGCTATTGCAGCTGCCATGCAGGCTTCAATACCTGTTACAGAATATTCGCCAAAAAAAGTAAAACAATCTATTACCGGCAATGGTAACGCTACCAAAGAACAGGTTTTTAAAATGCTTCAGCATATTCTGAAACTGGATGAGACACCAAAATATTTTGATGCAAGCGATGCTTTGGCAGTTGCAGTTTGCCATCATTATTCTACAATAATGACTGTGAACCCAAATGGGAAATCTTTTAAAAACTGGAAACAGTTCATTGCTTCAAATCCTGGGAAAGTAAAAGGCTAATTTTTTTGCTGCTGATTTTTTGCCATCAAAAATAGTTTCACTAAAAAAAATTACCTGCTTAAGTTGTCAAGAATTCTTTCCTGGGTTGACTTCAATTGTTCATTACTCATTTTTAATTTTCCTTTTGTAAAATTCAGGTCATCAATCGTATTGATAGGAACAAGGTGCAGATGTGCATGCGGTACTTCAAGCCCTACAACAGCCATTCCGCAACGGTTACATTCAAAAGATTTTTCAATTGCTTTTGCAATAGGTTTTGCGAACACCAACAAAGAACTTAAATAATCATTATTTAGGTCAAACATATTATCCACTTCTGTTTTAGGAATCACTAAAGTGTGGCCTTCCACCAAAGGAAAAATATCAAGAAAAGCAAAAAACCTTTCATCTTCAGCAATTTTATAAGATGGGATTTCGCCTGCGATAATTTTTGAAAATATAGTCATGCTGTTATTGTTTTTAGAATATGGAAATTGAGAAATTTTGTGTTATCATCAAAATAAAAAAAGCTGCATGTTACTGCAGCTTTATAAAAACGTAGTTCAAAAGATTACAACGTAATATCTTCTATCATAAATTTTATAATACCATTAGGCGCTTTTACTTCCGCTACTTCGCCTTTTTGTTTGCCTATCAGACCCTGGCCAATGGGCGATGTAACTGAAATTTTATTAGCCTTAAGGTCGGCTTCTTTCTCACCGACAATCTGGTAAGTAACTGTTTTTTTTGAAGCAACATTTGTAATAGTAACCTTGGTTAATATTGACACCTTGCTGGTATCAATTTCACTCAGGTCCAGGATCCTTGAACTGGCTATCTGGCTTTCAAGCAAAGCAATTTTGGCTTCCAGGATACCCTGCGCCTCCTTAGCCGAATCATATTCAGCATTTTCTTTAAGATCGCCTTTTTCCCTGGCTTCTGCAATTGCTCTTGATGCAGCGGGCCGCTCAACAGACTTCATGTGTTGCAATTCCTGTCGCATTTTTTCAAATGCTTCTTTTGAAACATACACTGTAGCACTCATAATTTCTGTTTTTAAAAAAATAAAAAAAATACAACGCCACAAATTCATGCAGCGTTGCACTGATACAAATATATAAAAAAGCATGAAAAACCATGCACATGTTTTAAGCAATGGCGATAAAAAAAATTTAAAATTTATAAGTGCTGAATATTGCTTTCAAAGGTTGTTATAATAAACCTTTCGCGGCCAGTTTATCAAGCACCACTTTTGCCATTTTATAAAATGCTTCATGGCTATAACCGGCAATATGTGGTGTTACAATTACATTTTTCCGGTTACATAAGTTCTGCAAAATATTTTTCTCTTCTGCAGTATAACTGCCAAGGTTTTCATTTTCCAAAACATCAATTCCTGCAGCAGTTACCAGGTTTATGTCAAGTGCATATATCAATGCTTTTGTATCAGTTACTTTTCCACGGCAGCAGGAAAGAAAGACTGGCTTGCGTTCCAGTTGTCTGAAAAATTTTTCATCAGCATAATGATAAGTTTCATCAGTTAATGGCAAATGCAAACTTACTACATCAGAATAGCGTGCCACCTGTTCGGGGCTGGCTTCATGCACTAAACCTTTTGCAAAACCAAATTTATATTTATCGTAAGCAAGCACAGTGCATTCAAATGATGACAGAAGTTTTGCAAAAGCCGAACCTGTATTTCCATAACCAATAATACCAACAGTTTTATTACTGAGTTCAGTACCCCTGTTTGCATCACGTATCCATTGCCCGTTTTTTACTTCTTCAAAACTGATTGTGATGTTATTCAAAAGATTTAATACTAATGCTAAGGAATGTTCAGCCACTGCATTACGGTTGCCTTCAGGGCTGCTCACACAATAAATCCCTTTTTTTTCTGCATACTCAACATCTATCAATTCCATTCCACTGCCAAGCCGGCCTATCCATTTTAAATTATCTGCTTTATCAATTAAAGCCTTATCTATTTTTAATCTTGTTGTTACAATAAGCCCTGTAATGTCTTTTATTAGTGAACCCAATTCATCATAAGTGATGGTTGGCAGGTGTGAAACTTCATATCCTTTCGCCTTTAATTCATCAATTAAAAATGTATGAGCTTTTGCTGTAACAATAACCTTTTTCCTGTTCATAGTTTCATTTTGAAAGTAAGCGATGCAAAATCATCCACGCTTAGTTGCTCTGCACGTTTATCAAAAATTTCATCCTGCAAAATATCTTCAGAAAACAAATTCCGAACAGCATTGCGCATTTTTTTTCTCCTCTGGTTAAATGCAGTTTTAACGAGCAGGAAAAAATCTTTTTCAGAACGCATGCCGGGATGTTGTTTTTTTATTTCCAGTTCAATAACGCCACTCATAACTTTTGGTGGTGGTGTAAAAGCAGTTGGCGGCACATCAAATAGGTATTTCACTTCATAAAATGCCTGCACCAAAACACTAAGGATGCCATAAATTTTACTATTAGGTTTCGATGCAATGCGTTGCGCAACTTCTTTCTGAAACATACCAATTACTACAGGCACATCTGATTTCCATTCCAATATTTTAAAAAGGATTTGTGAAGAAATATTATAAGGAAAATTACCTACTACAAAAAAGTTATCAGCAAAAGGCTTATCAGATTTCAGGAAATCCCGGTGTATCAGTTTATCATTTAATGATGGATAAACATGTAAAAGAAATGCAACTTTCTCATCATCCAGTTCAATTGCTTTAAAATTTATTTCTTCCAATTGCAGCAGGTATTTTGTCAATGCGCCTGCACCTGGGCCAATTTCCAACAGGTTAGTAAATTGATGTTTTGTCAAAGCTGATATTATGTTGCGGCTAATATTTTCGTCCTTTAGAAAATGCTGTCCCAAAGATTTTTTCAGCGTGTATTGCATCCCGCAAATGTAGTCATGAAGTTTCCAAAATAAAGAAGGAGCCTGTAGAAACAGGCCCCGTTTTTAACTGTTTGTTTATATGAAGAGCATCTATTTGAGTTAATCCCAAATAAACTGCATCGAAGGTAATTTACTGAAAGATTACTGAACAATAAATTACATGAATGAATGAAAAATCAGGATGAATGAAAAAGACTCTAAAATATTTTTTTGCGACCCCGCAAATAGGTATTAACTTTATAACAGCACTATGATTACTGCTATAAAGAATTCTTTATACTACATCATCCTTATTAAACAGCTACTGAAAATCCTTTATATGAAAAAATACCCCGGGATTATTTTACAATTGTTGGTTTTATGTTTTTATGCAACCGGCGTTTATGCAGGACCAGTACAAAATGGCATCCTTGATCTTCGCAACCACAACTGGCAAAAAGATGGTATTGTAAACCTGACCGGTGATTGGGAATTTTATTGGGATAAATTTTATGAACCAGGTTATTTTAATGACTCAACAGTTCAACAAAATAAAAGATTTGCTGTTGTTCCTGACTTCTGGAATAATTATATTACAAACTCACGTTTCACACATGCCGGCTTTGGTTATGCCACTTACAGGCTGAAGGTTTTATGCCCACCATCTTCATCTCAACTCTCACTAAGGTTCCTCACAATACAGGGAGCTTATAATTTATTTATTAACGGCGAAAAGGTATTAACTGTTGGCAAACCTGATACAATTGAAAGCCGGGCTTTAACTCAGCTTAAACCTGTCATTGTTGATGTAAAACCTTTAAATAATGTCCTTGATATTGTTTTACAGATTTCCAATTATGATGATCATACCGGGGGCCTTTGGGATGTGGTTAAGATTGGAACGAAAGAACAAATCCAAACATTCACATACCGTAAAAATGCTTTTTATTTTATCCTCTCGGGCATTTTCTTTCTTGCATTTATTTATAACCTGATTTTGTTTTTTTATTTCAGGAAGAGGCGGGTGCTTTTTTTCTTTTCACTTATATGTCTCCTGATTTTTTCACGCATCTTAGTTACAGGAGATATTCCTATGAACTATCTCTATAAACTAAATTGGGAAACAATAAGACGGATTGAATATATAGGATTCTATTTTTCTGTTCCACTGATGAGCCTGTTTTCATATTATCTTTTTCCAAAAGATTTTTCAAAGATATTTTTATATATAGTGATCCCAATTTCTCTTGTTTTTATTTTAATCAGCCTGTTCGGTTCTTATTATGCTTACACTTATGTTGTCCGCTATTACCAGGCCTTTATGATTATTGCTGCTATGTATGGCGTATATGTATATACCATTGCTTTTATAAGGAAAAGACAAGGAAGTGTGTTATGCCTTACTGGGTTTATTATTTTTATTGCGACTATAATCAATGATGTGTTATACTCAAACCTGCTCATTGATACAATTCCATTATTTTATGTAGGGCTCCTTTTATTTGTATTGCATTTGTCCATCATTTTGTCCAAACAATTTTCAAAAACTTTTTCTGATCTTGAAATTGCCAACAGACAGCTTGCTAAAATGAATCACTCTTTAGAACAGATGAATAACCAGGTGCAGGAGAAGAATGAAGAACTTAATAAAATCAATCATGAACTTGACATTTTTGTAAACCGAACCTCACATGACCTCAGGGCTCCTTTAAGTTCAATTGCAGGTATTACAAATATCATGGAAGGAGAAACCAACGTTGCAACATTGCATGATTATGCAGTGCTGCAGCAAAGGACGCTGCAACGCATGGACGACCTCATCAATGATATTATAGATTATTCAAAAAATAAAAGGTTACAACTGACGCTTGGAGAAATTGATTTTGAAAAGCTTGTCAACAATTCACTGGAAGATCACAGTCATACCAAAAATGCAGATAAAGTAAAAATCAATGTAAACATTTTGCAGCACAAAAAATTTATTACAGATGAAAGAAGGCTAAATACAGTTATCAATAACCTTGTTTCCAACGCAATAAAATACGCAGACATTTCAAAACCCACACCCTATATTGATATCAATATTTCAGTAAATGATTTTGAAGCAAATATTGAAGTAAAAGATAACGGTATCGGCATTGACGAAAAGCACCTTGAAAAAATATTCACCATGTTTTACCGTGCTACATCAAGTGCCAATGGATCGGGGCTTGGTTTATATATTATTAAGCAAACAGTTGAAAAACTCGGCGGGCATATTACACTTCATTCCAAAAAAGATGAAGGCACTACAGTAAAAGTCGTTTTACCCGATAAAAGTGATGAGCTTAAAACTGCTTAACTACGTTCAGCAGCACGCAACCAACGTTCAGGGATTTCATTGTTTAATGCAGTTGCATAATCCCTGCCACTGCAGGCAATAAATGTTTTATCAGGCAATTGCATCCACCACCGGTTTGTTTTTTTACTTTGGAGAAACAATGTTTCAAAATCTGCAAACATTAACCGGAACTCATAATAATCTTCCCGCTGATCCAGAGATGATTCATTCTTTCCTTTCTGTATCCCATCCAGCAGGTACCACAACATGTGGCTGATTTGTTTTGCAGTCAGTTCATGTTCATCCAGTTTATAATTATAACCGTAAATACCAATTGTATTGGCAAGGCCACTCATGCCTGCATATTGCATCAGTGAACAGGCTTCTTCACCATTAAAACCATTGGGTGTAATTTGATTGGCAGGTGCATGGCTGTGTTGTATGGCAGAAATATCAAAACCAAAAATATTGGCATTGCGGATGACAGGCTCCATAGTTTCGATATGTTCTTTTACAATACCCACGCGGTAACAATCAAATCTTAATTTATCAATTGTTTCCAGCATGGCCGGATGTACAAAATAACTCTGGAAACCTATGTGGTTATAATGCTTCAGGTAATTGGGCTCGCTGGTAAACATGCGCATCAGGAAGTTTTCAGCAGGAAACCTGCTTTCCATATTCATATCCAATAATGCGTCAACACAGGTTGCTTCAATAATTTTCTGATTGGTGGCAAATACATTGTATTGCGACCACATCAGGTCATGTGAGCCACCGATGATTACCACTTTTTTATTTAATGCAGACAACTCGGAAAGCACCTGTTGTAAAGCCGAATAAGTATCTTCCAATGAAGCACCGGTTTTAAGGTTCCCGATATCAGCAATTTTCACTTCGGTATGCCAGTAAAATAACTGGTAAAAATGTTTGCGCACTGCATCTATACCTTCATTCCCTGAGGCAAAAACACCTGCACCCCTCTCCTCTCCACAGCCAACAAGAATGAGGTCTGCAGCTTCAACATCGGGGAAACTACTGGTATAAACATCAATAAAATTTCCTGTTTGCTTATTGTTGAATCCTTCATCATTATTCAAAATAATATTTGAATCAACCGGTTCAAGGAAATCAATAATTGTATCTACAGAAGAAAATGCCATAGTATTATTATTGTGGCAAACATAACTAAATTGATTTCATTTGAAATTTATTTAAAAAATTTTTTTATAGCCACTTACCATAATGCTGAAAGTATAATTTTTAAAAAATCATTTTTGAATTGTTTAACCTGCACTTGTAAATCAAACAAATGAACAGGTATAATTTTGCAATGAATGCAGTTGCTAAAAAAATATTTCCTGGCCTTGTTGTTTATTGCCTGTTGTGTAACTAATATTCCTGCACAACAAAGCAAAACTTCGCTCCCATCATTAGTAGAAAGCAATCACAATACAGACGATACTCCTGATAAAGCAACGCTTGCATACCTGAAACAAAAAATGTTTGTAAAGGTCTTTACCAACAAGGATAAAATTTTTGTGGGTGAACCTTTAATGGCAACGTATAAATTTTATGTTTCACTCCAGGTACCAGATCAACCGAGTGTAACAAAGCAACCTGAGTTTTCCGGTTGCAGTGTAAAAGAATTGAATTTTGACCAGGGGCCAGAATTTGAAACAATCAATAATGAACAGTTTGCAGTTTATACGATAAGGAAAGTACAATTAACCCCGCTTCAACCGGGCAAACTTTCGTTGGGGAGAGCTTTTGTAAATAATTTTATCCAGGTTGAAAATGCAAATTCTATCATCCCGAGGAAATATAATATAGAAATAGGCAATACTGATATGTCAGTTGATGTGGTGACATTGCCAGAATCAAACAGGCCAAAAAATTTTAGTGGTATCACTGGCGTCTTTGCTATTACAGCAAAATTAGAAAACAACAACATCCCAGTTGGTGAAAATGGCCACCTGGTCGTTACTATATATGGTGAAGGTAACCTTGAAGCAATCACTAATCCAGATATTCAATGGCCATCAGGTATAGAGCATTTTGATGGAACGGATTCGCAACACATTAATCAGGATATTTTTCCAATCAGTGGAGAAAGGGTTTTTGATATTCCTTTTGTTGGAAAGAATATTGGTAGCATGATGATCCCTCCTGTTCAATTCAGTTATTTTAATATTGAAACAAAAAATTATGAAACCATTTCAACGTCAGCAATACCTGTAACGTTTACTAAAGCGCTTTCCAAAAATGACATGATTGCCCAGGTTGCAAATAATGATAATGTATCCAATATTAAATATCTATGGATTGTTGCTGCAATTGCTGTTTCAGTTGCAATGATATTTTTTATCACTTTTAAAAAAAATAAAAAGATAGGGCATAAAAAGAAAATTGTTGTAATACCAGTTGCGCCGGTTATGACACCGATACAACCGGTTTACAAACTTAAACTCAGAACAGATTTTTCAAGATTACTGGAAAAGTTAAAAGCAATAACTGAACAAAAACAGTTTTTTTTGAAAGCAAAAGAAATCCTCACAATAGCTGTAGCAGAACGGGTGGACCTGGATCAAAAATCAGATGAGGTTTTAATAAAAGCTTTGCAGCAAAGAACGTATAATGCACCTGTTTGTAAAAAAGTTGAATCATTATTTGAAGCAATTAACCTGCAGCTATATGCTCCATATCAAACAGATGCCGACCTTGAATATTTTTATTCAACTCTTAAATCCTTAGTGGAAGAATTGCAGTCAGAATCTTAATCTATGTATTTGTAACCAACACCTCTCACTGAAAAAAAATGTTTCGGGTTGCGGCTGTCTTCTTCAAAATATTTCCTGAAGGTGAGAATAAAATTATCAATCGTCCTTGTATTTGGATAAACCTTATAACCCCATACTGATTGCAGAATTTTTTCTCTAGTCACCACCAGGTTTTTGTTTTCAATCAATAGCTTTAAAAGCATTGTTTCTTTTTTGCTCAAATCAACTTTGTCTCCATTTTTTAATGTTGCCTGTTGTGCTTTAAAATCGACAGTGTTACCATCAAAACTATAAGTGTCAAAAGCAAAATCTTTATCTGAAATTTTTTTGTTTTTAATGATGAGTTTGTCCACACGCAATAAAAGTTCTTCCAGGTTAAAGGGTTTTGTGAGGTAATCATCAGCGCCTTTTTTCAAACCCAACACCCTGTCCTGGCCTGCATTTTTAGCGCTAAGAATCAATACCGGAACATCATTATTATCCAGCCTGATATTTTCAATTACAGTGATGCCATCCATTTCAGGAAGCATAACATCCATTATTATCAGGTCAAAATATTCTTCCTGTGAAGCTTTTAATGCAGCACTTCCATCAAAAGCAGAAGTTACAGAATAACCTTCCATTTCAAGGTTCATCTTTAGTGTTTCATGAAGGTTTTCTTCATCTTCCACCAATAAAATATTTGCTCTTTCTTCTTTATTCATGATGTAAACTCAATTATAAAAATACTGCCTGAGGGTTTATTATCTATTACTTTAATTTTTCCCCTGTGGTTTTCCGAAATACGTTTACAAAGATATAAACCCAAACCTGTTCCTTTGGTTTTCCTGATGGCCTCATTGCCACTCCTGTAAAAAATATCAAATATCTTTTTCTTTTCCTTGTCTTCAATTCCAATCCCTTCATCAGCAAATTTCAAAACAATCTTTTTGTCCTGGTGTTTCAATTCAACAAATATATTTTTTTCTTTTGGTGAATATTTAGCAGCATTATCCAACAGGTTATTGATAAGTAACTGCAACAACAACCTGTCACCATTGATAACAATGCCTTCTTCTATATTTTTTGCAATATTCCTTTCAGGGTACCTGTTTTTAAAAACTGTAATACATTTTTCTGTTAACTCAGTTAATTCCACATGTTCATTTTCCGGGGAATAATTACTTTCCAGTTGTGAAGCAACCAGGATATTAGTCGTAAGGTCATTAAGCCTGTCAGCTTCTTTCAATGTTGTACTTATCAGGCGTTGTTGTTTTTCTTCATCTAATTTTCTTTTTTGCAACGTCTCCAGGTTAAGGTTAACAATTGCAATCGGCGTTTTTAATTCATGCGTAACAGCCATCATAAAATTTTGTTGCTGCTTAGTCAATAAAAATTGTTTGCGCACAGAACGGTAAACAAACAGTGCCCCAATAAAAGTTACAATCACAAAAGTGATCCCTTCACTGATATATTGTGCAGTCCGCCTGATGTGATCATCATTCACCTTGCTGAGCTTTTGTGCATAAGCAATATCATCTTTATTCAACTGTGCAACCTGGTACAATCGCATCTGGTTACTCTGACTCTGTAATGAAATAAACCACCATATCCAGGCTGCTGTAATAAATAACAGTAAAACCCAATACACTATAGTGATGATTGTGAGTTTTCGTTTTTTGTAAACCGATATCATTGCTGCAAAATAAAACAATGATATATTTAGTGTTCAAATAGTTCAGCACAGGAAAAAAGATTCCTGTTGACAACAACAAAATTATTTTCAAATGAACCATACAACTCTGAATGATAGAGGTGAAGCGCCAGGTAAAACTGAAAGTAAAATTCTCTGTATTGGTGAAGCTTTGATAGATATGATTTGCACTGATACAGGTAAGCCACTTGCTGAAGGCAATCATTTTTTAAAAAAGCCGGGAGGCGCACCCACCAATGTGGCTGCAGCCATTGCTGCTTTGGGTGGCAAGGTGGAGCTGGCTGCTAAAGTAGGTAACGATCCTTTTGGCAAACAATTGATTGATGTGATGAATGCATTTGGTGTTGATACAAAATGGATGTTGCAGGACAATCATTTTTTTACTACTATGGCATTTGTTTCATTGCTGGAAAATGGTGAAAGGGATTTTGTTTTTAGCCGTGGTGCAGATGGCGCATTAAGCAGTTCTGACGTTGAAGCTATTGACCTGGATGAATTTTCAATCATACATTTTGGATCTGCAACAGGATTTTTACCTGGCCCGTTACAGTCAGCCTATGAAATGATGAAACAAAAAGCAATGCAAAAAAAATTGTTCATCAGCTTTGACCCAAACTATCGTCATCTATTATTTAAAAATAATGACCAGGCTTTCATTGATCAATCCTGGAATTTTTTGAATAGCTGTAATTTTTTTAAACTAAGCGATGAAGAAGCACTACTCATTTCAAAAACATCATTATTGAATGACGCCATCCAAATATTTTTGGAAAAAACAAATTCAGTGTTTTCCATTACACTTGGAAAAGACGGTACATTACTGGGATGTAATGGTGAAACTGTTATCATCCCGAGCATAACTGTAAAACCGGTTGATACAACCGGTGCAGGAGATGCATTTGTAGGAGCTGTCTTATATCAACTCAGTACAATACAAAATAATCTGAATAATATTTCTTTTGATCACTGGAAAAATATTATTGCAAATGCCAATAAAGCAGGAGCCAGGACCTGTGAATATATGGGTGCAATGGAAGCATTCAAACACCTGAGCAGTGATATTTTTAAATAGAGAATTACTGATTGTCATTGTTGTCCGACTAAAGTTATTGACTCTTTGCTTTTCAAGGCCTCATCCGCCTATGGCGGACTTAAAATCCTTACTGGCAAAGGGTTTCAACTATTTTAAAAAATTTTAATCGGACAACAATGATTGTTTGTATTGAAAAAAAATTAGCGATTAACAGCTTTCTTTTTAAACCAGAAATACATTGGCACACCTGTGAGCATTAATACTGCGCCGATAGAAGCTTCTCTTGGCCTGGTATAAACTGTATTGATGATAAGTACCACACAGAAAATTATAACAATTGCAGGGACGATTGGATAACCCCAGACTTTATATGGTCGTGGTGCGTCAGGCATTTTTCTGCGGAGGATGAAAACACCTAATGTAGTGGCACCATAATAAATGAATACAGCAAAAATGATCATGTCGGTAAGTTGGTCAAATGTGCCTGATAAAACTAAAATACAAGCCCATACTCCCTGGTATAATAATGAATTTACAGGCGCCTGTTTATCGTTGAGCTTTGCAACTTTTTTAAAAAACAAACCTTCTTTTGCCATTGCATAATATGGCCGGCAGCTTGCAAGAATTGTAGCATTGCAACAACCTAAAGTGGTTATTATAATCAATAATGAAATGAACAAGACACCACCACTTCCCCAGAAACTTCTCACTGCTTCAATTGCAGCAATTTTATCAGTAGCATTAAAAACATCTTCCAGTTGCGGGATGGATAAAACAGCAAGATAGGTTGTGTTGACAAGCAGGTATAAAATAATGATTGTAAAAATTCCAATCACAATGCCTCTTGGTAAATTTCGTTTAGCATCTTTTATTTCACCACCAACATAACCAACAGATGCCCAGCCCTGGTAACCCCAGAATGCAGCAAGCATAGCAGTGAATACTGCACTAACTGTTACAGGCGAATTATTTGTTGTCTGAAAACTAATATTACCGATGTTGGCTGAAGAACTCGTTAATCCAAAAACAATAATTATTGCAATACTGCTGAATACTAAAATTAATATACCCATACTAAAACCTGCGCCGGTCTTTATACCACGTGAATTGATCCATGTCAGAATGATGATGAGCAGGATGGCAAGTAGTTTTACATTCAGGTGTTGAAATGGTTTGAATAAACCGCCAATACTGACATCAGCCAGTGATGGTAAAACTTCCGGTAAATGAACAATACTGTTGAATGATTCAGCAAATACAAAAGCCAATGCGGAAATGGCAGCAGTCTGAATTACAGCAAACAGGCTCCATCCAAAAAGGAATGCAAAAAACTTGTTGTAAATTTTTTGATAATACACATATTCACCACCGGTGTCAGCAAGCAATCCTGCAACTTCTGCATTACACAAAGCACCGAATAAGCTGATGATGCCTGCCAGCACCCAGGCAACCAACACCCAACCTGATGAATGTAACTCTGCTGCCATTGGTGCAACTTTTTTATAAACGCCGCTACCGATAATATTTCCGATAACAACAACGATTACCAATCGCAGGCCAAGCGAACGGCTAAGCTGGGTATTATTCATGCTGATTTTTTTTGTGAATTACAATATTAAGTGGTAAAGCTTATTCTTTTTTTATAAAACAATTTTTTCAAACAGTTGCATCATGGTATCATGCGGATCAAAACATAAACCAGGGTGAACAGGTGATGTTTGCACCACAGTACTTTTTGTTGCAGCCAGCCAACGAAAGCGGGATGCTAACGGTAATGCAGCAATAGCGCCTCCCTGCTTCTCCCCTTTTGCCACCTGTACAAATGCATTCAATCTTTTTTCAATTTCATCAACATCCAATTCTGCCGCAATGGCTTTTAATTTTGATGTATTGATTTTATAAATGACATCCAGGAATTTTTTTGAGGCACAATACAAAATGATACCTGCGTTGATAAATTCTTCTTTCTCCACGCAAGGCACAATGCGGATAACAGCATATTCAAATAAGTGTTTCTCTTGCATGTTTTGCTTCTTGAGTGAATGAATAAGAATTGTTCAAACGCGTTAATAAAAAATCTTTATACACCTGGCGCTTCGCTTCCAAAGATGAAATGTCGTTGAAAATTTCATTGAGCCATTCATCTGGAATAACAGCTGCAATAGTATCAATATTTTCTTTGCTGATGGATGAAGAAAATTTTGAATCCACTTCATCAAGCAATGATGCATATGGTAACAATACATGATCCCTGATAGCAACAAAAGGTTTTTTTGCCTGTTCTTTTGCATCGGTTAATGCATGTTGAAAATACAGTGAAGCGCCATGGTCAATCAACCATAATTCATTATGCCAGACAAGCATGTTAGTGTTGCGTGCAGTGCGGTCAACATTGGTGATCAAACTATCGAGCCATACAATTTTTGAAGCGGTTTCAGGATCAATTGTATTCACCACCGGATCAAAAATAAAAGCACCCTGCAGGTAATGCATAGCAAGGTTTAAACCACGGCTGGCTTTTAAAAGATCCTGGATTTCTTCATCAGGTTCTGTTCTTCCAAAAGCTTCATCAAGATGTGCAAACACAATCTCAGGTAATTTTAACCCCATCAGTTTTGCTAACAATCCACCAATCAATTCTGCTATCAACGATTTTACTCCCTGGCCTGCGCCCCTGAATTTCAACACATACATAAAACCATCATCAGCTTCTGTAACTGCAGGTAAAGAACCACCTTCACGCAATGGAGTAACATAACGGGTTACTTCAACATTTCTTATTCCAGGATTAAACTCATGCATATTGTTCAAAGCTGTAAAAATAGTGGGATTATAGAATTAATATATACGAAATGACAGTGCAGTATTTGGATATTAAGTTTCTTATTAAAACACCTTTTTTAAAAAATATTTTCTTGAGAAAAAATTAAAATTTCACTGAAGGACATTTTACATTTTTGCCTTCAAAGGAATTAAACAAACCAACTTTTGTAATAGAAATTTCATAAGCGCCCTTGGTTTGATTGTAGGTACCTAAAGTGGAACTTGTAGCATCGTAGCTAACTGTTGCTGTGATGCCGTTTATAGAAACACCAACCATTGGAATAAGCGCATCCTGTACCCTGTAATACAAGCCACCTATCAACTGTAAATTTCCATCGCCGCTTAAATTATAATGTGCATTTAACCCTGCAACAATTTCTGTTGATTTTGCCATCATACTGAAATATGCATTTGGATTGATGATCCACATATTATTCAATTTAAAACTACCGTTGACAAAAGCATTAAAACGAATAGGCACTTTTGTGTCAGCATCTTTGTTAGAGAAAAATGATTCTTTCGGCATGTTAATATGATCAACGCTTATACCACCATTGATATATGCATTATCTGTTGGGAAAAAAGAATAATTTAATCCTGCATTCAAATCAAGATACCATATAGAATTTGAATTAAACACTTCATTGCTTGGGATTGTGACATCAAAAAATTTTCCATTCCATTGATCATTAAATGTCAGTTTGGATATGTCAATTCTTTTGTTGACAGCTCCGATACCAAAGCCTCCACTCAGTAAACTGTTATAACCAATCATCTGATGATAAGCAATAGAGCCATAAACTTTTGTACTCGTTAAATTTCCGCTACCTGCAACATCATTTAATAATACGAGACCTGTACCGACCCAACCATTTTCAAATTTGTTATTGAATAATTGTGCATCTGCCCAGGCACTCATGGTTTTATATGGATAATTTACAACACCAGCCCATTGATTACGGTAATTAATACCAGCACGCCAGTCAGCATCTGGTTCAAAACCTGTATTGGCAGGATTAGTTAAAAGAGGGGCATTAAAATATTGGGAGAAATGCAAATCCTGTGCAGATGTGGTTTTACAAAGCATAAAACCAATTAAACAAAAAAACAAAATTTTTATATACTTAAAATTAATTTTCATACCGGATCATCTTCTATCTTAATAATGTAATATCGCCCTTTTTCGTTATTTTCTTGCCATCAGTAAAAACAATACTTAAAGTATAAACATACACATCCTGCGGTTGTAATACACCATTATATTTTCCATCCCAACCTGTATTAATGTTGTTTGATGTAAATACCGGTTTACCCCATCGGTTAAATATCCTCCACGTCATACTACTGATGCCATATCCATTTACATAGATCACATCATTTGTGCCGTCACCATTTGGAGAAAAGGCATTTGGAACATCAACTAAAGGTGTAACAATTGCTGTTATTGTATAATAAATTGAATCAACACAACCATACTGATTAAAAGCAATAAGGTAAACAGTATAATCTCCTGATGAATTATATATATGGCTAACAGGTAACATTGAGGTTGTCATTAAAGTGTCTCCGTCTCCAAACTCCCATTTATAATTTACTCCACCAATAGAAGTGTTGGTAAACACATAAGGAGTATTTTCTTTTGGTGTTGTTGGGCTATAATTGTAAGATGCAGTTGGCCCTTCATACACATTAATCGTCATTGTTGTATCATCAACAGGATTGCAGGTCAGGTTATCTGTAGCGGATAATTTAATAGTATAGGTTCCAGGATTTGTGTAAAGATGTGTCGGGTATGGTTCAGTAGATGTAGTGCCATCACCAAAGTCCCAAACAAAATTTTGCCCACCAATAGAAGTATTGTTGAAATAAGCTTTGTAAGGTGTACAGCCAGAAGAAGGAGTTTCAAATTGTGCCTGTAAAACAGAAGCAACTCTTAATTGTATATCAATTGAGTCAGGTGAATTGCAAAAAAATGTGTCATTAAGATATAACTTCACATTATAAACACCACTTGCTGTATATTGATGTGTTACTGTCGGGTCGTTGGTTACAAGAGTGGTACCATCACCAAAATCCCACATAAAATCATCTGGCTGGAAAGAATATCCTGATGGAGGAACAGATGTATTATTAAACTGGTAATTAAAAGATTCACAAGGCAACAATTTTACAATTGATGCTGCAAGTTGTGCTTTGTTACTTCTTGCACTAATTGTTACATAAGATGTATCAGCAACATTACATTTAGAAGAATCAATACTTATCAGCATCACCCTGTAGTCACCTACATTCTGATATGTATAAGATGCATTGGGTACTGTTGTTTCAATTTCAGGAGAACCGTCACCAAAATTCCACCTGTATCTTTTACCCAAAGCAATTGTATCAGCAAAGTCAACAGTCAACGGGATACAACCTGAACTGTCACGTATCACTCCATTTATTGAAGGCCTGATAGATGAGATCACTCCGGATAATTCAAACGCAATTTTCACAGCAGCTTCATTACACATGGCTCCGGTTTGTGCAGGATTGCCGGGGCTCCAAGAACCTGATGTGGTTGGAAACTGGCCTATTTTATTACAGTTGGCACAAACAGCCTGGTAAATTACACCACGTTTATCAAAGCGGCTGGTACCCCCATCCACGTGGTCGCCATAAGCATTAGGGTCATTAGTACCATAAAAGCTTCCGAATAGCTGGCTGCTTGCATTTTTCTCTAAAACAAAAAAATAAAAATCATTACCATCTGTAGTTTTCAATATAGCATTAGCAGTAGTAGCAAGCCCAACAGTAGTATTATTATTATATTCAGCATTTGCAGAACCACCCCAGCCGCTGACATATACATTACCACAAACATCCACCAGGAATGCAGTTGGTGAAATATCAGGTGTTGGTGCACCTTTCCCAAAATTAGCGGAATAAATTACCTGTGTCAGATCAGGATTGAGCTTGGTGATGAATTGTTTTCCATTTGCCTGGTTGCCACCTGCATTAAATGGTGATTGATAAACAGGGAAAGCTGTAGTGGTAGTGCCCATAACATAAGGGTAACCATATTTGTCCGTCTGCACTCCATATACCATATCATTTCCTGAAGTGCCTATGTAACAAACTTTAATCAACGTTGACAAATCAGCACTTATCTCACCAATAAAACCATCTACATCTCCTTTCTGAAAATTCTTATGAACTATACCTTGAGGTGCATCAGTAGCATTTACTGCAAGGTCTGTACTGCTGGTACCACCTGCAATATACACATTGCCTGTTGCAGGACTGATAGATAAAACAAATGCTGCATCATCACCATTACCTCCAATCAAAGTACACATAGCTATATTGGCAAGATCAGAAGAAGCTTTTATAAAAACACCATCCTGTAACCCACTAAGTTTAGATTTAAATGCGTTGGCTGTTGTAGGAAAATCAGATGACCTTGTACAACTGGCGAGATAAATATTATCCTGGTAATCTGTAATGACTTCGCTTCTTGCATCATCACCATAATTTCTTCTTGTTGTAAAAACACCCTGAGGCGATTGAGCATATTTTGGAGCGATATTGACACCATCTGAACCAGTACCCCCAAATTTACGAGACGCTAACAAAGATTGTCCATCGCCACTGAGTTTTGCAAGAAAGATATCAAAATTTCCACCGGGACCATAAGTATCTTGTGTAGTTGGGAAGTCTTTTGAAGTAGTTCTTCCTGAAATGATCAGGTTCCCTCTTGAATCAACCACTAAACTATGCGGCTGTTCATCACCACCACCACCAAGATATGTTGCAAACAATGCAGTTTTACCGGTAGGATCAAATTTCATCAAAGCAACATCGCATGCTATTCCTGAACCTTCCATGCCATCGCCACCATTATATGTTTCATCATAACCACCCACATGCCTGGGATCATATCCAGGATCGAATACAATACCACCGGCATAAAAATTTCCGGCATTATCATAAGTAGCTGTATAGCCCCATACATCTGAAACACTGCCTACAAATGTTGAAAAAATTACTGTAGGGTCTATGATAAGTGTACTGGTCTTATCATAATTATCTATCTTAAATTTAACTGTATTGCCATTCAATTTAAACGCAGTCTTCACTTCTTTCTTCAGGTTTTTAATTACCTGGTATGAAGATGGTATTGTTTGATAAGTTTCACCAATAGAAGTTTTCATTGAGAGGTTACCATATTTATTTATGGATAAACCATCAAGGCCTTTAATCTGCAATGCGAGTTTACTGATATCTGCACCAGGGTGGATGATGATATCATATTTCAGGTTGCCATTATAGGAATAATATCTTACATCAACATTCTTATAAATATTTTTATAGGTAATACCATTATAAACTTTACAACCTCTTTTCCATTTAGAACTGTCTGAACCACGGAAATAATTATTGACAAGGCCTGTTGGTTTATCAGGGATGCCGATAGCATTGGTATCTGCATTTAAAAAATTAATATCATAAGCATGAGATCTTATCACAAATTTTTTAGTTGCGGCTTTCAAAGATGCAGGATTAATTTTTTTTGAACTATCAAAATGGCCACCAAGATATTCAGCTAAAGCACGCAGGTCATCTTTATCATGTAAAACAATACTATATCCTGAAGGTTTTAATACTACTTCTCCACCTTTAAAATCAGACATGTATTTTGCTGAATTGTCCCATTGCCCTTTGTTTTCCACAAATTGCAAATATTGGGCATTCACTTTCTGAGCAAGTAATAAGATAATTACTGTGGCTAACGTAAATATCTTTTTCATTAAAAATTTAATTTAAGTTACGTATAAAACGCTTAAATATTTCAATTTGTTGTCAGGAAATTTTACTCCAGGTTGTTTTTCCTTTTAGCGATAATAAATAGTTTCTTAAGCCTTCATTTTCCTGATTCTTCAATAACTCATCTTCCTCCAAAATTTTTTCAGCAAAGAATTTTGCCGTATCCAGCAAATCTTTGTCATTGACTAAACTGGCCAACTTAAAGTTTAACATTCCACTTTGTTTTGTCCCTTCAATTTCACCCGGCCCTCTCAGCTCAAGATCTTTTTCTGCAATTTTAAAACCATCATTGGTAGCGCACATAATTTTCATCCGTTCTTTTGCTTCTTCTGTCAATTTATATGAAGACAATAATATGCAATAGCTTTTATCGCTGCCCCTGCCTACCCTTCCCCTCAACTGGTGCAATTGTGATAATCCGAATTTCTCTGCACTTTCAATTACCATCACACTTGCGTTGGGGATATCAATACCCACTTCTATCACAGTTGTACCTACGAGTATCTGAGTGTCTTTGGTTTTAAAACGTTGCATATTCACATCTTTTTGTTCATTGGGCATTTTGCCATGAACCATACTGATGCTGTATTTAGGTTCAGGGAAAAAACTTTTTACCTGTTCATAACCCTGCATGAGGTCTTCATAACTCATCTTTTCACTTTCTTCAATAAGCGGGTAAACAAAAAATGCCTGTCTGCCTTTTTCAATTTCAGCTTTTACAAAATCCATAACTGCTGCACGTTTGGTTTCATAACGGTGAACTGTAATTATGGGTTGCCTACCCGGTGGAAGTTCATTAATGACACTATAATCCAAATCACCATAAGCAGTCATGGCAAGTGTGCGTGGAATAGGAGTTGCAGTCATCACTAAAACATGTGGAGGTATTACAGATTTTTCCCAAAGCTTTGCCCTTTGCGCTACACCAAAACGGTGTTGTTCATCAATCACTACCAAACCAAGATTATTGAATTGCACATTATCTTCAATGACTGCATGTGTACCTACAAGGATTTCTATTTTTCCATTCTTTAGATCATCCATTAATATTTTTCTTTCAGATTGCTTGGTGCTTCCGGTTAAAAGCGCAATGGATACCGGCAGGTCCTGCAACATATTTTGCAGATTAGTGAAATGTTGTTGTGCCAATATTTCTGTCGGTGCCATCATGCAACTTTGAAAACCGTTATCTGCTGCGATCAACATCACCAATAATGCAACAATAGTTTTACCACTACCAACATCGCCCTGCAATAAACGGTTCATCTGGTGTGAGCGGGCTGTATCATTTCTTATTTCTTTGATAACCCTTTTTTGTGCATTCGTCAATTCAAAAGGAAGATAGTTATTATAAAAATCGTTGAATAAAGCGCCTACTTTTTCAAACACAACTCCTTTACTCTTCCTGTGCCTGCGGCCCCTTATCATACCCAACCTTACTTGAGCTAAAAAAAATTCTTCAAACTTTAATCGCCGCAATGCTATTTCAAAATCATGTGTACCTTTTGGAAAATGTATCGCTGTAATTGCATCATACCTTTTTTGTAGCGATAACTTTTCTAAAACAATTCCAGGCAAATTTTCCGGTAAATCTTTTACTGATAATTGAGATAATAAAGTGCCTGTAAGTTTTGAAATTTGCCTTGCATTCAAACCCCTGGCTTTTAATTTTTCAGTAGTCGGATAGACTGGTTCAAGATATGATTTTCCATTTTGCATTTCCTGCCTGAATGGTTCAATTTCAGGATGTGTTATCTGCGGCCTTCCATTAAAAAAACTTGTTTTACCATAAACAAGATATTCTTCTCCAACCTTTAAAATTTTTTGTATCCATTGAATTCCCTGGAACCAGGTTAATTCTACGATACCAGTGTTATCTTCCAACGTGGCAATAAGCCGCCTGCTTCTTTTTTCGCCCGGTGTTTGTATATCAGTTATCCTGCCTTTTACCTGGATGTAGTCTGTATAAAAAGTGATACTACCGATTGGGTCAATCCTGGTACGGTCAATATAACGAAGGGGAAAATGGTTGAGCAGGTCTTCAAATGTAAAGATGCCTAACTCTTTTTTTAAAAGATCAGCTTTTAAAGGGCCCACACCTTTCAGGTATTCAATGGATGAACTTAATATGGATGGTGTAAATGAGATACCAATTGTTTATTGACAAATATCTGAATGAATATATATTTATGCAACACCAATGTTTATTAAAAAATAATATGGGGAAAAGATTGTCAATTCAAACCTCAAAAAAATAAAATAAAACCATGTTGGCATAGTTTCTAAATTAATAAAGTCAATAATCATCTATCAGTTCATCTGCAAAATATTTTTGACTTCCCAGGAAAAACAAATATTTAAAAATATCTGTTTTCTGATGTTTTTGACAAGTAAGAAATTTCTAAATCTAAATAAAAAGGAGCACACAAGATTGTATGCTCCCTGAATAAAAAGATGGTAAGCTTTCTTTTTATTCTTTCATCAGCTTGATAGTTTTGGTTGATTTAGTATCAATGTTTATAATTACTACGGTATAAACACCAGCTGATAAATTTGTATTAGGTTGTATCCTGAATGTATTAGTTCCTGAAAGTGTATTACCCAGGTTGTTACTATAAACTATCTTTCCTGTTATATCATATATATTCACCTGGTACCTGTTTCCTGATTTTGCTGACAACTGCAGGTTGAAAAAATCATGGAATGGAACAGGATAAGCTTTCAATTTCAACTCTTCTGTAACAGGTGCTGCAGCAATAGCACTATTTTTTTCTTCTGTTGTTTGCTTAGATTTCAGGTTTGATGATGGCAATGATGGTACAACTGAGGATACCGAATGGGTATAAGCGCCGATGATCATTGCACCCAGCAAACCATACTGGGAAGTAGCCGTTGCAGCATAAACACTGATAGTAACATTCCCATCCTGATCAGGTGTTACACCATAAATGGTTTGTGTGCTGTTAGTATTTAATGAAGTGTTCAAGATAGTTGTAACACCATTAATAGTATAAGCTGTATTTACATCTCCATATGCCTGTGAGCTGGCGAAGAAAGTGAAATTGTATTTCATTCCTATATTCAGGCCTGTGATTTTAAACGTTGCTGTCTGACCTGGGAATAAACCATAACTGTCAATCATCACTGCATCAGGAACAGCACCGGAATTATTTGTAGTGGTCATACCTGCGCCATACATGCCTGCCCAGTTACTTGTAAGTTCCATACCAGTGCTTGTTGTAAATCCTTTCTCATCGAAGAAATTATTCCAGGTATAACCATCTTCAGGCAATGCATCAGTATTATTCCAGGGCAATGTTGCATAATCGCTGCCTGCATTATAATTCAGGTAAACACTGTATGCATAAGTGCTTGCTTTCACCTGGTTAGAAAATGCAGTATAATTATTTGTACCGAGAACAGCTCTTACTGCATAGTTGTATGTTTTATTAGGTAAGAGATTTGCATCAGTATAACTTGTTACACCAGCACCAACAGTTGCCAGTAAAGAATAACTGCCTGCACTGTCAGCAGCCCTCCATATCTGATAACCGGTTTCGCTGTATGCCCTGTCTTCCCATTGCAAACCAATTGAATTGCGTGTTATAGTTGTTGTTTTCAGATTGGTTGGTGAAAGTGAAGAGTAATTGCTGGCATAACTCTGAATAATCATCGTACTGATGAATGCGTAATCTGAGCCAGTTGCTTTTTGTATCACAACATTTACAATTCCATTTGTTGGTGTTACACCATTAATCTGAACTGTTTTACTGATATTACCTGTTGCATTCAATGTAACAGTAGTAGAGCCGATGGTGAAATTAGTATTGCCTTTCATACCATCATCATGACTGTTGAAGAAAACAAAATTGTACTTGTTAGATGAACTCAATCCACTAATCTGGATAGTATCTTTCTGTGTGCCTTGTTCAAATTCTGCTGTACGCATCACAACATTCGGATAAATGCCGGTTCCGTCCACAGGTTGCATACCAGATTGAACAACACCTGAAAAACCATTTTTGAATGTTACAGTCATACCGGTTGGCGTATTACTATCATCATTTATATTAGAAAATGATGTGCCTGCAAATGGATAACCAGCCAGCATATTCCAGGGTTTTGGAACTGAATGGGCACCATCAGAAAAACTCAGGTAAGTAGATGAAATATTCGGATCAGAAACAAGTATATTAAATGCAGTTGTATCTGAAGCGCCTTCCTGATCTGTTGCGATGACACTAACAGGATAAGCTCCAAGACTGTTACTGTTGGGTGTAATATTAATCACACCTGTTCCATTGCCATTGTCGGTAAATGTTGCAAATGCAGGCAAACCACTTAAAGTAAATGTTATATGGTCAGTGCTGTCATCATTTGCTGTAATATTCACTGATGCGGTTTGATTACTCTTTAAAGCAACATCATTGATGGCAATTAATTGTGGAATCCTGTTGGTGGTAGTAATGCTGTCTATATTGCTATAACCTGAATTGCCATGTGTATTAAATGCTTCTACTTTATAGAAGTATTCAGTATTACCATTGATTGCGGAATCAATATAGCTATTCACATCTGCAATAGTAGTATCTAATACAGTGTATGTTCCATTTTCTGATGTAGCCCGATAAACTATATAGCCGGTTTCATTATAAGCAACATCTTTCCAGTTGAGCTGAACACCTTTGCCATCTACATTTTGTACTGTAAGATTAGTGGCAGCAGCAGGTGCAGTACCATCATCATAAGTATAATTAATAACTAGTGCATTGATATAACCAACAGCTGCATTCGTATCTTTTGACATAGTGAAAAGAATTGTTCCGTCAGCATCCGGTTTTACATTGCTGATTGTAACAGTATTCTTTGTATTACCCTGTACATACAGAGTGTCACTTACATTTCCAACTGTATAAATTGTTGAACCATTATCAGGGGTGCCAGGGAAAGTGCTTGAGCCAAAGAATGTAAGGTTATATGTTTTTGATGTATCAAGACCTACAATTTTTGTATCCAAAGTTTCAGGCCCGCCAAAAATTCCAAAATACAGATAATCTGAAAGAACTGCGTCAGGATAAACACCAGAATTATTACCTGTTGGTGAACCGGTATTATAAGTAGTGAACCATGGGCCCTGCACTTCAATACCTACGTTAGTAGTATTATCGGCAGCATCTTTAAGGTTATGAGTAATAGATGATGTAATACTATTCCAGGGAGCACCAATTGTATCAATATATTGGAACCTGGTATAAATATTCATGTTCGGGCTTATATCATTTACAATTAATTTAAAGCTGCGTGAAGCAGTACCGCCATTGCCATCATTAACTTTAACAACCGGTTGATAAGTACCTGCTGCAAGGTAGTCTGGATGTAATGATAAGGTTGCTGAACCATTTCCATTGTCAGTCAAAGTATAAGCATTGGGTACGTTGGCAACAGACCATGTTAATACGTTGCCGGTGTTAACATCCTGGGCAGTTAACGGGATATTAACCACATCATTTTCATTCATGGTATAGTCAGCAATTGAATCCATTGTGGGCGGATAGTTGTCATTAACTATTAATGTAAATGTTGTAGAAGATGTACCGCCATGTCCATCATCAACAGTTATTGTAAGATTATGATAAACCCCTGAATCAGCTTCTGAAGGGTTCAAAACCAATGTTGAATTATTTGTCGAATTATTGATATTCGCAAATGCAGGTAAGTTAGAAGATGAGTAAGTCAATACATCACCATCTTTATCAGTTGCATTCAATACAACAGTTGTAGTAGTACCAAATGGTACTTCAATAGAATCAATCTGATTAATAACAGGAGCATTATCCAGGGTTGTTGCAGATGCTACAGATGCAGCGCTTGATGTTCCTCCAGCTCCGTTTGCTTTCAATTTGTAATAATGTACTATATTGGCATTAAGTCCTGTATCAGAATAAGAAACTGCACCTGAACCAATATTTGCCAATGTGATAAACGTGGTACTGTCTCCTATTGATCTTGATAAAACATAACCCGTAGCGTTTGCAGAAGCATTCCATGTCAGATTAATTTGTGAAGCAGAAGATGCAGTGGCAACAAAATTTCCTGGAGCCATTGGTGTTGCAGGCAATGCAAATGTTGTGGCAGAAGGTATTGTGGCTACTACAGGCTGATAAAAAATAGATGAAGGTATCGTAACCTGTTTCTTGCTGGATGGTACTTTATATGTAGCTGTCATACTTGCACTACCGGTTGCCTGGAAATATTCTATGCAAATAGGATATGTGCCGGCACTTATATAAAATGAACTACCTGTCTTTGATTTTTTGCTATGCTTACCATCATTATTAACAGTTGGAGTTCCTTCAGGTAATAATGAATTAAACCACAGTTTACTGCCATCATCAGATGTTGTACCAAAAGTATAATTTCCAGATTTTGTTAATTTGATATACCCCTGCCACATGAATCCATAGTTGGACGACTGAGTAGCAACACTTAAATCAGTTGTTGATGAAATGCCGGTTTTTACAGGAGTCATTGTAGAAAAATCAGGTAAGGATGACCAGCTTCCTGTATAATATGAATATTGCAATCCATTTTGTGTACCGGCAGATGTGCCTGATGTACTTAAACCGGAATTGCCATATTTATTTACAGCCTGTAATTTATAGTAATAAGTAGTTGAAGGCGATAATGTAGTATCGCTGAAAGTTGTAATATTTGCAGCAACAGATCCGACAATAGTATAGGTTCCATCTTCACTTAGCGACCTGTATATTTCAAAACCGGTTTCATTATTACTATTATCATTCCAAACAAGATTGATTGTATTAAATGCTACTGCTGTTGCTGCAACATTGGTAGGAACTGCCGGAACAGAACCATTATCTGGTGTGGTTCCTGTGAAATATTTATTGTCAATAGTATGTTGTGTAGTATTACCAAATAAAGCAGAGCAAGCCCAGGATACAGACATATTGTAACCTCCTCCTGCCTGGAAAAATTCAATACATATTGGATATACCCCAGCAGTTAAAGACATTGAACTGCTGGTTACAGATTTAGTTCCATGCAAACCATCATTATTTACAGTGGGTGTGCCAACAGGATTCAGCGAATTGAACCATAATGCACTGCCATCATCAGATGTGGTTTGGAAAGTATAAGATCCGTCCACAGGCACCTGGATATAACCTTGCCACAGAAAACCATAGTTGGTGGTTTGAGTGGCAACTGTAATATCTGTATTGGATGAAATCCCGGATTTTACAGGTGTTAGTGAACTGAAATCAGGCAACACGCTCCACGCTGTTGGTGTTGTATAATATTTATACTGAAGCCCGCCAAGTACTGGTGAAGAACTCACCTGGCTGCTGGGATATGAATAATTACCACTTGCATCTACTGCTTTTACAGTAATAGCATAAGACTGGTTTTGATTTAAACCTGTCAGAACAAATGTAGTTTGACTTGTAACATTTGATAGTTTCCCGTCAATATAGATAGCATAATGATCAACTGCAACATTATCTGTTGATGCTGACCAGCCAATTGTTATTGTTGAAGGTGTAGTATAAGTTACTGCAAGATTTTGTGGTATGGAAGGAGCAATAGTATCTGAATAAGTAGTAGCGCTTGCTTCATTTGAAACGGGCGCTGCTCCTGTAGAATCAACAGCACGTACAACATAATAATATTTTACTTTGGCTGCAAGATTAGAATCAATATAACTATTTGTCCCGGCGCCTGCCTGGCCAATATATGAATAAACACCACTGCTTGTACCGCGATATAT
The DNA here is from genome assembly GCA_964400415.1 of uncultured Parafilimonas sp. Classification (GTDB taxonomy): domain Bacteria; phylum Bacteroidota; class Bacteroidia; order Chitinophagales; family Chitinophagaceae; genus Parafilimonas. Next base: position 138,738 of record CAYNTP010000008.1, read on the forward strand.
TTCATAAGCAGTAGCAGCATTGGATTGTTGGGATGCCTTACTCCATGCAAGTTGCACCTGTGTATTTGACAAACTATTAGCTAAAAGGCTTTTCACTGCTTCTGGTGCATTAGAGCCATTTGCTGCAATAACTTTAAATGGTGCAGAGTATAAACTTGAACATGAATATGGCTGGCTTGCTGCTACCACATAATAACCTGGTTCCGTTGCAGTAAATGTTGGCTGAATACTATACACACTGTCGGAACCTATTTTTTTCCAAACATAGCTTACATAATTTCCATTGCCGGAAACTTTAAGATCAACTGATGTTTTGCCATCTGGTGCAGGAATAACCTGGCTCATTAAACCTGAAATTTCAATAGGTGGTGTTGGGGTTGCAGACTGAACAACAATTTGTACAGGGGTGCGTGACCAGTCAGACCATATTCCGTTCCTTTCTACCCTTGCATCGTAAGTGCCAGCCTGAGTTGCTTGTATAGTATTTGATGTTGCACCATTTATAATATTTCCATTATATCTCCATTGATATGCTGTAAAACCAGGCGCCAGGCCAAGCGTTTCATTAATTGTATCAGTTGGACAAAACTGTGTCCTGCCAAAAAGTGGCCATGGATTAGAAGCATAAGCCCGTAATTGGAAAGGCCAGAAATCCGGCATTAACCATGCTGAATCCCATGTATTATGACCTAGTGTAGAAAATTCAGTATATGTAAAATCTCCTCCTGCAGCCCACATAGCATCCCTGACTTGTTGTGCTGTTGATGGTGCAGGTGCACCATCTTTTCCACCCTGGAATAACCACATGGGTGTAAATTTTACAGTGTTGACAGTACTTGAATCTTTATACCCTATTTCTACATTTGACATAGGCAATGAAGAAGAAATATAGGAAGGGTGTTCGAGTAACATTTGCCAGGTACCTTGTCCGCCGGCAGATAATCCGTTATCACTAACCTGGAATGGATCAAGTTTATTATTGGCAACCATATAATCAATGATTTCAGTAATATATTGATATTGCCCATCACCCCAGAAACCCTGGCTCTGCATACACAATATATAGCCATCAAAAGTGCCGTTATCCACTGCTGCCTGGAAATCATCACCACCATGATATAACTGGTATTCATTATCGTAAATAGATCCTGTTTCACCTAAACCATGAAAGAAAACCATCATCGGGTATTTCTTTCCATCATTAGCAGTTGGGTTATATGTTTTAGGAAAATGTAACCTGAAAGCGCAACCTTTATAAATGTAACATTTGTATTCATTGGTATTCCAGCTTAAACGCTTTGTACGTACCCATTTTCCTATCTGGCCCCAGGCAGGTTGTGTAGGAGGATTGTTTGGGTTATACGTAATTACCGAATCATTCGGGTCTAAAACTGATTGTGAATATAAAAATGTACAAACGCAGCAACTCAGCAACAGGAGATAAAATTTTCTCATGATATTAAAAATGAATCAAAAAAAATTTTAAGAACTTAAAAACCTATTTTCAATATGTAAAGCTATTAAAGGCAAAATCCGTTCAAAAAGTTAATCAGTGAACGTATTATTTTTGTTGGTTAGCGAAAAGCAGGGATATGTGATGTAAATAAAATTTTTAAATTAGAGAATGATGTTCCCAAATTGAAAAAGGTGGGAAAATTAATTGCTCATTTTCATTGACATATCCTTAACAATAAAAAATAAACATATTTTGCAAATGCACATAGATATAAACAATGATTTTTTTCTTGATAAAAAATTAGAACAGCGCGTCAGGCAGAATGCTTTCAGGAAACTAAAATTGCCAGGTGATAAAATTGATTTTTGTTCCAATGATTATCTTGGTATTGTTTATCACAATTTATTAAACAGCCAAATCAGCGATCAACTCAGGACTGGTTCTACCGGATCAAGATTATTAGCAGGCAATTATAGTTTGATAGAATCAACTGAAAAACTTATTGCTGCATTTCATAAAGCTGAAGCTGCTTTGATTTTTAATTCAGGTTATGATGCTAACCTTGGTATCCTCAGCGCAATTCCTCAAAAAGGCGATACCATAATTTATGACCAATTGTGCCATGCATCAATAAGAGATGGTATAAGGTTATCGTTTGCACAAAGTTTTTCTTTTGCACACAATGACATGAACGATTTAGAAAAAAAATTAAAATCAGCAACAGGAAATATTTTCATAGTAACAGAATCGGTATTCAGTATGGATGGCGATTTTTGTCCATTAGAAACTTTAGTTGCATTAAAGAAAAAATTCAATGCACATCTTATAATTGATGAAGCACATGCCATTGGTGTTGTGGGTGAAAATGGTGAAGGTTTGATACAACACAAGAATTTGCAGGAAGAAATTTTTTGCAGGGTTTATACTTTTGGAAAAGCATGTGGCTGCCATGGTGCTGTTGCTGTAGGGTCAAATAAATTAAGGGATTATCTTATCAATTTTGCACGCAGTTTTATTTATACCACTGCTTTACCTGAACAGGCAGTTGCTGCTATCAAAGCCTCATACAACATTTTTCCTTCTTTAAATGAAGAAAGAAAAAAACTGAATAGTTTGATTAGCTATTTTCAACAGGCATTCACCAGGTTTAAAAAACTGGTTTCATCATCAGCCATACAGGTGGTCATTGTTCCAGGTAATGATGAAGTAAAAAATATTGCTCAACATTTGCAGCAGAACAACCTTGATGTCCGGCCTATCCTCTATCCTACTGTTCCGGAAGGTAAAGAAAGGTTGCGTATTGTGTTGCATGCATTTAATACATTGCAGGAAATAGAACAACTCATAAAAATTTTATCCTGATATTTTGAACAGGCAATTACCAGTATCATTATTGCAATCGCTTGATAACACAACAGGCTTTGATAAAGAAAAGTTTGTTGAAGTGCATGAACAATCTGATCAAATCACTTCATTGCGCTTCAATAAAAAAAAATATGAACGTTTTTCAGGTTCAGAAATATTTCACCCTTCCTTTCTCTTAAGTGATGTTGTTGATTGGTGTAGTTACGGATATTACATGGATGAAAGACCGCAGTTTACATTAGACCCATTGTTGCATGCAGGTGCTTATTATGTGCAGGAAGCAAGTAGTATGTTTCTGTGGGAAGTTTTGCAACAACAATTTGATGAGAACGCAGGCTTAAAGATATTAGATCTTTGTGCAGCACCTGGAGGCAAAACCACTTTGATAGCTTCCTATTTCAAAAACTCACTCATCGTATCGAATGAAATTATAAAGTCGAGGGCAAATATTTTATATGAAAATGTAACAAAATGGGGTGATGATGCTGTAGTGGTTACCAATAATGATCCTGCTGATTTTAAAAAGCTACCTGGGTATTTTGATGCAATCGTTGTTGATGCGCCATGCAGTGGAAGCGGTTTGTTCAGGAAAGATAAAGAAGCAATTGATGAATGGAGCCTCAGCAACGTGGAATTATGCAACCAGCGTCAGCAAAGGATTTTAGCTGATGTATATTCATCATTAAAAGATGAGGGGATATTAATTTATTCTACCTGTTCATACTCCCAAAAGGAAGATGAAGATATTGCTGACTGGCTGATTGAACATTTTCATTTCAACAGCATCAGTATTGATATAAAAAAATTTAAAGGCATTACTGAAACCATTTCTGAAAAACATAAAGCTTTTGGTTACAGGTTCTGGCCCGACAAAATAAAAGGGGAAGGATTTTTCATTTGCGTTTTACAAAAGCACGATGGCAACTCAAACAATAAGAAACCAAACACTGTAGCACTTTCAATTGTAAATCCAAAAGAATCATATTGCCTTCAGCAATACCTGTATGATGAGGGTTATATTTTTTTCAGGCAACAAGAAATGATAAGGGCTGCTAAAAAAGTCAATGCTGATGACATTGTATTACTTCAAAAAAACCTTTATTTGAAAAAGGCAGGAATTTTAATGGGAGAAAAGAAAGGCGATACATTAATACCCAATCATGAACTTGCAGTAAGTATTAAGATCAGCAATGATATTTTTAAAATAGAATTAAATGAGGCACAAGCCCTGCAATACCTCCGTAAACAAGAAATTCATGTTGGCACGGATAAAAAAGGTTGGGCTTTATGCACGTTCTCAGGATTTCCCCTTGGATGGATAAAAATTTTGCACAACCGTGTTAATAACTATTATCTAACAGATTGGAGAATACGTAAAGGATAAATTTGTAAAAATTTTTTGCGAATGACTTTTTTAAAACATTTGATTATCGGGATTGTGGCAGTATCTTTTTTTCAAACTGCCAATGCACAAACAAAGTATATCAATTATACTATTAAACCGGGAGAGACATTATCTGCCATTGCACAAAAATATAAAACCACGGTTGGTGATATCATGCGGCTGAATGGAATGCATGCAGACAGTAAATTACAGGTTGGGGAATCAATAAAAATTCCTTCAACAAAAGGAAATTCAAATACAGTTAAGAATAATGCAGCAACCACATCAAAATTAACTACTGCAATACCCCGCACTACAACACATGTGGTTGCGAAAGGCGAAACCCTATATGCTATCAGCAAAAAATATGGTGTTACTGTGCAACAGATAAAAACATGGAACCATCTCACCAGTGATTATGCCCAGGCAGGAGAAACATTAGTTATTGGCGCTGATGCTGCTACTGTTGCAAAAAAAGTTACTCCAGTTGTACAACCTGAAATTAATTCTCAGCAATTACAGGCTACATCACAAAAACAAAGAGTGGAAACAACTAATGATGTACAGAAAAATATTGATACGGTTAAAACGGTTGCAACCCAGAATGTAAATACAGCTCAGCAGGAAAATGCAAATATTAATGCTCAGAATACCGATACTAAAGGCAATACCAATACTGTAGCAAACAATATTGTTGAAGGACAAACAATGTCATCTACTTATTCAGGTGATGGATATTTTATGGGCCAGTTTAAAAAAGGTAGCGATCAAAAGATTGTTTCAGGTATTTCCAAAACTTTTAAAACTGCCAGTGGTTGGAGCGATGGAAAATATTATATCCTTGCCAACGATATTGAGCCTGGTACTATTGTGAAGCTTACAGCAGATAACGGCAAGTCAGTTTATGCAAAAGTTTTATGGAATATGGGTGATTTAAAAGATAATGCCGGAATCAATTTCAGGATCAGTAATGCAACTGCTTCTGCTCTTGATGAAAATGCTGACAGCTTTAATCTTAATGTAGCTTATTAAGATATAATGAGGTTAATTATAATCTTCTGATATATTCCTTTGTTTTGACACAAAGTTCCAAATCAACACTAAGAAAAATTCTTTGTGAACCTTAGTGTTCTTAGTGACTTAGTGGTTATCATCATCTTTTCTTTTGGATTGTACCCCATCAAACGGAATACAAAATATAATTTCTTTATTTCGGTTTTATCATTAACAGAAATTGACTGCTTATGTCTCCAAGAAATAAATTGTTTTCTTTCGTTTATCTCATCATTTTTATTACACATTTATTTGCCGAATATTACAATAGCCAGGTATTCCGTATTTTCTCAAAGCCGTTGATTGTTGTTGTTTTGAGGACCTGGCTTTTTATGGCCACGAGACTATCTACAAAATTTCATAAGAATATATTTAGAGGTTTGGTTTTTGCCTGGGCAGGCGATGTGCTGTTAATGATGCAACAAAAACAATCTCTTTTTTTATTTTCGGATTAATTGCATTTCCGATTTGCCACCTGTTTTATATAAGGGCATTCGTGTTTGATTTTAGATTAAAACCCGGGAAGAAAAATCCATTATTGATTTGGGCAATCATCATTTTTGTATTGTGTTCTATTGCTCTGTTTATTTATTTGCAGCCCCATTTGGGCACGATGCAAATCCCTGTTTTGATTTACACGATCATCATTTCAATTATGGCAATAATGTCAGTAAGCCGCTTTGGCCGGGTGAACATTATTAGTTTTGCAATGGTTTGTTGTGGCGCTGTATTGTTTCTTTTTTCAGACAGTATGCTTGCTTGTAACCGCTTTGTACAACCGTTGCCTGGCGCGGGTATGATCATTATGGCTTCATACATGCTCGCACAATATTTTATTGTGTTGGGAAGTATAGAACGGAAGCCCGTTTAGTTATAAGTAAACTTATTTTTTGACAAAATATATTTTTTAATAATGATGAAGAGTGAGTATTCGTTTGAATGAAGGGAAAAAAATATTGTTTTCATAAAACCTCAATGCCCAACCCTCACACAACATCTATTTTCTATCGGTTGTTGTCTCCACCAAACGAAATACAATTATGTTCCAGAAACACTAAAAGAAATTCTTTGTGTCCTTCGTGCCTTCGTGGTAATAAAACCTTCTTTCACCACGAAGTTTCAAATACTCAAAGTAACGCCGGTAAAAATTCTTTATAAACCTTTGTGTCCTTCGTGACTTTATGGTTATTCTGATTTTTCTATCGGTTGTTGTCTCCACCAAACGAAATACAAATTATGCTCAAGAAACACTAAGAGAAATTCTTTGTGGTCTTCGTGACTTCGTGGTAATAAAACCTTCTTTCACCTCGAAGAATCTAAAATTCAAAGTAACGCCAGTAAAAATTCTTTATAAACTTTTGTGTCCTTCGTGACTTTGTGGTTATTCTGATTTTTCTATCGGTTGTTGTCTCCACCAAACGAAATACAAATTATGCTCAAGAAACACTAAGAGAAATTCTTTGTGGTCTTCGTGACTTCGTGGTAATAAAACCTTCTTTCACCTCGAAGAATCTAAAATTCAAAGTAACGCCAGTAAAAATTCTTTATAAACTTTTGTGTCCTTCGTGACTTTGTGGTTATTCTTATTTTTTATTTTTAAAAAAGCACTCAACATACAATTCACCATCCTTAAATAACATTTATTCCTTTTACCATTTTTTTAAATACTTACA
>CAYNTP010000009.1:0-133223 GCA_964400415.1 uncultured Parafilimonas sp.
CAGGTATCAAAACACCTTCAACAAAATGATTATCGAAAGTTTTAAACCTTGATTTTACAGTTCCGTCAGCGCTGTATTGAGTGGTGTCAATAGTTAATGCAGGCAATGAAAAATGAGATGCCAATTTTAAACGTAGGTCTTTGCTGATGTTGGTCATATCATCAAAACTTCCAGCATGTTTTTGCCAAAGCCATTCATACACCTGTTGTGCACGAAACTTTTTTTCACCTGCCTCTGTAAAAAAGTTGTGCAATTCATCCAAACTACAATTCCTGATATTCGGTAGCAATGAAGCATTCATTGCGCAAAGATAGATTGTATTATTTGTTGAATCGAAAACAGCTATAGGTTTAGAAAGATTTTAGCTGTGATACAAAATATTTTTACTGCTGCACTAATAAACCAAATAAGTCTGCATCTCTTTTATAAATATCTTTTCTGAAGTTCACCATTCCATCTTCACCTATATAAGCCGTAAAATAACCAATGTACACAGGAATAGTATGCTTAAGGCTGACAGCCTTTTCAACACCGGCATGCATGGCGGCATCAATTTTTTCAGGGGTCCATTCAGGGTATTGCCTTAAAACACGGATGGCAAGGTCTTTAGGTTTTGAAACTCTTATGCAACCATGACTGAAAGCCCTGTTGTTTTCATTAAACAATGATTTGGATGGTGTGTCATGCAGGTAAATACTATAAGAATTCGGGAAAAGAAATTTCACAAGGCCTAATGAATTTGTTGGCCCGGGCCTTTGCCTTACCTGGCCGCCATTCCATTCCATATTATGTTTAGCAAGATAATTTTTATTTCGGGCCATTCCCGGCTTCACTTCTTTTTTGATAATACTTGCAGGCACATTCCAATATGGACTAAATACAACATATTTCATATTACCGCTAAAGATTACTGTTTTAGTCATTGGCTTTCCCACCACAACGCCACAACGCCATACAGGCTTTGCGTTTTCATAATACACAAGCATATACTCAGGGATGTTTACAAGAATAAATTCCTTATCAGTAGTTGTGTCTTCAGGTATCCAACGCAAACGCTCCATGTTTACCATAATTTGTTCCATTCGTTTTTTTGCCGGAACATTTAATTCTGTTATTAAATCATTTGTAATAAGTGAATCATTGTTTAAGCCATACACACTTTTTAGTTGTGCAACAGTTGCAGCAAGTGTTGCATCAAACAATTTACCATTTGTATCACCTGTTGGTAAATATCCCAGTTGCATTAACCGTTTGCGTAGCACAGGTATAATATCTGATGAATCATTTTTTCTCAAAGATTTTTTTATGGATGGAATAATAACTTCATCATTTTTTGCTTCAACTTCTTTATACAAAGCCAATGCTTTTTTTAAACCTTTGTATTGTGCACTGACTACCTTTCCTTCAGGCTCACCGATTTCGCCACTCCCCAGGTTGTCTGCAAGTAATTTTGCATAAGAAAGTTTTTTCTTCGGCAGGTACCAGTTGATGGAATCTGTTTTGCCCTGCAAAGTGCCGGCATATATTTTCCTAGCGTAATAAAAATATTCGCCGGTCAACATCAGTTCCGTTCTAATGTTGGGTGATAATTTATAAGAAGTATCAGTATTATCATGCAGCAAATATTCAAGGGTGTCTTTATATGGGATGTTGGTGCTCACACCTTCATTTTCCATATTGTCAATTCCGGCAATAAGTTTGCTTGCTGTTTCAATCAGTCCATTCTTATCATACCATACATAGTTATAGTGATTGATTTTATAAAACGTATCAAAATCTTTAGAGAACTCTTTGAACAAAGGTTTTTCATCCAGGAATTTTTGAATATCACTGCTGTCAAACGGGATGCCTGACTCCAGGTTAAAACTTCCACGCACTAACGATGCGACAACAGGTTTTTTTTGAGTAGCTGCTTGTTTGCTGCCTGAATTACAGGATATAAAAAAAGCTGCAAATGCAAAAATTAAAAAGAAACACTTTGATATTTTCATATACAATTTTAAATTAAACAGAAGAACTGAATAAATACAAAAGATAATTATTGACTAAAATATGGAAACGATAATAATTGATGTCCAAATTAATTTTGTTTTTTTCAAATTGAAAAATGTGGTTATTGACCGTGAGATTAATACAATGCTACAAGATTTTGCAACCTTTCTCTTGCTGAAGCATCATGTGAAGGAATAAAAACCAGTTTATTCTTTTCAGCAAACTTTTTAACTGTATCGTAGGTATTTTTTGCAATACGGTTATCAGTATTGTTTCCTGGAAATTTATTTTCTTTCAGTTGTTGTTGTGAATAACAAATATCTGCAGCAAAAAATAGAATTGCTTCATCAGTTTTTATGATAACTGAAGAATGATGATAAGTATGCCCCGGCGTTTCAACAAGGATAATATCTTTCGATTTTGTAAGGTAATATGCTTTTTCAAAAACATCAAAATGTTCATTTAAATCAACCAGTAAGGGTTTAAACCATGACGGATAAAGTTTGGGCAGGTCACCAAAAGGTTTTTCCCATTCATCTTTATTGACAATAATTTTTGCATCCTCAAAATACTTGATACCATCAGTATGGTCAAAGTGCAAATGGGTTAAGACAATAGCCGCTATCTTCTCTTTTGAAATATTGAGTTGATGCAATCGTTCTACGAGTTCTTCTTCTTTCTCCATTGAAAACCTGAACTGAGTTTTATCAAACCAGTTGGCAATGATACCCGATGATTTGAAATAATCTTTATCATTCACTTCAACAATTTCACCTGCATCAATGATAAAAATGCCTTCTTCATGTTCAATAATCAAAACATAAACCGGCATCCATTCTGTAAAATTTTTATCAAGTAAAAATGAAAGCAATGCCCTGAAGCCCTGGTGCCTGTTTTCTCTAAACTTTGTTTTCACTGCAACTGCACCTGTTGATATTAAATGAATATTTACAGGATTATTATTACAATGAAGTTGAATTGTAAGTGGCTCAAACATTTTTAAAGATAATTTCTATTCAGCTTGTATAAATAAAAAATTCATTCAACTTAAAAACCGAGGCGCAGTATTATTTTTTGAATCGAAAATTTTAATTCCATTATCACAACAAAATTAAACGCACAAAAAAAGGAACCATGTATAAAGGTTCCCTTTCAAAAAATATAAATCCCAAAAAACTAATTTATCCGCACTGTGATTACCAGGTTATCTTTCAGCATTACTGTGAGGTTATAACTTTTAGCATTTCCTGTAAGCTTACCGGCTATATACATGGTGCCACTCATCTCCCTTTGAGATGTCAGGTCAAAACCTGTAATTTTATTTGCTGAGAAAAACTGGTTCACTGCAGCAGTAGCATCAGCTTTAGGCATGTTTCTTATTTCAGCCTTCATTGGAAATTTCACATCAAGTGTTTTATCAAAATGACTGCTGAACTGTGCAGCATTACCTGCTTTTAATGCAGCCAATACTCCATCACTATTTTGTGAAAAAGCTGTTAGTGTAAATAGAAACCCAATTATTGTTAATATTTTTTTCATTTTTTACAAATATTGAATTTGGACTAAAGATAAGGTTTATTGTTTAAGCATTTTAGTTATGCAATTGTGAAATGATATTCAAAATTTTCTCATTTTTCATATTCCAGCCTGTAGCTTTGCAGTTATTCAAAATACCTTAAAAATTTTAAAGGTATTTACCGGGCAGCAATAAGTTTTCATGTTAATTGTTCCGGCGAACCGGGTACAAAAAAATAAAAAAGTTTCAAATGAAAAGCAAACATGCGATTTTAATCATTATGGATGGATGGGGATTGGGCAAAGTATATTCATCTGATGCGATTCAACATGCCAGGACACCTTTTGTCAGCAGTTTATATAAGAAATATCCCAACACCACTTTAATAACCTGTGGTGAGGCAGTGGGTTTACCGGATGGCCAGATGGGAAACAGTGAAGTAGGCCATTTAAACCTCGGTGCCGGCAGGATTGTTTACCAGGAATTACAACGCATCAATGTTGCTATCCGTGATGGTGAGTTTCAGAAAAATGAATTCCTGCTGCAATCTATCAGGTATGCAAAAGACAATAAAAAAACATTGCACCTGATAGGATTGGTGAGTGATGGCGGTGTCCATTCGCACATTTCACATGTAAAGGCAATAGCAACAGTTTGTAAAGAACAAAACCTGGATGATGTTTTTGTACACGCATTTACTGACGGGCGTGACACTGACCCTAAAAGCGGTTTAGGATTTATCAGTGACCTGCAGCAACACCTGAACGTTACTACAGGTAAGATTGCAACTGTGAGTGGCAGATATTATGCAATGGACCGTGATAAAAGATGGGAACGTGTAAAACTGGCTTATGATGCATTGGTAAAAGGAGAAGGTATAAAAGCAACTGATGCATTGGCAGCAGTGGAACAATCCTACGCATCAAATGTTACTGATGAATTTATCAAACCAACTGTGATAGTGGATGAAGCGCAACAACCATTGGCTACAATTAAAGATGGCGATGTGGTTATTTGTTTTAATTTCAGGACAGACCGTTGCCGTGAAATAACGATGGCGCTTACACAACAGGCTTTCCCTGAACAACAGATGCAACCATTATCGCTGCATTATACTACCATGACGGAGTATGATAAAACTTTTAAAAACGTCCATATCATTTTTGAAAATGATAACCTGAATAACACACTGGGTGAAGTGATGCAACAACAGGGCAGGCAACAAATACGTATTGCAGAAACTGAAAAATATCCTCATGTTACTTTCTTTTTCAGTGGTGGCAGGGAGCAACCATTTACAGGTGAAACAAGGATTTTGGTACCATCACCGAAGGTGGCCACCTATGACCTCAAACCTGAAATGAGCGCTTATGAAGTTATTGAAAAACTGGTGCCAGAGATTGAAAAGGAATATGCTGATTTTATTTGCCTGAACTTCGCAAATGCCGATATGGTAGGCCATACAGGTGTGTGGGAAGCAGTCATCAAAGCTGTGGAAACAGTAGATAGCTGTGTTGAAAAAGTTGTGACCACAGCATTGGCACATGACTATACAATCTTCTTAACTGCCGACCATGGTAATGCAGATTATGAGATAAATGAAGACGGCACACCAAATACACAACATTCATTAAACCCTGTTCCATTTTTTATTATTGATAAAGAATGGAAGGGTGAAATTCAACCTGGAAAATTAGGTGACCTGGCGCCAACTATTCTTACATTTTTAGGCTTACCGGTTCCAAAAGAAATGACAGGTAACATTCTTGCAAAACCATAAATATTCAATGCATGAAAAGAATCGTTTTGATTTTAATAATCATATTTATTGCTCTGCAATTTTTCAAATCAGAAAAAAATATCCATCCGGGTAACCAACCCAATAATATTGCAGCCTTATATACGGTGCCTGCTGATGTTGATTCCATTTTAGTGAAAGCATGTAATGACTGTCATAGCAACAACACCCGCTATCCCTGGTATAACAATATCCAACCAGTGGCCTGGTGGTTAAAAAATCATGTTGATGATGGAAAGGATGAAATAAATTTTGATGAATTTTCATCTTATAGTTTAGCAAGGCAATACCATAAACTACATGAAATAAAAGAGCAGATTGAAAAAGATGAAATGCCTATCAAATCATACACGCTTACACATGGTGATGCCCGTCTAACCAATGCTGAAAAAAATCTATTGATAACCTGGAGTGAAGGCATACGCAAACAAATGGAATCAAAATATCCGAAAGACAGCCTGGTGAGAAAACGCAGATAATACCGTTTATCCAATTATCAGATATTTCTTCTGCATATTTGGTAAATTGAAGAAAAATTTATGGACAGGGCAATTACAAACAGTGAGAGAAAAAAATTTGCCGATGTGTTTGACCCGCTTGATATTTTTCCATACTCAATTGCATTGGTAATGATAGCTGCAGAAATTTATATCCTGCACCAGTTTGCAACACTCACACCGCAACTTTTTTATTAATGAAACAGTAGTGCGGGCTGTGATATAAATTTGCAGATGGTTATTTCAAAAGCTGCTTATCTTATTTCAAGTCCGTCAGTTGATAAGTGCCCGAAAGCAGACCGGCCTGAATATGCATTTATAGGCAGGAGCAATGTGGGCAAATCATCATTGATTAATATGCTTTGCAACAATGCAAGCCTTGCAAAAACATCATCAGCTCCAGGGAAAACACAACTCATCAATCATTACGAAATTATTTCTTCGGTTCAACATCCACAACCAAAACAGGATAAAAAACTCAAATGGTATTTGGTGGATTTGCCAGGTTATGGTTATGCAAAAGTGGCACAGAAGCAACGCAAGCAATGGGGCAAAATGATTGAAGATTATCTGCGCAAAAGAAAAAACCTTGTCAACATTTTTGTGTTGATAGATGCACGTCATGAGCCACAGAAAATAGACATTGAATTTATTGACAGCCTTGGTGAATGGCAATTACCCTTTACTATAATTTTTACAAAAGCAGATAAAGAAAAGCCCGGAGCTGTTCAGCGCAACGTGCAATTGTTTTTTGAAAAGATGAAAGAAAACTGGGAGTTTCTACCTCCATTCTTTGTAACAAGCGCCATTAAAAAAACCGGCAAAGAAGAAGTGCTTGATTTTATCAATGATTGCAACAAGGAATTTATTGAAAACAAAAATGAAGGCAATTAAAACCCAGACTATAATATTTTAACAGCGCTTCATTTCTTAATTCATATTTAGTTTTTCATTGAGCTCTGCTTCTGTTTTTATATAAACATCCCTTGCTTTACTACCGAGGTTTGGCCCAACAATTCCAGCCTGTTCCAATTGGTCCATCAATCTTCCGGCACGGTTATATCCAAGTTTCATGCGGCGTTGTATCAAAGAAGTGGAGCCCATTTGATTTTGAACTATCAAACGTGCAGCTTCTTCAAATAACGGGTCCCTGTCAGTGAGGTCAAAGTCTTTGCCTTCCATTTCTTTTTCATCCACATATTCCGGCAACTGGAATGCCTGCGGGTAGCCCTGTTGTTCACTGATAAATTCACAAACTTTTTCAACTTCAGGTGTATCAACAAAAGCGCATTGTAAACGGGTCAGTTCGCCATTATAACTGATGAGCATATCACCTTTTCCAATCAACTGTTCTGCACCACCTGTATCAAGGATAGTGCGGCTGTCAATTTTTGATGACACTTTGAAAGCAATACGTGCAGGGAAGTTTGCTTTGATAGTACCTGTGATAATATTCACTGAAGGCCTTTGTGTTGCAATAATCAGATGGATACCTACTGCACGTGCCAACTGTGCAAGGCGGGCAATCGGTAATTCAATTTCCTTTCCGGCAGTCATAATCAGGTCAGCAAACTCATCAATCACCAAAACAATAAAAGGTAAAAACTCATGGCCTTTCTGTGGGTTGAGTTTGCGGTTCACAAATTTTTCGTTGTACTCTTTTATGTTGCGGCAACCTGCTTCTTTCAACAAATCATACCGGATGTCCATCAGAGTTGCAAGCGCATTTAAAGTATGAACAACTTTTTTTGTATCAGTAATAATTGGCTCTTCTTCACCCGGAAGTTTGGCAAGAAAATGTTTTTCAATTACACGGTATAGACTCAACTCAACTTTTTTGGGGTCAACCAAAATAAGTTTTAATTGTGAAGGATGTTTTTTATACAACAATGAAACCAGCAAAGTATTAATACCAACAGATTTACCCTGGCCGGTTGCACCTGCCATCAACAAGTGCGGCATGGTAGCAAGGTCAACAATAAAATTTTCGTTGTCAATTTTTTTACCAATAGCAATCGGTAATGAAAAATTATTATTCTGGAATTTTTCTGATGACAACAGAGTCTTCATGCTCACCACAGTTTTGCGCACATTCGGCACTTCAATACCAACAGTACCACGGCCTGGTATTGGCGCAATGATGCGGATACCCAAAGCAGCAAGGCTCAATGCAATATCATCTTCAAGGTTTTTAATTCGGCTGATACGCACACCGGGCGCTGGCACAATTTCATACAGAGTAACAGTAGGGCCAACAGTAGCACTGATGCGTTGAATTTGTATGTCGTAATTTTTTAAAGTCGAAATGATCTGGTTTTTATTGGCTTCCAGTTCTGCAGGGTCATGCACTATTTTATCTGTGCCATGTGTTTCCAATAAATCCAGCGATGGATATTTATAATGGCTCAGGTCAAGTGTGGGTTCATAGTTCACAGAAAGCCTGTCGTTGTTGGCTGATTGTTCTTCTAATTCAGTTACCGGTTGTGGAATATCTTCAGACAATTCTACATTATCATCTTCTACTGAATTTTTTATTTCTAATTCATATTCCTTTTCATCAGGAGCATTCTTTTTAGGTTTGGAGATAGTAATGTTTTCATCTGTTTGCAATTCTATTGCACCTGCGCCAGCATTTCCTTCTGTTTCATCTGAACTTCCGTTATTGCCATTTTTTTCAATAAGGTTAAGTTGCACAACATTATTTTCATCTTTGTTATCGGGCATTATCACAACCACATTACCATCATTATTTTTTAACCTGTTATTATTCGTCAGTACTTCTGCATTTTCACCTGCGAATTTTTCATTAATGGTCATACCACTTTCTTCAGGTTCATAGTAAGATGATTCATATTCTTTGTTGAATGCATCATCAGTATCCGGTTTTTTTTCTTCTTCAACAGAGGATTTTTTAAAAGGCAGATTTATTTTTTCAGGTACACGGAAAGTAGGATTGAATCTCCAGATGATATAAGCTAAAAAAATAACTATGATGATTGCACCTGTACCAAATTTTCCGAGCAAATTAGTAAGCCAGTCAACCATCAGATCACCTGCTGCACCACCCCAGGCAAAATTCCTCCCGAAGAAAAATGAAAATACAACACTGAGTACAATTAACCCTGCAATCAGGTAACGCAGGTTGCGTGCAATACTGAATATTTTTTTTCCAAATAAAAGGTTTACACCCAAAACAAAAAAGAAAGTGCAGAATAAAAATGAAGCGATGCCAAAACCATCGTACATGAACACATAAGACATGAATGCGCCCAACACACCAAGCAGATTATCTACATGAACATCTTTTTTAAATAATATGCTGATGCCTGAAGCCACTTTATCCTGGTCTTGCTGCCATGTAAAGAAATAAGAAATGAAAGCAGCAAAAAGAAAAATGGCAATGAGCAGGCTTACTGCACCAATAATTTTTGTAGTGCGCTCATCCTTCACCACTTCTTTTACTGTAACGCCGGATTCTTTATCCGGGTTCAGTTTTTCTGCGCTTGGTGGTTTTGTTACCGACTTTTTTAACCTGTTCGCCATAATAATTACAGTCGCAAATATAACGGAGTTGAAGTTGGTGATATTATTTCAAAAGCAGTTGTGTATAATCAATAACACAATTAATAGTTATCAACAAGGAAATACATTAATCAATTTTATTTCTTTTAAAAAATAAATCACCTGATTAAAACCAATGTGCCTTGTTTTTTCAACAACGATTGATCAACTGAAGTATAGCCAGCAACCACCCAAACATAAGTACCTGCTGGTTGTGGTATCCCGTTTAAAGTTCCATCCCAACCCTTCGATGGATCTTTTGTTGAGAAAATAAGTTTGCCCCACCTGTTATAAATATTAAAATAGCTGATGTTGGTTATGCCAACAGGAATAATCCTGAACTTATCATTTAATCCATCACCATTCGGTGTAAATGCAGTGGGCACATATATTTCGGGGCCTTTCACTACTTTCAAATGTATGGTATCAGAAGTGGCACAACCGGCAGGTGCAGAAACAGTAACTGTATATGTAATATCATTGTTTAAAGTTGTAACAGGGTTTGCAATATGCGTGTCACTCAAACCTGTCGGCGGAAACCATGAATAGAAATCACCACCTGTGGCATTCAACTGAAAAGGATAACCTTCCAAAATTGTTGTATCATTTCCAGCAAAAGCATTTGTACCAAAAATGGTAACCGGGCTTGTAACAGTATCTGAAATACAACCATTATTTGCAATTGCTACAAGTGAAACATTGTATGTAGAGGGTTGCAAAAAAACATGCGCATTATCTTCATCAGTAGAAAAACTGTTGTCACCAAAATCCCAATACCATTGCCGTATCCCGATTGTATCGCTTAAGTTGGTAGCATTAAATGGTATTGGAGAGTCTTTGCACCCATCAGATTTTGTGAAACTGACCGCCGGTGATTGCAACACAGTAAGATGTTTTGTAACAGTATCTGATGCGCATCCTTCTTTAGTTTTTACAAACAGTTTCACATCATAATTTCCTAATGGATAGTCAACAGGTGAAGGTGATTGAACAGAAGAAAAATTACCGTTACCAAAATCCCAGTACCAGTAATTTAATGTGCCGGCAACAAGGGCTGTAGCATCTTTAAAAACAACTGAATGATCTGTGCACAATGGAGAATCAACAGTAGTAAAATCTGCAACGGGATAAGAACTGATTACAACTTGCTTTTTAAAAGTATCAGACATACAACCATCGCCACTTAATACATTCAACGTTACATCGTAAATGCCAGGTTCAGCGAAAATGTGTGTAGGTGGATTTTTATCAGTAGAAGTAGTGCCGTCACCAAAATTCCAATACCAGTTTTTAATTGACCCAAATGATACCGAACTGTCAAGGAAAGTCAGTGATGTGCCGATGCATGTATTCGCATGTGGGGCTAATTTAAAATTTGCATTTAATGAAGTACACATCTGTTGAACATTTACAGAACCACCTGTAGCGGATGTAAACCCCCAATACACCAATGGATCATTATTAAAAATATCAGTGACAATATTTTTCTTAATAGCCAGCCTGCGGACCCCATCCATACTCACGATTAATGAATCAGTAGCCGGCTGCCAGTTTACTTCCAACACATGAAATTTACAATCTTCAATATTATCGCTTCCGGCAAGAGCAGTCACAGGGCCTGCAAGATTATTTGCAGACAAATGATCGAGATCACCGTTTGCCTGGATAGCTATATGATCATAAGCCGGATCGTTATCATCAAGATTTTGATATGTATCAATAGTTACACCCAAAGAAGGTACAACACCACCAAAGCCTAGGCCTGCACCCACGGTTCCAAGACTTGTACTAATGGGCTGCAAGACAAATGCTATACCATCTGCACCACCAACATCATTACAACCTAAATTCACATTAAAGAAAAAATCAAAAGATTGAGTGATATCTATCTTGTTCTTATTCCATATTGAGCCTGATTGAAATTCTAAATCTCTTGTTAGGGTATAACAATGGCAATTATCCTGGATAGCACTACCGTTTAAAACATAAGGGTTTTGTGCGTTTACCTGTACAATAAACAGCAAAAACAGGTTTATTAAAAATCTGTATTTCCCCAACATTTGAAAATTATAAAACAATTTCCTATAAAAAATACTATTCTAACTCAAGTTCATGTATAATTTTATAACTAAACTGAACAACTGAAAAAAAGTACAAAATAAATTGAGTTCCCCAGATTAAATAATTGCAATCTATGTTGCTTAATCTTTACCCACATAAAATTCAGAGGGGTTAGTTCAAATTGAACCAACCCCTCGAAAAAAATTATTGTTGAATATTTTATTGTTTGCCGGTATTAGAACCTGCGTCATTTAAAGCCTGGTTAGGATCCACCAACAAACCCGGAGGTAAAGTGACATTCATTTCTTTGGCTACTAAAGGAAACAAGTTCTCAATAGGGAAACCCACTTCATAACTATCCGGTTTTAAAATTAAATTATACTTCTTCGATGCCAATACTTTTTTATATGCAGTTACTACCTTTTGATAAAGAGGCGCGGAAAGATTACCACGATACTGGTCAGATTTGTTCTGAGCAATTTGTTGCCAGTATGTAAGCTGCATACCCATTTGTTGTTTTTGCTGGTTGTTGTAGTCCATCACACTTTTAGGAACATTTCCTTTTGCTGTGTCGGCCTTAAGTGTGCTGTCCAGACGGTGCCATTCACTCAGGTACACCTGGTATTCTCCGCCCAAAGTGTCCCTTTCATAAACCTGAGTTAAACTATCAACAGCACGGTAATCGGGCAGGGCACGTACCATTAAATCAATATCAAAAACCCCAACTTTAAAAGTTGAACCAGTCTGGGCGTTTATTTTTGAACCCCCAAAACATAAAGCAGTAACACAAACTGCTGCTAAAAGAACCTTCTTCATTTTTTATTTGTTTGTTTTATTGGTGTTTAATTTTTAATTCCCAATTGTTGCAGTATATCATTACTACGGTCTAATTTGGGGTCGGCAAATATAACAGTAATTCCTTCACTTTTATCGAGCACAAAATCATATCCATGAGCTACCGCCATTTTTTGCACAGCATTATAAACTTTATCCTGGATAGGCTTTACGATCCTTTCTCTTTCTTTAAATAAATCTCCATCATAACCGAACCTTTTTTTCTGCAGGTCCCTCAGTTCTTTTTCTTTATTATACAATTCATCCTCCCTTTTCTTTTTCAAATCATCACTCAGCATATATTGTTCTGCATCATAGTTTTTATACATATCATTCAACTGTGCCTGCAGGTTATCAATATCTTTCTGCCATTGGTCACTGATGGCCTGCAATTTTTTATCAGCATCCTGGTATTCAGGCATCTTGCTTAAGATATATTTAGTATCAATGATGGCATATTTCTGTGCGTGGCTATTCATTGAAAATGCCACTATGAGCACTGCAATAAAAACTATCTTCTTCATGACAATAAAATTTAATGATTTTTATTTTTTACCTGTTAAATGTAAATTAATCTGGTTCATACCCCAACATAAAGGTAAAACGGGATGCATCTTTCAGGGTTGTGTTTGGTCCGAAGCGATCTAAACCTATGCCATAATCAAACCCGAGCAATCCAAACATCGGAAGGAAGAATCTTACACCTACACCCACGGAGCGTCTTAACTTAAATGGATTATAATCCCTGAAACTATACCATCCATTGGCTGCTTCAAAGAATGTTTCAGCATAAATGGTACTACTTGGATTTAATGCGAAAGGATAACGCAACTCAAGTGTATATTTATTGAAAATGGTAAAGTATTCTGATGCTCCCTGCTGATCTGGGTTTACACGGGGATCAGAAGTCTGGTAAACAGGATAACCCCTTTGTGAAATAATGTCGTATCCTAATAATGCATAACTATTACTCATTCCTGCATCACCCAACTGGAAACGTTCGAATGGAGAAATCTGCAGTGCACTGTTATATCTGCCGATATAACCAAATTTTGCAGCCATCTTTAAAACAAATTGTTTATTCCTGTCAGGTCCGGAAGGCCTTCCTAATGGCACATACCATTCTCCTGAAAACCGCCATTTATAGTATTCAATGAGGCTATAAGGATTAGCCTTATTAATAAAGTTTTTATCAATCAGTGAATATGGTGGAGTTGCCTGCAGAGTTAACAAAAAGCTGGAGCCGGTTCTTGGGAAAATCTGCTGGTCTTCTGAGAAACGTTGTAGTGTAAACTTCAAACTGATATTATTAGAAAAACCATTCCTGAAACCAGGCAGGTTTGTAGGATCAATGTAATAATTTTTCAACTGGTAACGGGCATACTCCAGCGATACACCTGCTGAAAAATAATCATCAGGCCATTTTAATTGTTTTGACAATCCCAATGAAAAACCTGTTGTCCTGAAGAATGATGTATCAGCAGCCTGTTTTTCATACATCCCAGTATAAGGATTGTACGCGTTGGCAAATTTTGTATCGTAGAAACTAACTGTAAATGCATTCCTGTGTTTACCACCCAGCCAGGGTTCAGTGAATGAAGCATTATAAGAACGATAGGCACGGCCATTACTCTGAACACGAATGCTGAGTTTTTGTCCATCACCCACCGGTAAGGGATCCCATCCTTTTTTATTGAAAATATTTTTAATGGAGAAATTATTAAAAGTTACACCTAATGTACCTGTAACTCCAATGCCACCACCAAAACCTGCGCTCAATTCAAGCTGGTCGCCGGATTTTTCCTGCACCTGCCAGTTAACATCAACAGTGCCATTATCCTGGTCAGGAACTATATCAGGAACAATTTTTTCCTGGTCAAAAAATCCAAGGTTCGCAATTTCGCGTTGAGAACGGATCACATCAGAGCGGCTGAATTTTTCACCAGGCAATGTCCTCAATTCACGGCGGATGACATATTCTTTTGTCCTGTCATTGCCACTGATTGTAATATTTTTAAATGTAGCCTGGGGGCCTTCATACATTTTAATATTATAATCAATTGTATCATTATAAACAGCTGTTTCAGTTGGGTCAACATGGAAAAACAAATAACCGTCATCCATATATAATCCACTGATATCACCTCCTTCAGGCGAAACATTGAGTCCTAATTTTTTATCAAGGATATCCCGGTTATAGATATCGCCTTTCTTGATCCCCAATAAAGCAACCAATAAGGAATCAGAATATTTTGTTGCATTGCTGAAAGTGATATTCCCGAAATAATATTTATTGCCTTCATCCACTTTCATATAAATGTGCATACCATCTTTTGCATTGATTGTTGTATCATCAACAATAGTGGCGTCACGGTAACCGATAGAATTATAATAAGCAATTACTTTGTCTTTATCATCAGCATATTTTTTTGCATCAAACTTTGCAGATGCAAATGGTTTGAGTTTTATATATGGCTCAACCAATTCTTTTGTTTTTGTAAAAGAAAGAAAGCCCCAGTCATGCAAATAATCTTTAAAATTGTAACGGGCAGTTGTATCATCAATTACCGTTCTGAATTTTGAAGGGAATAATGTGATATGGCTCTTTTCCTTAGTACCTTTCATCTGGCTTTTCAACTTCTCATCACTCACATTATTGTTGTCAAGGAAACTGATTTCTGAGATTTTGACTTTTGTGCCCCTATCCACATTAAATACAAGCCTGGATGTATTTTGTGAGGAAGTATCTTTTATTTCTGTAACAATTACCTGTGCATTGCGAAAACCTTTATCTGCATAAAATTTCTTGATAGCATCTACAGAAGTGCGTTTCAGGTTTTCAGTGATAACACGGTTAACTACAAGTCCGGTCTTTGGTGCAAGGTCATCTTTTTCACTTTTTTTCACGCCCCTGAATTCATACCCTGAGAGCCTCGGTCTCTCAGTAACATGCACTTCAAGCGTGATGTCATTATTTCTTAAAGAAGTAATGTAAATAGCTATGTCGCTAAAATAATTCTGGCTCCAGAGTTTATTAATGGCCTTTGAAAAATTATCGCCGCCTGGAATAGTAATTTCATCACCCACACTTAATCCTGAAATAGATAATAAAAGGTTTTGATCAAAATAATTATTACCAGTAACAGTGATGGACGAAATCTTATATTTTTTAGGTACTGTTTGATTAAAAATATTCAATAAATCCGGATTTATTGAAGTGACAGGTACGGTATCCTGTTTGGAAATATCGGGCTGTTGGTTTTGCAGTTGCTGTGCCATTACAGGCTGATTGCTAAAAATGCAAAAAATGGGTATTAAAGTGAGTGCGGATAAGTAACGCATCCGTAGCAAATTTGATTTAATGATTTGATTTGAAAAATAAGATGTAGCCACTGCAATTATAAAAGCGGGCAAATTAGCCTGAATATTTAAAAGTGTTTGTTAAATGCTTTTAAGAATGCTGTACTTGTTTTTGTTGAGGTAAAGTAATCTGTTCATCAGTTTTACCAAAGCGACGGCGCCTTCTCTGGAAATCCAGGATGGCCTCAAACAAGCACTCTTTTCCGAAGTCCGGCCAACGAGTTGTTGTAAAATACAATTCTGCATAAGCTAACTGGTATAATAAAAAATTACTGATGCGAAATTCCCCACTTGTACGGATGAGTAAATCAGGATCAGGAAAATCACTTGTTGCCAGGTATTTTTGAAAGGTATCCTGTTCTATATCTTCAGGGTCAATTTCTCCGTTTTTAACATCCCTTGCGATATTTTTTACTGCATTTAATAATTCCCAGCGGCTACTATAACTAAGAGCCAATATCAGGTTGAACTGTGTATTATGACCTGTTTCCTGCAATGCTTCTTCCAGTTCCCTCCTGGCTATGGGGGGCAAAGTATTCATATCACCAATCACATGAAGTTTGATATTATTCTTATTGAGTGTTGCTACTTCTTTCCGGATAGTATCAACCAATAATTCCATCAGACCATCCACTTCATCTTTTGGCCTGTCCCAGTTTTCTGTACTGAATGCATAAAGGGTCAGATATGGGATATTAAGCTCGGCACAGCCTTCAAGAATATTACGTACACTTTCTACACCATGGTAATGACCATACAATCTGTCATGGCCTTTGTCTTTGGCCCAACGACCATTGCCATCCATAATAATAGCAATATGCTTGGGTAATTTTGTCAGGTCAATATTTTCTTTTATATCAGGCACAGTAATTAATTCGGCGCAAAATTAATAAATCTACTGAACCCTGCATTGATAGAATTTCAGTGAAATGTTATTTCAGATTGGAGGGATCTATTGCTTTTGCAGTTGGGCATTTATAAGAAGTGAAATTAAACGATATGCCAACATGGAACATTACATAAGCATCTTTTTGTGAACTGTTACCACGCTGCCTTCCTTTTATTCCAATTGGAGTACCGGTTTCATAACTGCGGTCCTGAAGATAATATGCAGGATATTGTGCTTCCTGTGTGCCATCGGTATGCGTTAGAACAAATGCGTCAGGGCCTGCATAAGTGGTACTTACATCATCCAGGTAATCTGTCGTTGTAAACCTGTAACCTATTTCTGCAAAAACATTCATGTTTTCATTGATGCTATATTTAAAACCCAAAGTAAGTGGGAAACAAATGGCCATATCGCCATATTGTTTTTTTGTAGAATCAATATTCTGTCCTTCTGTACCCAGAGGCCTTAAATAATATTTTGTACCATTTAAATAGGCATAAGGATCATAAGAAAAAACACCTGCTCCAAGGGAAAGATAAGGAGTAAATTTATAGCCTGAAACACCTGGTATATACCTGAAGAAATTAAAATAACCACTCAATGAAACTTCCCATACATTAGTATTAAAGCTCAGGTTTCTTCGCCTTTGGGTTTCATTCTTGCTATAAATATCACTGTATCCTAAAAATGCATAATCGCCGGAAAGCTTTACACCAATATAATTATTAAATTGTTTAATAAAATAAACACCTCCAGAAAATTTAGGCCGGTTCAATGCTGCCCTTGTATTTAGGTCGCCAAAATAATGTGCTGCCCCAACTGCTATTCCGAATTCTCCTTCGTTTACATAACTGTCATACAAAGTAGTCATCTGGCTATAACTTGTACCTGTACAAAATACAAGGCTAAAAAGAAGAAGCTTCCGTAAATTCATTTAGATTGATGATTGTTTCTATAACGCAATTTGTTGTCTTTTCTTGTGTTGATTGCTATTTTAAACCTCTAATTTCTCTTATCAAGCCCCCAGGTTAATTTATTATGCAACGTAGAAAGAAAATTATTTTCATTTAGCCGCACAAGGTTAATCATAAATTTTTCTTTCTGTATGGCAAGCTGTGCTTTTTTATCAACCAGTTCACGTCTTGCGTCCATTGCACAAATAAATTGGTCACTGCGGCTTTCTATTTCAAAAGAAATGATATATGAATCAGGGATTACAATGGGCCTGACATTAAGATTGTGTGGCGCAACCGGTGTTATCACAAAACTGCTTGCTTCAGGGAAAACGATTGGCCCGTTGCAGCTCATATTATAACCCGTAGAACCCGTAGGTGTTGCCACTATCAATCCATCACACCAATAAGTATTTAAAAATTCACCATTCAGGTAAGTATTGATTTTTATCATTGGTGAGGTATCCCGCTTATGGACTGAAAATTCATTCAACCCGAAAGGTGAATCACCGAATAATTTTACATTGGCATCTAAATGAATCAAGGACCTTTTGTCTATAACAAATCTTGTATTGATTAACGCATCAACTGCCAGGCTTAAATCGTCTTTACCAATACTTGCGAGAAAACCTAACCTACCGTAATTGATACCAAGTATTGGTATATTTTTATTGCGTACAAGTGTAACCGTATCGAGGATGGTGCCATCGCCACCAAGGCTTATTAAAAAATCTACACTTTTATTCAATTCTTCATGCCCCGAAAAATAACTGATGAATGTATTAAAATTCTGAACAAGGCCTGATAAAGAATAATGCAAAATAACTTCGATTTTATTCTGCAGGAGTTTTGAAATCAGTTCTGCCAATTCTTCCTGGATCCCCTGGTCGTGTCCGCGGCTGTAGATAGCTACTTTCATCTGTATTGTTCTTTATTTTTTTTTGAACAGATGGGTTGCCTGTGTTGATTTATTTTTATGACCTGCACCAATAGACGCATTGCAATAAAGATTTTGTTGAAATTGTTGTTTGCCGCAATAAAGATAACAAGCAAACACATGCAGTTTTGGTTTAACTCTTAAAAATCTGTGCGTATATGAAAAAACAATCCTTTATCACCCAACTGATTAAAAGTATAATCAATTTTCAGAATGAGATCATAGGTGGTTACAATGTCAAGCCCAAATCCCCAGCTAGATAATAACCTGTTATTTAAAATGCTGTTACCTGCATCCTCATTACCAACATATCCCGCATCACCATAGATTTTTGCAAAAAACCTGAAAGGAATATCCAATTGTTTGGTAGCGCTGGTCTTTATGGTTCTTGAAGTACTGAAAATTTCCCGTTGCAATGTCGCCCTCAGCACTGCACCATAATCACCATCCATCACATAATATTCATACCCTCGCATAAAAATGCCGCCATTACCATAACCAAACATCATCTTATTATAAAATGGTTGTTTGAATGGCAGGTTTAACATGGCTCCTTCTTTCAACTGTATTTGTGTTTTGGGAAAAATTGGTTTTGTATAAGAACTGACCAATTGAAGTTGGGTGAGGTTCATTGTTTTGCTGAAACCACGGTGCAGGAATGTGGCTGAAGATAAAATACCTTCTGTAGGATAGGCATTATAATCTGCATTATTGTATTCAAAAGTGTAACTAAAATAGGGAAACGATTCTTTGGTCTTTCCATCAAGAAAATAATTCTTATTCAATGCCTTCACTGTATCAGAAATACTTTCATAACCATAACCTGCGGTAAAAATATGCCTTACATGCAGGCCTGGCCTGTAAATGTACCCGGCTTCGGCCCTGAGGCTTTTGCGTAAATAAAACAAACTATCAGGCCTGAAAAATTCCTGTTTGCTTGAATCAGTTCCATAGTTTAACTCCCGTTGATTACTGTAATTAACAAGGAAGCTAAAACCATTTTTCAGTTTTTTATCAAAAAAAGGCCGTTCATATTTTAATGCTACCTGTTTAGAATAACCTGTGATCAGCCAGAGTGTCAACCGGTCATTTCTTCCTGTAAGATTCATGTGTTGCCCTTTTAGTCCATAGTTTAACCTTTTTAAACTATGGTCATACGTAACCCACCATGTATTGAAATTCGGATCAATATATTTTACAAATGGTATCGGCCATATATACCACCTTTCTTTTACATAAACTGTTATAAATACAAATTGACCATACCTGTTTTCTACATACACATCAGCGTCTAAAAACAACCTCGTATTGATAAGTTGTTCCCTGGCTATTACCATTTCCTTAATAAGATTTGCAGGGCTGATGGTATCGCCTTGCTTAAATGGTATTTCCCGTTGTATAATAAAGTCTTTTGTTTTTTTATTACCATAAATCGCAATACTGGCTACAAATAATCTTGAAGGTACAGAATCATTAACTGAAGTACTGCTGCCCGACAGCACTTTATACTGAAGCGAATCAGTTTGTGCAATAGCAGGAACCATTATCCCGAAGGCCAATAATAATGAAAAAATTACCCTGAAAAATCTCATGCGCTTTTTAACCCGGCTGGTAAAGCGGTAAAAATAGGGTAACACAGTCAAGATAAATTTATGATGGGGATTTTTTAACAACGTAAGTTTAATTCAACAATATTATACGTTGAGATAAGACATGAGGTTTTCGAAATTTTCTTTCAGGTTGTTTTCAAAAATTTCATCACCGAAATAATAACGGATGGTATAATCATAACGTTGCAGGGTAGCGAGTATATCAGAAATTTCGGTTTTGTTTATTTTAAATGTAACAATTAATAAACCTGATACCTGTTCAGTATAAGTGTTGATCTGTGTTACAAAAGCATCATTGGTTTCAACAAGGCGGCAGATTTCACCAACAGAAAATTTCTGCATTGGCATTTCAAGTACAAATAAACCTCCCGGCACTTCTGTATTTAAAAAAATATTGAGGTGTTGCACTAAAGTTTTTTCTGTAACAACACCTGCGTATTCCATATTATCAGACAATACAGGCAATGCTGTTACGCCAGACTCGCCTACAAGTTTTAAAGCAGTCAACAAGTGCTGGTTATTCCTGATAGCAATACGGCTGAATTTTCCTGAAAGCACACTTATCGCCTGTTTTTCATCAGCAGCATCCAGCAAATCATCCATGCTTATTAAACCTTCATAAATATCATTTTGTACAACTGCAAGGTGACTGATATTGTTTTGCTGCATCAGCGCAATGGCCGCACCGATAGTATCAGTTAAACTTAAAGACGGAATTGATGATTGTATAAATTCAGATACCAGCATTAGATGATTCCTCTTTCCTGTTTTTAATATTAAGACAAGAAATATTAAGCCAAAGTTGCAGCGCTGCTTTTTATTTTTAAAAGAAAAGCTTCGAGTATCCTGTTAAAATCTGCAGGCTGTTCCATCATGGGTGCATGGCCACATTTATCAATAAAATGTAATTCGCTGTTTGGAATAAGTTTATTGAACTCATGTGCAACGAAAGGCGGCGTAACCGTATCCTGGTTGCCCCAGATGAGTAAAGTAGGTTGTTTTATCTGGCTGAGTTCTTCACCCAGGTTATTACGGATGGCACTTTTTGCCAAAGCTAAAATACGGATCAGTTGTAAACGGTTATTGCAGATCTGGTACACTTCATCCACGAGTTCAGGCGTTGCTGTTTTTGGGTCATAAAAAGTAAGCTCTGTCTTTTTCTTAATATAATCATGGTCGCCCCTGCGTGGATAAGAATCACCCATACCACTTTCATACAAACCGGAACTACCTGTAAGAATCAGTGTTTTTACATTTTCAGGGTGTTTTAAAATATGGACCAATGCAATGTGTCCGCCTAATGAATTACCTAATAAATGATAATTTTCATATCCCTTCCGCTCAATAAACTTATGAATATATTTAGCAAAACCATTTACTGTTGTATGCAAAAGGTCAAGTTCAAACATTGGTAACATTGGCACCACAACGCGATGCGATTTCCTGAAATATTCTATTAAGTGTTCAAAGTTGCTCAATGCGCCAAATAACCCATGCAATAAAATCAATGGCTCTCCTTCGCCCTCTTCAATAAATTTATATTTGTCCAGTTTTTTTACTTCGTATTGCATTATTTAACTATTCTTTGTTGCAAAACTATTTAAACCATTCACTGCGATATGCTAAAGTAATATTATTTCAAATCTAATCTTTTTATTTTTTTATAAGCGCAAAGAACACAGGTTTTAATTGATTGAATATTTTTTTGATGAAGTTACTGAGGTTAAAAATATTTTCAAGAGACTTTACACATTTTTAGTAGCGATATTTTCAAAGAAACCGGAAAGCTCATGAAAAATATTTTTAAAGATTGGAATAACCTTACCCACTGCGTCCACGGCTACCGGCCCAAAGGGCTCAATGATAGAATAGGTATGTGATGCGCTTATCGTTTCAGGTTTAATAAAATCCATTTTGGTTAAATAAAATAAAACTATGCTGTAAACAAACAGGTAAATAAAGATATATAAAACCACACCACCCAGTTTATTGAGCCAGCCCAGCATCGCCATCTTTATTGCAGCCTGTATAAGGTTGGCCACCCAACGCACCAGTATAATAACACCAATCAGTACAATTAAAAAAGACAGGATGGGCAACCATTGTTTACCCGTATTAAATGAATGTTGTAACCAGTCTGCCACCACATAAGAAAGTTTCATTGCTGCTGCCACACCAATTATGATAGCAAGAAATGAAAAAACAGCCACAATAAAACCGCGACTCATGCCTTTGAAAATGGCCATCGCGCAAAGAATTAAAAATAAAATGTCAATTATCAATATGGAACAATTTATCTGAAAACGTAATTGGTGCTGTTTTCTTATACCACTTATCTATTTCGCCAGTAATTCTTTTACTGCAGCAGATATAGATTTTCCATCTGCCTTACCTGCCAGTTGCTTTGTAGCCACACCCATTACTTTACCCATATCAGCAGGTGATGATGCGCCAACCTGTTGTATAATTTGTGCAAGCGCAGCTTTTAATTCTTCTTCTCCCATTTGTGCTGGTAAAAATTTTTCTATTACAGCAATCTCTTCAGCTTCTTTTTTTGCCAGGTCGTCCCGGTGTTGTTGATTGAAAATTTCGAGTGAATCTTTTCTTTGCTTCATCATTTTCTGCAACATTTTCAAAGCAGTTTCTTCACTTAATTCACCATTGGCGCCGGGCTCTGTTTTTGCTTTGATGATTTCTGCTTTTATTGCACGCAACCCACGCAATGCTGCTTCGTTTTTTGATTTCATGGCTTCCTTCATTTCAGCCATTACCTGTTGTTCGAGTTTCATAATTTTTATTTTTTGTAAACAGAAAATCTGCTATTGTTTAGTTTGTTTTTCCCTGAATTTTTTGTAAAATGTTTTTGCAAATGTTTTCATTTCTTCAGACAGTTCTGTGTCTTTTGTTGCACGGTTATACGTGTCGGCCATTGTACTGATGGTCTGATAAAAAAAATCAGCCATCTCATCCACCATCATATCTTTTGTCCAGAGGTCCACACGCATCGCTGTTTTTTCAAGGCCATCCCAAAATGAAAGTATCATGCCTTTTGCCTGTTGTACAGTTTCGGTGGTTGTGCCGGATGCCTCCCATTCTATCAGGTCAGGTATTTTATCTTCACCTAACCCAACCGTAATTGTTATTGTTGAACTATTCATACTCATGTTTGAAAAAAATTATTGTTTACCTGCATCTTCTAAAAGTTTCCACAACAAATCTGCATTTTCTTTTCTTTTAAATTTCGCAGACATGTCGAATGCTTCCTGTTTCAATTGTGCATGCAGGTTTTCATCTTTATATAATTCAATAATGCTATCACCAAATGATGCAGCACTTTTTTCTTTACTAAACAATACTGCATTGCCTGCATATTCTTTTACATCATCGTTATCAAAAGAAATAACAGGCAAAGAACATTGCATAGCCACTGCTATCATCAGCAGGTTGGGCCTTTGAGCGTTTACCTGCAACAACGAATGTGCCGATGCAAATATGGCTGCTATTTGTTTATCTTCCGTATTTTCCAGGAGTTTTACATCGTCCCTGTATTTATAGGTTTTATATTTTTCAGTAATTGCAGTATCAAATTTTTCATGCTTCGGCAATACCAGCAACTGCATATTACTCTCCTGCCATTTCTTAAACTTTGAAAATGCCTGCATCAGCAAAACAAAATCTTCTGCAGCATCATCGCCTAATACTGATAAAAAGAATTCTTTGTTTTCAGCATAGTTGGCTTTTATCATGAGTTTATCATGCCACTCAAAAGTCCTGAAAATATCCGGTGAAGTGTAAGGGATAAAAAATGATTTATCCCTTACAATACTACCTGATTCCAATTTTTTATCTGAATAAATGATACAACCTTTGGCAACCTGTTGTGATGCAGCAAAATTTTTTACAGCATAATTTTCAATTGCATTTAATTGTTTCAAATCTTTATTAAAGAGTGGCTCACCTGCAATGATAAATTGTGGGATATGAATTTTTGAAGAGCCAACACCATTCAAATCAATTACAGCCTGCATCCTCGTCTTCTTTAAAATAGAAGGGATTTTTACATGATACAACCAGTTAAGCAGCCAGGGCGCTTTTTTATCAATATTTATATAAATGATGGTATCATCATCCAGGTGTTGCTGAAATGCAGGCACAGAACTACTCCAGGTTTTTACCTGGTAATTATGCTCTTTTGCTTTTTCTTCAATCAATGAATAAATATATTCCGCATAATCACTGCTACCGGTATGTTCAATAATTGCAATGCGCATACCGGGCAAAAATAATTTGAAACGGTATTGAACAAATTAAAAAAGTAAAAGGTTTTATCATTTAACAGGAACAATGATGAAGAAATGATAAATCAATCCTAAGAAAATGCAAGTGGAAAACTAAAGAGGATCGTAATAATATTTCTTTTGAATCATTGCAGAACCGCCAAAAACACCAAGCCCGTTTTGAATATTTCCTACCGGCGAAGTCAGTTGGCTTACAGGCAAAGTACCAAAACTGGTTTTATATTTTTCATATTGCAGCATATAATCATAAAATGATTTATCAACCGATTTGACACGTATTTCTACTATACCTTTTTCAGTTGGGTTTGCAGCAATGAAATGGTTCATGTCAACAAAAAAAGATGTAGCATAATTCATCCCACCAAACAATGAATCAGAAATAAAAATCCTGTTGAAGCCACTGTCTAAACTAT
The DNA here is from genome assembly GCA_964400415.1 of uncultured Parafilimonas sp. GTDB lineage: Bacteria > Bacteroidota > Bacteroidia > Chitinophagales > Chitinophagaceae > Parafilimonas. The sequence goes on from CAYNTP010000009.1 coordinate 24,720, forward strand.
TTAAACCCGCATTGGCAGTGTTGGGATCCTGTGTAAATACATTCAATCTCATAAACTGATGTGTAGGCAAAGTATCTTTTTTCAATTTTACATTTTCATCATCATCAATTAAATCCTGGTAAAGTTTTTTTCCTTCAGGTGTGTCATAATTATATAAAACACCCTGCCAGTAAAAATACCTGTACACGCTGACGATTTCTTTTACTGCTTCAAAAATGTAATAGTTTTTTTCATCTGCATTATCCTTCAATATAAAACTAAAATCCAATACCTGTTTACCAAGAAATTCATCTTCTTCAGCTTCCACATCCTGGAGCGCAAATGCTTTAGGTATATGCGTGGTGGCAGAAACAGAGCCTGATGAAGGCGCAGAAATATTTAATGTATAATCTGTGTTGTTTTTAAATATCATTGGTGATGTATAAATAGCAGATGGATTAGTTGAGAACCCAGGATCAGTATTCAACGACATTTGGCGCACCAATCCATTCTGATCAGTTATACTTACAGAAGCAGTATTGGTTTTTCTGAAATCAATCACTTCACCACTACCTGCGGTGATTGTTTCAGATACAGGAATGAAAGCTGAATCATTTGCTGTAATCTCTGCCAGCACCACCAACTTATCTTTAGACTGGGTATTATATTTAAAATCTTTTTTACAGGAGCTTCCCAATAATATTACAGCCATGATACACAAGGTTGGAATAAAACGATAAACAGAAGGTTTTTCAAAATGAAAAAATCCAAGTCGCATTTTTTTTATTCTAATCATTTTATTTGTGATAAAGTCTGTCATAAAAATTTTCATTCCTTTTTTTTAAAACATGATGCTGAAATGATTGCCTTGTTCATGCTTCAGAATTTAAATGTCACTGATAAATATGGAGTGATATCAAATGTCTTCAGGCTGCTTTCAATCAAGGTAGTTGTACCACCAATAGTTCCTTTCAGGTCATACACATATTGATCAGCGGAACCATAAATATTATAAACACCTGCTGTAATTATCCATTGCGTGCTTTTATTTTTTCCTGCATGGAATTTCAGGTTGGCATCCAACCTGTGATATGGTGATGTGCGGTAATGGTTGCTTTGATCTGAATAATAAATAAAGCGATAATCTTTCAGCAGGTCATCAGGGTTTTTGATTTGTTGCGCATTATCAAAATCAGGATAAATATAATCAGGGACTGAAAAAACATCACCAGTTGAAAAAGTCCATAAAACTGTTGCTTCCAGGTTTTTAATGAATTCATAATTTACTCCTGCACTTACGCTATGCCTTCGATCAAATTTATAAGGGAACTTCTCACCATTATTAATACCATCAAATTGCCGCCAGCTCCAAGCCAGTGTGTAAGATCCCAGGAAATTTAATTTACCACTTGTCTTTTGAAAAAACAATTCTGCACCATAAGCCCATCCTTTACCTGTTATTATATTTTGTTCCCATGTTTCACTGTTTACCAAATAACTTTTCCCTTCTGCATAATTTGTAACATCTTTTAATTCTTTATAATAACCTTCAACAGAAAGTTTAAACCCTTTTAAGTTGTTATATGCATAACCCAGGTTGTAAGAACTGCTTTGTTCAGGTAATAATTTTTTTGTGCTGGGCACCCAGATATCTGCATTCATTTCAAGGTAAGGGTTAGTGACAAGGTGCAGGAACTGTGTCATCTGGTTATATGATGCAAACAATTGTTGCTGATTATTGATACTATATGATGCAAAAAAACGGGGCTGAAAAGAATTAGCATGATATGTCTTAAACTGATAAGCTTCAAAATGCATACCCGGGCGTATAAAAAACTTTGGCCCTATCTTTAATTCTGCTTCACCATAAACTGCATATTCATTAAACGGCAATGGTGTGAATGCTGTAAAGCTTTCTTCATCATCATCTATTTCACCGGAGATTTTTGTTTCAAAAGGTTTGATAATGGTATGGGTAAATTTTGCGCCGAGGTTAAGCCTGGCTTTATTGCTTAAAAAAATTTCAGCCTGTGTTTTTGCATTGTATTGTTCAGTAGAAGAAAAAGAGCCCACAGAACCTGATTCAATTTCGACTTCCTGGTCTTCTGCATCATTCTCCACCAAAGTATATTGAAATGCGCCAAGGTTATGATAACTACTCATGTTCACTGAAGTGTTGATAAATGACCTGCCACCCAAAAGTTTGTTCCAACTGATTGAACCAACAAGGTTGCCCCATTTGTGCAGGTTGTCTATATTATCACTAACCTGGTTGACTCTATCATGACCGGTATAAAAATTAATCATCAGCTTGTCGTTCTTATCAACAATCTGTGTCAGTTTAAAATGCAGGTCATAAAAATCAGGTTCAATTCCTTTCTGAAAAATTTTTAAAGGCCAGCTACGCCTGAATGAAGCCATCACTGCCGTTTTATTTTTTATTACCGGGCCTTCCAAAGTAAAAGAACCAGAAAGGATCCCTACATTCGCTTCACCCTGCCACTGTTCCATGTTTCCATCTTTTGTGAAAATGTCAATGACTGATGAAGTAGCGCCACCATATTTTGATGGAAAATCACTTTTATATAATTGCATTGTCTTCATGGAAGATTCATTCACTATAGACAACGCACCCAGCATATGCGAAGGGTTATATACCCTGATGCCATCCAGCAAAAAAAGGTTTTCATCAGGGCCACCACCTCTTACATACATGCCGTTAAATGATGAAGGAATATTTTTTACGCCGGGCAATAAATAGAAAGAACGCACAGGGTCATTTTCACCAAAAAGATAATTATAAGGTTTATACTGATCAGCATTTAATTTATCTGCACCATTTCTCTTCAATGCTTCTTTATTATAAACAATGATCTCAGGTATTTCAATTTTTTCGAGGTTCTCAGTTAATTCAATATCCTTCCTTGTATTTTCATCCAGGACAATATCAAAACTGTTTTCCTGGTAACCAACATAAGAAACAGTGAGATGATGTGTGCCGGCAGGCAGTGACAAATTAAAATAACCATAAGGGTTGGTGGCTACACCTTTTCCCGTCGCAGGCTCAAACACTGAAGCGCCAACCATTGGCTCTTTACTATTCATCGCTTTTACAATACCATAAACAGTGAATACATTTTCAAGTGCCACTGTATTAAAAACAGTTTTAGATTTCACCAAAATCAGTTTATTGTTTTTTTCAAGTAAAGCAACATGCTGTCCCTGCAATACTTTTTTTAAAAGCCCGCCAACAGTTGTTTCAGATCCATCAAGAGTAACTATGCGATCTGCATCAAGGGTTGTGGAAGAATACTCAATAACGATCCCACTGCCTGCATTCAATTCATCCAGGAACTGATGAACAGCCCCTTTCTTTAATGTCGAAGTAAATGGCCTCGACAAGATTGTTTTCTTTTGTGCGATTGAAATGGAGCTTATCAAAAATGATATTAAAAATATAAGGATAAATTTTTTTCTCATTGAAATGCAAAATTGATTCTGATCAAAAGGACATTTGAAAACTTACGCTAATTCTGTGCCTGAATGATACGGGTTTTTAAAAAGAAAAATTGAAATAATTGAATTATACCAGTCATCAACGGCTTATAACAAATATATTGTTTTCCCTCTTTATTTTCAGGCCTGTCATTAATTGAATTTCATCCATCACCTGTTCGACAGGCTCCTGTTTAAATTCAGCCTTGATGGTGATATTACCTGCTTCCTTTGCTACGTCAGGAGCCATAGTAATTTTTACATTATAATAGTGACTGATGTCTTCCACAACATGATCAAGTGTTGCATTACTGAAAACAAGATGGCCATTTTCCCATGCAATAAAATTTGTATTCAGTACTGTATCCCTTGTGAAATGATCATGGATAAGATTTGCTTTCTGATCTTTAATTAAAATAACCTGCCTGTTTTCATTATTCTTTTCTGCAAACCTTACTTTCCCGATGCTAACAACAACTTCATCCAACGAATCAACATTACGCACCAGGAATGCTGTACCCAACACTTCCACCACTGCATTTTCAGTATAAACTCTGAAAGGTTTTTTTTCATCATGCTGCACTTCAAAGTAGGCTTCACCTTTTAATTCTGTTTTGCGTTCATCCTTACCAAAGTTTTCAGGATAACTCAAAGTGCTCCCTTTTCTCAATGTAATCACAGAACCATCCGGCAATGAAATTTTTTTATTGGCATCTAAAGCAGCAATAGTTTTCATTTCCGGCACGTGGTCAGTTGTATAAATATATACTGCTGTCGCAACAGCAAAAAGTATAACTGCAGCAACGAGGAAACGCTTTAATGTGAAAATCCTTGCGCTCCTCATGGGTACAACATTTGCTGCAGGCTGTAATTTATCCTGCAACTTTTCCCAGGCTGCACCGGTATCGAATTGATGTTGCAGGGCAATGTTTGCACTCTCATCCCAGATTTTTACATACGCATCATATTCCTGCCTGTTGGCATCGCTTTCACCAAGCCACTTCGATAATTCAGCCTGCTCATCCTGCGTAGCTTCATTATTAAGCTGCCTGGTTATGATTTGTAATATGTTTTCATTCAACTCCATGTTTTGTCCTTTATTCTATAACATCAAAAATCATTTATCCCCCATGTTTTTTATATCAACAAACTAATAATTATTATCAACAGTATGATTAATACATTTTGTTTCTGCAAATGAGCCCTTAAAATTTTTAATGCTTTGCCTATCTGGTTTTCAACTGTCTTAACTGATATATCCAACGTATCGGCTATTTCCTTATAAGATTGTTTACTGATGCGGCTCAGTTCAAAAACTTCCCTGCATTTCTGCGGCAGTTGATCCATTGCAGCTTTTAATTGCGATGCATAATCAACTTCTGTTTTTACTTCTCCAGGCATTGTCATATTTTCATCCATCATATTCAAATCATTCAACTCCACGATGCCGGCCCTTTTTTCTCTTTGAAGATAAGTAAGGCAATTGTTGCGTACAGCAGTAAACAAATAAAAGCGAACTGTATCCGAAGTAATAATATCCTGTTTCTTTTCCCATATTTTCACAAACACTTCCTGCACTATGTCTTCACAGGAGGATATATCTTTTATAAATGAGTAAGCATAATTGCATAATGCATTATAATGAAGTTCAAATATCTTTTGAAAATGCTGATATGATGCTGTACTTACATTATGCATACCGGTAATGCCGGGAATTTTTTATTAATTATTTTGATTTCAAAAATACAGGTTCAAAGATATTGAAATCAATGTGTGATTTAAACCCGTTTGCCGGTTTGATATTTTATAAAAAAATATTTTCTTTTTTCATAATGATCATGTTTAATGTTATTAATGATTGTATTTAAAAAATAACAATGTGGGTTTCCCGGTTTTACCTTCATTTGATATCAGCATATCACCATTCTCATAAAAACTAATTCCTTCCGGCTGATAAAATATTTCCTGGTTGAGCGGGATAATATCTACAGGTTTATTCAACTCATCAAAAATGAATAGCAAATGATCTGCTGAAGATAAAAGAAACAAGTTCTTTGAAACCGGGTGAATAGCAATTGCTGATGGCTTGAATGAAACCGGGTGATGATTTGAAACATGCTCTGAATATTTTTCGAAAGGCCCACCGGGAACAGCTTTAAAATTTTCAACCCAGTTTTGAATTACACTGAGATCAACATCAAAGACAGGTTGATCAGATAATTTTTTTTCTGACAGGTCAAAACTATAAATACATCTTTTATCCTTAAACCCGGGATCCTTACCCGGCTTGCTTTTGCAGGCGATTAATAACCTGTTATGCAATGCATCAAAACAAAGCCCTTCATTATCTTTTGCCGGCACACCTGTTTTGAACGACTGATGTTTGAGAATACCGGAAGTAAACCCTGAAACTTCAAAAAGCATCCCATCACTCCGCAAAATATACAATGTATCACCTACCCTTGCAATGCCTTCATAATCGCCATCGTTATTGAATTGCAGATGGCTGGTAATTTTATTTTCTTTCTCATTGTAAACAAAAACAATTCCTTTTTCGTCCTGGATGCAGGCAATGTTTGCGCTGTCAATAGTTGTGATACCAGATATTTCTTTTAACACAATTGGGAGCGTTGAAATTTTATCCGGCGATACCAGGTTGTAACCTTCTGTCAACACAACAGGTCTTTCATTAACTCCATTCCCTGTATCTGAATTGCATCCGGATAACAGTTGCAGTAAAAAAATATACGGAACAATTTTAAAATTTACTTTTCTCATGGGTCACTCTATATTTTTTGTATAGTGTGTGTTGTTATGGATAAAGTTTATTGCAACCTGTTTTATGTTGTAAAGCAATTCTTACCCATGTTATAACAAACAATTTCCGGAATTAAAATGCCTGGCTATGAACCCAGGCATTTTTGATTTTACTGTTTACTTTTAATATAGCCCAGGGTGATTGTATAATTCAGGCTCACCCTTGCTACATTTTTACCACTTGATTTATTGATGACATCAAACCTTGTACCTACCTGGTTGCGTTCGTTGATTTCATAGTCAAGTCCCAGGGCGCTTTTCTGTTTGTGAAAGTGAATATTCCCCTTTTCAAGTTGAACATAATTTTCGGTGAAGAGATATAGTGTAAAACTGTTTGAAATATCATAATCCACAGTTAAACGGTTTGAAAGAAAATATTCTGCAGGGTTATTTTCCTTTTCTGTTTTTTTGGATGATTCAAATTCCTGTTGCAGCATCGGCCTGTATTTTATTTTCCATCTCTCTGCAATGTTTTTATCAAAAGTGAATGAATAACGCAGTTCATGTGAACCTTCACCGTTTTTTAATGCATACCTGTATTCAAAACCTGCCTTTAACCATGAATTGATTTTGTAACCTATTTCACCAGCCATCACTGACTTATCTATTTCAGTCATGTTTTTATCAATGTATAGAAAATAAGTCCCTGCAAGTGACAGGTTTTTATTGGCTCTATATTTTACTGTAACATTTGGCCTGGCTTCCCAATCATCAAACGTTTGTGCGGAAGTTTGTATCGCAACCATTGCAGGTATTGACATCATGATTATTGCCCTCCGGAATATTTTCCTGTTCCTTTTCATAAAATAAAAATGATGTTATTGTATAATATTTTTTTAACCAGGGATGATGCTTAATCATCATCCCTTCAGATTTTTATTTATTGTTGTAATGTGCTTTTACTGTTGCCACTTTTTGCATCAGGTCAATGTTTACAATATCCACTTTATGGATAGGGAGGCCTGTGCGGCTGCTTAAATCAGCAATCATTTCATTCCTCAATTCAGGTTTGATGAGATCCATACGTTCATAAATGATTTGCTTAGTGCTTTCGTTTGTAGCAGTAGTGCGATCAAGAAAGAGCGCGAGTATGAGGATAAAAATGTTGGAGCTGATAATCACGATATAATTATCCTGGGTGGTAGCCAATGAATTGATGAGGCCCATTGCAATACACAGAAAAAGATAACCCATTTCTTTTACTGCCACTTTCACAGTCCTGTAACGCATGATAGAGAAGATGGCAAATAAACCAAAAGCGAAACCCACTTCAAGATCAGCAGCGCTGAGTAAAAAACAGATCAGGAAATTGACCGTGTTGAAAAGAAGAAATGTGAAAACAAAATCTTTGTTGCGGTGGCGGGTATAATAAATTACCCGCACCAATAAAAGAATAGCAATTGAATTGATGAGAAACCGCATCCCGAATTCTTCGAGATCAAAACTTTGTATCATGCTCCCAAGTACATTTTTGTCCTGGGCCAATGCGGGTGTAATGCATAACATTAAAAATGCAGATACTATTAAAAGAGATTTTTTCATTTGAATATTTTTTGATTGTATTATTAAATAGCTTTTGATTGAACAGTGCTTAGTTTCACTAAAAGAGGCTCGAAGACCTGGTGGTTGATATCAGGATGAAGTTTTATAATGCCTAAAACATATTTACTGATACTTGAAGGATAGATATGCCTTCTCCTGAGTGAACACATGATGCCATGCAATAATGAAACATTAGATTGCTTTACTTCAATAATTGCAATATCACTCACTGTTACTCCTGCCTCAGGCGCTTCAGGGTCCCTGTATGTTATATTCAAATCAATTGTGCACCTTTCTGTCTTGGCCTTATTCACCAATGTTATGCGTTTGTATGAATTGATCAATGTAGGAACCAAATCGCCCGTCAATTCATCAGGGTAAAATGATTTTACTTTTTCTGTCTGAGCTTTGTTCATTTCAAACATTTTGCTCTCCAGTTTTTCCCTGAACTTACTTGTTTTTAAATCAGTCTTCATTTTCACTTCAAAAAAATGAAGGTTGCTTTCCAGGTAAGACCTGCTCCTTACTTTGATCCTGTTGGCTAAACCATTATGGTGATCATGGTAAAACCTGAAATCAACAGTATCATAATAAGTTGTTTCATAATTGAACCCCCTGCGGCCATCTATATCAAGGATATAATACTGGTCCCTTAACAGGTCAAAAATTTCATCGAGGCTTGTTACCGGTACAATAAATTTCCAGTCAAACCTGTCCAGGAGTTTTACATCATCCATATCTGCTAATGATATCGGCTCGATGCTTTGTAATAAGTCATTTAATTGTTCGTTTTGCATATCATAATTTTTAGTGGTAAGTATTTACACAGGCACCGGTCTTTTTTTATTTTTTTCAGCTCCGGTAGCTGCGCTTTATGATAAAACAGGAAGAATGGAAAAACCCCTATTGGTTTTGAAAAAAATTTTTTTGAGGCAGTAATTATGAGCAAACAATCCGGTGTTAATCAGCAACTTATCTTTCAAAAAAAAATTTTAAAATAAGTTCAGGGATTTTGCTTTTTTAATAGCACTCGCCATTGTCAGATTTAATAAAGCAACTTTTCAGGGTGCATGTTGATAAATAAAAGTGGAGAATAAGAAACGTATCAAAATATAAGATATGCTTTATGATTAATACATCCTGAACAGGTAAAGGCAAGATCTTTACTAAATGAAATTTTATTCAAATTTTTCATAGCAAGAATATAACTCAATAGATATTGAGACAATCAATTTAATCATGTAACTATTCCGTTATTGACAGGCAAAGAAAAGTCAATAAAGAAACAAGAATAAAATTATATATCACTCAACATAGAAACACAGAAGCAATATTAACTCTGAATATATGATGACAAGTCCTTCTACGACTTGCTCCTTCTCATTTTAATTACAAGGCTGATTACAAAAATGAAGATTTAATAAACTGATTAAAGTAATGCAAAAAAAGAAGCTGTCCCATTTTCATGAGACAGCTCTTTTTGTAAAATATAATTATCAAAAATTATTTGGCAACTATAAACTGGCTGCGTGCAATGATAGCACCGTTTTGTTCGGCAACTATCATGTAGGTACCAGGAAGGATGCGCAAATTATTCAATGAATAATTGTTCTTACCAATATTTACATTGCTGATATTTTCAGCTCTTATAACACGGCCTGTAAGGTCTGTGATTTTAATATTCACAGGCGCTGATTTTGTTACCTGTAAAACTAAATTGGCAACTGAAGTTTTTACAGGGTTAGGTGAAACAACAAGGCTGTTCAAGCTATTGCTGCTTGCATTATCTGATGCTGCAAAGCTGGTTAATGCACCACCGGTAATATTCACAGTATAATCTTCCACATCACCATCAGTAAATGTACCGCAAGGATTTGTGCGTGCACTGCTGTAATGCATTACAATACGCATACGTGTTGCACCGCTTAATGCTGTAGATGGAACAGTGAAAGTTTTTGAAACTGCACTTGATTTACTGCTGACTGTAATCATTTCACCAGCATCATTCAGTGTACCATTATGATTATAATCAATAAACACCCTCCATGCTTCTTTATAGCTGGAACCTGCAAACCCAGGTGTCAATGTAATTTTAGCAGAAGCGCCTGCAGCAAGATTTGTACTCATAGAAGTGAAATCTGCATAACCGCCATTATTTCCACTGGTGTTACTGATAGAACCCAACACTACTTTATTGATATACTCATAAGTTGTATTACCTGAAGTTGTGCAATAAGTAATACCACCGGAAGATTGTGTAGTAAATGATGCTGAAGAGCTATATGCGCTGGAGCTGGTACCTGAGCAAACTGTCTGCACCTGGTAGTTATATGTAGTGCTGGCACTAAGACCAGTTAAGTTATATGATGCTGAAGTTATGCCGCTCACAGTTGTCCAGGATGAAGATGTAGATACTTTGTATTGCAGGTTATAACTTGCTGCACCACTCACTGCACCCCAACTAACTGTTGCGGAAGATGTAGTAACAGATGAAGCTGCCAGTCCTGTTGGCACATCGCAAGTGCCTCCACCGCCACCACCTGCAGTGCCAATACCTACTGCATACCAGGCATTTTCAACCTGTGTTACTTCATTTGAGCTTGCGCCATATAAATCAGTAGCTGCATTAATACAGGCTGTACGCCAGTCAGCATATTGTGAAGTAGGTGTCAGATAAGTTGTGTTTGTTCTGTAAATAATCTGGTATGCTTCGCTTAAACCAATACCAGTTACTGAATATGAATTGCCTTTGTCATTGGTGCCACTACCGCCGTTTACTAAAAGATAAAACATGAAATTACCTACACCACTGTTTGTATGGACACCATAGTTATCTGCGCTGCTTGATGTCCAGTAAGTGCCTTTATATGTATCAGGTTGTCCTTCAGCATTAGGGTTGCTCATATCACGGATTACCCAATTCATATCGTTACTCATAAGCCAGTTGATATCATTAGGTTTACTCCAGAATTGTACTGATTTACCCATAATGTCACTCATACTTTCATTCATGGCACCGGGCTCTTTACTATAATTCAATCCAGATTCTGACTGAGTAACACCATGCGTTAATTCATGTCCAGTTACGTCAATACCTGTAACACCACCAGGGTTCTGGCTGCTGTTGGAGCGTTTATTAAAGTTCATTGCGCTTCCATCCCAAAATGCATTATCAGTATAGGTTGGGTCATTAACGTAGCTATATAAAGCTGTACCTGCATTATCATAACTGTTCCTGCCAAAATTTGCATAGTAGAAAGCATAAGTCTGTGACACACCATAATGGGCATCTAACGCAGCGATATTGGTGCCGGTCAGTGTCCAGTTTGCTGTAGAACTGGTATAATCATTGCCACGGGAAGCTGTTTCACCATGCAACGTAATTACACCATTCCCTTTTGTATAATCCCTTAAACGGTAGCTGCTGCCATTGAGGTCGCTGTGTATGGTTTGAGCGCCACTATAAGCAGTATTTGCAGTCCCTGTTGCATCGGAGAAAAAGAGCTCATCTTTTTTACCTAACACATCTCCGGTTAATGCATCAACATAATAATATGCACGGCTCAGTGGTTGCCTTGCATAAACATCTACCTTGTAACAAAGACGTAATTCCCTTGAGCTTACATCGTCATTAGGGCTATACCATACGAGGCTTGCCTTGGGTGCATAAGTTGCATTTTTATCATTCTTCTGCATTTTGATCCTCTGTTCCATACCCGGATCTTGCCATGCATATACAGAAGCACCAACATGCTTTACAGCTATATTGATAGCATCTGTTTTAGATATTTTCTGAGCCGTACGGCTTGTTATTGACTGATCGAAATCTGTAACAATTGATCCACCCAGGCTTTTCAATACTCCGTTTTTTGTATGTACAATATACATACTGTTTTCAACAGGTACGCCATTGAAAGTCTGATAATAACGGTAATGAATATAACCCAGTTTATCCTGTTCTGTTTTTGACAAAACAAGATCTGAGTTTTGGTTAAGATCAAGCAGTGATTTTAATTGAGAACCATTAAACTGGATAGAATGGCTTTTATCAAGCGATGTAAATTGCTTGCTAATGCCCCTTTCCCCCCTGATGGCTTTGCTCACAAAACTTTGTGAATAAGCGCTGCCCATAAGAAAACTAAAAACCGCAATGGATAGAATTTTTCTTTTCATAAATGATTGATTGATTTTAAAAAAATGAATGGTTAATCCTGGTGTTTTTTCAAGAGATAAATATTGTAAAACAGGTATAGTTTTATACATACATTAATTGCATAAATTTCTTGTCATTCGCACAAATATCAAAACGGTTTGCTCAGTTAGTTATAATGGGTGTAGAAGTTGTGCTGCAATATTTTTTTCAAACAGTTCAGTGAAATTAGTGCTTTCCCAACAACCGCAAAAAAATATTTTGTATTTTTTTTAAACCGAAAAAGCCGGAAATAATTCCGGCTTTTTCAGGCATAGTTATAAAATTTTTTATTTATCAATTACCAATTGTGTCCTTCCTATTACAACGCCATTTTGTTCAGCAACTACAAAGAATACACCATTAATTAAGTTGCTCAAACCTGATAATGGAATGGAATTTTTACCAATATGTCCATTCTTCAATAGCTGTGTTGTAATAGTTCTTCCTGAGAGGTCAGTTATCCTTATTGTAGCATTACCCTGCTTTGATAAAATAAGTGATGCTGTTGCAGCATATCCTTTTACAGGGTTTGGTAATACAGATAATGAAGATGTATTGTTATCTGCTACAATTGCATTGTTGTCTGCAAAAATCCTTACTGAATAATCTTCAGTTTCACCATAAGTCATCACCGCACAAGGATCAGTCTCTGCAGAAGCATAAGTCATTTGAACCCTTAACCTTGTTACACCAGGCGTAGCACCTGAAGGCACAACAAAGGGGAGATTAACAGCGCCGGTTCCATGAGCAGTTCCAATCATTTCGCCTGCATCTGTAAAGTCGCCATCTTTATTATAATCAATATAGGCAGTCCAGTATTCATCATAAGAATTACCCGTAAAGCCAGGTGTCAATATTAGCTCATCCTGTCTGTTTACTCTTATTGTACCACCCGCACTGATAAAGTTGCCGTAACCACCATTATCACCACTAACATAAGTTCGTGATCTTAGTCCCACACTTTGTATGAATTCAAAACTCTGGCTGGTGCCATAAGATGTACAATACACATTGCCAGCGCTTACAGTAGTAAATGTATATGAATCGCTATAACTGCTGTTAGTGTTTGATGAACACTGTGTCTGTACTTTAAACTCATAAGAGAACCCTGGGATTAAATTATTAAGTGTATAAGTTGTAGATGATATATTTGAAACAGTTGTCCAGTTTGTTGCTGTTACAAGTTTCCATTGCAGATTGTAACCAATGCTCACACCTGAAGAAGTCCATTGCAATGTGGCAGACTTCTTCTTAATATTGGTTGCTGTTAAACCAGATGGTTTATCACAACCTGCAGAATCGGTGCCAATACCAACAGCATGCCATGCATTTTTTACATTATTGGTTTGAGTGGATGTAGCCCCAAATAAATCAGTTGCAGCACTGATGCAGGCAGCTCTCCAATCTTCATACTGCGATGTAGGCGTTAAATAAACTGTCTGTGTACGATAGATAATCTGGTCAGCATCATCCAGCCCAATGCCACTTACTTTATAACTGTTACCAATATCATTAGTGCCAGTACCACCATTCACTAAAAGGTAAAACATAAAATTACCTACACCACTGTTGTAGTGTACGCCACCATTATCACCACCACCTGTATACCAATACAAACCTTTGTATGTATCTGGTTGGCCCAAAGCATTGGGGTTACTCATATCACGTATGATCCAACCCATATCATTGCTCAATAACCAGTTGATGTCATTTGGTTTTGCATAAAACTGTACTGACTTGCCCATAATATCACTCAGGCTCTCATTCATTGCGCCAGGTTCATAAGCATAATTCAAACCACATGTTTCCTGTGTTACCCCATGAGTTAGTTCATGACCGGTTACATCTATACCTGTTACACCACCCGGGTTACCATCAGAGCGTTTATTAAAATTCATAGCGCTTCCATCCCAGAATGCATTATCCAGGTAAGTAGGATCGTTTACATAACTATATAAAGCAGTGCCCTGGTCATCATAACTATTTCTTCCAAACTTTGCCATATAATAATTATATGTTTCGCCCACACCATAATGAGCATCCATAGCCGCCTGGTCAAAACCTGTTAAATTCCAGTTGTTGGAAGTGCTGGTATAATCCTGTCCTCGTTTACCGTATTCACCATGAACAGTAATAACACCATCACCTTTAGTATAATCACGTAACCTGTATGCATTAGCGCCTGTCTTATCGGAATGAATTGTCTGAGTGCCACTATAAGCTGTATTGGCAGTACCTGTTACATCAGAGAAAAATATCTTGTCGTTTTTCCCAATTACTTTTCCCGTTCTTGCATCAATGAAATAATCTGCCCGGCTCAATGGTTGCAATGCATACACATCCACTTTATAACACAACTTCAATTCCCTTGCTTTGAGTGTTGGTTCAGGATTATAATATACCAATTCTGCTTCAGGATAAAAAGTTGCCTTTGGATTTTTAAACTGAGTTTTTATCCGGTCCTGCATACTTTCATCCTGCCACGCATATTCTTTTGCATTGACATGTGCAATGGCAATAGCAACAGCTTTCTGTGGCGAAATGGAGGCTGAGGATTTTGCCAATGCATTATCATTGAAATCCGTAACAACTGTACCATTAGCTCCACGCAAAAAACCATTTTTTGTGTGCACCACAAACATTGATTTTTCTACCGGTACACCATTGTAAGACTGGTAATAACGGTAATGAATGAAACCAAGTTTGTCGGTTTGTTTTTTTGCAAGTACCAAATCTGAATTGGCATTTAAACCAAAAAAAGTTTTAGCAGCGCCAGGATTAAACTGAATCTTTGAATTCGGGCCGACCCAGTTGGCCTGTGTGCTTACTCCTTCTTTTGAATTTAGTTTAAAACTTTGAGCAAAACCTGTCACTCCCATGCAGGTTGCCGCAATAAGAAGTAAGTGTTTTTTCATGATTCTCATTTTTTAAAAATTATAAAATATACTCCCTGGCTTAGCAACCAGGCAGCGATTTCCAAAATTGATGAGGTACGGTTAATAAATTTCCAACGACAAAACAGTTATGAAAAATAAGGTGTTTTCTTCAACAAAAAAAATAAAATAAAAGGTCAGGTTGCCGAAATAATTTTCACTGCAATTTCCTTTAAAAACTCACCTGTGGCATCAGTTCCGCCAATAGCGCTGTTGATACCTATAACTTTCAGGTTGTACTCATGAATCAATAGAATTGCTTTTTCTGCTCCGGAAAATCCATAATTTTTTACAGCAGATAAAGCCTGCCTGGCAGCAAAAGAATTATTGTAGAAATAGGGTTTAAATGCAGCTTCAGAATATTCATTCAGCGCAGCAACCGTGTAAATTTTACTGAAATAATTATATAATGTTGGAAGGATTAATTGTAACGGTGCCGCCTTTGGGTTGCTTTGAAAATATTGAATGATGCGGATGGCCTTGGGTAAATTTTTCTGGCTGATGGCGTCCTGCAATTCAAACACGTTAAACTCCTTGCTGATGCCTACAAAATTCTCAATATCTTCTTCTGAAATATTTTTTTTCTTATTCAGGTTGACTGAGATTTTTTCTACTTCATTTTTCAAACGGCTCAAATCGTTACCGATATGGTCAACCAGCATTGCTACTGCCTGGTGGTTGATTGTCATGCCGAGGCTTTCAACAAATGTTTTTACCCATTCGGGCAATTGGTTTTCGTAAATTTTTTTTGTAGTTAAAATTTCACCATGCTGTTTTACCAGTTTTGAAAATTTTGTCCTTGCATCTAATTTTTTGTCTTTATAACTCACAACAAAAACTGTAGAAGCCAAAGGTTTCTGGATATAATTTTCCAGCATTTCAATTCCCTTCATCTGTTGCGCTTCTTTCAACAACACCACTTTTCTTTCACCAAACATGGGATAGCCCATGCATGCATTTACCACACTGGCCCATTCTGCATCCTTTCCATAAAAAACACTCAGGTTAAACGATGCCTCACTTTCATTTAAAATTTTATGCTCTGCATAATCCACCACCTCATCAATAAAAAAAGGTTCGTCCCCTTCCAGCCAATAAAGAGGCTTAAACTTTTTCTGTTTCCACTCCGCAATAATTTTTTCTGCAGACATGCGCCAAAGATAAGCACAGCCCACATCTGCGTAAGGAGAGTTATCAACATATAAACCACTATTGATATTGGGTATTATGGTTCATAATCCATATAACATAACAACAAGCAAGAAAAATATTATTACTTTCACACACATGAAGAAAATATTATCCTTACTCATTGCCATTGTTTCTATAGCCAATGCCCAGGCACAGGACTATAAAAAACTGCATTTTGCAAGTATCCTCTGCGATACACATAATGATATTATCAGCACATGCATTGAAAAAGGGTACAGGTTCGACAGTAACCTTACGGGCTTGACGCATAGCGACCTGGCGAGGATGTTCAAAGGTGGTATTGATGTGCAGGTATTCAGTATCTGGTGCGATGGCACACAAAACAATCCATATGCATTTGCCAACAGGGAAATTGATACACTATATGCCTGGATAAAACGCAACCCTTCCAAAATGATGCTGGTCACTAATTCAACACAATTGATGCAGGCTGTGGCACAACATAAACTCGGCACTATGATAGGTGTGGAAGGTGGCCACATGATAGAAAACAGCCTTGATAAATTAGACAGTCTTTATGCCCGCGGTACAAGGTATATGACCCTAACATGGAACAATAATACAGACTGGGCTACCAGCGCCAAAAATGAAAGTGATACATCACAACACTTAACACATAAAGGCTTGACTGATTTTGGAAAAAAGGTAGTGGAACACATGAATAAAATCGGCATGATGGTGGACCTCAGCCATGTGGGTGAACAAACTTTCTGGGATGCTATTCATACCACCACAAAACCAGTAATAGTCTCTCATAGTGATGCTTATGCGCTTTGCCCCGTGCCAAGAAATTTAAAAGATGACCAGATAAAAGCAGTTGCCAAAAACGGTGGTGTGATTCAACTCAATTTTTATTCCGGGTTTTTAGACAGCACATTCGATGCAAAAGAACAGGCTTTTGAAGCAAGGCATAAGGCAGAAAAAGATTCACTGATGAAAGCCGGAAAACAGGAATTTTTTGCAGACAATTATTTGTTTTTAAAATATGCTGATGAAGTTAAAAATATGCGTGCACCATTCCATCTCATCCTTGACCATCTCGACCACATTGTAAAACTTGCAGGTGTTGACCATGTTGGCATGGGTAGTGATTTTGACGGCATCAGTTTTCCCCCGCAACAGATGGATGATGTAACGGCATATCCATTAATTACAAAAGCATTACTGGAACGCGGTTACAGCAAAACAGATATCCAAAAAATATTGGGCGGCAATTTTATCAGGGTGCTGAAAGCAAATGAAGTGAAACAGTAATGAAATTGTTGTTGCTTTACCAGTTTTATTATTTTACTAAAAGAGGCTGTATAGCTTTTTGCCAGATTGCATAACCTTTTGCATTCATGTGCAAACTGTCACTTAAAAATATCTCAGGTTTTGCCTGGTTTCCATTCAGCATCAATTTATATACATCAACAAACGATGCATGCTTTTGTGTACCGATATAATCTTTAATTAATTTATTTGCTTCCACCATTTGAGGCCAGTATTTCCTGCGGCTTGGACTTGGCTTTATTGAAATATAAACCACTGGCACATCAACAAGATGCTGGCGTATCATGCCAAATAAAGTTTTGAAACGTCCAAAAACAATTTGTGGTGTAACATTTTCTTCAGCAGTGAAATCATTCTCACCACAATAAATAACTATTTCCTTCGGATGATATGGATAAATAATTTCATCGGCATACCGGATTAAATCGGGTAATGATGAACCACCGAAACCACGATTGATGATTGGATAACCCGGAAAATAATCCTGCACATCTTTCCACTTGGTAAAAGATGAACTGCCAATAAACAAAATCTCATGTTGTTTTGGAGGATTAATGCTATCGTATTTTTTGAATTGCTGAATATCATTGTAAAAAGGTGCCTGCTGTGCAAACAGGTGCGTAGAAAAAATGAAACAGAAAAACAAAACAAAACAGGCTATCCTTTTCATCATGATAAATTTTATTTTCAAAGATAATGGCAACAACAAAACAATACATGCTTTGTTTTCTTCATGCATTCATTTATTGCAGGATTTTTTAATTTGTTAAAAAATCTATTCAATTAAACAGACATATTCACAAATAAATTTTCAATTGGAAAGGATTGAATTTTCTTCATAACAATTTATGAATAGAAAATAATCTGAATTACAGATTATCATGTATGCTACATCATTTTAATCAATATAAAATCAACAGCTTCAGTAATTTTCAGAAGAAAATTTTATAATACTTAACAGGCTGTTAAGTTAATTTAGTTGGAAAAGTTTTCCTGATTCATTGTTGTTTTATCAACATAAGTGTATAAAAAGAAATTATTCCATCAGGTTACCTTTTATTTGCACGATTATTAACCTTGAATCAATTATTTAAAATTTTATAATTATGGTACAAAAAACCTATTACAAAACGAAAGATTATTGTAAAGTAAAATTTACAGTGAGTGTTGAAAATGCTGAAACAATTGAAATTTTAGGTTTGAACAGCGACTGGAAAAATTCTGTTATCATGAGCAAGAAAAAAGATGGCAGCTTTACCTGTGATATCAACCTTCCTAAAGACAGCAATCACGAATTCAAATACCTTGTAAATGAAACGCTCTGGATAAATGAACCAGAAGCTGACGAAGAAAAACAGAATGAGTTTGGTGGCACCAACAGTGTTATCAATCTTTAATCACAGGATTCATACAATTATTGTTTTCGGCTAAAGGTTTATCAACTTCCTAAGTTGTAAATGGTGTATTATTGCCTGAATTTATTGAGCGTAATAATGCAACCGGGAGTGTTATTTCCAAAAATCAAAAAGTTATTTTGCCTGTTTATCGTCATGGTTCTTTTGTTTGCTGCATGCACACCTGCACAACAAAAGAAAACAGATGAAAACAATGAAGCAACAGGCAATGGGTTCCTGTTGCCATTTTACAAACTGGATTCAGTTAACCCTGTGATGCAACCTGGCCAACTCGTGTTTAATTGCCCTGTTCAACACAAAGCAATTAAATGGGAAGCAAAAAATGTTTTCAATCCTGCAGTAGCTGTCAGGCATGACACACTCTTTATTTTGTATCGTGCCCAGGACAGTGCAGGCTGTTCCCGCATTGGAATTGCCACAAGTATTGATGGCATCCATTTTACAAGAAACCCTTCACCAGTTTTATTCCCTGATAATGATGCTTACAAAAAATATGAATGGCCGGGTGGTTGTGAAGACCCTCGCCTGGTAGAAGACAACACCGGTACATATCTTACATATACTGCCTACGACGGCAAAACCGCAAGGTTAATGATGGCTATATCAACCGACCTGTACCACTGGAAAAAAACCGGTCCTGTTTTTAAAGAAAAACAATATGAAAATATGTGGTCCAAATCAGGGTCAATAGTTGCTGATTATGTTAATGGAAAAATTATTGCTAAAAAAATAAATGGTTTGTATTGGATGTATTGGGGTGATAAATATATCTGGCTGGCAACTTCAACTGACCTGGTTCACTGGACGCCTTTACTTCAAAAACCGGATAAGAATTATGATTCAGTTTATGCGCATTATAATATTTCAAATTTAAAAATTGCATTACCAACGCGCAAACATAAATTTGACTGCAACATTGTGGAAAGCGGGCCACCTGCAATGTACACTGATAAAGGTATTTTACTGGTATATAACAGCCGCAACATTCCATCTATCGGTGATACAAGTTTGCCTGAAGGCACTTACACTGTATCACAGGTGTTGTTTGATAAAAATAATCCATCCGTAATTTCAAACAGGATGGACAATTGGTTTTTACGGCCCGAAAAAAAATATGAGCTTACCGGCGAGGTCAATAATGTTTGTTTTGCAGAAGGGCTTGCAGATTATAAAAATAAATGGTGGTTATATTATGGTACCGCCGATTCAAAAATTGCAGTAGCAGTAAAAAATAAAAAATAATATGCCGTTTAAAATTAAAATCAATTCCTCAGGAGTTTTCCCGGTTATTACATTAAAAGATGAATCAAATAACACATCTGTTGAGATATATTCTTTTGGCGCATTGTTGAATGCTTTCAATATTCAATCTAAAAATATTGTTGATGGTTTTACATCGCCGCAAGATGCAATTGAAAATATTACCAATGGTTTTAAGAGCGCAAAACTCAGTCCTTATGTATGCAGGTTATCAGAAGGTATCTTTGAGTTTAATGGTAACCATTACACCATCGGTAAATTCTTTTTAGCCAAAGAAGCAATACATGGATTGTTATTTGACGCCATTTTTGAAATTACCGGGCAACATGCAGATGAAGAAAAGGCAATGGTAAAATTATCCTGTCATTATAAAAACATGGAGAGTTATGTTTTTGATTTTAATTGCGAAGTTGTTTACACACTTGAAGAAAACAACAGTCTGACACTGCAAACAACAATCAGAAATATCAGCCAACAGGATTTGCCTTTATGCGATGGATGGCACCCTTATTTTAAATTGGATGAAAATATCAACGGGCTTTCATTTATGATGAACAGCAATTCAATGCTTGAATTCAGTGAAAGGCTTTTACCTACAGGCAACATTTTACCCTATCAACATTTCCAGGTTCCTGAAAAAATTGGTGATACTTTCCTCGATAATTGTTTCCAGTTGAATAATATTGTTCAGCCTGCATGCGTATTAAAAAATAACACAACTGGTTTACAACTCACCATACAGCCTGATGCATCTTATCCTTACCTGCAGGTTTATACACCACCGCACAGGAAAAGTATTGCCATAGAAAACCTGAGTGGTGCACCGGATGCATATAATAATAAAATCGGGCTTATAATTTTACCACCACAACAGGAAAAAACTTTTACAACAAAATATATTGTTTCACTGCCTTCATAAATGCACAACTGCTGTCATACTGATTTCTACATTCACATTTTTTGGAAGGGTCTTTACAGCAACAGTTTCACGGGCAGGATAATCACCATCGAAATAAGTAGCATACACTTCATTCACAGCAGAAAAAAGAGACATATCACTCAGAAAAATACTTGTTTTTACAACATGCTGAAAAGTGAGGCCGGCTTCTATTAAAATTGCTTTGATGTTTTGCATCACCTGCTTAGTCTCATCAGCCACACTACCTTTTATCAATTCATTTGTAGCAGGGTCAATTGCCACCTGACCACTTAGAAATATAAAATCACCTGCTTTTACTGCCTGGCTGTAAGGCCCGATTGGTGCAGGCGCATTGTCTGTCCTGATAATTTGTTTGGCCATATTCTTAAATTTAAATTGAAACAAATATAACCGCCCTTTCATCAATAGCTGTTTTCCAGGGCTTATTTTTGTGCAACATTATGAATATAGTTATTCGGGCAGATGAAGAACAAAAAAGCGAACTACTTCAAAAGGGATTTAATAATGATGTAAACATCCAATGGATTGGCCCAGCTGTAAATTTTTCCAATATAAAAGCAGATGCTGTCTTTGACTTCCTGTTTGATGATAATAATCCGGCAGCTAATGAAAGGATTGATGAAATACCTGTCTTTGTACATGCAGTGAATTGTACCTGCCGTGAAATAGGCCAATCAAATTACATCAGGATGAATGGATGGAATGGCTTTATCAAAAGGCCTTTGTCAGAACTTGCTTGTGTGGATAGAAATACCCAAAATGATGCAGAAAAAATACTCCAAATTTTAGGTTGGAAATTTGTTTGGGTAAAAGATGATTATGGCCTGGTGGCTGCAAGGATTTTAGCTATGATAATTAATGAAGCTTATTTTGCTCTGGAAGAAAATGTAAGCACAAAAACTCAGATAGACATTGCCATGAAACTTGGCACAAATTATCCATTTGGCCCTTTTGAATGGGCAGAAAAAATCGGGTTGAAACATATTGCAGGTTTATTGCAACGGTTACAACAAAATGATGGTCGTTATACCATCTCATCTTTATTGATAAACGATTCCAGGGATTAAAATTTTATTTTGGCTACCATTTTAATTATCAATACTGCATTTGAAAATGCCGCTGTCAGCATCAGCAGGGAGGGAAAGATTATTGCAGAAAAAGAAAACTCCACACAAAAAGACCACGCTTCATTTTTGCAACCTGCGATAAAATCATTGTGTGAAACAACCGGTGTTCAATTGAATAACATCAATGCCATATCCGTTGTAAACGGGCCGGGCAGTTATACAGGTTTGCGGGTAGGTTTATCTTCTTCTAAAGCTTTATGTTATGTCCTGGATAAACCATTAATTCTTTTAAACTCACTTGATGTAATGGCGTTGGCAATAAAAAATCAATCACCGCAATTAAAAGGTGATGAATTATTCTGCCCGATGATTGATGCAAGAAGGATGGAAGTTTTTACCGGCTTATATAATTTTAAGCTGGAACCTATCAGCGACTTTGCATCTGTTATTATTGATTTAAATTTTTTAGAAAAAGAAAGAATTTCAAACAAGATTTTAACAGGTGGAAACGGAAGCAGGAAGTTTCATGAAATTGTAAAATCTGATAATATTATTGATATAAACCCGCTATTCTTAGGAGAACCTGCAGCAATTTTGTCAGAAAAAGCATTTGTTTCAAAAAACTTTTCTGATATCGCTTATTGCGAACCTTTTTATTTAAAACAGGTTTATTTCAAAAATCAGAAAGTATAGCAGAAACAGGCACAATTTTTTATGTATCATTCACATTATTAATAATATCTTATTCTGAAAAAATTTTTGATTACTATGACGAACATTCCCAATCAATTTCTTGTGATTAATGATAAGGATAGCAGTGAAAACCTGAGATTGGATTTCCTTCGCCTCAAAAAAGCCTCCCTGATTCTTCGGGCTATGAATCATAAGTTAAGGCAGCAATTGCTGAAGCTTATTGATGAGCAGGGAAAAATTACCGTTACTGAAATTTATGTCAACCTGCGTTTGGAACAATCAGTTGTTTCACAACACCTCGCTATTTTGCGCAGGGCAGGTATCGTTATGACAAAAAGGGACGGGAAATTTATTTACTATTCGCTCAATTATGGCCGCATAAAAGAAATCAACGGCTTTATCGAACAACTGGTAAGTTAAACTCCAAAGTCATTTTACCTGTAGTTGTATTTTTGTATAAATTTTTTTATGCATATACAGCAATTATATACCAATTGCCTGAGTGAAGCGGCATATTATGTGGAAAGCAATGGTGAGGCAGCCATCATTGACCCATTGAGGGATATCGAAGAATATATTGCATTGGCCAAAAAAAGAAATGCTGTAATCAAATATATTTTTGAAACACATTTCCATGCTGATTTTGTGAGCGGCCATATTGACCTCAGCAATGCAACCTGTGCACCTATCATTTACGGTCCGGGTACGCAGACATCATTCCCCGTTCACATTGCGCAGGATGGTGAAATTTTTCAATTAGGAAATATAAGCATAGAAGTATTACATACACCCGGCCATACACTTGAGAGTAGCTGTTATTTATTAAAAGATGAAAACAAAAAAGACTATGCCATCTTTACTGGTGATACATTATTTGTAGGCGATGTAGGCCGGCCAGACCTTGCACAGAAAGGTGAATCTTTGACTGCATCTGACCTTGCAGGTATCATGTATGAAAGTATCCAAAAGAAAATCATGCCTTTGGATGATGAAGTAATTGTTTATCCCGCACATGGTCCAGGCAGTAGTTGTGGTAAGAATCTTGGTGCCAGTACTACCAGCACTATCGGTAATGAAAAACAAACCAACTATGCTTTAAAGGCTGAAAATAAAGATGCATTTATCAAAGCCGTAACCGAAGGCCTTTCTGAGCCACCAACATATTTTCCTGTAAACGCAAGAATCAACAAAGAAGGTTATGAAAGCCTTGATACAATATTAGGTACTGCATTAAAACCTTTACAGGTTCCAGAAGTAAAAAAATTAAAGAATGACGAGAACATAATTCTTTTAGATACCAGGAATGAATCTGAATTTACTGCAGGTTTTGTGCCCGGTTCTATTTGCATTGGGCTTGATGGCAGGTTTGCAGAATGGGCAGGCAGCCTTCTTCCATTTGATAAAACAATTTTAATCATAGCTGCAGAAGGAAAAGAGAAAGAAAGTGTGGTTCGATTAACCCGTGTTGGTTTCAACAAATTTGCAGGTTATCTTGATGGCGGCTTCAATGCCTGGTCAAAAGCAGGTGAACCAATTGATATGATCATCAACATAGAACCGGATGAGTTGGCAATGGATATTCCTTTTGACAAGAAACTGGTCGTTGTTGATGTAAGAAGAGAAGCCGAATTTGCAGAAGGCCATGTAACAGATGCTGTGAATATTCCTTTAGAAACTTTAATTGATCCGGCAAGCATGGCAAACCTGGAAGATAATCAAAACTTATATTTGCATTGTGCCGCTGGTTACAGGAGTGTGATTGCTGCCTCACTTCTCAAAAGACAGGGCATCCATAATTTGTACAATATTTCAGGTGGATATAATAAGATTAAAGAAGAAAAAAATATCAGCACTGAAAAAGAAACCAGTGTGTTGAATTAAAGTTTTCTCCATCGTATTGATAAAAATTCTTTCAACACTTATAAAAGAAAAAGCCATCGCAAATGCAGATGGCCTTTTCTTATTATAAACCTTTCCTCTCTTATCTTTTTTGCCTTCTTTTCGGGAAAAAGTTACCGGTTTTAATTTTTGGTGATAAACCTTCCGGCGCTCCATAATGTGTCATGGCACAACGGAAACCAATAGTTGAAGAACTTTCATATTCCTCCAGGAACCTGCGGGCACCAGGGCTCAGCCAGTAAGGCATATCCAACCAACTACCACCTTTTACAACACGGCTTTGATCGCTGATCAATGTGGTTACACCATATCCATAATAAGCACGACTTGTAGAATCACCATCTAAATAATTTATTGCATAAGCCCTTTGATAATTCCTGCGGTCAGCTAATGCAGAATCACTTTCCGGTATCATTTTTATCCTACCCAGGCTATCCCTTAAATTACCTTCACCACCACTCATGTCCACTTGCATGAATACGTTACCACGATATGGATTTATATCACTTTCGTCAAGTCCGGTTTCCGGCCTGTAAACATCAGCTACCCATTCACTCACATTACCACTCATATTATACAAGCCAAAACCATTTGGAAAGAATGAAGTCACTGATGAAGGAATAGCTGAACGGTCATTCAAACCACCGGCTACACCCATATAGTCACCATTGCCACGTTTAAAGTTGGCTAACATAGCGCCCTGCATAGCTCCTTTTTTGGTAGCACGAAGGTTATCATATCCATCATTTTTCCATGAATAGATTTGCTTATTGGCAATAACTTCTTCACCACGTTTCTTTTCAGATTTGCGGGGAGCCGGGTTCTCACTCACCAAACCCAGAGCTGCATATTCCCATTCTGCTTCTGTTGGTAAGCGGTAATCAGGAAAGAGGATACCATCTTCAAAACTTACCCTTGTCCTCGGCCTGCCCTGTGCATCTTTTAAAGGATTTTTCTTCGGTTTTCCAGGCACCCCTTCATACTCACCCATTAAATAAGACTTTGTATTAAAATTGTCCTGGCCACCACCATTCATTTCCTGTTTTATCAGGTTTTTATTTTGATAACCGGCTTTGATTAAAGCCAATTCATTTACCCTGTCAGTACGCCAGATACAAAAATCATGGGCTTGTCTCCAGGTAACACCAACAACAGGATAATAATTATAAGATGGATGACGGAAATAATATTCTACATAAGGCTCATTGTATGCCAACTGGCTGCGCCAAACCAGGGTATCCGGTTTTGCACCATCAACTACTTTCTGGTATTGCGGGTCGGAAAAAACATTTTCAATCCAGTGGATATATTCGCGATAGTGGACATTCGCCACTTCTGTTTTATCAATAAAGAAAGAGTTAACAGTAACACGGCGGGGGATATTATTCCAGTCGCCCATCACATCTTCTTCAGTGGAACCCATGGTAAAAGTACCCCCCTGCACAAACACAAGCCCGGGGCCTGTTTTTATATCTTTTGGTTTGGCCACATAGTAACCACCCTGGTTCTTATCATTGTAATGCCAGCCGGTTACATCACTGGTGCCATCACTCTTTTTCCATGAACTTTTGCTTCCTCCCTTATGACAGGAAGTAACGAGACCCATCAGCATTAAACAGTATATTGAATTTTTAAGCAGCCTTATCATCTTAACTTAATTGTGCTTTAGAATTTTTACAAACGTCGCAAAGTTTTAATTATTGTACAATGATAAGGAATTATTAACTGCCATTTTATATCCGGAAAAGTTGTAATTAACAGTTTTGATTTAATGATAAAAGTTGCTTCTTACATTTTGAAATCATGTCTTCTAAAAAAAGTTTTCAAATAAAACCAGCCAAACATTTTTGTTACAAGCCAATTATAAACAGGTGAAAAGATGTCTTTTCTGTATAAAAGAAATACCTTATTTGTTTAAAAAATCAACATGACATTATAGAAATTGCATGTCCCAATATCTTAACAAAAAATCCAATACTATGTATTTACCTCAAATCGTTTGGCTTGAGTTTGACTACATGAACAAACATTACGAAGGCGAAGCTATCCCGGTAGCTATTACATCCAACGGCACAAAGAGCCCTGTTTTCGACATCTATTTTGATAACGAATACAGTGGTACTGCCGTGCAGCAAAACAACACCTGGAAGCTAAACAACTTTTTTGAAGAAGGCCTTGCTAAAATTGTAGGTATGAAATTAATTTCGTTTTTACACCGCGATTAATTTTTTACTACATCTATCAACAGCCGGGTAACATTACAAATATTTGTTGACCGGCTGTTTTTTTATTGGATAAATTTTATTGAGTTGAATCCGTTGCTACAGGTTGCATCTTCAAAACACCTTTCATAAATTTTTCTATTGCCTGTTGCACTTCCAAGAGGTCTTTTGATTTTATATAACCCCCCATCACATGGTTGCCCACATCAGGCATGGCTGCTTTCACTTTCAAGCCTGCAGGTGTACCCAACTCATCATACATTTTCAGAATGGCAGGCACACTCACTACAGTATCCTGGTGTTGTTCATCTTTATAATAATACAAAACAAGGGATGGTTGCTTCACTGCTTCAAATGTTTTCCTGGTCATTGTTGTTTCAATCAATTCCTGTAACTGTATTACAGCCTGCATTGGAAATTGATGATACCAGTATTGTTCATATATGGCAGATGTATCAGTGGAAGTAACATCATTGCTCCCCGTTATAAGGTGCGCTATCTGCAACCCCCAGGGATTATTCAAAATAAACGCACGGTCATCATGCAATGCAATGTTGGGCGACATCATGATTAAAGCATATACATCATTCGGGTAAGCTGCTGCCAATTGCAACGACAAAGTTCCACCGGTTGATGTTGACATCAGTATCACTTTTTTACCCAATTGCCTACCTATCTGCAAAGCTTGTTTTGCACTTTCCCAAAGTGCTTCCGGTGTAATGTTTATCATCGGGTTGGCTGTGTCAATACCATGATAGGCCAACCTGCTTAAATATAAATTGCACCCGAATTCTTTTGCAATATTTGTATGTATCGGGCTGCCTTCTTCCTGGCTAGCAGAATAACCATGCAGGTAAACAATTGCATATTCTGTTTTTGTTTTATTTGTATCAAACCAGACTATCCTGGCTTCATTATCCGGTTTTAAACGATGCAATGCCTCATTACTGTCAATATATTTTTCCAACGATGCAGCGCCTGATGGCACAGTGGGCAAAGTAGCTGAGTAAACAGGTGTCCGGGGATGTGGGCCAAGAAAATAAATAATCATCAAAACAACTAATACTATCATTACAACTTTGAACCATGTTTTTTTAATCATACACAGATGGATTGAAAAGTAAATTTAATAACGATTCACCGAACTTTGCATCATGAATGCACAAACAGGCAAATGGATAATTATAGCCGGTATCATCATTACAATTATCGGGATACTTATTTATTTCTTTTATGATAAACTAAACTGGCTCGGTAAATTACCCGGAGATATCCGTATTGAAAATGAAAATACCCGGTTTTATTTCCCAATAACCACCATGATTATAATAAGTGTAGTTCTGACAATTATCATCAACATCTTTAAAAAATTTTTCTAAAAAACAAGGTTGCTTATCTCAAACACTTATCTTTAAAAAATTAAACTGCTGTACTAAAATTGCTTTATCATTTTAATTTTTACTAATGCAACCGGTTGCCAAAGAAAGGTTCACTGCCCTTGATGTATTCAGGGGAATGACAATTTGTTTAATGATTATCGTAAACACACCGGGCAATGGTGATACCACTTTTGCCCCGCTAAAACATGCCCACTGGAATGGGTTCACACCAACTGACCTGGTGTTTCCATCATTCATGTTTGCTGTTGGTAATGCCATGAGTTTTGTTATGAGGCGATGGAATGAAATGGGTACGGGCGCTGTATTGGGCAAAATTTTTAAACGCACCATCATCATTTTCTTATGTGGTTACCTGATGTACTGGTTCCCTTTTTTTGAATACAACGACCAGCACCAACTGATTCTTTCACCCATTGCTGATACCAGGATTTTTGGTGTGTTGCAACGTATTGCAATTGCTTATTGCCTGGCATCGCTGATGTTGTACTTCTGGGGCACACGAACCACGCTCATAATCTCCATCCTCATACTTATTTTATATTGGCCTGTGATGGTGATGTTCGGCACGGGGCCTGACCCGCTTGACATGCACACTAATGCAGTATTGCGATTAGATACATGGCTTGTTGGAACCAAACATTTATACATGGGTGAAGGTTTCCCATTCGACCCCGAAGGTTTGCTCAGTACATTCCCT
The DNA here is from genome assembly GCA_964400415.1 of uncultured Parafilimonas sp. Classification (GTDB taxonomy): domain Bacteria; phylum Bacteroidota; class Bacteroidia; order Chitinophagales; family Chitinophagaceae; genus Parafilimonas. The sequence continues at coordinate 53,755 of CAYNTP010000009.1, forward strand.
TCAATCGGCAATGTCGTCGCGGGCTATATTGTTGGTAAATACGTTCAGAAGAGTGGCAAAACATTTGAAGGCCTCGCCAAACTTTTTATGGCCGGTTTCATTCTAATCGTGATTGCATTCTGGTGGAATTATGGTTTTCCTATCAACAAAAAAATATGGACAAGTAGCTTCGTGGTACATACCACCGGTTTAGATTGCATGTTCCTTGCATGTATTATATATTATATTGATTTTTTGAAAAAAACTAAAGGCATTTATTTCTTTGAAGTTTTTGGTAAAAACCCGCTCTTCGTTTACCTCGTTTCGGAATTGCTGGTTGTGGTTTTATACATGATACCAGTCGGCGACACCACTTTATTTGAATGGATATATCAAAACATTTTTGCCCATGCAGGCGCTTATATCGGTTCACTGTTGTTTGCTATTTGTTATATGCTCACCTGCTGGCTGGTAGGTTATTTCCTCGATAAGAAAAAGATTTATATAAGGGTTTAGTATTTTCACACAGTTCAATAACTATTAAATACAGCGCAGCCAGAAAAGCTGCGCTGTATCTTTTAGCTTTGTGTTGAAATTTTATGATGAGCATGATAAACCGTTGCGTAGTGAAAAATCTTTTATTGAATTGTTTCAGCATATTCAATCTTTTTATTGCAATTTGTTTTTTTAATATCCATCCTGTCCTGGCACAAACAGGTTCCACTGATTCTTCTTTTAATTCAGATACAACAATTCTTGAACCGGTTACAGTTACAGCATTTGGTGGTGGAACCAGTTGGAAAGATGCACCTGCAACAGTTGCACTCATTCACAAAACTGAATTACAACGTTTGGAAAATACAACCCTTGTCCCGGTGTTGAACACTGTGCCTGGTGTGCGCATGGAAGAAAGGAGCCCAGGCAGTTACCGCCTATCTATCCGCGGCAGTTTATTGAGGTCACCTTTTGGCATCAGGAACATTAAAGTGTATTGGAACAATATCCCGCTGACAGATGCAGGTGGCAACACCTATCTCAACCTCGTTGATATAAGCCAGCTTTCATCAATTGAAATTGCAAAAGGCCCGGCCAGCAGTATGTACGGCGCAAATACCGGGGGCGTTGTTTTATTACAAAGCAATCCCTCTGTTATTCAAAAAAAATTCAGTGCAAATATTGAGACAGGCTCTTATGGTTTATTCAACGAGCAACTAACTTTCAATCATCAAACGAAAAAATTTTCTTTCAGCTTACAACAAAGCCATTATCAGAATAAGGGTTACAGGCAACAAAGCGCATTACGTAAAGATGCTGTGCAGGGTGTGATGGATTGGAACATCAATAATAAAGAACAACTATCAGCTTTAATATTTTATACTGACCTGCATTATGAAACACCAGGTGGAATCACACAACAGCAAATGGACTCTTTACCCACACTTGCAAGACAAGCTTCTGGCGCAACACCCGGCGCTGTTCAGCAACAGGCTGGTGTATATAACAAAACAGGCTTTGCAGGATTGACATTGCATTCTGATTTTGGTCATGGCTGGACAAATAATACTTCTGCCACCATCAGCCACACAGATTTTAAAAATCCTTTTATCACCAACTATGAACACCGCAAAGAATTGAATTATGGTGCAAGGACTACATTTGAATGGAATGTTTTAAAAACAAAATGGATTACCGGCGCTGAATGGCAGCAAAATATTTCACACATAAAAAATTTTGAAAACAATAGTGGGCAACAGGGGAGCCTGCTCTACGATGACGAAGTACATGTAATGCAGTATTTCATTTTCACCCAACTCAATCTGCAATTCAAAAATTTTACTATCCAGGGTGGGATAAGTGCCAATCAGCAGATACTGAAATTCAATCGCATTTCTGACCCGGTTTATAATTACTGGAAAAATCAAAATACAAAAATCCTTTTAGCGCCAAGGCTGAGTGCGTTATATAAAATGAATAATTCAATTTCATTTTTTGCTATACTTTCAAAAGGGTTTTCTCCGCCAACGCTTGCTGAAATCCGGCCTTCCACCAACCAGTTTTATAACCTCCAGCCTGAATATGGATGGAATGTGGAAGGCGGCATCAAAGGCAGCATCATGCACAACAGGTTAGATTTCCAGGCTTCTGCTTATTCATTCCATCTCAGCCACGCAATTGTACAACAGCAGGATAGCAGTGGTGCAGATTATTTTGTGAATACAGGTTCTACCCGACAAAATGGAGTTGAGCTTTGGTTACAAACTCACCTGGTAAAAAATACTAACAGGTTCATCAGGGAAATAGTTGTATCCAATAGTTTCAGCTACCAGCCTTATACTTTTGGAAACTATATTTCAGGAACGAAAAATCTTTCAGGCAACAGGTTGACAGGCGTGCCCAGATACATAAACGTTATACAGTTTGATATTAAGACAAAAACAGGAATTTATCTCAACACAAATTATAACTATACTTCTTCCATCCCATTAATTGATGCCAATGATGTGTATGCAAACAGTTATAACCTTTTGCAATGCAAGCTGGGTTATATTTTACAATTAAGAAAAATTGGAATGGATTTTTATATTGGCGCAGATAACCATTTAAATCAAACCTACAGTTTAGGCAATGACCTGAATGCTTTTGGAGGAAGGTATTTTAACCCCTCACCAAAAAGAAATTATTTCTTTGGGATTAAATTAGAATTGTAAAGGGAGAGCTATAATGTAACCAACATCGCAATGATAACACTCCCAATTGCAGCAAGCAAGCCACTTTCAAGATGGCTGTCTGATTTCCATGCATTATTAGTTTTGATAATTGTTCCTGTAAATTCATTCCCGAGATAAACATCATAAGCAGTACAATCGGCACCTTCAGGAGTTGATGGATAAGCTTCTCCTTCATAATGCTTATCATCATAATCAAAACTTAAAGCAATACTTTGTTTTGAGTCCATAAAAAAATTTTTAGGTTCAATTTAGTACGAATATTCAGAAAAATATTTTCTCCAAAAACCAACTTTAATATTTCTTTAAAAGAATTAAAAAAGTTGAACAAAAATTTATAGATTCAGCTAATGCAATATAAACAAATTACATGAAACACCACTACTGTTCATATAATTCATTTATCTATCAGCCTACAACTAAACCATAAACCCTCTTCAAAAAAGATACGAGCTTTTCTTTAATACATAGTTTACAGATAGCTCAAATTAGTCTTAGGAGTAAGCCTAATCAAAACTTCATACATCAGCCTGATGGTATTTTCTATATCACCTTTATGTAACATTTCAACTGTTGTGTGCATATACCGCAACGGTATCGAAATTAAAACCGATGGGCAACCATCATTTGCATAAGCAAAACTATCAGTGTCTGTTCCTGTTGACCTGCTTAAAGAACGCCATTGCACAGGCACTTTTTCTTTTTCTGCTATGTCGCCTACAAATGAAAGCAGCTTGTTATGCACAGCCGGGGCATAAGATAATACAGGGCCTTTGCCACAGGATACATCTCCTTCCACAAGTTTATTAATCATGGGTGTAGTGGTATCATGTGTTACATCAGTTACAATAGCAATATTGGGTTTTATACGACGGGCAATCATCTCTGCACCGCGCAAACCGATTTCTTCCTGTACTGCATTGACTATATACAAACCATAAGGCAATTTATTTTTATGCTGGCGGATCAACCTGGCTACTTCTGCAATCATAAAACCACCTATCCTGTTATCAAATGCACGGCCGATAAAATAATTGTTTGACAATTCATCAAATCCATCCTGGTAGGTAACAACAGCACCAATGTGGATGCCCAATGCTTCCACCTCTTTCTTTGAACGGGCACCGCAATCAAGGAACAAATTTTCCGGTTTAGGATGTGGTTCTTTCGGGTCACTGCCTGAATGCCTTGTATGAATAGCAGGCCAACCGAATACTGCTTTCACCACACCTTTTTTACCATGTATCAGCACACGCATGGCAGGCGCTATCTGGTGGTCAACACCACCATTGCGTTTCAGGTATATCAAACCCTGGTCATTGATGTAATTTACAAACCAGCTTATCTCATCAGCATGTGCTTCTATCACAACTTTAAATGCTGCATCGGGGTTAACCACACCAACAGCAGTGCCATAGGGATCAACAAATGTTGTATCCACATATTGTTTGATATTATTCAGCCAAACCTTTTGGCCACTGCTTTCAAAACCAACAGGCGAAGGTGTGTTGATGTATGATTTTAAAAAATCAAACGAAGTATCATTGATGATTTGCTGTGCTTTTTTTATAGTTTTTTTTGCCATAATTCCGTGAATATTTTAATTATTGTTTCTACAACAGGGTTCGATTAACGAATAAATTATTTAAGGTAAAATTGAGTGCGGAAAATTAATCAAAAAAAATATCCCAATCATTTTCCTTTTATTAAAGGATAAAGATTGGGATTTGTGTTAGATGTTAATAATTGAAAACCTTATTTACCCAATATATTTTTCAAAGAATCCATAATGCCTCCACCCTGGCCATTATTGCTTCCACCGCCTAATCCAAATTTGCTTAACACAGAACCAACATCAAAATTGGAACCACCAAAATGGCTAAGGATAGATGACAGGTCAAAACTGCTATCGTTCGGGTCATTTGTTTTATGCACCAATTTACCCAATACTGAAGGTATCAATGATGAAGCAATGCCACCAGCCTGTGAATTGTTCAAACCGAATTTCTGCATGAGTTTTTCAATGAGGTTACCCTGCATATTCTGGGTTAATGGATTGGAACTAACATTGCTGCCTCCATTATTAAATAAGCTCATCACATCAGACATATTGCCAGACTGCACAGCATCTTTTAATGTGTCCATAATTGAATGGGTAGCGGTTTCAACAGCAGCATCGTTTTTCTCATTAGGGATGTCATTGTTGTCAATAATTGCGTTACCTGCGTTTTCTTTTACAAGCGATAGAATTTGATCAAACATAATGATAAGTTTTAGCTGGTGAAGATAAGGGTTCTACGAAAAATGAATTCCCCGGCTCAAATTTTATCATTTTGAACAAAAAAATCTTCATCAACATCATTAAAAAAATCTTCGTCTAATCGAGGCTTTGATTGGCTGTCTGCGCCAGTTTTAATAACCGGTCATATTGTTCAGGTGTCAGGTCATTATAAAAATAATAAACAGGGTCAACAGGGTTTCCATTCCTGTGTACCTCATAATGACAATGCGGGCCAGTACTCTTACCGGTGCTGCCCACATAACCAATTACTTCTCCCCTTTTCACACGTTGTCCCACACGTGCTTTTACTCTGTACATGTGGCCATATAAAGTTTCATATCCAAAGCCGTGATTGATTACAACACGGTTTCCATAACCACCATCATTATAACCTGCATCAGTAACAATACCATCAGCAGTTGCATAAATCGGCGTGCCCAGAGGCGCAGCAAAATCAAGCCCTGCATGGTATTTCGGTACTTTATATACCGGGTCAATGCGGGTGCCAAAACCCGATGCAATGCGGGTGAGGTCTTTATCACTCACCGGTTGTATAGCAGGAATAGCAGCCAGCAGTTTCTCTTTATTCTTCACCATCTTTTCAATATCGTTGAAACTTTTTTCCTGGTAGGCAGCCAACAATGTAATCCTGTTGAGTTGCGTGCTGATACCTTTCACCAAATCAGTTTCCCCCAAAGCTGTTATCTTTTTTTCTTCATTAGATTTTTCCATTTGTTTTAAACGGGCGCTGTCAGGTATCGGTGTTGATTCAAAAATTGCACGGTAAACGTTGTTATCCCTGTTCAATAACTCATCCATTTCCTGTTGCAGTTCATTGGTCTGTTGTTGAAGGGCCGCATAATTTTCTTTCAGGTCTTCATTCTCCCTTTTCAGCATGATGGTTTTGGGAGAATCAATATATTGAAAAGCGATAATGACTATGATGCCCGCGGTAACGATGGCAGTTGCAAAAAATGCAAACACTTTCAACAGCTTTACACGCAAAGGTGTCACCAGCTTTTCATAACGGAGTGTATGCGTATCGAAATAATATTTGATTTTTTTCATCTGATAAATGGAATGGGGCAAATTGTATTCCTGATTTTCAAATACCGGATACTGCTTACATCAAAAAGCAAACATTACCTTTGTTGCCCTCAAAAACTTTGAGCGCCAAAGGTAATTTCTGTTCATCGAAACGATTTGCAAAATTATCCGGCAATTTTTATAATTCAATTTATGACTTCATCAGAAATTAGACAGGCTTTTCTTGATTTTTTTAAGAGCAAAGGACATGAAATAGTTCCATCAGCTCCTATTGTTATAAAAAATGACCCGACACTGATGTTCACCAATGCAGGCATGAACCAGTTCAAAGATTATTTTTTGGGAAATAAAAAACCGCCCTATCACCGGGTTGCCGATACACAAAAATGTTTGCGTGTAAGCGGTAAACACAATGATTTGGAAGAAGTAGGTGTTGACACTTATCATCACACAATGTTTGAGATGTTGGGCAACTGGAGTTTTGGTGACCCCGCATCACCAGCAAGTGGCTATTTCAAACCCGAAGCAATTGCCTGGAGTTGGGAACTGCTGACAGAAGTATATAAAATTGAAAAGGATAGATTATACGTTACCATTTTTGAAGGTGATGTTAGTGAAGGCTTGCCTAAAGATGATGAAGCATACAACGAATGGAAAAAACATATTGCGGCAGACAGGATATTATTGGGTAACAAAAAAGATAATTTCTGGGAAATGGGCGATACAGGCCCTTGCGGCCCCTGCACCGAAATTCATTACGATGGAAGAAGTGATGAAGAAAGAAAACTTGTAGATGGAAAAACTTTTGTGAATGCTGATAACCCGCAGGTGATTGAAATCTGGAACAATGTATTTATTCAATACAACCGTTTAAAAGATGGAAGCCTTGAACCTTTGCCACAAAAACATGTGGACACAGGAATGGGTTTTGAACGTTTGGTGCGTGTGTTGCAAAACAAAAAAAGTAATTACGATACTGATGTTTTCACTGGAACAATTTCAGCTATTGAAAAAATTACAGCCATCCCCAATCCATCTGGCAACGGGCAATTAGGTGATGACATCTCCAAACGTTCTATCGCTTTAAGAGTTGTTGCAGACCATATCCGCGCCATCTGTTTTACCATTGCTGATGGACAGTTGCCATCCAATACCGGCGCAGGTTATGTAATCAGGAGAATTTTACGCAGGGCAGTCCGCTATTATTATTCCTATATTGATTATAAACAACCTTTGCTCTTTCAACTGGTGGATGTCATTGCCAAACAATTTGAAGGTGTCTTTCCTGAACTCAACAGGCAGAAAGATTTTGTTTCAAAAGTAATCCGCGAAGAAGAAGATGCATTCCTGAGGACGATTGACAAAGGCCTTGCCATGCTGAATGAAAAACATTCTGACATCTCCGGTGAAGAAGCATTTAAATTATATGATACTTATGGTTTCCCGTTTGACCTTACTACATTGATAGCACAGGAAAAAGGAATAAAAGTGGATGAACCTGGTTTCAAATCAGAGCTTGAAAAACAAAAACAACGTTCACGCGCTGCAACTGCTGTTGATACTGATGATTGGGTTATTGTAAACGATGACGCTTTAAATGAATTTGTAGGTTATGATTCTTTGGAAACAAAAACAAGAATTGCCAGGTACAGGAAAGTAAAAGCAAAAGGTAAAGAACAATACCAGGTTGTTTTAGAATCAACACCATTCTATGCTGAAAGTGGCGGGCAGGTTGGTGATACAGGCATACTTGTTTCATCACTTACAACAGAAAAAGGGATTAATATCCTTGATACAAAAAAAGAAAATAACCTCATCATTCATTTTGCTGATAAGCTTCCTGCAAATATTCATGATAACCTTTTGGCAAAGGTGGATGTTGCAAAAAGAAAATCTATAGCAGCGCATCACAGTGCAACACATTTATTGCATGCTGCTTTGCGAAAAGTGCTGGGTACACATGTGCAACAAAAAGGCAGTTTGGTAAATGCAGAACATCTGAGGTTTGACTTCTCCCATTTTTCAAAAATGACAGATGATGAAATTGCAAAAGTGGAAAGTTTGGTCAATGAAAAAATCAGGGAGAATATTCCTGTAGTCATCAAACAGATGCCAAAAGATGAAGCATTGAAGCTTGGGGCAATGGCATTGTTTGGTGAAAAATATGGAGATATAGTGCGGGTAGTAATCATAGACCCGAATTATTCAGTAGAGCTTTGTGGTGGCACTCATGTTGGCGCTACAGGCGAACTTGGATATTTCTCAATAAAGTTGGAAACATCAGTTGCAGCGGGTGTCAGGAGAATTGAAGCTGTTGCAGGTAAATCGGCTGAAATGCTGGCAGGGCAACAGTTTCAGCAACTCAATGCTGTGCGTGAAGCATTAAAAAATCCAAAAGATATTTTAAAGGCAATTGAAAACCTGAATGCAGAAAATGCAGAACTGAAAAAACAAATTGAAAGTTTTGAAGCCAGGCAAATACAGTCATTAAAAAATGATTTGTTACAAAAAGTTCAAACTATCAACGGCACCAGCTTTATTGGGGAGCAGGTGGATGTAAATAATGCCGATGCATTGAAAAAACTTTGCTTTGAATTAAAATCTTCACTTGAAAATTATTTTGTAACAATCGTTGCAAATATTTCCGGCAAAGCATCTGTAGCAATAATTATTGATGAACCGTTGGCTGCTGAAAAAGGTTTTGATGCATCGAAAATCATTAAACAAAATATTGCTCCAATCATTAAAGGTGGTGGCGGCGGACAAAAAACTTTAGCAACTGCTGGTGGCCAGGATGTCAACAACCTGGATAAAGTGATTGAAGCAGTGAAAAAATTATTGTAACCATGAAAAAGAGAATACAACTGTTACACCCACAGGGTAAAAAGCTTAACAGCATTGACGCTGATAAATATACCCTGCTGAAAAAAGCAATCCTTGCATCATTGAGCAAAAAAACCGGTATCACACATACTGCACTTTTAGAAAAAGTACTTGAATATTTCACTGTTAAAAAAGTTTCGTTTGAAGGTTCTGTTGAATGGTACCTTGAAAGCGTAAAACTTGACCTTGAAGCAAACGGTTTAATTGAAAGAATCAAAGAAGGCAATAAATTTCTCTACCTGAAAAAATAAACGACGAAATCAATACTGATTTTAAACTTTCCCGGTTCAGATTTTTTCATGCAACATCGCCTGCTTCATTTCTGAAAATAATGACCACACAACCATAAGGATTAAATTTGTATCCTTGCATTTTCCAAAATATTTATATGGAAAGTGTGCAGTCTTACAGGGAAATTATGGATGCGCTTCGTGTCTGCGTTATTATTCCTACTTATAATAATGCTGCAACACTTGGTAATGTTATCAAAGATGTTTCTGCATACACTTTCAACATCATTGTTGTCAATGATGGTTCAACTGATAATACTGAAGAAATACTCAAATCATTCCCATTCATCCATACCGGCAGGTATAAAAAAAATATTGGTAAAGGATGGGCATTGCGGAATGGTTTTAAAAGGGCCACAGAGCTTGGGTTTCATTATGCCATAACAATTGATTCAGATGGCCAGCATTTTGCAAAAGATATCCCTGCTTTCATTGATAAACTTCGTGAAATAAAAGAAGACACCATCCTCGTTGGTGCGAGAAATATGGAACAAAGTTCAGTACCGGGCAAGAGTAGTTTCGGTCATAAATTTTCCAACTTCTGGTTTAAAGTGGAAACAGGTATCGGTTTACCCGATACACAATCCGGTTACAGGCTTTATCCATTATTGCCATTGAGTAAAATGAAATTCATCACGTTTAAATATGAATTTGAAATTGAAATACTGGTGCGTTGTGCATGGAAAGGGATAAAGATTGATTCAGTACCGGTGTCTGTTTATTATGCACCAAAAGAAACAAGGGTTTCGCATTTCAGGCCATTCAAAGATTTTACACGAATCAGTATTTTAAATACAATACTTGTTTTCATCACTTTCATTTATATAAAACCACGTGATTTTTTAAGAAAGGTTTTAAAAAAAAAGTTCTGGATTGATATTTACAACAATCATTTTTTAAATCCCGGTGAACCAGATAGCATCAAAGCTGTATCAGTGGCATTTGGTGTGTTTATGGGCATTGTGCCAATCTGGGGCTTTCAATTGGTTACTGCAATTTTTTTATCTGTTTTGTTCAGGTTAAATAAAGTGCTTGTTATCCTTGCTGCCAACATCAGCATCCCGCCAATGATACCGGTAATAATTTTTTTAAGTTATCAAACAGGCAGGCTATGGATAAAACAGGGAGCTACACATCTTGCAATGAACAACAACATCAGCCTTGACACAATTTCAGTAAACCTGCGACAGTATATTTCAGGAAGCATCACGCTGGCTGTTATAGCTGCAATTGTTTTTGGCATTGCTACATTTATTGTCTTGAAAATTTTTAAACGCAAACAACAAGCTGCATTGTAAGGAATGGAAAAACTTTTTCTCAGGATATATTATTTTTTTAAAGCCAATAAACAGGCCTTATGGATTTCACTCATCGCAGGTTTTGCTGTGTTTGCATTTTTTGCTTCACTTATCCATTTTGAAGAAGATATTTCAAAGATTTTACCACATGATAAAAAAATAGAAAAGCTCAATGAAGTATTTCAGAATTCAAAGTTTGCTGACAAACTGGTCATCACAGTTTCATTAAAAGACAGTACAGCCCAACAACCCGACAGCCTCGTTGAATTCACAGATACCCTGGCTGCACATATCAATGATAAACTGCAACCTTATATCAGCAAGACGCTCTACAAAGCTGATGATGATATAGCGCTTTCATTGTTCAATACCATCAACAATAATTTACCGGTTTACCTGGATGAAAATGATTATACTGCCATTGACAGCCTCATCCAAGCTGCGAAAATCCGCCAAACGTTACAACAGGATTTTAAAACACTCATTTCACCAGCCGGTCTCGCACTGAAAAATATGATTAGCCAGGACCCCATCGGCATCTCATTTATCGCATTGAAAAAAGTACAGCACCTGCAGTATGATGAAAACTATCAACTCTACAACAATTATATTGTAACCAAAGATGAAAAACACCTGCTCATTTTTATCACACCAAAATATACATCAGCCAATACCGGTGAGAATGAAAAATTTTTAAAAGGGTTAGATGCTATCATCCACAACCTTACAACAGGCAGGTATAATAATATTGATGTTTCTTATTTCGGCGCAGCAGCAGTAGCAGCAGGAAATGCACTGCAATTAAGAAAAGATAGCTTATACACACAGGGCATCACGGTTTTATTCCTCATCGTTTTTATTGGCTTTTATTTCAGGAAAAAATCAGCGCCGCTGTTAGTCTTGTTGCCGGTAGTGTATGGCGCACTGTTTTCCCTTGCAGTGATTTATTTCCTGAAAGGCTCTATATCTGTGATTGCATTAGGAACCGGTTCCGTGATTCTCGGCATCGCAGTCAATTATTCATTACATGTTTTCAATCATTCCAGGCACGCACACAGCATTGAAGAAATTATCAAAGACCTGGCTTTTCCACTAACGCTTGGCAGCTTTACGACAATCGGTGGTTTTTTCTGTCTTGAATTTGTGCAATCTGAAATATTGAAAGACCTTGGATTGTTCGCTGCTTTCAGCCTCATCGGGGCAGCATTGTGCGCATTGATTTACTTACCGCATTTTATACAAACCGGGGAAAGCAATAATAAGCAACAACACAAGTATTCTTTCATAGATAAAATAGCAACTTATCATCCCGAACGCAATAAAATTTTCCTTGCTGTTATTGTAATACTCACAATAGTTTTTGCATTCAAAGCAGGCGATGTGCAATTTGAATCAGATATGACAAAGATGAATTACATGTCTGATGATTTAAAAACAGCACAGGCAAAACTCGATGCTATCAACCAGTTTTCATTAACTTCTGTTTACCTGGTTGCAGAAGGCAAAAACCTAAATGAAGCTTTGACGAATAATGAAAAACTATCTCCCATAATTGATTCTCTTCAGAAAAAAAATATCATCAGGAAATCATCAGGTGTTTCTTCCCTGCTTATTTCCGATTCATTGCAACAGGAAAGAATTAAACGCTGGAACACATTCTGGACACCTGAAAAAAAGCAGCAGGTAATTACTGCGCTGGAAAATGAAGGCAGGGCAACCGGGTTTTCTGCAACAGCTTTTGATAATTTCAAAACAGTTTTAAACAAACAATATCAACCTGTTCCTGCATCCGGTATGGCGGCAATCAGGAAAACTTTTCTAAGTGATTATATCACCGAAAAATCAAACATCGCCAATGTGGTAACGTTACTGAAAGTTTCACCCCAGGATAAACCAGCAGTTTATAATGTTTTTGAAAACCAACCCAACACCACAATTCTCGATAAACAATACCTCGCTGATACGATGGCACGTATCATCAAATCGGATTTCAACAACATCACCATCCTTACATCACTGCTGGTGTTCATCGTTTTGCTGATTACCTATGGCCGGATTGAACTGGCGTTGGTTTCATTTATCCCTATGTTTATATCCTGGATATGGATACTTGGCATCATGGCAATTACCAACACAGAATTTAATATCATCAATATCATTATTTCTGCATTGATTTTCGGCCTCGGTGATGATTACAGCATCTTCATTATGGATGGTTTGTTGCAACAATATAAAACAGGTAAGAAAAATTTATCATCATTCAAATCTTCCATTTTTCTTTCTGCCATCACCACAGTTGCAGGATTAGGGATTTTAATTTTTGCCAAACACCCTGCATTAAAATCAATCGCTTTTATTTCAGTAACAGGCATCTTATGCGTTGTATTGATTTCACAGGTATTGATACCTTTTCTTTTCAATATCATCATCACCAACAGGACAAAAAAGAATTACCTGCCCTGGACTTTGTGGAGTTTCTCTTCATCCATTTTTGCATTTACATATTTTGCACTTGGCAGCATCCTCATCATACCGTTTGGGATTGTATTAATCAAACTCAACCCGTTTAATAAAGAGAAAGGAAAATATATCTATCATGTAATGTTTTCAAAATTTGTTTGGAGCGTTGCATATATCATGATGAATATTAAAAAAGTCATCATCAATCCACTTAAAGAAGATTTTTCAAAACCTGCTATTATCATTTGCAACCATCAATCATTCCTTGATATTTTATGGACAGCCATGCTCAACCCCAGGCTTATCCTTCTCACGAATAAGTGGGTGTGGCGTTCCCCGGTGTTTGGTATTGCTATCAGGATGGCAGATTATTACCCTGTTGCAAAAGGTATTGAAAGTAGTGTTGAACTGTTAAGAGACAGGGTAAACTATGGTTATTCCATCGTAATTTTTCCTGAAGGCACAAGGTCTGTCAACTGGGATATTGCCCGTTTTCACAAAGGCGCTTTTTACCTCGCTGAACAATTAAATATTGACATTCTCCCCATCGTGATTGATGGCACAGGATATACATTGACAAAAAATGATTTCTTTTTAAAAGATGGATTGGTTACACTCACATTCCTTCCAAGAATAAAACCAGGCGATACAAACTTTGGTACAAACTATAGTGAAAGGACAAAAAAAATCAGCCGCTATTTTAAAAATACTTATGATGAACTGAAATTACAAAATCATACACCTGCACATTTCAAACAACAACTCATTTATAATTATATTTATAAAGGCCCTGTGCTTGAGTGGTACCTGCGTGTGAAACTGAGATTGGAAAAAAATTATGAAATGATGAATACATTGGTGCCGAAGAAAGGGAAAATACTTGATATAGGTTGCGGCTACGGTTATATAGATTACGCCTTATATTTTGCATCAAAGCAAAGAAATATAACAGCCATTGATTATGATGAAGAAAAAATATCAGTAGCAGAAAATTGTTTCAGCAAAGATGAAAACATCAACTTCTTTTCCTGCGATGTTATGAATTTCAACTTTGAAAAATATGACGCCATCATCATGAGTGATGTATTGCATTATCTTGATACGCCTGCACAACAAATACTACTCAACCGTTGTTGTGAAAGTTTGAATAAAGGCGGAGTACTGATAATCCGTGATGCTGATGAAAAATTACAAAGCCGGCATTTTAATACCAAACTGACTGAATTTTTCTCTACAAGAATCATCCGGTTCAATAAAACCTCAGGTAAAGGCCTCAGATTTTTTTCAGAAGCTTTGTTGCAGCAAACGGCAAAAGAAAATAATATGCTTTATGAAAGGGTAGCACAGCAAAAATATACATCTAACATCACCTGTGTTTTAAAAAGAAATGTTGAAGCTTTACAAAAAGACACATCGCATATTTCAATAAACAGCAGCCATGAATGAATATGACATAATCATTATTGGGAGTGGAATGGCCGGCCTTGTTTGTGGCAACCTGCTGGCAAAAGAAGGTTATAACGTATGCGTATTGGAGAAGAACAAACAGTTAGGTGGTTGCCTGCAGACTTTTGCGAGGGATAAAGTAGTTTTTGATTCTTCAGTTCACTATATCGGCGGACTTGATAAAGGGCAAAACCTGTATCAATTGTTCAGATACCTCGGGCTGATGGAAAAACTGAAACTGCAGCGGGTTAAAGATGACTTTGACAGGATTATCATCAGCGGCGATACTAACGAATACCCATTTACGCAGGGATATGATAATTTCATAAAAAAACTTTCGGCATATTTCCCAGGCGAAGAAAAAGCCATCATTGCATATTGTGATAAGATAAAAGAGGTTTGTAAAAAGTTTCCTTTATACAACCTGGAAACAGGTGGCAGCACCGAAGAAAAACAATCAGCCTTTAATCTTGGCGCCAAAGCATTCATTGAATCACTGACACAGGATAAAAAACTACGTGCAGTGCTGGCCGGAAATAATATTTTATATGCAGGCGAAGGAGATGAAACACCTTTTTATGTGCATGCCTTAATTGAAAACAGTTATATAGAAAGCTCCTGGAAATGTATTGATGGCGCTTCACAGATTTCAAAACTGCTGGCAGGAAATATCCGAAACTATGGCGGTACTATCATTCGTAATGCTGAAGTAACCGGAATCAAAACTGAAAATGGTAAAATCAGTTTTGTGCATTTAGCAGATGGAAGAAAATTTTATGCAAAACAATTTGTTTCCAATCTTCATCCTGCAAAAACAATTGAATTAACAGACCCCGATATTTTCAGGCCGGCATTTAAACAACGCATCAATAGCCTGAAAGATACTGTGTCATGCTTTATTGTAAATATTGTGTTGAAGAAAAATTCATTTAAATATTTTTCCCATAATTATTATTATCACAAAGAAGGTTATTTATGGAACCAGGTTGATTACACTGAACGCAACTGGCCATTAGGTTATGCTTTGTTTATAACACCATCCTCCAGACAAACTATCTATGCCAATGCCCTCACTATCTTCACTTATATGCGGTATGAAGAAGTAAAGGCTTGGGAAAATACTTTCAACACCAGTTCCCATGAACAAAGCCGTGGTGATGATTATGAATTATTCAAACAAAAAAAAGCAGAGAAGCTGATTAATCTTGTGTGTGAAAAATTTTCATCACTCAGGGATTGTATCCACACTTATTATACAGCAACACCTTTATCACTCCGCGATTATTTAGGTACAGGTAATGGCTCGCTCTATGGTATTGCAAAAGATTATAAAGAACCTTTAAAAACTTTTATTTCACCCAATACAAAAATTCCAAATCTTTACCTTACAGGCCAGAATCTGAACCTGCATGGTATCTTAGGTGCTGGAATCAGTGGCATTGTTACTGCGACAGCAATTACAGGCAACAATGAAATCATCAAAAAAATTAAACATGCTTAAAACAAACAGGTTTACAAGAAGGTTGTTGCGGGTGTTGGGTGTGTTTGTCCTGCTGTTTATTTTGCTGGCTATTTACCTCGTTTGGGTTTCAGATATCAAACCGCCTGTGATAAAAGATACAAGCGCAGAACAGTTGCAACGCGTTCAACACGACAGTGATTTTTTTACCATCAATAATAACTGGCTTCGTAAAAGTAATTCGGGCCTGTATGAAATGTATGTGGAAGGAAAACCTTTTGAGCGCGGTGTTATCAATGGCAAACTCAGTAAAGAATTATTACAAAGCCAGGAAGATTATTTTGCAGAGCAACTGGATAAACTGGTGCCTTCTACATTTTACCAGCACTTCCTGAAATATTTTATCGGCTGGTTCAACCGCAACCTGCCGGATAACATCACCGAAGAATATAAAGATGAAATTTACGGCATCTCATTATCAGCATCTGATAAATATAATTATATCGGTAGCCATTACAGCAGGTTGCTGAATTATCATGCTGCACACGATATTGGCCATGCCTTACAAAATATGGCATTGGTGGGTTGTACTTCTTTCGGTACATGGGGCCCGATGAGTAAAGACAGCACGATGATTATCGGCCGCAATTTTGATTTTTATGTGAATGATGATTTTGCAAAAAACAAAATTGTGTTTTTCTGCAACCCTTCACAAGGGCATAAGTTTATGTCGGTAACATGGGGTGGATTTATCGGAGTGGTTTCAGGCATGAATGATAAAGGTTTAACGGTTACTATCAATGCAGATAAATCAGAAATACCTACGTCTTCGGCAACGCCTGTATCGTTAGTGGCGAGGGAAATTTTGCAATACGCTGAAAACATTGACCAGGCAATAGCTATTGCAAAAAAAAGAAAGATGTTTGTTTCAGAATCTTTTTTGATTGGCTCTGCTGAAGACAGGAAAGCTATCATCATTGAAAAAACACCTGACACTTTAGCGATTTATGACCCGCACCAGGATTATATTATGTGTGCCAACCAGTTTCTCAGTGATGCATTGAAAAATTCTGATGCCAACAAAATACAGTTGAAAGAAAATGCTTCACCTTACCGCTACAAACGTCTCACACAATTACTACATGATAACGGGCAAAATACAGTTGCAAAAACCATTGCCATTTTGCGGGACTATAAAGGTTTGAATAATACTGATATTGGTTTGGGCAATGAAAGAACGATGAACCAGTTTATTTCACATCACAGCATCGTGTTTGAACCGCAACAATTAAAAGTTTGGGTTTCTACTTCGCCCTGGGAGCTGGGAGAATATGTTTGTTATGACTTAAATAAAATTTTTGCCTTAAATGGTCTGCATGCTGATAAAGAAATTTATGACAGTGCAGAGAATGTGCCGGCAGATAGTTTTATACAAACACAAACGTTTAAAAATTTTGAAAGATACAGGCAGCTTACACAACAATTATCTGATGGCAAAGATGTAAATGTGGACAGTATGGTGGCCATGAATCCTTCTTACTATCATGCTTATGTGCTGGCAGGAGATTATTGTTATAAAAAAGAACAGTGGGCAAAAGCATTGAGGTTTTATGAGGCTGCATTGACCAAAGTAGTTGCTACAGAACCAGAAGCTGAACATATCAAAAAACAAATTGAATCCTGTAAAAAGAAAACAGTGAAATGATTGTTGGCATCGGAACAGATATTATTGAAGTGGAAAGAGTAGCTGCATCCATCGAAAAACAAAATGGATTCAGGGAGTTGGTTTTTTCTGCTAATGAAATTGCTTATTGCGAAAGTAAAACGCATAAATACGAACATTATGCTGCAAGGCTTGCATCAAAAGAAGCATTGGGCAAAGCGTTGGGCACAGGTTGGATGGAAGGCACCAATATTAATGAAGCAGAAATATTGAATGATGAAAAAGGAAAACCATTTATACATTTTACCGGCGCTACTGCAGCAATCATACTACCGATGAATTTTATATTTCATGTCTCAATTTCTCATGTAAAATCTATGGCTACTGCGATAGTGGTGGTGGAGAGCAGCCTTTAAAAAATTATTTAATATCCCTATATTATTTTGTGCATCCATTCTTATGTGAAGAATCTGAAAGGTTTAATTTTTGATAACTCAACAATTGGTTTTATACTAAATTTACATTTTGCTTCCTGTAAAGATTTGTAAAGCAAGCAATCAACTAATTCGCTAAGCTGTAAATATGTTGACAGTAAAAACAACAAACCAGAAAAATAATCAGTGACAGTTAAAAAAGAACATGTAATCCTAAATTACTTTATAGCAATTGTATGGATAGTAAATGGATTGCTTTGTAAAGTATTAAACCTTGTACCAAGGCACGGACAAATTGTTGCAAGAATTTTAGGAAATGAATACTCTCACAAGATAACAATTCTAATCGGGCTCTCAGAAATTGTAATGGCTATTTGGGTTCTATCAAAATTCAAATCAAAAATCAATGCCATTGCTCAAATGATAGTCATTGCTACAATGAATATTATTGAGTTTATTATGGCTCCTGATTTGCTGCTTTGGGGTAAACTGAACATCGTCTTTGCATTTATGTTTATATGCCTTATTTTTTACAATGAATTTGTACTGAACAAAAAAATAAATCTGCCCACCCGGATATGACTTTACTAAAAAATCACCCATTTGCTGTTGAAGCATTTTTCAAAAGTTCAATCGTATTGACTTTTGCTGTTCCAAAAGAACAACTACAAAAATTTATACCGGGATGTTTGGAACTCGACTGTTACCAGGATAAATTGGCGTTCATTGCTGTAGCTATGGTAGATACATCAGGGCTTAGGCCAAAAGGCTTTCCAATGTTTTTAGGAAATAATTTCTTTTTAATTGGTTACAGGATTTTTGTTCGTTATAAAAAAATAGCAGGAAAACGATTAAGAGGTTTGTATATTATCAAGTCTGAGACAAACAAAAAGAAAATGGAAATCCTGGGAAATATTTTCACTCATTACAATTATACAACAACAGATATTCAGCAATCAATTAATGGAAATTTCAAAACAATAAAATCAGGGAAGTCAAAATTCCATGTAACAATTGATGCAACCAATAGTGATATAAAACTTCCTGGAAACTCACCATTTTCTGATTGGAAAGATGCACGAAAATTTGCAGGGCCTTTACCGCATACCTTTACATATAATTCAAAAACAAATTCTGTTCTTATCATTGAAGGTGTCCGCCAGAATTGGGTGCCACAACCTATAAAAATTGAAAGCTACAATTTTGAATTTCTGAACAACTTAAAACTTCAGGGCGTAGTTTTGGCAAATGCTTTCGAAATAAAAAACGTTCCTTATCATTGGAGAAAAGGTAGAATTGAAAAATGGAATTAAAACGAAACCCTGTTCAAGGCGTATTAAATATTATCCGGTTTAATTGGCATTTCTACTTAATGGCAGCAGTTATCTTTATTATTCTTTTTTTAATCAAAAAACAATTTTCCCAACAAATCCAAGCCTTGCTTAATATTGGAATAGTGGTTTCAATTTCAACATTATTAATTTCTTTGATTGTTTCATTTTATGTTTATGATTTATCAGGTTTATATCAACTCAAATGGATTGAAAATACAAATGATAAAAACATCCTGAACATCAATGCAGGCTTTGATGAAACAAGTGAAATAATTTTGAAAAAGTTCCCACAAACGAATCTCACAATCTGCGATTTTTACAATCCTGCGAGGCATACCGAAGTTTCAATAAAAAGAGCAAGGCTTGCATATCCACCTAATCCAAAAACAATTTCTGTTTCCACTACAAACCTCCCATTTTCAGATAATACTTTTGACAAATCGTTTGCAATTTTATCTGCCCACGAAATAAGAAATGACGATGAAAGGGTTCAATTTTTTAAAGAGTTGAAAAGGGTTACAAAATCATCCGGGCAAATTCTGGTAACAGAGCATTTAAGGGACTTTAATAATTTTGTGGCTTATACTTTTGGAGTGTTTCATTTTCATTCATGGAAAAGATGGATGCACACTTTTACGGAAGCTGGTTTGACAATAAGCCAGGAAATAAAAACAACACCTTTTATTACAACTTTTGTACTGCATAATAATGGAAATACACTTTAAAATTATCGGGATTTTGCTGATGGTCCTGGCATTAATTCATATCTCGTTCCCCAGGTATTTCAACTGGAAAACAGAATTGAAATCTTTGAGTTTGATTAACAGGCAAATGATGACCGTGCATACATTTTTCATTGCTGTTATTGTGTTTTTAACCGGCTTACTTTGTTTGACATCAGCGACAGATTTAATACAAACAAAACTTGGCAAGACAATATCATTAGGGCTTGGATTCTTTTGGGGGTTGCGATTATTTTTTCAGCTTTTTATTTATTCAACAAAACTTTGGAAAGGGAAAAAATTTGAAACAACAATTCACATTCTATTCTTATTTCTTTGGGCATATCTAAGTCTAATATTTTTCTGGACAGCATTCAATTGATAAAATTGTTGCATTACCTGCAATTTTAAAATATAAAAAAGTTTGACATAGCTTACAAATTAGCACCTTCGTTAAATGATTATATCAAGGAAAAAATTGATTGGGTTTTCGAGATTGTTACAACTGCCGAACATATTCCCAAAAAATTTTTTGACAACATAAAAAGCACAGATGGAATTTATGTAATCAGGATTAAATATGAAAGCAATATTTATAGGGTTTTTTGTTTCTTTGATAAAGGGAATTTAATCATCCTGGTGAATTCTTTTCTAAAGAAATCTCAAAAGACACCTCCAAAAGAATTAAGCTTAGCTGAAAAACTTAAAAAACAATATTTCATTGATAAAAAGATTGATGTTGAAAACGAAAAAAATAAAAAGGTCAGGAAATAAAATAATGAACTGGGATGACCACCTTGATAAAAAATATGGAAAGGTTGGTACCCCCAAAAGGACAGAATTTGAAAGTAAGGCCCAGGCATTCGTAATTGGAGAACTTCTGAAGGAAGAACGACATAAGGCCAACCTGACACAGGAAGCCCTGGCAGAAAAAACTGGAATAAAAAAGCTACATTTCAAGAATAGAAAACGGGCGGGCTGATATCCAGCTTTCAACTTTATACAAATTAATTGAACAGGGGCTTAACAGAAAACTTGAATTGAATATACGTTAAAAAAATTAGCTTTAATTTGTCCAGTTTTTTAATTAAAAAACTGGACATTTCACATCTTATCATAAAATATTTCCCCAGGAATATATCCTCACATTTTTAACTGAGTCTTTCAGTTCAACAAATTGAAAAAGTTACCTTACTAATTTTTAATTGCATCCTGCCCACTGTCGCTTTAAAAAAATTTGAAGTTTAATGATATTTTATTTGTTTTGCCCGTTCGTCAATTAAATAATTTCTGATAAATAAAATACGCAGATTTTTGCTCCTTATGAAAAATCATTTTTACTAAAATGAAATAAGCATACAGGTGGATGTTGACACAGGATTTATTTGTTTACATTGAATAAAAAAATAAGAAATTACTTTCATGAAATCAGCATTGGTAACAGGTGGCTCAAGGGGAATAGGTAAAGCAATTTGCATTAAGCTGGCATCAATGGGGTACCACATCCTCATCAATTATAAAAGCAATGAAACCGAAGCACAGAAAACATTACAGGCTATCGAAGAAAAAAATGCAACTGCTGAATTAATCCCTTTTGATGTGGCAGATAAAGAGGCAGTCAAAAATGTGCTGGGCAACTGGATTGAAAATAACCCGGGCAAACCTATCGAAGTGCTGGTTAACAATGCAGGCATCAGGGATGATGCATTAATGTTCTGGATGAAAGATGAACAATGGGATGCTGTCATTAAAACAAACCTCGACGCCTATTTTTATGTCACCAGGCTTGTGGTCAGCAATATGCTGCAGAAACGTTATGGCAGAATCATCAATATCGTTTCACTCTCGGGTATAAAAGGCATGCCCGGCCAGGTAAATTATTCTGCAGCAAAAGCAGGCATCATCGGCGCTACCAAGGCCCTGGCACAGGAAGTGGGCAAAAGAAATATCACAGTGAATGCTGTTGCCCCCGGGTTTATCAAAACGGATATGACACAGGATTTGGATGAAAACCAGTTGAAGCAATTAGTTCCTGTAAACCGTTTTGGCACTGCTGAAGAAGTAGCTTATGCAGTTGGTTTCCTCGCTGCAAAAGAAGCTGCATACATAACAGGTGAAGTAATTTCTGTGAACGGAGGTTTATACACATAAACAAACTGAATCATCACTTTAATTTTTATAGCTATCACCAATTAAGCTTTCTCATTGAATTGAGTTATATTTTTGAAAACTGACATGCTTAGCCACATTGGAATTTTGTTAACTTATATTTCAAAAAGAATAAAGCTTACTAACTTTATTTATTCTGATAGAAGATGAAAAGAGTTGTAATAACAGGACTGGGGATTTATTCTTGTATTGGCAAAAACCTTGACGAAGTAAAGGATTCACTTTACCAGGGAAAATCAGGTATTGTGTTCGACCCTGTAAGAAAAGAATTTGGTTACCGTTCAGGTTTAACCGGATGGGTGGACAGGCCAAACTTAAAAGAATTGCTTGACAGGAGGTCACGCATCATGCTTCCGGAGCAGGCTGAATATGCATACATTTCCACACTTGAAGCGCTGAAAGGAGCAGGTCTTGATGAAGATTATATGCATACACACGAAGTAGGGATTTTATTTGGCAATGATAGTTCTGCAGAACCTGTCATCCTTGCCAACGACCTGATGCGATTGAAAAAAGATACAACACTGGTGGGCTCGGCTTCTGTGTTTAAAACCATGAACTCAACAGTTACGATGAACCTCGCTACTATTTTTAAATTAAGAGGTATCAATTTCACAGTGAGCGCTGCATGTGCCAGCGGTTCACATGCCATTGGGCTTGCATATCTTTTCATAAAAATGGGGTTACAGGAATGTGTCATCGCAGGAGGCGCACAGGAAATCAATCATCTTTCAATGGGCAATTTTGATGCACTTTCTGCATTCTCCACACGCGAAGCAGAACCTGAAAAAGCATCAAGGCCTTTTGACCGTAACCGGGATGGTTTAGTGCCAAGTGGCGGCGCTGCAACAGTGGTACTTGAAAGCCTTGAATCAGCACAGAAAAGAGGAGCAAAAATTTTAGGTGAAGTCATTGGTTATGGGTTCTCTTCCAATGGTGAACATATTTCCAATCCAACAGTGGATGGACCTGCACGTTCACTTGAAATGGCATTGAGGGATGCAGGTAAGCAGGCGAATGAAATTAATTATATCAACGCCCACGCAACATCCACACCTGCCGGTGATGCCAGTGAAGCAAAAGCCATCAATAATATTTTTTGTGCATCAAAACCTTATGTCAGCTCTACAAAATCAATGACCGGGCATGAATGCTGGATGGCTGGTGCCAGTGAAATTGTTTATTCCATGCTGATGATGCAAAATAATTTTATTGCACCGAATATCAACTTTGATGAGCCTGATGAAGACTCAGCGAAATTGAATATTGTAAAAAATACGCTGGAAAGAAATATAGATGTATTTTTGAGCAATTCCTTTGGGTTTGGAGGAACAAATTCATCAATAATAATTTCAAAATACTGAACCTTGACTGCCATGAATAGCAATGAGGAGATAATAGCAAAGATTAATGATTTTCTTGCTGAAGAGTTTGAAGTGAGCCGTGAGAAAATTGTTCCCGGTGCTGATTTAAAAGAGACACTTGATTTGGACAGCCTTGATTATATTGACCTGGTTGTTGTAATTGAAAATAATTTTTCTTTTAAAGTGAAACCCGGCGATTTTGCACATATTGCCACCTTCAGCGATTTTTATAATTATATTATTTCGCGTGTAAATTCTAAAGCGCTTGTATAATGCCTTCCTGGCAAGGAAAGTCTAAAGGCACTCCTTTAGGTTACAGCATTTTTGTAGCAATAATAAAAAAACTGGGGGTGCGCCCGGCTTATTTTTTATTGGCTGTTGTAGCATTATATTATTTTCTTTTTTCCTATAAAACTTCAAAACCCATTTACCGTTTTTACAGGCAAAGGTTTCAATATGGAAGGATAACTTCTTTAATAAAATTGTATAAAAATTATTACCTGCTTGGCCAGACCCTGATAGATAAAATAGCCATCATGTCCGGTTCAGGGCAACAATACAGTTTCAATTTTGATGGAGAAGAACACCTGCGGTCTATCACTGCATTACAAAAAGGCGGTTTATTGCTGAGTGCCCATATCGGCAATTGGGAAATTGCAGGCTTTTTATTAAAGCGGTTAAACACGCGTATCAACATCGTGATGTTTGATGGCGAACATCAGAAAATTAAAGAATACCTTGCTTCAGTTACAGAAAAAAATACAGCTCATATTATTGTTATCAAAAATGACCTTTCACATATTTTTGAAATTGCAGAAGCTTTGAAAAATAATGAACTGGTGTGTATGCATGCAGACAGGTTTGTGGAAGGAAATAAAACTATTGCACATGAATTTTTAGGTAATAAAGCAAATTTCCCTGTCGGGCCATTTTTGCTCGCATTAAAATTCAGGGTTCCTGTTGCTTTTGTTTTTGCGATGAAAGAAACTACCTTTCATTATCATTTTTCTTCCACTGATGCAAAAGAATATGATGTAAATGAAAAAGATGTTTTTATTGCACAGGTTCTTGATGATTTTACAAAAGCAATGGAAGAAAAAGTAAAAGTATATCCCGAACAATGGTTTAATTATTATGATTTCTGGAAACAATGAATAAGCTACCCGGCATATTATCACTGATACCGCAACGGCCACCATTTGTAATGGTGGATGAATTGCTGT
The DNA here is from genome assembly GCA_964400415.1 of uncultured Parafilimonas sp. Taxonomy (GTDB): domain Bacteria; phylum Bacteroidota; class Bacteroidia; order Chitinophagales; family Chitinophagaceae; genus Parafilimonas. Next base: position 78,533 of record CAYNTP010000009.1, read on the forward strand.
TTGCTGATGAAAAAACCGCTACCAGCATTTTTAAAATAAGGGATAATAATATCTTTTTTGATAAAAGCGGTCTTGCCGAAGCAGCACTCGTTGAAAACATTGCACAAACTGCTGCCGCAAGAACCGGGTATTTATCTTTACTGGAAAATAAAACCGTTCCTGTAGGATTTTTGGGGGCAGTTCAAAACTTTGAAGTATTTTGCCTGCCGCAACTACACCAGGAGTTAACTACTGATATTGTGGTAGAGCATATCGTTTTTAATGCTGCTATCATCAGTGGAAAAACCAGGTGTGGGACAACAGAAATTGCTTCATGCACTATGAAAATTTTTATTTTAAACTAAATTCTCAATTATGAAACACACAATCAAAGCGCTCATCTTTACAGCTGCATGTTTTTGTATGAATAACAGTTTTGCACAAACTGTAAAAGATGTTTTTAACAACAATGATTTACCGATATTTTATCTCGGTGTTGATTTCACACAAGCTAAATTAATAGACGACCCCACTGCCAATGAAAATGATATCCGCGACCGTCAATATGATGGCATCAATGAAGTGATTGTAGCCGAGCCAAAAAAATATGATATAGCAAAAGCATTTCACAGAAGTGATATGGACCATGACCTGGGTTTTGTAAATAAAAAAAATGAAAACGCAAATGCAGCAGCCATCAAGTCAACCAATACTGGGGACTTCCATCGTTTTACTGATGCTGATGTTGCAAAAGTTGTAAGCAGTTATGACTTCGGCGATAAAAAAGGTGTGGGGTTGATGTTTGTTACTGAAGCGCTCAGCAAATCAAAAAAAGCAGTTGCTGTCTGGGCTACATTATTGGACATGCAATCAAAAAAAGTATTGATGACAGAACGTGTTGAAGGAGAAGTGAGCCGCTTTGGTGGATTTGGTTTCAGGAACTATTGGGCTTCTGCATTCAAGGATATGATTGATTATATCAACAAGAAAGGCTATGATAGCTGGCGTTCAAAATATGGTAATTAAAAAAATAAATTTTGTACCCGGAATGAATCTTTATATTGCCGGCTTGATAATGTTGCTGGAAAAATAATGAGTAAGATACTGACTGAAAAAATACGGGTACTGGTAAGATTTAATGAAGCTGACCCGCTGGGTATGGTATGGCACGGGCATTACATAAGGTATTTTGAAGATGGCAGGGAAGCATTCGGCAGCCGTTTTGGTTTGCGCTACCTCGACTTTTATAATCATGGTTATATCGTTCCGGTAGTCAGCGTTCATTGTGATTATAAACGTTCGTTACGTTATGGTGAGACTGTATTGATTGAGACCCGTTATGAACCATGCGATGCAGCAAAACTGATATTTCATTATACACTTTACAACGCAGATAACAATGAAGTGGTAGCTACAGGCAATTCAGTCCAGGTGTTTTTAGACAAGGAAAAACATTTGCTGCAATTAACTAACCCTGCTTTCTTTGATGAATGGAAACAACAATGGCATCAATAAAATGCCGGCGAGAAAATATTAATCAAAACAATACATGCAATTTTTTTCAACAGACAACACATCGGCTTACGAGTCGAAACATTTAGCACAGGTCATTGCTTTCGGCCCGGTAGTTTTCCAGGTGGCAAGGGTGATGAGGGATTCAGGGATACTGAAAGAAATTGAAGACAGTGGTGCAGAGGGTTTGACACTTGAAGCCATCGTGGAAAAAGTACAACTACCGCATTATGGTGTCAGGGTCTTGCTGGAGTCGGGGCTTGGGATAGGACTTGTGATTTTTAATGAAGGCACTTATAAAACAACCAAAACCGCACATTTTATTTTGCATGACCCGCTCACCAATGTGAACATGAATTTCATTCATGATGTAAATTACAAAGGCCTTTTTCATCTTGACGAAAGTATCAAAACCGGCAAGCCTGAAGGGTTGAAGGAATTGGGTAACTGGCCGACTATTTACGAAGGCCTTTCTCAACTGCCACCACATATACAAAAAAGCTGGTTTGGCTTTGACCATTTTTTTTCTGATACTGCTTTCCCGCAAACATTGCCGCTCATATATGACCACAACAAAATAAAAAACCTGTTGGATGTTGGTGGCAATACCGGTAAATGGGCAATTGCCAGTGCACATTATAATAAAGACGTGCACATCACTATCATGGATTTGCCGCAGCAACTTGAAATGGCGAAAGCAAGAATAAATGAGTTAGGGCTGAATGACAGGGTTTCATTTCATCCTGTAAATATTTTAGATGAACAACAACCTTTTCCAAAGGGATTTGATGCCATCTGGATGAGCCAGTTCCTTGATTGTTTTTCTGAAGATGAAATAGTTTCTATTTTAAAAAGGTGCCATGCAGCGCTCGATGATGATGGCTTTGTATATATCCTTGAAGCATTCTGGGACAAACAACGTTTTGAAACTGCCGCATTTTGTTTGCAGCAAACATCCATTTATTTTACAGCATTGGCCAATGGCAACAGCCAGATGTATGATTCAAGGGTTTTCATTGCCTGCATTGGCAAGGCAGGTTTTGAAATCGTAGAAGAAACAAATGACATAGGGCTTAGCCATACATTACTGAAATGCAGGAAATGCGGGAAATAAATTTCTGGCAACTGATTTTTTATGACAGGAATTTCAATAAAAGACAAAAATGTCCTGTATTTTTAAAACCCAATATTGATACCGTTTATACAATCATTCATTCAAAATAAAATTTACAAATAAATTTATGCATACAGAAGAAACAGATGTACTCGTCATCGGTGCAGGCCCCGCAGGAACGATTGCAGCATCTCTTGTAAACAAAGCCGGCTACAAAGTAAAAATCGTGGAGAAGATGAAGTTCCCAAGATTTGTGATTGGTGAAAGCCTTTTGCCAAGATGTATGGAAGCATTGGAAGAAGCAGGATTTTTAGAAGCAGTAAAAGCCAAAGGTTTCCAGGATAAAGGCGGCGCCAAATTTGTAAAAAACGGTGTCATTTGTGATTATTCTTTTGAAGACCAGTTCACCAAAGGTTGGACATGGACATGGCAGGTGCCCCGTGCTGAATTTGATACGATACTTGCAACAGAAGTTGAAAAACAAGGTGTACCTGTATCTTATGAAACAACAGTAACAGCCATACAGTTTGATGGCGCTGCATCAACAACAACAGTTGAATACGCCAATGGTGAAAAAGCACAAATCAAAGCAAAATTTATTATTGACAGCAGTGGTTATGGCAGGGTGATACCACGTTTGTTTAACATGGACAGGCCATCAAGCCTTGTGCCACGCAAAGCATTGTTTGCACACCTGACAGATAAGAAAAGGGAAATGGCAGATGAGCCTAACCGCATTACCATCATTGTGCATGAACCTGGTGTATGGATTTGGGTGATACCTTTTTCAAATGGCAACACTTCATTGGGTTTTGTTGCCACTCCAGATTTCTTTGAAAAATTCAAAGGAAGTAATGAAGAACAGTTCCGTGCACATATAGCATCACAACCTTATATCAGTGAAAGGTTCAAAGATGCTGAACTGATTTTCGACCCGAAAGTTTTACAGGCATGGTCCACCACTACTGAAAAATTTTATGGTGATGGTTTTGTGCTTACGGGAAATGTAACAGAATTTTTAGACCCCGTATTTTCTTCAGGTGTAACACTCGCAGCAGTATCAAGCCAGTTAGCAGCAAAGCTGGTGATAAAAAAATTACAGGGTGAATCAGTTGATTGGGAAGCAGAATATACCCAACCGATGATGAGAGGTGTAGAAACTTTCCGCAGCTATATCAATTACTGGTATGACGGCACATTAGATACTATCTTCTTTGCAACAGACCAGGACCCGCTCGTTAAAAGTATGATTTGTTCTGTATTGGCTGGATATGTTTGGGACCTTGAAAACCCTTATGTAAAAAATCATACAACAGCATTAAAAAAACTGGCCAATACTATTACAGTTCGGGATATGTTTCAAAAAAACCAGGAGCAGTGAATTAGCAGCATATTGATTAAATGATTGCAGTTAAAAAACATCATTCAATCCTGTGATGAAGCAGGTTGAGTGTTTGCATATTTCAAATCTTACCAACGGTATAATTCTTTACTGCTCACAATTATTTGCGTAAAGGGATTTTTTGGTAAACTATTGGATAGTTTTTTTTATTAAAACAATTTTATCCTGGCATCATAAACAAAATCAACCACACTAATAATTTTAAAATCTTTCGAACCTGTACTTTTTGGATTAAGAATATAATTGAATTCCTGTGGGATAATGACAGACGGAATTTTAATTATTGGTGCAATAGAAGTTTTTAAAATTTGTGAGCCCAAATCTTTTGTTGAAGCTGGCGGCGGTGATTTTTTCCAATTGCGGGGAAGGTCTGCAACATTCACTTCATAGATGCCTGTGTCCGGGATTTCAATGGCTGTAATACATAGCGACCCTGGAATATCTTCTATGCTAATGTTTACTGTGTATTCCAATACTGCAAGCGCCCTGCTTTCAGAAGTATAAATGCATGGGATTAAAATATGGTTCCATCTTCCACCATGCAACCTTGCACCTTCTCCCGTAAGTTCCCTGCTGAATTTTCTCCTGCCAACCCTGTAAACAACCATCTTTATTCAGTTAAGAGTAAACGCCATAGTCAATCCTGCCGATAAGGTTTTTCACTTCTTCCCTTCCAAATTGATTATTGCAAAGTTCATAAGGCATTTTCCCACCTAATGCTTTATTTTCTTTAAACATCCACCGATTAAATTTCTCTTCGTCTTCAAAAACTTCATATCCGTAAGAATATATTACTGCCAAACTGAGGATTCTTTCACTTAAAACATTATTGAATTTTTCTGAACCTGCTTTATTGATGAGTGTAGCCCTTGTTACTGAAAGTAAATTTGCCAGTTTATCGTAATCCAGTTTAGTTCTTGCCTTTAAAGTCACTAAATCTTTTTTACTAATCCCTTTTCTTAATCTCTCCATTTTTTCCAAATGTGTCATTTGGCTTTCCGGTTTCTTACCGGAGTTTGAAAAGATAATAGCATCAGCCCTTTGAACTTTACCAGGAACAGTTCTTGTTTTTTTAGCTGATGTAATACTTAATCGGTTGCCAGGAGAAAGTAATTTGATACCGGTTTCTCCTGTATTCACTCTCACTTTTGTCATAGTATAATATTTTACCTATATAAGTATAAAGATATACTAAACTTTTGGTTTTGCAGATATTATTTCAAGGATGCAAATTCAGGTTACCAGGAAAGCTTTACACCAGGAAGGAATTTAAGCAGTTGAAATTTTTTCAACCTAAAAACAGAAACAGACAGGCTATATTTTGGTTAAATATCTACCATCAACAAAACAATTTTTTTTGCAAACACCATTGTACAATGATGAGAAGTTTAAGGTTTTTAAGTTAGTGATTTGGATTTCCCATCCTCACAAAAATACCTTATCACTTTATAAACTTCAAAGTCAATATTCTCGGGATTGAAGTAGAATCATCATCATCAAAATATTCTTTTATATCTGCAATTGCCAAACCATATTGCTTTGCGAGACCTGTGAATTCAGAAATATGATGAGTATAACAGTTAACAATTTGTTTACCTGTTTCATTTGTAAAACTTGCCTTTGAGCCTGAATACTGTTTAAAAGGATGTAATTCCCCGATGTATAATATCCCGTTTTCAATCAAATGTTCTGCGATTAGTTTGAAAATCCTACCGATGTTTTCAATATGCTCTAAAACCAAACTACAAACCACTAAATCATATTTATCATTTGTAAAAAACCAGTCTTCATTAATGTCAACTTTCAGGAACCTTACATTGTCATTTGAAATTTTATTCCTGGCAATTGCCAGCATTTCTTCAGTTAAATCAATCGCTGTGATTTTATGTCCTTTAGTTATCAGCCATTCCGTGTTTTTGCCAGTCCCGCAACCTATTTCAAGACAGTTTTCAAAATTGATATCACTAAGTGTTTCTCTTAAAGATATTGCTTCCAAATCCCTGGTCTTGTTTTGGTTTGAATCATATTGTTCAGACCAATATTTATAAGCTTCTTCTACATCCATTGCCGGTTTTTGAATTTAATTTGACTAAAGTTGATTTATCGCTTTTACTGCATCGTTTGTTGCCAGGCTGTAAAGAAACTAATTTACCACAAAACATTATCCATTTCAAAAAGCTCCTCTACAAAATCACAACCTCTTATCTTTTTTAAATCTGTCATCACAACATTTCTTCCCCAAGTTTTCTAATCCCACATATTCGATTTCTGAAAGCCACCAAACAATTTTATCTTGCCGCGATAAGTCATAATTTTATTTCAATGGAAAAAGAGAAGTTAATGCAGGATCTGAAAAAAAAGATCGTTGAGAAATTTAACCTGAAACAACAACCCGGCGATATTGGTGATGATGAACCACTTTTCGTGGAAGGTGTTGGCCTTGATTCAATTGATGCGCTTGAACTGATAGTGTTGTTGCAACAGGATTATAAAATAAAACTGGATAATGCAGAAGATGGCCCGAAAGTGTTTAAGTCTGTAAACACAATGGCTGAATATATTATTCAACACCAGGATGCAAATGTTTAATCCCGTTTATATTGCCGGTGCAGGTGTGATTGCATCAATCGGTGATAATGTTGCCGGGTGCATGCAATCGCTTGAAAACTACCGTGACGGCATTGGCGAAATGCAATGGCTGCAATCTGTTCACCAGCATCAACTACCTGTTGCTGAAATAAAAAAAAGCAATGAAGAACTTGCAGGACTTTCAAAGCTCCCGGTCAATACTATCCGCACTGCAATGCTGAGTAAGATTGCTGCAACTGAAGCGCTCAGTAATTCGGGCATCGCAGAATTTATGGGATTGAGAACCGGTTTTATCTCCGCCAATTCAGTGGGCGGCATGGATAAAACAGAAAATTTTTTTCAACTATTTTCAAAAGACCACAACACAGGCAGGTTGCGCAATGTTGTACAACATGAATGTGGCAGCGCCACCCAGGTTGTCGCTGATAAATTAGGTATTCAACACCTGGCCACCACCATCAGCACTGCCTGTTCATCATCTGCCAACTCAATTTTTTTTGGTGCACGCCTTATCAGGAATAATATGCTGGATGTTGTTGTCGCTGGTGGCGCTGATGCGCTTACAAAATTTACACTGAATGGTTTCAACAGCCTGATGATACTTGATAATTTGCCCTGTCAGCCTTTTGATGAAAACCGCAGGGGACTTAACCTGGGTGAAGGTGCAGGATACATCGTGATGGTTTCTGAAAAGGCTGCAAAGATTTTAAACTTACAACCTGTTTGCACTTTGAGTGGTTATTGCAATGCGAATGACGCATATCATCAGACAGCATCTTCACCGGAAGGCACAGGCTCTTATCTTGCTATGAAAGGCGCTTTGCAGAAAAGCGGTTTGCAACCCGGCGACATAAACTACATCAACCTGCATGGCACCGGCACAAAAAATAATGATATTGCAGAAGGCACAGCAGTAAAAAAATTATTTCAGCCGCAGTATCCGAAAATGAGTTCTACCAAATCTTTTACCGGCCATACTTTGGGTGGCAGCGGTGGCATCGAAGCAGTGTTTTCTGTTTTGTCTGTACAACATGGTTGCATCTATCCCAATCTGCGATTGGAAACACCAATGGCAGAACTGCCTTTTACACCTGAAACGAAGTTTATAAAAAATGTAAATGTCAACCATGTATTATCCAACTCTTTTGGGTTTGGTGGCAATTGCACTTCACTCATCTTTTCAAAACTGTAAAAACATAATGCATGGAAAAGATGAAAATTTATATCAAAGCAACCACAGGTATTTCACCACAAGAAAGTTTTGACGCTGTAAAATTTCCATTATCAATAACACAACACAGCAACAACAGGTTCAACTGTATTGAGCCTGATTATGATACCATCATTGATGCGAAACTGATTCGGAGGATGAGCCGCATCATCAAGATGGGTGCTGCTGCTGCATTGAAATGTTTACAATTGGCTGATGTGAAAATGCCTGATGGGATTATTGTCGGCACTGCTTATGGCTGCCTGCAGGACACAGAAATTTTCCTGCAACGCATGATTGATTATAATGAAGAATTGCTGACACCGACAGCATTTATACAATCAACGCATAATACTGTTGGCGCACAGATAGCATTGTTGCTGCAATGCCACCACTACAACAATACGTTTGTGCATAAAGGTTTTTCTTTTGAAAGCGCTTTGCTGGATGCAATCATGATGCTGAATGAAAATGAAATGAACAACGTGTTAGTAGGTGGTGTGGATGAATTAACCAACAGCAGCTTTGATATTCTATCAAGGTTCGGTTTGTATAAAAAATCATTGCCTGAAAATTTATATACATCAAAAACAAAAGGCACCATCGCAGGTGAAGGCGCTTTCTTTTTTTTGCTGAGCAACCTTGCTTCTGAAAAAAATATGGCTGTGTTGAATGCTGTTGATTTTTTTTACAAACCACAAAATTCAGCTATCATTACTGATAAAATAAATACATTGTTGCCATCACAGGATTTAACTATGAATGATATTGATGTCATCATCACCGGCAGGAATGGTGATATCAATAATGATGCAGTGTATGATGAATTGGAACAGGCTGTTTTTGCAGGAAAAACAGTTATTAACTTTAAACACCTTTGTGGTGAATACCCGACAGCAGGTGCTTATGCTTTATGGATGGCTGCATTGATGTTGAAAGAAGGGAAAATACCGCAGGCATTATCTTCACAAAAAACAGGTAATGAAAAAATCAGGACAGCGCTTGTGTATAATCATTACATGAATGAACACCATTCTTTATTTCTTTTAACCGCATGTTGAATTTCAGGAATACCAATATTATTTTTTCATTATTGTTACTGGCCATTGCATGGTTTTCTACCCGCGGTTTGATTTCATACTGGTATTTTGCATGGCTCCTGCTTGCATATTCATTGTTGCTTTTTTATGGTTCCTATTTTATCCAATCAGGTTTTTTTATGAAATCTGTTTGCTCTGCAAAAACCATGAAAAAAGAAATTGCAATCAGTTTTGATGATGGCCCTGTTGAAAATTTTACACCGGAAGTTCTATCAATATTGAAACAACAAAACATACAAGCCGCCTTTTTTTGTATTGGAAAAAATGTTGCAACACATTCAACATTATTACAACAAATACATAATGATGGCCATGTCATCGGTAACCATAGTTTTACACACAGCCCCTGGTTTGATTTATTTTCACATAATAAAATGTCCGTTGAACTAACTATGACGGATGATGCAATAAAAAAAATAACAGGTTATAAACCCAGGTTATTCAGGCCGCCTTATGGTGTAACCAACCCAATGCTAAAAAAAGCTGTTGCCACCGGTAATTATATTTCTGTCGGATGGAGCATGCGGTCTTATGACACAGTGATAAAAGATGAAAAGAAATTATTGAAAAGGGTAACAAAAAAAATAAGGCCGGGCGATGTTTTTTTATTTCATGATAAATGTCTTTCAACTTTAAAAATTTTGCCAACATTTATACAATTCGTACAACAAAAGGGTTTCGATATTGTCAGATTAGATAAATTGCTTGATATAGATGCACATGAATAAGATTTTAGCCAGCTTGTTATCAGTTTTTATTTTCTGTTCTTTGCAGGCACAATATGCCGGTTATACTGCAGTGAAAGACATCAATGTTTTCAGGCAACAGTTTGCAGCAGCTTCACAAAAACTCAACAGCCTGCAAAGTGATTTCATCCAGGAAAAAAACCTGTCAATGTTATCAGAGAAAATAATTTCCAAAGGAAAATTCTGGTTTAAAAAAGAAAACAAAGTAAGGATGGAATACACCCAGCCTTTCAAATATTTGATGATAATGAATGGGAGCAATATCTATATTAAAGACGGCCAAAAAGAAAACCGTGTCTCTACCAACTCCAACAAATTGTTTCAGCAGATAAATAAAATTGTTGTGGATTGTGTGAAAGGCACTACATTCAGCAACACTGATTTTAAGTTTAATGTCTTTGAAAATAAATCAACTTACCTGATAGAGTTGACACCTGTTGTAAAAAACCTGCAAAGCATTTTTAAAAATATCAACGTCATTGTTGACAGGAAAGATTTTTCTGTTAACAGCATTAAAATGATTGAGCCTTCAGGTGATTATACCAATATTAATTTCACCAATAAAATATTAAACACCAATCTTGCTGATGCGTTATTTACTAATCAGTAGCTGGATATTATTGCTGACAGCCTGCACTTCAGCATACAAACATTTGCAAAAAACTCAGGGAGATGTTAGTTGCATACAACAATTCAAACCTGATTTCTCAAATGCGCTTTATTATACTGAAGTGAATGTTGTGGGTAAACATTTAAGCGGTTTGTTATTGATAAAACAAATGCCGGACAGCAGCACCAGGATGGTTTTTTCAAATGAAGCAGGATTTAAATTCTTTGATTTTTCTTTTGAAAAAGACGGTGGTTTTAAAGTGTATTATGTCATTGAGCAGTTGAACAAAAAAGCTGTCATCACCACGCTGCGCAAAGATTTTGAAATTATACTGATGCACCCGGTTAATATGCAACATGGTTTTGTGAAGCAAGACACAGCATCTGGAAATAACTATTACACATTCCCGCAGGAAAAAGGCTTTAATTATTATATCACAGATAGCAGTTGTAAAAAAATGATAAGGATGGAGCGTGCATCAAAACGCAGAGCTGTTGTAGAAATTCATGAGTTTGATTCTGAGAATGGCCTGCCTGATTCTATTGGCATCACACATACACAATTCAATTTTAATATTGGGTTGAAAAGGCTGGAGAAATTGCAATAAATATCTCACGCCTTCCTATCCAAATGCACATAACCTCCATCCACGTATATCAATTCACCAGTGATAGGAAAAGATTTTTCTGACAACAGGAATAAAGCTGCATCTGCAATTTCTCCCGGCTCTGTCATCCTTCTTTCCAATGGGATTTTTGCATTGATTTCATCCAGCTTTTTCTGTGGGTCGGGCTGCAGGTTAATCCACCATTCATATTGCGGTGTATAACATTCAGCAACAACAATTCCATTTGAACGGATTCCATACTCTTTTAATTCTTCTGCCCATTGTGTTGTGAGTTGCATCCGCATGCCGTTGGCTGCAGCGTAACCGGAAGTGCCGCCCTGACCGGTTTGCGCCACTTTGGAACAGATATTTACAATGTTGCCCTTACTTTCTTTCAGTGCATACAAAGCATAATGTGTAATGCTGAAATAATGGGCAGCATTTACCAGCAACGATTGAATAAATTTTTCATAACTGCCGTTTTCAAGGCTCACTCCATCATTCAAACCGGCATTGTTGACAACACCATCAATGCGGCTAAATTTTTTTATAAACTGACTGATGGCATTTTCACATTGAGCAGGATTTATAAGGTCTGCAATAACAGCAAAACAATTTTTACCAGACTGCAACAATTCATTCACCAGTTTGTCAGCGAGTGCCTGGTTGATATCAATGATGCAGGGAACAGCATTTTCTTCAGCGAGTTTGCGAACGATACTTTCACCGATACCCCTGGCGCCACCTGTTACAATGACAACTTTATTTTGTAATCCCAAATCCATATTCGAGACACAAGATAAATGATAAAGGATTTTCAGCAAGATTTTTAATCGGCTACCCTGTGTGTGGGTGAAGGGAAGCCGGGTTGAAAAACAGTAAAACTTTCTTCAACGATGGAACAATTATTTTTATATTGAGTTGAAGTAATAGCATTATCAACAAGCAGTTTCAAAAGTGGTGGTGATGTTTGGACACGTGCATTCACCACAACAGTTGAAGATGTATTTTCCCCGGGAGCTGTTGCAATATTGTTCTGACCTTGTGAAGTAAAACTGAGCTTACAGTTTTTATCAATTAAAAATTTCAAATGCCCAATAGTATAACCTTCATCCCTGATATTTTCATATACAGTTTGTGCTAACTGTCTTGCGATGGATGGCGCATCATTATGAATGCTTTCTATTTTTAAAACTGCATCTAACCAGGCAAGCTTTGCTTCACCGGCTCCATAAACTGTGTAATCTATATTTAAAGATGCAGGTGCATTTTTCAGCTTTGATGTTGTGATATCATTCATCCATTTCCCGGCGCTGTTTTCATCCCTGCCATTAATAGCAATAATATTTTTCCCGGGGTACTGTTGCTGCAAAAACGTTTGAACAACATTTAATTTTTCATCAGCCATCAAATCAATTTTTGAAATAACAATCGTTCCTGCTTCTTCCAATTGTTTTGAATAAATATATTCCACTGATTCATCTAATAATTGCTTCTTTTCAATAAAAAGCATATACAACAATTGCGCATCTGCAAAAGTTGAAACTGTTACATCAAAATTTTTATTGAATTGCAGCAAAGGTTTCATCACCGTTGCAACAATATCAGTGCAGGAGCCAACTGATTCAGCAAAAATGATATCAGGGTTTTCAGCCTTTATGAGTGATTGGATGTTTTCATCCAGTGAAGCATAGTTACAACAGAAACATCCGTTAACCACCTGGCGGTTAGGGATGCCATGACTTTCAAAAAAAACTGTATCCACTAACCTGATGCCCTGGTCGTTGGTAATGACACCAGTTTTCCTTCCTTCTGCCATCAATATTTTGCAGGCAGTTTGAATAGCTGTTGTTTTTCCACTTCCCAAAAATCCGCTCACCAGGTGTAACTGCATATTTTGTAATAATTAAAATACAAAGACAATATCCAAAAATTTACATCAAAAGCTTTGCAACATTATTATGAAACTTCTTTTTCATCCGCATCATAACAAACACATTCATCAGTGCAGATTGTCGTTGTAATTTTTATGGGGTAACCCAAAACAATTTCTTCAGGCAATGCTTCCCTCACATCATCAATGATAACATCAAATTCAAAATCATCATCTGCATCACTGTTCTCTTTAAAAAGATAAACACGTTTTTTATCGCCGGCCTTTAATCCTTCTAACTGTTTTTGAAGTATGGGCAGAATCCCTGTTGAACCCTGTAAATAATTTACAGGTTGTTGTTGCATATTATCTTCCAGCACATCACCTTTTCCATTGCGCATCACATACCGCAAAGCCACTACCCTGTTATGACTGATACAAAACATGAATATCAGATTTGTTTCCTGCCAATGACTGTTTTCTCAACATCAATTTTTCCATACACTGTTTTTACAGAAACTTTACCTGCTTTAAAAACAACATTTCCAAAACCTGTTGCGGTTGAAAGAAATGAAGTAAAGTCGCCAATCTTTGAATCAACATACAAAGTTTTTTCTACTGCATCATAGCGCACGCCAGTCAATGCCTGCAACATACCATAACTGCTCATGGCACGTGCATACCAATGGCCACATTCATATTCATTGAAAGGGTTGCGCGTCCTGCCATCATACCTGTTGCGGCAGAGTTGCACAATATCCAGACCCTGTTGCACAAAACCCATCTCCATCAAATGAGCTGCCACCTGGTATTCAATGCCTGTCCACACTTCATCACTGTAAACAAAAGGCAATGACAGCTTCCCGCCCTTTGGCCATGTGCACAATAACAAACCACCATCATCCCACGAAGCATAAGCTGGCCGCTGTGGGTTGGCGTGTTCTTTCAAAGATGTTTTCAGGTTGTATTTATGCACTGCGAGTAAATGGCTGCCCACTTTTTTATCATCAACAAAAGAAGGAAGGCCACACATACTTCCAATCCATGCGCCTAAAATACCATCGCTCAAACAACCTTTTCCAAATTGATATTTCGGCCCTTCTTCTTTTAATATTGCAATCGCTTCTGCTGAATAATCACCGCCAAAAGATTTTGCAGTTGCAGGGTTTTGTGCCTGCAGGTTTTTGTATTCAATATCCTGGATGAAATATTCACCATCGAATAAATTTGTTTCAAGATATGCTTTGCCTTTGTTGTATAATTTTTCATACCGGCTCACATCTTTATTCAAGTGCCGCCCCATCAGTATGACCGACGTCAATGCGCCAAGGTAAAATGAAGTAATCATGCCATCAGGCCCCCAGAACTCAATATCATAAGTGTTGTGGTGCGGTTCTTCCACAATGCCTTTACCTTTTGGGTCCCAGGTGGTAATGCAATAATCCATGCTTGTAATCACCACCGGATAAATCCTGCGCAGCCAGTCATTATCACCACTGATGCGCCACTCCCTGTAAACTTTCATGATGCCACCCAACTGTCCATCAGATGCTGCATAGAAATCATGTTTTAAAGGACTGATAGGAATGTTGGCCCTGAAACCCTGGTGCCCCGCCATATTCTGATTTTCACAAAACTCTGTGTTGCGTAAAGTTTTTTCCAGCGATGGAAATAAATGCGGCATTGCCTGTGCATAATTCCACACATGCGTACAGGAACCATGACAACAACCACCATCATCACCACAACCTTCCCAAGCCCACAACCTTCCATCATATTGCCTTAAAACAGTAGGAGACTTTAATATAGTAAGATTGGCAGCAACCGCTTCTATCACTTCAGGAGGAAGTGAACAAGCATAAAAAGTTTCTGAGAAAAGTTTTGTTGTTGACAGCAAGCCTGCATAATTTTTCAACCAGTAATCTGCTACTTCTTCCACACTATTAAACCTGCTGCTGTACCAGGGTTTATAATTGGGTGATGGATTTTTTTTACCGGTTGCCACGCCTAAATCCTCGGGTGCAGCACAGCAACAATTTTTAGGATTACAATTTTTCTTTTCATCAAGGACAATTTCACCAATATGCAGATTAGTTGCAGGCACATACCAGGCCATCATCAGCCTGATTGTTTTAACAGCGCCTGCATTAATTGTAAATGGTACAAATAATGAAGCGCCGGGTGCATCTTTTTCAACTGGCGGTGTATTTCTTGTTTTTACATCATTCACCGTATTCCATGCCATCGTTAAAGGGTCCCACCATCCACCGCGAAACCAACAATAATCAACAATTGCATTTTTATCATCAGTAAAAACAGCAAAGGCTGCTTCTGTTTCGGGCTTATCTTTTGCTGCATCCTGTTTCAACACAAAACCATTTTCAATAGCAGTTATTTTGTTGACAGCGCCTTCTGTCCCTGCCAGAAAGTTTTTTGTATTGAATGAAAATACTGCTTCAAAATTTTGCGTTGTCGTATTTGCGAATGAATACTCCAATGCACACACCGGCAGGCTGCTGTTGTCTTCATCAGTTGGAATAAACGGGCTCCATCCTTTTATTGAAACACCCAATGGAATATCTGTATCTTTCAACTGAATGGTAGCGAAAGGAAAATGTGTTGTAAACTCTGCATCCCTGAAACGTGGCAATCCATAAGTTGTCCCAGCAGCGCCATTACCTGTGCCACGCGGCCCAAACATTTTCCAATCCGGCACTTCACCTTCCAGGACTTTTACACCATGATTCAAACCTTTGATGGCGATAGCTGCAAACATTGCAGGCTCATGATAAATTTCAGGCCTGTTACGGATGCTCATGTGCGAGATGGCGCCTTTGCCTTCCAGACAAAACATACCTGCACCTAACCCACCTAAAGGAAACGCAATGCGGTTAAGATATTCACCGGTATATGGTGTATTATATTTCCTTTTCGGTGATGGAATTTTTCTAACTTCATTGCTGTTGTTTTTTTCAACACCTGTTTCGCCTGCTTTTAAAATGCCAGGGCTCACAGCCATACCTGTACCACCTATTACAACTGATTTTAAAAATGAACGGCGCTGATGAAGTTTATCCATGATACGATATTTTAAAATTATTTTTTATCAAAAAAAACCGCTAACTATTTTTCAAGGAGGCATGTACATTTCAGGATAAAATATTTGTCAATAATACAATTGAAATAATTCAACTCAATTCAAATACAGTTCAACGAATTCCACTTTCAATATAATTACCCAGCTCAAGATATTTTTTATACCTGCGTTGATATACCTGCGATTTATTTTTATCAGGAAAATATTCCACATCAAAACCCTGGCCCATTGCCTGCATTGCATCTTCCACTTTTTGATAAATGCCTGCAACAGTTGCAGCAAACATTGCAGCACCCAAAGCACAGGTTTGTTCTGACTTATTTATTTTGATAGGCATCTCCATCACATCAGCCATCAACTGCATAATGAATGGCGATTTTTTTGCAACACCACCAATACCGATTAATCCTTTTACAGGAATATATTGTGAAGTGAAACATTCAACAATTGCTTTAGCGCCAAAGCAGGTTGCTTCTGCAAGCGAGCGGAAAATCTTTACAGCATCACTTCCTAAATCCAAACCCGTGATTGCACCTGTCAATGATGCATTGGCATCCGGTGTGCGGCGGCCATTGAACCAGTCAATGCTTAACTCATCATCATCCTGCAAGGAAAGTGCAGCTGCCTGCTGACTCAATGCAGGAATAATTTTATTTGTGATGGATGATATTGTTTTTTCATCCAAAATATTTTCTGAAAAATGAATCAAAGGCCAGGATACAATATTTTTAAACCATGCATATACATCACCAAATGCAGACTGGCCGGCTTCCATTCCAATCATGTTTGGAATAACAGAACCATTCACTAAACCACAAATACCCTGTACAAATTTTCCCTGCATATCATCCACCGGTGCAACCAACATATCACATGTGGATGTGCCCATAACTTTACTTAAATAATAAGGTTCAATCTGTCCGCCAACAGCACCTACATGCGCATCCATTGCGCCAATACCAACCAATACTGATGTTGACAATCCAAGTTTTTCGGCCCATTCTTGTGATAAATTTCCTGCAGGTTTATCAGCAGTAAATGTTTGTGAAGGAAGTTTGGAAACATAACCATTCAGCAAAGGGTCCAAAGAATTAAAAAATGATTCAGGCGGGAAACCATTCCATTCTTCTGACCATAAACCTTTATGACCTGCAGTGCAGACACCACGCTTCATTTCGCTGATATGTTTACCACCGGTTAATAAAAATGGCATCCAGTCTGCATGTTCAACCCAACTGTAACAGGCAGCCCTCACATTTTTATTGACACGAAGTATGTGCAGTAATTTACTCCAATACCATTCAGAAGAATAAATGCCGCCAACATATTTGAGGTAATTGATTTCAAAATTTTTTGCATGCTTGTTTATCTCTTCTGCTTCCTGCATTGAAGAATGGTCTTTCCACAAAATAAACATTGCATCAGGGTCATCAGCAAATTGTGGATGCATTGCCAACGGAACACCAGCCCCATCCACTGCAACAGGAGTAGAACCAGTGGTATCAATTGTAATTGCTTTGATGTGGTTGCGCACATCATCACCTGTTTTTTGCAAACAATCATTTATGGTATGTTGCAGTCCTTCGATATAATCAATCGGGTGTTGCCTGAATTGATTGGCGGCTGCGTTGCAATACATTTGTTTTTTCCATCGCTGGTATTCAAAAGTGGATGAAGCAAGTTCATTGCCATTGTATGCATCCGCAATGATTGCCCTCACAGAATCCGTTCCGTAATCAACACCGATGACATAAGCTTTTTCCATTATCAAAAAATTTTCAGCAGGTTAATCAACAACTTTTACAAGCATCATTTTTATCCATAAAAATTTATTGGCATTGTTTGTTGTTTTAAATTGAATCGTAGCAGAATTGTTTAAATCTGTAACATGGATATTTCCGACATATTCAATTGCTTTCTGTTTAACATCAGCAGAAGACTGCAACCATTTTGATATTTGAGTTTGTCTTTGCCAGATTGAAAACTCACATCCACCGGGTTGTTTTGCATAAGCAATAAACAGTTGATAATTGCCGGTTGGTATTGCACCCAGGTTTACTTTCAGCATTCCATTACCAGGCGCAGTGATATCAAAACTTTGCCCGACATCATTATGGTCCCATACAGATTTAATTGCTATATCATTTCCGATTTCAACTTTTGAAAACTGCGGGTATATATTGATGGTATCAGGTATATACACTTTGATATTATCAGTTGTATAATTTGTTGTCAATTGTTGAGGCCTGTCACAATAGAAAAAACTAACTGAAGTGTAAATGCCCGGTACACTATTATGTTCACCACCATGTTCAATACTCTGATAAATATTTTTTTCAAATGAAATTTTGTCTGAGAGAAAAAACCTGTAACCACCAGTCCTTGCAAAAGACAAGGAATAATCCAAAGCCCCATGCAAAGGCAGGCTCATGGCAGCATCCCACCTGTTTAATAAGGCATACCAGCCACCATTAAAATAATCTTCAGAACCAGTGCCATGAAAACGCATTTCATTATCTATAACTGTTGAATCATCACCTTCAAAGAAAAGCGTCATGCCTGTGTTCAATCCCTGCGCCTGCAAAACTGAACCAACGTAATGGCCTTTGCCCCGGGCATCAAGAAAAACATGAGGCTTTCCATCTTTAGTTTTTTCTGAATTGCGATAAGCATAAAATTTTCCTTCTTTTACTGCATCTCTTGGCTGCTGTGTGTAATAAATTTTCACGTGCATATCTATTGCGGGCAACACACTATCTTTTGTTGCAAGGCTTGTGAATATTACACGGGCCTTTTTATCAAAAGGCATTGGCAAAAAACTATAACAGGTATTATTTTCTGTACCAACCAGCAAACTTTGCATGGAAGGTTTACCATAAGCAAAACCAAAAAAATCTGCAACAGGGCAATCAATTGCAGGCTTTGTTTCATCATCCCAAAAAACACGCATGATGATATTTTTATACAAAGAAGCAAAACTTCCTGACGGGCTGATTTCAATACCTGTAACCCTGCCACCTTTATTCAATGAAAAAATTTGTTTTGTATCACCAGGCTTTACAGAAAAAAATGTATCGAAAATTTTTGTTCCCGCATTCATGGCTGCAATTGATTTTGCTTTATTCGTTACATTGCTATTCCATAAACTGCTGATTGATTCCAATGCATTTTTTATTTCTGCATAATTGTTTTTTGAAAAAGGTTGAACAACGGTTCCTTTGTTATATAACCTGTAACCCACCTGGTGAAACATCATCTTTTTTCCCCTGCTGACGATTACACAATGCTTTTGGAAAAGGATAGGAAAATAGCAGTAATAACCACCAACCTGGTTGCCGCAAAGTGGTTGTACAAAGGGATAAACTTTTCCTGAAAAAAGGTCCATATAATTTATAGAGAGCACAGGTTGAGGTGCATCATCAATATAAAAATCAAGTGTGTCATGAGTAGGAGTTGGTGTCCAGATACGATTGATAACACCTGCGCCTTTTACATCAAAAATTACAAGTGAGCTATCTGCATTTCTCCTTACAAATGAATATTGTCCGCCAAAACCATCATTATTACCGCCGGTGGTATCATAAGATGAAACCTGCGCACAGTAAGTGTTTGAGCGATATGCAGGCAATTCATTAATGTTATATAATTGCTTCAACTCATCTGCTGCTGTAATAGTTTTTTGTGCAGGTAAATTTGAAACAACACATAACAACATACATAAAATGA
This sequence comes from uncultured Parafilimonas sp., assembly GCA_964400415.1. GTDB lineage: Bacteria > Bacteroidota > Bacteroidia > Chitinophagales > Chitinophagaceae > Parafilimonas. The sequence goes on from CAYNTP010000009.1 coordinate 98,098, forward strand.
GTGGTCTCATTATGCTAATTATTTTTTGTAAAAATTATTCTTGTTTGTGTATTAATGCGCTGCAATCATTACAATCAAAGGCAATCATTCAATGTTCAGAAAATTTTGACCAGTTAAAAATATTCTACCAAATCATGCTGTTATTTTATGCCCTTTAACTGCATAAAATAATATGAATAAAAATAACGGTATTGGCACAAGAAAACCAGTTGACATTCCATAGTTATCAGCTACTGCCCCCATCAATGGCGGGAACACAGCACCACCGGCAACAGCCATCACCAGGTATGAAGAAGCTTCCTTTGTATTCTTTCCAAGTGATTTTATAGCAAGCGCAAAAATGGTGGGAAACATGATTGACATAAAAAAGAAAACACCATACAGAGAAATCAGTGAAACCCATCCAAGTTCTAAAGACACAATTGGCAAAAGAACACAGATTGCAAACGCATAAAGAGCAAGCATCCTGGTGGGCTTAAAATATTTCATCAATGCGCTTCCTGAAAAGCGACCAATCATAAATAATAAAAAACCCAACGATAAAAAATAAGGCGCATATTTTACATCAAACCGCGGATGCATATCGTGGTCGGTAACAAAATTTATCAGGTAACTAAAAACACCTGTCTGAGCTGCTACATAACAAGCCTGCGCAGCAAAACCCAAAGTGAAATGTTTGTTTTGCCATAAAGGTTTTGAAGAAATATATCCCGGGTCATTAACATCAGTTATATGAGCAGCTTCCTCAGATGAAATTGCCACACCACCATGTGCAGCCATCTCATCTGCTTCTGTTATTTCAGGAAGTTTTATGCGGATAAAAATGAAAGCTATGGCCAATACCACCAATCCGATTATTGCAAATGGAAGAATGATTGAAATCATTTTTTCACCTTCCACATGGCTTTGGTTGCCATAGATGTACAATGCAATCAATGGGCCTATCACCCATGCTAGGCCATTAAATGATTGTGAGAAATTTATTCTTCTTTCTGCTGTTTCAGGTGGGCCGAGCTTTGTTGTGTAAGGATTGGCAGCTGTTTCAAGTGTTGCAAGGCCTGCACCTATTATCAACAGGCAAAGTAAAAATAAAATGAATGATTGAAATGTGGCAGTGCCTGCAGCAATCAAAGCGCCTGCAGCAAAAAGTGAAAGACCGAAAATGATTCCTTTTTTGTAACCATATTTTTTTATAAACATGCCGGCAGGGATTGCCATTCCGAAATATGCCCCATATAAAGAGAACTGGATAAAACTCGATTCCCATTTTTCCAAATGCAACATCATCTGAAAATTCTTATCCAGCGTATCGAGCATGCCATGTGCTATCCCCCATAAAAAAAATAATGCGCTGATAGCTGCAAATGGAACCAGGTAGTTAACACCGTCTTTTACAAAAAGTGATGGCTTGTTGTTATTCATTCGTCAGAGAATTTTTATTTGTATAGTGCCCCGTAATTTTCACATGCCCTGTAATCAGCGCCTTCACCATCAGAACCAAATGCATTCCATGCAGACGGCCTGAATATTTTTTCTTCATCCACATTATGCATACAAACAGGTATGCGCAACATTGCCGCCAAAGTAATCAATTTATCTCCAATATGACCATAACTAATTGCTCCATGATTGGCGCCCCAATGCAGCATTACATTATACACATCAGTGAATGCGCCTTTGCCTGTTATGCGGGGAACAAACCATGTGGTAGGCCATGTAATATTTGTACGATTGTCCAAAGTATCGTGCACGTATTGGGGCAGGTCTATTGTTTCGCCTTCTGCAATTTGCAAAACAGGCCCAAGGCCCCTTACCCAGTTAATGCGGCACATAGTTACAGGCATGCCACCTTTTGATACAAACTTTGATGAATAACCGCCACCCCTAAAATAACCTTTATCACCGGGATACCAAGTTGTTGCTTTTAAACAAGCATCAGTTTCTTCTTCATTAATTTCCCAGAAAGGTTTCATAACAGGCTTACCATTTTTTTGTTGCTGACCTGTTCCATCCAAAGTAGCAGAACCGGAGTTAATCAGATGAATGAAACCATTGGCTGCTGAAGCTTCAGGCCTCCACCCCGTTACGCGTTCAACAGCCTCCGGGCTCCAGTAAGTTCTTACATCGGCAAATATCTGTGCAGTATTGGTGAGCAAATAACCGAATAACATACTGACACCATTGAAGCAATCATTTTCAGTTGCAATCATAAACGGTGCACGGATACCATTCCAGTCAAAAGATGAATTTAAAATTGCTTCGGAAAAATCTCCGTTGGGCAAAAAATCTGTCCACTGTCTTTGCCCCTGGAACCCTGCTACAATTGCATGATGGCCCAATGCTTCTTCACCAAAACCTTTATCTTTTAAATGCGGGTTACCCTGCATAAGGTCGCGGATTATCAAAGTCATTTTTACAACAAATTCCCAGTCTTTATCTTTCTGTTCCCTTGATGACTGTTTGCTTTTTTCATTGGCCAAATCTTCACCTTCTTTACAATTTTGTTTCACCCACAACAAAGCTTTTTCAAATTCAGCTTCATCATAAATTTTCTTTTCGATGCGCCGCAACACTTCTGATGAATCAACATATTCATTGCGCATGCCAAGATATTCGCGGAAAAAATCAGGTAACACAATTGAGCCTGCAATACCCATAGATACAGAGCCGATAGCGAGATAAGATTTGCCGCGCATGATGGCAACAGCAAGCCCTGCCTGTGCAAAATTTAAAAGTTTTTCTTTTACATCATCCTGGATATTTTCATCACTCATATCCTGTACATCCCTGCCATAAATCCCGAATGCAGGCAAGCCCATCTGGTTGTGTGCAGCGAGTGTGGCAGCAAGATAAACAGCGCCCGGTCTTTCAGTTCCGTTAAAGCCCCAAATTGCTTTCGGGATAAGCGGGTTCATATCCATTGTTTCACTACCATAACACCAGCAAGGTGTAACTGATAATGATACGCCCACATTATTGACTTCAAATTTCTCAGCACATTTTGCAGCTTCATACACACCACCGATACAACTGTCTGCAATCACACACTGAACAGGAGAGCCATCAGGATAATGTAATTCGTTTTCAAATAATGCTGCTACCTGATGCGCCATCTTCATCGTGGTTGCTTCGAGTGATTCGCGGACACCACCTAACCGTCCATCTATTATCGGGCGGATACCAATCTTTGGATATATTGTCTTACTCATAATTAGAAAATATTTTTTGAGTGATGATTGCAGGAATGATTTTTTGGTTGAACAATTTTCTTCTCACAACCCATTGCGTCAATCACATCCCAACCATCATGTTATTTAAATGCTGATGTAACTTCATTCAAAGGCACACCTAATAATTTTTGGCTAATCATATCAAGTGAATTTTCATCACCCGTAAAATGATACACACTCTGCTTATGCACTATGGATTGTTGCGGCTGCAGGAATGCTGCCGGTGAAACACTTTCAATCTCATAAAAAGGCCCCATCTGAGAACCATCGGCCAAAGGGCCATCGTTGTATGCATTCACAGCATCACCAGAGAACGGGGGCTTTGTTGTTGTCCATTCCTGGTTTAAATATTTTGCTGATGAATCAGGTTCAAACATTGCAATCGTCAATATTTTATTTTGTGCATCATAACTACCGATAACCGGTTTTGCAAATTTTGGTTTGATGCCGAGTTTGCCCCTGCTTTTACCATCGGCTTTAAACAATAATTTATTATCATCATGGTGCAACCTGTCTGCAGGTATTTCACCAAAATAATTTGTTGTAGCAACATCATTAAAATTTACACCTGTTGCATTTTTATATGGAACAATGATTACTGTTGAAGGTGTATTTTTCATCATATCTAAAATCCAGATACAAGGCATGCCTGTAGTTGCAGTCCATGCTTCTTTACCAGTGTTGGTTAATGTATTGATAGTTTGATAAGCCACAGTTTTTACATTGCTGTCCAATGATAAACCTGTGTTGTTTTTTATTTCATCATCATTCAAAATATCCACCTGCCTTGTCACCATTAATTGCAAAAGAGTGTTGTGATAATTTGTCAACTGCATATCTTTTTGCATGGTTACAGAGTTAGCCGTTTGTGCTGTTACATTCCAGGGCTCAGTATCGTAAGCAGCAGGCGTTTTCCAATGAGCAAACACCATTGAATCGCCGGGTTTAAAAAACAAAGAAAAAGGTCCGCCTTCAGGGCCAAGCCACAAACGGTTTTCACCACCATAAGCATTCATGTGTGCATCTTCTGGCCCGCTGAATGCTTTATAATTTACCCATCCGAAACTAAAGCCGTTGTCACCATCTGCAGTGGAAGTAAAAACCTTGCCCTGGTATTTTGGTGAAACAATAACCTGCGCTTCATCATTGTTGGTTTTTAAAACCACAACACTATCGTGTTGTTTTAAAAAATTAAGGTCAAAACCAAAAGTTCCAGCAGCAAAGGCAGTAGTATCATGGCTATTACCTGCATCTTGCCGGTCAGTAGAATTATTACAGGAAGAAATAAGCATAATAATTATGGTAAACGTTAGTGCATTAAAAAAAATGTTTCTGATAATCCGATAAGACCGTGATAAAAAATTTGTCCGGGTGTCCATATTTTAATCGTTTAAGCTGTCTGTCAAATATATAATTATGTTTTGCTGCCGCAGCTTTCGCGTACCATCAGCCTGGCTTCCACAATCACATCGGCAATTTTTTTATTCTTATTCTGCAACCTGTTTAAAACAAGTTTTACTGCTTCATTGCCGATATCTGCAAGAGACTGGCTCACGTAAGTAACAGGCGAGTAAAAGAAATCAAATGCATCGCTTTCATCAAAAGAAATAATTGCCAAATCATCAGGCACTTTTATACCCAGCCTGTTGATTTCTTTTAAACCTGCAACAGCAAGTGAGTTGGTTGCGAAAAACAAAGCATCCACCTGCAATGGTTTCAGCAAGGATTTTAATTTAGCGGCTACATCCTTTTCAATATTTTTATAACTCGCCTCTATCAACCATTCCTTTTTAAAACGGATATTATTATCTTTTAATGCCGACTTATAACCCAGCTTCCTGTCCTGCATGTGCGTTTGTTTGGTATCATAAGCCACCATGCCTATTTTCCTGCGGTTATTTTTTATCAGTTGTTTTACTGCTTTACCTGCTGCAGTAAAATTATTGATGTGCACACAATCGGCTTTCAGCCCGGGGAAAAAGCGGTCCATCAATACAACCGGGATGCCCCTGTTGATGATAGATTCAATCTGCTTTTCAGTTCCTGCTGCAGGTGTGATGATAAATGCATCTACTAATCGCGTAGTAAACACTTCAATCAGGTTTAGTTGCTTCTCTGCATTTTCATCACTGCTGCCGAATATCACTACATAACCATGTTTCTTTGCTTCATCTTCAATTATCCTTGCTATAGTGGAAAAGAAAGGGTTGGAAATATCAGCTACAATCAATCCAATTGTTTTAGTCCTCCCCATCTTCAGGCTTTTGGCAATCAGGTTGGGCTGGTAATGCAAATCTGCTGCAGCTTTCCTGATTTTCTTCACCATATCAGCGCCTACCCTGGCTTCTTTTTCCTTGCCGTTTAAGACATAAGAAACCAGCGCTGTTGAAACACCGATATGCTGAGCTACATCTTTTAGTGCTACTTTTTTTTCCACTGATTGAGCATTAGATTAATTTGTACAAATTAAAAACCTTCAATAATATTATAAACCTGCAGCCATATCTTCCGGTTTAAGATTGCCCTTCATCATTTTTTTAAGCCGGCCTGTTTTATCATATTCAGCTACAAAAGGAAAATGCTGTATGTTATAATATTTCTGTACAATAAATGTATAACCTTCTGAGCCAACTTTAATATTCTGGTGCATAGATAATTTATACTTTTCGTCAAAGGCTTTTACCGCTTTAATATCTTCATAAGAAATCATCACCAATTGAGTATTCTTAAAATCATCCACTCTCTTCAGCATTTTTTCTGTAAACAATTTGCAGTGGTCGCAGGTAGGTGAAAAATATACCAATATGACAGGTTTGTTTTTTGCAAGCTGCTGATAAGTATATCCTGCACCGTTTGTCAGCCTGATTTTAAAGGGAGCAATGGTACTATTGCCCCCTTGAGCTAACAACTGCATGTATATGAAAAAACCAACTAAACAGAGAATGCCTTTGTGCACAGTAGCCATATTTCTAAATGAACAAGTCATTGATTAATGATTTCCCGGAATTCATTTTATGATTATCAATTTACTTCAAGGTGGTCTTTATCAGGCAATGGCGGAAACGGGTTATGCGGTTCGGTCTGGTACCAGAAAACCGTCGTCGCAATATCATCCTGCAATGGAAGATAACGGCCACCATCACGCCAGCCCAAAGCCTGTATCGTTACTTTCAAATCTTTATCAAACCTGATAGGGTCTTTTATATGCCAGCGATATAAACCAAACCGCTGAGCTATCTGGTAATGACCATCACCTTTTATTACCTGGTGCAAACCTGTGTAAGGATTTGTAAATTCAGTATAATTCACTTCATCCACACCGGCAGCATTTTTTTTGCGGGTATCAAAATCATAAGCGCCGCAGAAATAATCTTCAGTACCAGTGCCGTTGATGGTTGGATAATCAGTATCACCATCAATGAAGAATTTTATTTCACCTTCACCCCACCAGCCATTGTTGTGCACACCATAAGCCATATAAGTGCCTACATACTGGCCTTTACCTTTTATGCCATCCACCAACACATAATTTTGTTTGTAAGGAAGAGGATTGGTCCGGCGGAACTGTGCATGAAAATAGGCAGCATCTTTTGGCACATCAGTTAAAGTATAATCCACCTGGTAATATAAGACCATATCCTTGTCATCAATATTTTCCATAGTGACCTTACATTTTTTTCTGAAAGGCATTGGCCAGTAACAATTAAAACCGCTGCCTGGATTAGCACATACTGCCAAAGAACTCAACTGTGCAAACTGTCCCCATCCCTGGCAGAAAAAATCACCAACAGGCACTTCAACAGATGGTGTTGTTTCATCATCCCAATAAAAACGTAGGATAGAATAACGCCAGTTGCCGGTTGGTGTCATCCAGATATGCTGAATTGCGCCAGGCCCGGATATTTCTGCTACGGTAAATGTGGTGTGTGCTTTGATGATTACACTCGGGCTTATCTTCCATCCAACGCCTAAATCCCTGGCAGCATTCTGACCTGTGCCGGTTGTTGCCATACCGCCTTTACCCTTTTCACCCGTAAAATTTTCCGGGCTGATAGACCTGGTTTTGGCATCAGATAACATGAAGATGTTACTCATGTCGGAATAGATACCATTAAAAGATTGCGCAAATGCGCCAACAGTTATGAAACTTACGAAAGCAAGCAATAGTCTTTTTTTCATTCGTATAATTTTTTATTGATGAGTTATGTGCCTAAAAATATTTTTTATTTTGATTAATACCCAACATTTTGTTTATATAAACCGAATGAATAGTTCATCTGAGGTTGTGGTATCGGCATAAATTCATCTCGGCCTGCAGTGAAATGCGCATCTGACATCCATGACCTGTTGCGTGGATATTCTTTTGCGAAATATGCATTCAACGTGGGTTCTGCAATACCCCAGCGCACCAGATCATACCAACGTGTACCTTCCATTGCAAACTCAAGACGGTCTTCCCACATCAAAGCCTTCCATGCAAAATCATTGGTCCAGTTGCAATTCACGCCATCCTGGTACAAACTGATTTTGTAATTTAAAGTAGGTGTGCCATTGGCAAATATTAACCTGCCTGTACTGTTGGCTGCCCGTTGCCTTATCTGGTTGATGATCGGCAATGCTTCTTTTTCCCTTCCCAACCTTATCAGTATTTCGGCTTTCTGTAATAAGATCCTGTCGTAACGGATTGCAATTTCATTTTTTGAATTCCACATCCAGAAAAGATTTACAAGACCGGGACAATCTGATTGCACATTTTCTTTGAGTGAATTAAAAAACCCATAGTTAGTCGGGTCCCTTGAACCGCTGCTATCATATAAAAGGTTTTGCTGGTATTTCCAGGGTAAACCAGGTATGGCTACAGTGTGGCCTATGCGTGGATCCCATTCGTTGTGATCAAAATAAGTTTTCTTATCAGTGATTTCTTCATCATTGAAATTATCAAACATCGGAATGCCGTCTGCATCCACTTTAAATGCATTCACCAGATTATAAGATGCTTTATGAAAATCGCAGCAACTGAAATAAGGCGGCCACCAGGGTGCATTCAAAGGTGTGCTCCCGTTCAGGTTACCGTTAGGAGTGCCATCACTATGTGTATATTGCCATTCAAAAATTGATTCAGGCGACTGGTTGTCGTAAGAGTACAAAAAGTTTTCTGCAAAGTCAGGTGCAAGGCTATACTTGCCGCTATTAATGATATCGTTGGCTAAAGTCAATGCCTGTGATAACCTGCTTGTATTGATATTGACAACCTGGTTTTGATCATTCTGTTCATAAGCCATCCACATCAAACATTCAAGCATCTCAGCTTCTGCTGCATATTTTGTGGGCCTTCCTTTATCAGCTTGTGTTTCAGGCAAACCACTATATGCTGCTGCAAAATCATCATAAATATGTTGCCACAAATACAGATCATTCTGTGCAGTATCAGGATGGTTTGGTGTATGTGCGATAGAATCATTTGAAGCAACTGTTTCATCATAGTAAGGCACCCATTTATACCATTTCTTCAGGTCTAAATAAAAATAACCGCGGAGGAATTTCACTTCTGCAATTCTTTGTTGCTTCAAAGGATAAGCAGCTTCGTCAATTGAGTTTAATGCCCTCAATGCTGTGTTGCATCTTGATACGCCTTCATATTGTCCGTACCATATACCATCATTATTACCTGCACTGGGTGTGTTGAGTGAAAATACTTCCCATTGATACCAGGGTATCTGGTCACCAATACCACCGCCACCTTTATAAGAATCGTCGGATTTTATATCTGCGAGCCATGGCGCTAATTTCTGGTTCAAAGTAAACTCATGCGGATACCAGGCATAAGCTGCAATCACAAGCCCATCCACATTTTCAGGCGTGCTCACATTACCTTCAGTAACTACACCCTGCGGGGTAACATCCAAAAACTTTTTGCAACCCGCTATTGAAAAAATGATTACTGATAACAGTAAAATATTTAAGTTCTTTTTCATTGTCATCTGTGTTTTTGATTGATAAATCAGATGTGTCTTTTTTTTATTTATAATGATTGTTTTTTTAGAATGTTACCTCAACGCCAAATTTGAACAAACGAGGAATTACATAAGGATTGGCATAAGACTCTCCTTCAGGATTTTCAGGATCAGGCCCTGTGTATTTTGAGCTCTTAATCATGATAAGGTTTTGTGCCATCACATACACATAAAATTTTTCCATACTAATTTTTGACACCCATGATTGTGGAAGGCTATATCCTAACTGAATATTCCTGAGTTTTAAATACTGGCCTGGTTCAACAAAATATGTTGAAGTCCTGAGTTCATCATTGACATTGTTTAAAGACAAAGCCGGAATAGTTGATTTGGTATTAGTCAGAGTCCATGCATCTAGCACACGTGTAGGATGGTTAAATCCGTTCTGGATCCATACATTCCAGAAATCACTGTAACTCTTCCATTGATCATACACCTGTACCCCTGCAACACCCTGCCAGAACATAGAGAGATCAAGGTTTTTATAATTAAGATTGATAGAAAAGCCATATTCAAATTTTGGAGTTACATTACCATTACTGATCCAGGTGCGGTCATAATCATAATCAATCACACCATCTGGTTTGCCATCAGGACCAGAGATATCTTTATAACGTATCCTGCCAATTCCTTTACCTGGTTGTATTGCAGAGTTGTCCACTTCATCCTGGTTTTGAAAAAGGCCATCGGTAATAAAACCATACACAGCCCCCCAGGGATGACCTTCAATGCCATCACCTTTCAAGGCTGAACCTCCCCATGTATTGGTTACAGATTTAGGAAGATCATTCACCACGTTTTTATTGTATGCAATATTTCCATTCACCTGGTAACTAAAATCCTTACCTGAATTTCCACGATAAGATAAAACAAGTTCAACACCTTTATTGGTCATATTAGCAGCATTGATGTATTGATAACCACCTTCACCTATTGCCCCGGCATAAGGAGGTGATATCAACATGCCATCAGTATATTTCCTGTAGAAATCCAATGAACCAGATATTTTCTGATTGAGGAATCCGAAATCAATACCAATGTTTGTTTGTGAAGTAGCTTCCCATTTTAAATCAGGGTTACCGGTTTGCACACGATAAAATCCTGAAGGCAGGTTACCTGTTTCATTACCGCTAATGCCATAAGATGTATAGTTATAATTAGAGGCAAAGAATGTCTGAGAATTTAATGAATTGATACGGGCAAGGCTACCGTTTTTACCCCAGCTTGCTCTTATCTTTAAATCAGAAATCACTTTACTACCTGCAAGGAAATTTTCCTGGCTCAACCTCCAACCAACAGCGAATGCAGGGAACAATGCAAACCTGTTGTTGGAACCAAATTTTGAAGAGCCATCATATCTTAATGAAGCGGATAAAAGATATCTTGAATTATATGAATAGTTGAACTTACCAAAATAAGATAACAGGTTATATTTATCGCCACCACCACTCACTGACATGTTACCGGTAGCATTGCTTAAATAACCGAAATCATAATTCTGGAAAGCAATAGCCTGGCGGTTGCCGTCCATATATTCAGAAACAAATTTGTTGGCTTCCATACCAGCCAGCACATCGAGGCTATGTTTGCCGGTGTTCAATTTATAATTGAGGGTGTTGGTAAGGTCAAGTTGAGTTTCTCTCCAATACCATTGGTCAACACTGCTGGTAGGATTGAATTTACCACCAGCTTCCTGAAAGGTAAATTGTATATTACGATGGTAGCCATCGGTATAAATCAAACCTAATTGGGAACGGAAAACAAAATTTTTGAGGAAGTAAACATTGGCATGTATATCTCCATAAATTTTATTGTATTTATTTCCATTATCCTTATTTAAAGTGAGTTCACGCACAGGGTTCCAATAGTCATCCATACCTAATGCAACAGCAGAACCGCCCCAACCACCATCTGTTGAATGTACAGGTATGATAGGAGGTTCAATCAATGCAAGGTGTGTTACATTCTGGTTGTGGTCAATCAAATGTGATGCTTCTAAATTTTCACCTATTGTGAAATGATCGCCTATTACTTTATACTCAGTATTCACACGTACAGTGAACCTTTGAAATCCCGTGAACAGCTGGGTGCCTTCATTTTCCATATAATTTAATGAAAGGAATGAAGTTGATTTTTCATTACCGCCTGAAACAGTCAGTTGATGATTGTGCTGGATACCATTCTGAGAAATAGCATTTAACCAATTTGTATTGGCTGCAATCATTGTTGAATCTGCATTGAGGTATTGACGCGGAGTAACTTTATCCAGGACAGGGATACCGTTATTGTCGGTATGCCAATCATAAGTATAAATCTGTGTAACTGCTGCGGGATCCTGTCCACCATTAACTGCTGCCTGCCACAATGCCTGGCCATATTGTTGAGTGTTCAGCATATCCGGTTTATTATTCCAGTTTGCAACACCTACGGAGCCATGATAAGAAATTTTCGCTTTGCCTGCCTGTCCTTTTTTTGTTTGAATTAATATTACACCTGCGCCACCTTGCGTACCATAGATACTTGCTGAATAAGCATCTTTTAATACCTGCATGGAAGCTATATTATCAGGGTTGATATCACGAAGGTTTGTATAACTTGGTACACCGTCAATAACTATCAGCGGATTGGCGCCATTGATAGAAGTAAGGCCCCTTACCTGGATGCCAACATTGCCGGCAGGGTTGCCATCAGTAGTAATATGCAGGCCAGGAACAACACCCTGTAAAGATTGCATCACGTTGGTACCACCATGTCCTTTGCTTAATTCTTTTGGTGTTATCACAGCAACGGCACCTGTAAGGTCTGCTTTCTTTTGTGTCATATAACCGGTAACCACTACTTCATTCAGATCAGATGCAGCATCATCTTTCATAACAATATTGATTACTGCATCATCACCAACAGTTACAGTCTGGCTTATTTTCCCTAAATATGTTATTTCCAGCGACTGGCCTTTGGTTGCATTAATGGCAAAGTTCCCATCAGCATTTGTGGTAACGCCAATCTTTGTGCCGGCGACCCTGACAGTTGCGCCAATTAAAGGACTGGATTTTTCATCAGTAATTTTTCCTGTAACATGTGATGTTTGTGCAAACAGGAAAGTATTAAACAACAATAAAGCAGGCAATAAAAAAACAAATCTTTTCCCTGCCTGCAGCAGTGGTTTTGAGCATCGTGCGGTGTGTTGCAACCGATGCGTTTTAGTAAATGGTAAGTACATGGCGATGTTTTATTTTTTTAATGAGACGACAATAAGGCACCCCTCCCATTGGGGCAATAAAAAGCAATCCATTCTTCAATCCATGATGAATGGCCGGAACAAAATCAGCAATATGATTTTTCAGCAATTATTTTTTTAATACCAGCAATCCGGTGAAGCAGTCACCATCCAATGGTGAAACAGATGCTTTACGCGGGGAGCTCAACAGAACAGATAGCGGCATAGCAGGTTATTTAATCGTTTAAGCAAAATCTGTTTAGTCTTATCCCGGGGAAAACAAAAACAATAAATTTTTGTTTAATCGTTTAAGCAGATGAATACAAGTCCCAACCGAAATAAGACAAAACGAAAATATGGTTATTTAATCGTTTAAGCAAAATTTTTTCAGGTTTTTTTTTAAAAAATTTTTTATCCCGGGGCCAGCCAGTTACTACTTCTCATTTTACTGACAACAATGCACAACAAACTTTACCACCTTGTTGCAAACCCGTTTTATATCTTTGAAAACAGCTGATAACAGAAAGAAGGAAAACAATGACACGAAAATTTATTTTCTTAATCAATCCGATTTCAGGTACTAAAAAAAAAGATGCAGTTATCCAACATATCAATGATGTATTTAACAGCAGGAAATTGCATTATCAAATTGTACATACAGACCCGGCTGGTGAATATGCATTAGTAAAAGAAATGATTAATATCGAGAACATCACTGATATAATTATTGTAGGTGGTGATGGTTCAGTTAACCAGGCTGTACAAGCGTTACATAGCTTACCAGTTCGCTTTGGCATCATCCCGCAAGGTAGTGGCAACGGACTTGCCTTTGCTTCAGGCATCCCTAAAAACCCCGTGAAAGCATTGGAGATAATTATTAATGGTCATTCATCAAAAACAGATGCATTCTCTGTCAACCATCACTTTGCCTGCATGCTGAGTGGTTTAGGCTTGGATGCACAGGTTGCTCATGATTTTGCTGCACAAAAAAAGAGAGGATTGACAACTTATATCACACAGACTTTACAGAATTATTTCAAAACAAAAGGATACAGGTTTGAAATTAATACAGGCAAATTCTCTTTTGTTACAGATGCATTTTTTATCAGTGTAGCCAATGGCAACCAGTTTGGCAACAATTTTACTATTGCCCCGAATGCAATTTTAAATGACGGGCTTCTTGATATTGTGATTGCCAGGAAAATGAACAAACTAAAACTCCCGGCAGCAGTATTCAAACAATTAAGAAGCAAAAACAACCTGCAGGAAATAATAGCCGGTCACCCGCAAAAAGATATTATTTATTTTCAGACACCATCACTTGTAATCAAGAATACCGATAACGCACCGCTGCATATAGATGGCGAACCAATGGCAACTTCTGCTGAACTAAAATTTGCAATTAAAAAAAATTGTTTCGAACTATTGCAACCTGAAAGATGATGCTTTTGATGAATTTTTCTGAAGAAAGAATTTTACAACACAAACAAAATCGTTCTTGAATATCCTGTTGCAAAAAAAATATAACAGGATGAAGAAGGGAATACAATTACTTCCGTAATCTTAGTGATAAATTCTGTATGAAAATTAAACCGTGCGTTTATCAATCTCCAGGCACAATGCTTTGAAAATTTCATCAACGCTGCCTTCACCTTTTACATGCACCACTTTATTGAAACGTGCATAATAATCAGCTACAGATTTTGTTTTGTTTTCATATTCCACGATGCGGCTACGGATAATATTTTCGTTGGTATCATCGCTGCGGCCACTGCTTTGGCCACGGTGTAATAATCGTTTCACCAGTTCTTCTTCAGATACATCAAGCGCCAGCATTACAGCAATGGATGTTTTCTTCAACTCAAGTAATTTATCCAAAGCTTCAGCCTGTGCTTCCGTCCTGGGGAAACCATCAAACAAAAAACCTTTGGCATCTGGATTTGTTTCAAGCGCAGTACTGATCATACCTATTACCACTTCATCAGGTACAAGCTGACCAATGTCAATAAAATGTTTGGCTTCCAATCCCAATGGTGTCTGTCTCGCAATCTCATTCCGCAACAAATCACCTGTTGAAAGATGTTTTAAACCGTATGTAGAAATTAAGTTTTGGCTCTGTGTCCCCTTTCCGCTTCCCGGAGGGCCAAATAAAATAATATTAAACATTTTTATACTTACTCCCTATTCTGGCAAATATAATAGCTGGACGTTAAAAAGCAGCGACTTAATTCAAGTCTAAATCCATATTTTATTTTATTGCGTATATTCACACTCATTGGAAAATATTATTTCAAGATGCAATCTCAACCCCCTGCTTATTTATTTTTTATTTTAAAAAAATGATTCTTTATGAGTGATGATATAAAAAAAAAGAATGAAGATGGATCTGAACCAGCAGATGAAAAAATTGTTTTAAGCAATGAGGAATGGAAGAAGCGTCTTACTCCTGAAGTGTATCATATAGCAAGGGAAAAAGGTACTGAAAGGCCGTTCTCCAGCAAATATGAATTTTCATCAGAAACCGGTATGTATTATTGTGCAGCTTGTGGTAATGCCCTTTTTGAAAGTGATACAAAATTTGAAAGTGGTTGCGGCTGGCCGAGTTTTTATAAACCATTTTCAAAAAGTTCAATTATTTATGCGCCTGACAATAGTCATGGAATGCGCCGCACAGAAGTGATGTGTGGAAAGTGCAATGCACATTTAGGTCATGTGTTTGAAGATGGCCCGCCACCCACAGGGCTTCGCTATTGTATCAACGGTGTAGTACTGGATTTCCAAAAAGCAAAACAAGCGGAAGCCATTTTTGATGCAGAACATAAAAAGGCTCCCGGCTCATCTTAATTTCATAGGTCATCATATTGATAGATCGGTGTCATTGAAGAAAAATCTCCCGGTTGTAAATTAAACAGGTCTTTTATGATACCATCTTTCAGGCCATAAGCCCAACCATGCAGCACAGGTGAATTGCGGTCTTTCCATGCACGTTGTATGATGGATGTTTTTGCCAGTTTTAAAACCTGTTCTTTTACATTTAATTCTACCAGCCTGTCTGCTCTTTGTTCTTCATCCTGTATAGCTGTTAATTCATCTTCATACAAACGATACACATCTTTAATATGCCTGAGCCACATGTTTAAAACCAAATCATAAGTATGGTTGCTCATTGCTGCTTTAATACCGCCGCAACCATAATGACCACACACGATAACATGATTTACTTTCAGATGGTTCACTGCATAATCCAAAACACTCAAAAGATTTACATCTGTATGAACAACGAGATTGGAAATATTGCGATGTACAAAAATTTCACCGGGTTGTGTATTGGTGATTTCATTTGCAGGCACACGACTATCGCTGCAACCAATCCATAAAAATTCCGGCGTCTGTAATTTCGCCAGCTTATGAAAGTACTCAGGGTCTTCTTCTGTTTTTTCGTGAGACCAGGCTTTGTTTTCCAATAACAATTTTTCAAATGGAGTCATTCTATATTTTTTTAATTCTGAAAAGATAACGCTTCCTCTTTATTCGTGGCCATAATAATGTGCCGGTGTGTATTTTTCCCGGGGCTTTTCTTAATCTGCACGCGGATATTTTTTAAATGTGCATGTTTGCAAAAGTCGTTAATTACTTCTGTAACATCTTTATCAATAAAATCTGCCCTTGACACATCTATCAACACTGCCGCATTTTCAGGTACCGTTTCAAGTTTATTTTTTAAAATAGGTTTATTTAAAAATGAAACATCTTTTCTTAACCTGAATAAATAATTGCTCTTGTCATGAACAACAAAGAATGAAGTTTTAAAGTTGCTGCGCAAAACAAAGAACAAACCAACAACAATTCCTATGAGGATACCCACCAGCAAATCAGTGAAAATAATTGCAACGATTGTAACAACAAAAGGTGCCAATTGATCCATACCTCTTTTATACATTTCTTTGAACAAAGATGGTTTGGCAAGTTTGTATCCTGTATAGATCAACACAGCCGCCAATGCTGATAATGGAATAAGATTTAGTACAAATGGAATGACAGCCACAGCGCTCATTAAAAAAACTCCATGAAGAATTGCAGATGTTTTTGTCTTTGCGCCTGCATTTACATTGACTGATGATCTTACAATAACTGAAGTGATGGGAAGCCCACCTATCAAACCACTGACCATGTTACCGATACCCTGTGCTTTTAATTCCCTGTCTTTAGGTGTAACCCTTTTGTACAAATCCAATTCATCAGATGCTTCAATGTTCAGCAATGTTTCAAGACTCGCAACAATTGCAATAGTGACGCCGGTAAGCCAGATATCAGGATTACCAAGATAACTAAAATCAGGAAACGTGAAAAAAGAGAAAAACTCCTGCGCATCAGCAGCAGCAGGAAGATTCACCATCTGGTCTTTATTCAGATGCAATGAACTGCCATTTGATGCCAGCAGGTTTATCAGGACACTTGCAATAACAACTACAAGTGGCGCAGGAATGAGTTGGAAAATTTTTGATTTCTTCGCCAATACTTTATCCCAGAATATCTGCATGATCAAACAAATAATACCAATGATCATTGCAAGCGGTGTAATTTTTGAAAGGGCAGTCATTATCCCGCTGAAAGTATTATTCAAATCTTTTTGAGCAAATGCAGCATCGCCTTCATAGTCTGCATCATAGCCTATTAAATGTGGGATCTGTTTTAAGATAAGGATAATGCCGATGGCAGCCAGCATCCCTTTGATCACACTCGAAGGAATATAATCGCCAAATGATCCGGCCTTTATAAAACCGAATACCAACTGAATAATACCTGCTACCAAAACTGACAAAAGAAAAGCTTCAAATGCGGGTACTTTTAGAATTCCTGCAGCCACTATCGCTGTCAAACCTGCTGCCGGGCCACTAACACTTACATGCGAGCCACTGATTGCACCTACAACAATACCACCAACAATACCTGCAATTAACCCTGAAAAAAGAGGGGCACCTGATCCCAATGCAATACCTAAACAAAGCGGTAATGCAACAAGAAATACTACTACTGATGCTGAAATATCAGCGCCAATATTTTTGAAAATATTTTTCATCTGAATATTTATGATTATAGATTATTTGTCACCTGCACCGTTATATTGATAACAGGTAACCCAATATAAAATTCTATTGCCGGATTAATTATTGAGCCCTTAAAACATAAGACTCAATTCAAATTTTATTGAATACAACATTTAAAAAAATGAAAAAAAATTTCATTTACCGGCTACTATAAAATGAGGGGTATTAAGAAAAGTTGGGGGGAGGTGTCTGCACTTCAGCCACATGCTGTTTTACCAGGTCTTCCTGTGCGTACATGCTATGCCCGTTGATGGATAACATTTTTAATGCATCATGAAGCGAAGCAAATAAGTTTGTTTCAGAAGATTTATCAATCGGTAATTTTTTTCCGCAATCAGCGGCGTGATTTAATTCTTCTGTAATCTGGTTATTAAACAACATAGCTCCTATCTGTTGTACAGGCATAAACTGAATGCTTATAACAAACAGGCAAAAAAGCGCTATGAGTTTTTTTAATTTCATTGAGTGACAAAAAAAAGGAAGAAAATTAAAATAGCCAAACCCCTTAAAAAAGTTAACAATAAAACAATAAGAGTTATATACTCAGACCACCACAGATGCTTATCACTTCTCCGGTTATGTAACTACTGAGATCACTTGCAAGAAACATAGCAAGATTGGCAACTTCATCAGCTTTACCAAACCTGCCCATAGGTATATCTTTTAAAAAATTATCTGCTGCTTTACCTTCTTTCAGATAATGTGTCATATCGGTTTCAATAAAACCGGGAGCTATAGCATTGCAACGGATATTGCGGCTTCCAAGTTCCAAAGCAATTGATTTGGTAAAACCGATAATACCGGCTTTTGATGCAGCATAACTTGCCTGGCCAGCATTGCCCCTGATACCGATTATTGAGCTCATATTTACCACACTTCCTGACCTTGTCTTCATCATTGGTTTTATCACCTGCTTCGTCATATTGTAAACACTTTTCAGGTTTACATTCATCACCTGATCCCATTGTTCAGGTGTCATGCGCAATAAAAGATTATCAATCGAGATGCCGGCATTATTTACACACACATCTAATTTGCCAAACTCATTGACAACATCATTGACAAAGGATTCACATTGTTCAAAGTCTGCAGCATTACTTTTATATGCTTTTGCTTTTATACCAAAGCCTTCCAATTCTTTCTGCAGTATATCAGCTTTTTCAGCGCTTGAATCACTCACATAAGTGAAAGCAACATGGGCACCGTTTTCTGCTAATTTTTTTGCAATGGCAGCGCCAATACCACGAGCTGCTCCTGTAACAATACAAACTTTATCTTTTACCATAAATTAAATGTGTAATGAATAATGCTGACACCTGTCTTTAAAGTGGCAAGCACCAAAGTTAAGTAATCAGAAACTTTTAAATAAGTATCACGTCTGAATAAAGCAATAAAAAACTATCGAATATATCTTCAAAATATTTTTTTCTAAAAATAATTCTATCAACTAACATCAATTATTACACTTCCATTTTTTTACTGTGATAAATCATACTGCCTGCATAAATAATTTCTCCCGTAATATGGCTTGCTCTCTCAGACAACAGGAATACAATACTGTTGGCAAGATTATTTTCGAAATAATCATTTCCATGTATTGCCACTGCATTCACTCTTATTTTATACGGCAACAACTCAACAGCCCACTCCCTTGTTAATGCAGTATGGCTGTTTTGTTTTGATTTTGATGAAACTAAATAAGTAATATTAACAATGACTCCTTTTGAAGCTTTTAATGCGGGTAATGCATAATGTGTCATTAAAAAATAAGGCACAATATTTTGTTGCATGCTCTTCCGGAAATCTTCATAATCGCAAGCTTTCAATTCAATTGTTTCATTGACAACCGGGATATTCACAATGCCATCAATCCTTCCAAAAGAATTTATTATTTTATTTATCACTTCACTGCAATCATCGGGTGAAGCGATATCTGCAGTAAACATCCAACATTTTTCACTACCGGTATTTATATCTTCAAGTATTTTATCATTATCAGTACCGGCTTCAGCAATAAAAACAGGAACCGCATTTTCAGCAATTAATAACCTGGCAATAGTTTCACCTATACCTTTTATTGCACTGGAAATTATTATTACTTTATTTTTTAAACCCAGGTCCATAAAATTTTTCAGGAGTCAACGTTGCTATTATCTGATAAAAAATTATTGCATTGAATTTTCCTGTGCACTATCTTTCTCTTCACCGGGAAATGATGGTGGAATAATGGCATTCTGTTTACGGTTCAATTCTTCCTTATGTGCAACCACCATAAATTTTACCAATGATGCCAGGCTGTTTTCATCCTGGTTGATTAAGTTCAGTTCAAATTCACCTGTGCTGGATTTGCCATCACTCTTATCTGCAGAAAAAACAATATTCTTAAATGTTGTTTTAGCCATTTCTGCTACTTTGCTTCGTGAAGTATCAGAAAATTTTGTTTTGCCGATAAGACTGTTGATATCAATATACATCATCATTGATTTACCACTCATTTCTTTATCAGCATCTGCAGGTATGCTGGCCTTGTTGTTGCCTGCAGTGTAAGAATTTATAAGGTCATCGCCAGAGGCAATCAATAAATTATCGTTAGTGGTTTCAATCACAAAACCATGACCGCCAAACATACCTAACTGGTATTGGTTACCATTCTTCGATAAAACCTGTTTATTCACCAGGCCTGACATCACTTTATCAAATGCAGCTTTATCACCTATTGCAAAATTTACCAAAAAATTTGTACCGTGTATTGAAGTATCAGTTGTGGATTTAGGCGCAAACATAAATGCAATATCACCGCTGATTGCATTCAGCACATCTGTAGAGGTAAAACCCATTTGCGAAGTATAATTATCAGCCATTGAATCAAAACCGAGAAAATGTAAAACGTCAATTATCACTTTCGGGTTAAAAGCAATTACACCAAACCCACTCACTGTGCCCGGGAAATTAGCAATCATATCTTTCCTTACTTCTTTGGATGGATACTTCTGTAAAATATCACTCATTGTTTTATTATAATGTCCTTCTGCATCAGCGACAATTTTCCCTTTTTCAAAATTGATAACACCTTCTGTGTAACTGCCTTCATACAGTTGGTTGATTTTTGTCATGCTGAGCATGGGTAGGGCACTCAAATTGCCCATAGGGTTAATCCAGAAATGCATATCACCTTTTTTGGCAAGCATATTCTTGAAGCCATCAACAGATGCAATGGAATTACTTTCATTTTGTGTAAAACAATTCTTCACTAATTGCCTGGATGAAGTGTCCATTGTATTATTATCACTACCTGCAAAAATCACAGCATTGTCATTCCATCCTGCAATCGTGTTTTCTTTTAACTGCAGGTATTGATAGGCATCACCGGTTTGCACTGAAGCACCACCTGACTGCTTTTTCAAAAATGCTTCCAGCTTGGTTTTATCTTTTACAGAGGCAATAAAGCCAAAACTTTGCGTTTTACCAGCCTGCATAGTGTTGCCTGATTTATTGAAAAAGTAAACCGGTTTTCCAATGTCAATACCAGAATTTTTTACATCGTTCCAATGTTCACCATTGTTTTCTTTATCAAAAAGATTTGCAAGTGAATCCAGAGTGATGCCGGAAGAATTTATTTTATCAGATATGGCTTTTGTGTCTATCACAAATACTGTAGAAGCATCCTTGGGTATGTAACGTGTAAGGTCCTGTGTTTTTTCATGGCATGATGTAATTACAAAAATTGACAAAACAGCAATCAGCAAATTGAATGGTTTATTTTTCATCTGTGGTTTTCTTTATAAATGATGAGATAGAATTAAAAAAAATTTCTGTGTTATTGTTTGTGTTTAATGAATAATTTTTTCAACGTTATTCCTGCATTTCCTGCACAATATTATTTTTTAAAATTAATGCCACAGTTTATTCTGACAAAAAATATTCAATGCATTGATACACTGAAATACTTTTTCAATCAAGCTAAAACATATCTTAAGCCTGTTGACGAAGATATTGGTAAAACAATAATGAACATTTTAATTTTATACCGGCGGTTACTTAGTTATCATGGATTGATATACTGCCTCCATCATGTTGCCCCTTATATTCAAACTGCTCAATTTATTATTCGCTCCACCATAAGGGTTAACACGGTTGGATAAAAATATAAATACCAGGTTATATTTCGGGTCCACCCACACTGCAATTCCGGTAAAACCTGTGTGCCCGTAAGTGAGTGGTGATGCACTCAAACAAGGATAAGGTTCCTCACGTTTGTCATTATCTTTATCCGGTTTATCAAACCCCAAACCACGCCTGCTGATATCGCTGTGATAAGCACTGAAATAATCTATTGTTTCTTTTTTCAAATATTGTTTGCCATCCCATACACCACCATTCAACAACATGGAATAAATTACTGCGAGGTCATGTGCATTGCTGAATAAACCTGCATGGCCTGCAACACCGCCAAACAATGCAGACCCTGGGTCATGAACATAACCCCTTAGCAATTGTTCACGGAATTGTAGTTCATCTTCTGTTGGCGCAATCGTATTAATTGGGATATGTTCATTGGGTTTAAATGTTGTGTTGTATAAATGCATCGGTTTGTAAAATGTTGTGGCAGCATATTCATCCAATGGCATACCGGTAATTGCTTCCACAATTTTTCCTAAAAAAATAAAATCATTATCGCTGTAGATATATTCTTTTCTGCGGGAGAGTTTGCTTTCAATGATGCGTGCTTCAATTGTATCAAGCCAGTCATTGCGCAGGTACATCGTATCCGCTACATGAATGGTGTGGTTGGAATCATAATACTTTTGATAAATACCGGGCTTTGGGTCGCCGTTGGCATCCAGTGTTTCCTTATAAAAAGGAATGTATGCCACCAACCCTGCCTGGTGCAGCAAAACATCTTCTAACACCAAACCGCTTTTGTCAGTGCCACGCACCCAGGGTAAATAATCACCTAAAGTTTTATGTATGTCCAGTTTACCTTCATCATATAAACGCATTACAGAAAGTAAAGTGGCTGTAATTTTTGTAACTGATGCCAGGTCATATACTGTATTAATTGTAACAGGGTCTTTCTTGTAATAAGTAAAGTTGCCATAAGCTTTGTCCAAAACAATCTTATTGTCTTTTGCCACCAATACAACGCATCCCGGTGTTGCCTGTTCAGTGATAGCGACATTGGCAATACTGTCAATAGCGTGATAAAGGCGGCTGCTATACAAACCCGCATCTGCAGGATTGGCAAAAGGCAATTCATATAAACCGAGATTGGTGATGCCATCACCATAATGAAATTCATCACAAACTGTAACAGGCAGTTTACCTGATGCAACAAATCTTCCTGTGAGCCAGTTATAAGCTGCTTCCTGGAATATCGGGTCATCATCATAACAGGCCATTATATTTTCTGCATTACAGAAATTTTTTAACGCATAGGGATTGCCGAAGACCATCGTCAATGCATGATTGTTAGCCTGCAGGTGATTTATAAAATTGATAGCTGCTGTTGTAAGCCCGAAATTTCTTGCCGGGTATTTGCTGGTAAGGTGCACTCCAATGATGACAGCATCATATTTTCCATCAACTTTTTTCTCTATTGAATCCATCAATGCCGGTGTATCATCATAATAATTATAGTTAAAAACATCGGCGCCATTTTCCAGGAACAGAAAATTTGCAACAGTGCTGGTATCTGTTGAACCAATACCAACATAAGCAATCTTTTTACCCTGGTGCAAAGGGAAGAGCGCTGTATCTTTTAACCTCAATAATGTAAGCGCATTGCGGGCTATTTTTCTTTTTAAATTCTGAACATCTTTGTTTAAATCTTTATACAGGCTGTCGGTAACAACAGGATGATAATCTGCCAGGCCTAAATTGTATTTGGCAAGCAACACTTTCTTCACCCGGTTATCAATATCAATTGAATCAAGAACTTTATTGGCAATGGCCGACTGGATTTTTTGTATAGCCAATGGTACATCGCCCGGCAGACAAAGCATATCGTTGCCCGCCACTAAAGACTGCACTGCTGCATCACCCTGAGGGAAATATTTGGCAACACCCTGCATCTCCAAAGCATCTGTAAAAGAAATGCCTTTAAAACCAAGTTGGTTGCGCAATAGGCCGGTAACATTTTTTTTGGATAATGATGTTGGTAAATGCGGTGTGTTATCAACTGCAGGTATGTCGAGGTGTGCAATCATCACGCTGCCGATGCCTTCATTAAAAACAGTTTTGAAAGGATATAATTCCAATGTGTCCAATGCACTGAATGGTTTTTTGATGACAGGCAAATCAAGGTGTGAATCAACACTCACATCACCATGGCCGGGAAAATGTTTGGCACATGCCATGATGCCTTGTTCCTGCATGCCTCGCATCATCTGTGTACCAAACAATGCTACTTTATATTTGTCTTCACCAAATGAACGGAAATTGATAACGGGGTTGTTGGGATTGTTATTGATGTCAACCACCGGTGCATAATTTACCTGGATGCCTTCACGTTTACATTGTTCACCGATAGCTTTTCCCACTTCATATACGATTGCAGCATCCTGCATAGCGCCGAGCGTGAGCTGGTCGGGAAATTTTTTCACGCTGTCAGTCATGCGCATACCCAAACCTGTTTCACCATCAATGCATACCATCAAAGGTGTCTGCGCAATTTGTTGAAAATGGTTGAGCAGTTTTGCCTGTTGCACAGGGCCGCCCTGGAACAAACAAATAGAACCAATGTTATACTGTCGGATAAGTGAATCAACTTTATCAGTAAAAAAAACTGGCGAACCAGAAGTAATACCGCTTTCACGCACCACCATCAACTGTGCAATTCTTTGTTGTGGTGTGAGTGAATTAAAAACACTGTCCACCCAATGTTGTGAAGCTGTTGTTTGATTGTAAAATTGCTGCGATTTCGCAGGATAAAAAACAGAAAGACAAATAATAAAAGCGGCAATAAATTTTAATTTCATGATACTGCGAAAATATCTGATTATTTTTTATTGGCTATCTTCAATAGTAAATTCATCAATCATTAATTTTGAAAGAATGGTAGAAAATGATTTCATAAAAATATTTTCCAAAAAATGATTTTTGAATGTTTCTTACAATAAGGAAATAATTTTATCCTCATCAAAAAGTAATCTTTTGGCATCTTAAAAATAATTTTCATCATTAAAAAAATTTTAAAATGCGAAGCAAAATAATTTATTCTCTAAATGAAGAGGACATCCAAACAGTAGCACTTGAAGAAATAGAAAGAAACTTAACTTCCAAAGAAATTGAAGATATAAAAGATTTAATCGCAGAAAATATTAAATGGTACGATGCAATCGCAGCCGCAATCAATAAAAAAATCAAGACAGCCCCAATCAAGTGATTTTATCACAATATTTTTCTTCACTTAAGGACTAAACCTTGATGAGCCTGATGCAACAAAATCCGGTTGTAGTGATGCAGGTAGCTAAATAAAAAACTAAAAGATGTTACGTAGTACATTGATGTATACATCGGTATTTTTCATGAATAGAGAATTGCAGGATTGAAAGATTTGAAGCTGAAGAAAATTAAATTTTTGCATTAATAAATTGTTTGATGTTTGTAATTTCGGGAATATAAAAGTATTGGTGCCAACACACAAACATTATACAATTAGAAAGGTAAAAAAATTTGCAACATTTGAAGATTTGAAAGCTTCGCAAGGTAAAGCTTCAAAGCGTTCATCTTCCTTAAGAAAGCATACAAGCTTTGAAAAAGTTGTAAAGGAAATTGTGTCATCCAAACATAAAAAGCCAGGCAAAAAAACATCTATTTAAAAACTATGGAAGATAAACTAAGAAATAGTTTGTTGACTATTTGTAAGTTGCTTGAAAAATACAATATTATTTATATCATAGTTGGAGATACAACTGTTGCAAAAAATGGGTATAATAGGTACTCAATAAATAACGCTGGAGAAAAAGCAATACCTGTTAATGCTTAAATACCCTTATTTTCTCAATTGGGTTTTCAATTTTCTTATTCCCTATTTTCTTTCATTATTATTTTTTGTGAAGAATGTCATAGTAACTTCATATTCGTAATGTTTTTTAATTCAATTTCAAATACCCTCAATAAAAAAATCCACATTCAGTCAATCAGTAGCAACAGAAAATGTTTCGCTTCTTTTTATACAATTAAATTTCTCAAGAGGTATTGTGGTATAAAAAATTATTTTACGCAGGAAGTATTTGCGCTTAAAATTTTTACTGAAAAAAAATTTCGTTTTCTTTTTTTCAAACATTTTTGCAATGTTTCATTGCTTCAAGATTAACACACTTGATTTTATTTTTTGTGGATATATAGCACCCAGTCTTTGTAATTTCTTACTCCGGGATAAGATTCAGGTGCAGAAAAAAAATGTATATCGCCACCTTTGATTTCTTCAGGCTGATAATATTTTCCACTGCCGGGATCAAACCAATAATATTCAAAGATGTCGCTTGTCTCAGATGGATGCAGATCAACTTTTACACCACCTGCATATCTTAAGTAGATAACATATTCTTCACCTGGTTTAGCAAGGCAATATTTTGCAGGATACTGATGCAGTATTTCAGGATGAGGTGATAAATTCCACCATTGTATTTTTTTGAAAAAACCTGCGAGATAACTGATAGAAAGTGCACCGGGATAATCAAGTGTAATTTTTGTAGGGTCGTAATCCAACGGCCAGGTATCATGATAAACTCCTGCAGTTTCAGGTGTATAGGCAAGCCATACATGTCCACCTCCATAAGTATGACCTGCCGCACCTGAAAGGATCGCACTCCATGCACCAAATCGGATGTCTATTGCTGGTGCGCTTCCTTCAATAAACTCATACCAGGGCTCTGTTACAACGATAGGTTTTGATGGCATTTTCCTGTATGCTTCTGTAACAACATAAGGGATCATTTCATTGTACCACTTCCCATGTCCCACCTGGCTTTGATTATAGTCGAGCCATTTTTCATTGTGCAAAACTTCTGCTGTGCTCCATTGAGGTGCATCAGCTCCACCTTTCCAGCCCGGTGGAGTATTGTGCACACTTACGATGCGGTTATAAGGATCTAAATCTTTAACATACCGGCCAAGTCCTTTCCAGAATGAAAGTGGAAAACCACCATAGTTATTCATATTGTATTCACCTGCCAGTACCCATATTACATTGTAAGCAGCATAACGGTTTATGAGGTAATGCCACCATCGTTTTATTTTTTCAACACTTGCTATTTCATTTAAGTTTTCCCTGCTCCACCATCCATGGATCCAGACAGTTATTCCTTTGCTGTTTGCATAAGCAATCATACTGTCCACTTTTCTTAAATGTTGTATGTCTGGAATGGTATATGTTTTATCCAGCAATGAACTTTCGGGGCTCCATCCATTTGCGGCTACAAACAATTGCCCTATGTCAAAACCTTTTGCATAACGATCATCAACAAGATGTGTGAATGTAGAAAACCTGAGTTTTTTGTCTGTCCAGTTCCACCAGGTGTCAGCAATCCACAGGAAAGGTGTGCCATCTGAATATTGAAAATAATGTCCTGCATTTTCTCCGCTATTCATTACCTGTACCAGTCCATGCCTTGTAGGGTTTTCATTCTTCTCATTTTCGTTCCAGTCTGTAACTATTAAACTTCCTTTAATACCATTCAGCTCTTTATAAACCGAGGTTGTATTATATTGCCATTCGCCAATGAGCGGTGGTGAAAAACGGATTTTCCAGTCTTTTCCTCCATCCCAGAATCCTGCTACGGTAATTGTTTTTCCAATAGCTTCACCTTCTGTTCCTTTGAATGTAGCATATACAATATCCTTTTTATTTTCATCTGCGGGAACTAATAAATAAGGGTTATCAAAACTTTTGTCAGCGGTCATTTTTATTTCAAAGACCTGCCATTGTTTTAAAGTATCTGATGC
Organism: uncultured Parafilimonas sp.; assembly: GCA_964400415.1. Classification (GTDB taxonomy): domain Bacteria; phylum Bacteroidota; class Bacteroidia; order Chitinophagales; family Chitinophagaceae; genus Parafilimonas. The sequence continues at coordinate 125,615 of CAYNTP010000009.1, forward strand.
ACTTAGTTCATAAACAGTAAACAGCAAAATAAAAAAGATAAACAACGATTGTTTTCTCATGTGATAATTTTTCTGCAATAAATTTCGGCAGAAAATTATCAGTAACTGTACAGTGGTTTACCGGTTTCTTTATAAATATTTGTTGTTTTCATTTGCTGATATTTCAAACAATACATCTCAGTTATTCTTTGGTCCGGGAAAGTTATTCAAGCTTCATATTCCCAATATCTTTAAATCTATATCTCTTAGTAAAATAAAAAATTCTTTTCATTCAATCATTTTTGTAACAACAGAAAATGTACTTTGTTTTTTGTAAAAAAAATTCTCAAATAATTTTCCTGATACAACTGATCAAAGGAAATTTAGCTTCAAAGCAATATCACACAAACTATCAGGGTTAATGATACAAAACAGTCTTCCGGGTGTTTGATATTCATTTTATAAAAAATCTTGCTATACATTCTCAAAGGGATTAAATTCTTGGTACATTAGTATTAAACTAATGGTTATGTCTGTATCAAAACCATTACAATTTTTGTTTTTTTTATTATTTGCCCCCGGGTTTACTTCATTCAGTCAAAGTAGAACTATTGATTCGCTGAAACTAGTTTTGGCTAAAACTGATTTATGCAAAACACCATGTTTGAATGATACTGTTTATCTTTCAATACTTGCAAAAATTGGTAGGCAGCAGTTCATTACTTCTGCTTTGGATGATTTATGGAACACTGCAGAAAAAGGCCGCATACTGAGTGATTCTCTTTTGAAAAGAACAAATGACCCTTTACAAAAAAAAGCCTTCCTTCATTTTAAAGCAAGGTTTATTGCACTGGAGGGAAACTTTTACTTTGCAAAGGATGAACAGGATTCTTCTATCAGTTATCATCAAACTTCGCTTGTATTATTTAAAAGCCTGGATGATAGTTTTATGGTTGCAAGGGAATTAAGCAATATCGGGTTAAGCTATCTTTCCAAAGGAAAATTCGATTCTGCTGTTTATTATTGTTACCATGTGATCAATAACTTTAAAGATCAAAAGTTTAAGAGTTTACAGGCTGTTTGTTATAATGAGCTTTCAACTGTTTACCGCAAAGCTGACATTTATGATAAAGCGCTTGAATTTTGCCTGGCTGCTTTAAAAATTGCAGAAGAAAATAATGATTCCCTTGAAATATCACGTTATGAAAATTCCGCAGCAAACATTTATATAAACCTTGAAAACTATGACCAGGCAAAAAAATATTTACAGTTATCTTATGCCTGGGCAAAAGCAAATAATAATTTACGGGGTATAGGCGTAACAGCTACAAATCTTGCTGATACTTACACTGAACTCAATATGCCGGATTCTGCAATACCTTATGCAAAGGAAGGTTTGAATGTAAAAATGAGAATTGGCAACATGTCATTAATTCCTACAAGTTACCAGGCTTTTGCCAGGATATATGAATTGCAAAAGAAATACGATTCTGCAATTTATTATTACAAAAAGCAAATTGATACTGCTGCAAAGTATAGAGCAAGAGAAGCACAGAAAGCAGGTAATTACCTGTTGGGCGATTTGTATCTAACACTTAACAATTATGCACCTGCAAAGAAATATTTGTTGGCCGCCCTGAAGTTGATTGGGAAAAGCATTGATTTTGCACCTGACGTAAATTTAAGTTTAAGCAGGCTATATGAAAAAACAGGCGATTATAAAAAATCTTTACAATACTATAAAGCTTATAACACCGCTAAAGATAGTGTGCACCGTGATGACCTTGAACGAAACATTACAAAAGAGGAATTAAATGCCATTTATGAAAAGCAACAGGCTGAACAGGAAAAAGCAATTGACCGTGAGCGTAAAGAGGAAGCACATAAATTGAAAACACAAAAAGAACTGCGTAATATTTTTATTGGCGTACTGATTGCCTCATTGATAATTGCATTGATATTGTATAACCGTTACCGCTTAAAGCAAAGGGTTGCTTTTGAACTTGAAGAAAAAAATAAAATCATCACAGCACAAAGGGAGCAGGCGGAAAAATTAAGGGAAGCTGCAGAAGAAAGTAAAAAATTAAAAGAACAGTTTCTTGCCAACATGAGCCATGAGATACGAACACCAATGAATGCCATTAAAGGCATTACGGAATTGCTGATTGAAAAGCCACATGATGAAGAAAGTAACCGGTATATAAAAGCAATAAAACAATCAAGCGATAACCTGTTGGTGATTTTAAATGATATACTTGATCTTTCAAAAATACAAGCCGGTAAATTTTTTATAAATCATGTTGCTTTTTCATTAAAGCAACAGGTATATTTCGTGTATGAAACCCTGCAGGTATTAGCCAATGAAAAAGGTATTTCACTTGTTTTAAATTATGATGAATCAATTCCCGAATATTTAAATGGAGACCCTGTACGTATTACACAGGTGCTCTACAACATAGTAAACAATGCTATCAAATTCACAGACAAGGGTAATGTAACATTAGATGTAAAAAATGCGAAGAGCGATATAAGCAATCCCGAAGATAATAATGTGTATGTAAAATTTATTATCAGCGACACCGGTTGCGGGATACCTGCAGATAAACAGCAAACTATTTTTGAAAGCTTTGCACAACTGGAACAAACAAAAATTAATCAACAATCCGGGACAGGGTTAGGCCTTACAATAAGTAAGCTCATGGTGGAATTGATGCATGGAAAAATTTACCTGCGCAGTGAAGAAAATAAAGGAACTGTGTTCACAGTAAAATTGGCTTTAGCTGTTCCTGATGAAAATGATATTATTCAACCTTATGAAGATAAGGATAGCATTGCCGGTGCATTAAAAAATATTAAAGTATTAATTGCAGAAGACAATAAGTTTAACCAGATGATGATAACAGATACTTTACGAAAAAAAATCCCCGGTATAAAATATGAAGTTGTATCGAATGGGGAACTTGTTATTGAAAAGCTGAAACATAACGACTATGATGTGTTATTAATGGATGTGAGGATGCCGGTAATGGATGGCATAACAGCCGCAAATTATATAAGAAATAAAATGCCGGAACCTAAGAGGAGCATTCCGATAATTGCGCTAACAGCAAGTGTACTGCGCACTGATCTTGAAAAATGCATGGCTACCGGGATGAATGCGTATATAGCAAAACCTTTTAACAGGAATGAACTTTTCAATAAAATGGCTTCTGTGGTTAAAGGGAAAAAAACTACATCATCATTTCAACCCGAAAAAGAAGCTACACTTATTAATATTCAGTACCTCCAAAATTTTGCAGAAGGTGATCACGAAGAAATGGGCTATTATTTGAAAGAGTTATTAGATGAATTACCAAAAAAATTATTAGAGATGCAGGATCATATTCAGGCTAAAAACGTTGAAGAATTATATAAAACTATTCATGCAATAAAACCAATGCTAAATGCAGTTGGGGTTAACAATGACCAGCTTTTTGATGAAAGCTATTTTGAGAATAAAAATTTTGATAAATGTTTTATAAATGCCGGGCAGTTGCGCCATATTATAGAACAGGTTTATAATGAAGTTAAAACTTTATATGAAAATGAATTTGCTGTCTGAAAATATTAAAGCAATCATTATTGATGATGTATCATTCAACAGGGTACAGTTAAGAATCAAACTTGCTAAGCTTTACCCTGATATCAGTATTGTTGCTGAATGTGCTGATGGCAAAGAAGGGTTAAAAGCAATTGAGCAATATAAACCGGATCTTGTTTTTCTTGATGTAATGATGCCGGTGATGGATGGAATAACAATGTTGGAACATATCCCTTCCCCGGAATTTGATGTGATATTTATTTCTTTATCCGAAAAATTTGCAATACAAGCCATAAGGATGAGTGCATTGGATTACCTGGTAAAACCTTTTAAAACGGAAGAACTGGTATCAGCCATCAAACGATTTTATGAAAAGAGGAGCCCCGGTGCCAGGGAGAGATTAAAAAATTTTTTACACAATGTGCATGCAAACGATGACGAACAAAAACTTGCATTAAATACAGCAAATGGTATAAAATTTATTCCCATAAACGAAATAATCTATTGCAAGGCGCAAGGAAGTTATACCGGTATTTATTTAATCAATGGCAAAACAGAATTGGCGTCAAGGGCATTGCATGAGTTTGAAGAAATCCTCTCTGAAAAACAATTTATCCGTATCCATAAATCACACATGGTAAACAAGAAATATATTGACTCTATCAGCAAAAATGGTTTTATTGTTTTAAAAGGAAATATCATGTTGGAAATTTCAAGAAGAAGGCTGGTCGAAGTGAAAGAAAAGCTTTCCGGTTTAAAACTGAATTAATATCTCCTTTGCTATAAGTACTTTTATAAAATTATCTTTTGCTTTTCCCTTAAAAACAATCTAAAAATAAATTTATTGATTGCATTTCAACCTTAGTAAAAATGGTTAGCTTGTTGCTTTTAACCTTTTTACCTTCAATCAACTTTATACAACACAAATAAGGTTATAAGATTAACGCATTCATCTATTACTTTTCTACTAAGGTTTAACTCACATCATCATGAAATATTTTAAAATAAAATTTAGACAACTTCTTAGAGCATCATAAATTTTTCATGTTGAATAATGTGAAAGCGCCGCAACTATAAAACCTCAATTCACAAGACACAACCTTCGTTAATAAACTAACTGCTACCGTTTACAAACCGCTTTTTGATATGCGCTTTTGCAGCAATTAGCTTCGTTATCGAAATAAAAAATCATTTGATAAAGATCGTCGTTTGAAATCCATCATTAAAAAATTGTTCATACAAAAAAACAAAACTTATTCTCTCCCATTTGATGGAGTGTGGAGAGCAACATCCATCATTTTTTTAATAACAATATAAAACTCTAACTTATGAATGGAATAACAGTAGCCTTTCCTGGCCCCGAAGACACCATCCTCCATGGATGGCTATATACACCAGAAGGGAAAGGGCCTTTCCCAACAATAGTTTATAATCATGGTAGTGAAAAAGAACCCACACATACTCACGACCTGCCTACTTTTTTCACTTCGCATGGCTTTGCATTTTTTAAACCCGTCCGCCGGGGGCATGGTATATCATCAGAGTTTAACGGTGTAAAATATGATTACATTGGTGATGAAGAAGATGAATGTAAAAAACATGGCTCTCTTCAAGAACAACAAGCATGCAAAACCCACCTGCACGAAAAATATAATCATGATGTTGTGAAAGCTGTGGAATGGATAAAAGGAAATGGCCCGCTTGCTTACTATGATGTGGAGATAGATAAAACCAGGATAGTAGTAACCGGTGGATCGTATGGTGGCATTCAAACCTTATTAACTGCTGAAAAAGGAAAACAGTTGGGCATACAGGCCTGCGTTGCTTTTGCGCCTTGCGCAGAATCGTGGCACAATGCTGTTTTACACAAACGTTTAATTGATGCAGTTCACAAAGCTGAAGTGCCCATTTTCGTCATCCAGGCAGCAAACGATCACAGCATTTGCCCTTATTTGGTTTTTGGAAGAATACTAAAAAACAAAGGCGGTTTAAATCGTGCAGAGCTTTATGGCAAGTATGGTGAAACTGCTGATGAAGGGCATGTGTTGGGTGCAAGAACAGGGGGAACTGCAATATGGGGAAAGGATGTAATTGATTTTATTACAACTGCTATCAGGAACCATCCTGATATTTCATTTGATTCAGATAAAGCAAATAAGTGCTTGAATAATGATGATTAAACATGTTTTAGAATAGCACATAAGTACCGCATTAATTTGAATTAAATGATAAGTGCGGGCAAAATATTTATACGCATGCATTATTATCAACGCAAAAGAATGAGAGAAAATAATCATTGTTTTTTTTAAAAAATAATATTCTATACACTTCAAAAAATTATCAAATTGAAAAAGTTTTACATCATCCTGCTGGCAATAATTTGTACACAGGATATATTTTCACAGGCAAACCAAAATTTATCAAATCTTATTTCACTTACTTCGGTGAATGTAGCACTCTTGCCAAAAAAAGATAGCACATTCAATATTGGAAACACAAATAAGTCATGGAAGAATGTTTATTTAAAAGGGTCAATATATTTAGGTGGCAGTCGTTTTCTTGCTAATGTTACCGGTAGCGGATCAGGCAATACAGCCATAGGTTCATCAACATTAAATGCAAACACAATCGGAGCTTACAATACCGCTCTTGGATATAACAGTTTGTATTCAAATACAAGCGGAAGTTATAACACGGCGTCAGGCTATGAAGCATTATGGAATAACACAACAGGAAATTCAAATGTAGCTATTGGTATAAAGGCATTGTATAAAAATACTTCAGGAAAGGGTTTGGTTGCAGTAGGTGATTCTGCTTTATATGATCAATCGGTTAACGATCTCGGGTTTTACGAAAATACTGCTATAGGTACTGCAGCAATGCTTCACAATATTTCGGGTTATAGAAATACAGCCGTAGGATATGGAACGCTTTATTATAACACAACAGGAGTTGAGAATACAGCTTTGGGGGATCATGCTCTTTATGTCAACGGAACAGGATCTGAAAATACTGCTATAGGGGATGCTACCCTTCAAGGAAACACAACCGGTTATGGCAATGTTGCTACAGGCGAAGATGCACTTTTTGAAAATTCAACAGGAAATAACAATTTAGCCACTGGTGTACAATCAATGTACCACAACACTAAAGGATCTTCAAATATTGCCATTGGATATAGTTCACTTTATGAAAACAAAGTTGGTTATTCAAATGTTGCAATAGGGACATTTTCACAGTTTAATAATGATAGGAATAATATTGTGGCAGTGGGTGATTCTACTTTATTTCATAATGGAGAAAATGCAACCGAAGACTATGATGGAGTCAATAATACTGCTATTGGTTCAAAATCTTTGTTTAACAATACAACCGGTAACTCAAATACTGCTACAGGTTATCAAACGCTTTTCGAAAATACTATCGGATACCATAATTCAGCTTTTGGAAGTTTGGTTCTTTCTCAAAACACAACAGGGTATGATAATACAGCTATGGGAACCTTTGCTCTTAATGCCAACACAACTGGTTATTCAAACACAGCTTATGGAGAAGCAAATCTTACTGGAAATATAACAGGTATTGGTAACACCTCTATCGGCGCTGATGTACTTGTTTATAACACTATAGGTAATGAAAATACTGCAATTGGCTTTGGTGCTATGTTCTTCAATGGGGGTTCATCAAATACTGCAATTGGGGCAAATGCTCTTGGAAACAGTGGTAACACTTCAGAACTTGTGGCAATAGGTGATTCAGCCTTATCCTGGTGTGCAGGCTGTGCATCCAATACAGCAGTCGGCACAAGATCATTATGGCAAACTACAACTGGTTCTTCCAATACAGTAGTCGGTATTTCCGCCGGGAGCATTCTTACTACACAAAATAATAATACAATTGTTGGCGCTTTTACAGGAAATGAATTTGGCACATCCAATGCAACACTGATAGGTTATGATGCAGACCCATCAGGGGCTTATTCCAATATCACAGCTTTGGGTTACCAGGCAAAAAATACTGCCTCCAACCAGGTGCGTATTGGCAACAGCA
>CAYNTP010000010.1:0-119954 GCA_964400415.1 uncultured Parafilimonas sp.
ACAAACCGCTGTTTTTTAATGGCGGTTTTTTTGTATAATAATGTCACCCCTACGGGGTTTACATAGTTTTGTGTAATTGGGTTTTGACTTTATAATAATGTCACTCCTACGGAGTTTAGATTTTAGGGTAATAGTTTTTTGTATAAAAATGTCACTCCTACGGAGTTTTATTTTTTATGTTGATTGATTTTTGTCTTTATAATAATGTCACCCCTTCGGGGTTTATTTTATGTTGATTGGATTTTGATTTTATAATAATGTCACTCCTACGGAGTTTAGATTTATTGATGATTGATTTTTGTCTTTATAATAATGTCACTCCTACGGAGTTTATTTTTTGGTGATTGGTTTTTGTCTTTATAATAATGTCACTCCTACGGGGTTTAGATTTTATGGTAATAGTTTTTTGTATAAAAATGTCACCCCTACGGGGTTTATGAGTTTTCAGAAAATTCGAAACAATCAATGAGCATATTCATGTTTCATTATTTTTATTTCATGAATTTATTATCTTCATTGCTCGAAATGAAAATTGAAAAACCAAAAATCTTTTACTCTTTTGTTGTTGAAAAAAATAAATGAATACGTATCCTTATTGACTTCGTAAATAATCAATCAATATCTCATGAAATATAAATTATTAGGCAGGAGTGGTTTGAAAGTATCTGAATTATGTCTGGGCACAATGGGCTTTGGCACTGAAAATGGTTGGGGCGCAGACCGCGATACCAGTTTTCAAATCATGGAGAAATTTGCTGAAGCCGGTGGAAACTTTTTAGATACTGCTAATTTTTATAAGTCAGGTACCAGTGAAAAAATTATCGGTGAATTTATGTCGCAAACAGACCGTGATTATTTTGTGCTGGCTACTAAATATACTTTGTTTGATAACAAAACAAATCCGAATGCCAGTGGCAACAACCGTAAAAATATGATGCGTAGCGTGGAAGAAAGTTTGAAACGGTTGAAGACAGATTTTATTGATGTTTTGTATTTGCACATCTGGGATGATATTACTCCGATTGATGAAGTGTTACATGGATTGGATGACCTGATCAAACAAGGAAAGATTTTATATCCAGCCATCAGTGATACGCCTGCCTGGATTGTTGCAAAAGGAAATACCCTCGCTGAGTTTATGGGATGGAGCCAGTTCATTGCTTTGCAGGTAGAATATAGTTTGTTGCAACGCACAACAGAAAGGGAACTCTTACCAATGGCCAAACATTTCAATATGTCAGTGATACCCTGGGCGCCTTTGGCTGGTGGTGCATTAACAGGAAAATATTTGCGGGGTGAAAAGGGGAGGATAAAACCTGAAAGTAACAGGCTGAATGAAAACAGTCAGCGCATAACAAATGAAGTAGTGGCAATTGCAAAAAAACTGGGAATAGAACCATCACAGGTTGCATTAAAATGGACAATGCAAAAACAACAATCTGTGATACCTGTCGTTGGCGCAACTAAACCAGCCCAGTTAGAAGAAAATTTAAAAACAGTTGACATCACAATTCCTGATGAAGACATACAACACCTTGATGAAGTCAGCGCTATTGATATGGGCTTCCCGATGAAATTTTTCAAAGAAGAATCGGTGAAAACAAATACTTATGGCGGCTTTTATGACAAGGTGGAAAAAAGATAAATGTATCTTTAATTTAAATCACTGCATTTTCCGGTAACCATATCATTATTCGGCACTAAGATTTTGCTGCATGCTATGACTGAAGCTGCTGGTTTGTTTGTAGGTTTCAGGTATTATATTTTCCTGAAGAAAAAACAAGGTGATCAGATAAATGCCTCTAACCGTTTGTGGCTCGTCATTGCTGCAACTATCGGTGCTTTTTTCGGCAGTCATTTATTGGGCGGTTTTGAAAACCCGCCTGCTGTTTTTCAAACTAATCATTTATTTGATTATTTCTATTCCAATAAAACAATTGTAGGGGGATTATTGGGTGGATTGATTTGTGTTGAACTGACCAAAAAAGCAATCAATGAAAAAACTGCATCAGGTGATTTGTTTACTTACCCGCTCATTCTTGCAATGATCATCGGCAGGATTGGTTGTATTAGCATGGGTGTGCATGAAGCTACTTATGGCTTGCCATCATCTTTGCCCTGGGCAATGAATTTAGGTGATGATATTCCAAGGCACCCTGTGAGTTTGTATGAAATTATTTTTTTGATCGTGCTATGGTTTTTCATAAATGTGATGCAGAAAAAATATGTTTTACAAAATGGCGCCATGTTTAAAATCTTTATGATTGGATATTTGTTTTTTAGATTTATGCTCGACTTTATTAAACCGCATTTTACTTACAGTTTTGGATTATCAACAATACAGGTTGCTTGTCTTGCAGGTTTGATATATTATTACCGTTATATCATTGACCCGAAAAAGTTGATGTCAACATAGTTTTTCGTTTAAATAAAATTCCTTTAAAAAACTTTATTCATCTTAGCTTTAAACTTTTGCTGTATTCAAAATAAAATACTGCTATGCCGGAAAGACCATATACTTACTATGATTTTACAATCAGTCTCTGTCCTGTTTGTTTAAAGCGGGTTGATGCTAAGATTGTTTTTGAAAACAATAAAGTTTTTATGCTGAAGAATTGTAGTGAGCATGGGTTTCAGAAGACTTTGATTGCAACAGATGTTGAATATTATAAAAACATCCGCAACTATAATAAGCCAAGCGAGATGCCTTTGCATTTCAATACAAAATCTTTATATGGTTGCCCTTATGATTGCGGTCTTTGCACTGATCATGAACAACACAGTTGTTTAACCATTGTTGAAATTACCGACCGGTGCAATCTATCCTGTCCTACCTGTTATGCGATGAGCTCACCACATTATGGCAGGCACAGGACTTTGGATGAAGTGGAGAAAATGCTGGATATAGTTGTTGCCAATGAAGGCAAACCTGATGTGGTGCAGATCAGTGGGGGCGAACCTACCATCCATCCTGATTTTTTTGCAATACTTGATCTTGCAAAATCAAAACCCATCCGTCATTTGATGGTGAACACAAACGGTATCAGGATTGCAAAAGATAAAACGTTTGTAAAGCAACTTGCATCCTATATGCCCGACTTTGAAATCTACCTGCAGTTTGATTCATTTAAACCTGGCGCCTTACAACATTTGCGTGGTAAAGATTTATTGGATGTGCGGAAAAAAGCATTGGAACATTTGAATGAATTCAACCTGTCCACAACACTGGTGGTTACATTGCAGAAAGGTGTGAATGATGATGAGATAGGAGCGATAATTGAATATGCTTTGCAACAGAGATGTGTAAGAGGTGTAACTTTTCAACCAACACAAATAGCAGGCAGGCTAGAGAACTTTGATGCTGCAACAGACAGGATCACGTTGACAGAAGTGCGACAGAAAATCCTGGAACAGACAAATATTTTTCAACACAATGATCTTATTCCTGTGCCTTGTAACCCTGACGCATTGGTGATGGGCTATGCATTAAAATTATCAGGCCAGGTTTTCCCGATGACACGTTATATTGACCCGGCACATCTTTTAAACAACAGCCGCAATACAATTGTTTATGAACAGGATGAAGCTTTGCATCAGCACATGCTGAAAATTTTCAGCACTGGTATTTCAGTTGACAGGGTTGAAAATAATTTCAAAGAACTGCTTTGTTGCCTGCCTGAAATTTATGCACCTGGCTTACAGTATGATAACCTGTTTCGCATTATCATCATGCGGTTTATTGATGCTTATGATTTTGATGTGCGGGCTATTAAAAAAAGTTGCGTGCACATTGTTCATAAGGACGGCCGCATCATACCTTTTGAAACAATGAATATGTTTTACAGGGACGATAAAGAAGAAAAAGTAAAAAATTTACAACAACAGATTGCAGTTTCAGCTAAATTGCGTTAGCTGCGGTTGATACTAAATGGTCAGAATATTTTTACCACAGTTGAAAAGACTTATGAAAGCATTCTACAAATAAAATTTAAAGGCACTCGGATGAAAAACTGGAAGCTACCTTATCGTCTTGCATTTATAGTTACAGTTATTGTATTTATTATCGGTGTGATTGTTGCCATTTTTAATGGTTCTGAATATGGCATTGCACTTGGTGTAGTTTGTCTCCTTGGCGCCCTGCTTTGTTTTGTGATCAGCTTAATTGCATTTATTGCTTCTTATAAAGAAAACGGTAAAGGTTTTTTATTAAGCGCAGCCATCTTGTTATTGCTAAGTGGTATCTCCTGTGGGCTTGGTTTTTCTGTTTAACTTTTATTTAAATAATGAACTCCGAAGAATTTATACTAACCATTGAAAACGATGAACTCCCACCGGTGTTGCCTTTATATTTACAGGCTTTATGGTATGATGCAAAAGGTGATTGGAGCAAAGCACATTCGCTTATTGATTCGTTGGATGATCTTAATTCATGTTGGGTGCATGCATACCTGCACAGGAAAGAAGGCGACCAGTGGAATGCTGATTACTGGTACAGGCGTGCACAAAAAACCAGGCCTGCTTATCCATTGCCTGAAGAATGGAAAAAAATTGTTGAAACATTACTTGAAAAATTATTATAAGAGGCAACTCTTTTTCTTTATCTGCAGTTTTATCATTGAGTAAATTATTGTACCCCGGGGTGGATGAGCTATTAAATATTATCAGGGGCTGTATGGACAATGATGCCAAAAGCCAGAATCGCTTTATGAGAAGTACCTCCCTTATGCTTTGCGGATCTCATACCGATATGTCCATTCTTTTGACAATGCTGCCCACGCTGCCAATGATGCATTTGTAAAAATTTTTAAGAGCTTTCATAAGTTTGAAATAAGGGATTACAATCATGTTGAAAACATGCTGCTGGGATGGATAAGAAGGATTGTGATCAATGCATCTATAGACTTTATGGGGAGGGAGAATCTTGTGCCAAACAATACTATCGAGCACAAAGAAAGCCATGATACAAAAAGCATCAAAAATTCCGGGGAAGAAAGTATTGTGTATAAAGAATTGATAGCATTGATCAGGAAGTTAAGCCCGGCATACAAAGTGGTGTTTAACCTGTATGTGATTGATGGATACACCCACCAGGAAATAGCAGACCTTTTAGGTATATCTGTTGGGACTTCAAAATCGAATTTATCTAAAGCAAGGGCTTTTCTTCAGAAATATTTAGTTAATGACGATAAAGGCAATATACTATGCTTTACATGAAAGAAGACGATATGGATGACCTGATGCGTAAAGCTGCAGAAAATTATGAAATTGATGCAGAAAAGGCAGCCGACTGGAATGCCGTGTATGCTGCTGTGCATGAAACTAATGAATCATCGCAACCACCGGTTGAAGAAAAAAAGAAGCGCCGCAGGTTTATTTTCTGGTGGTTCTTGTTGCTTCCTTTGGGATGGATTGCACATACTGAATACAATAAATGGAATTCATCTCTTATAGATTCATCTCAGCAAAAAAATATTTCAGAACAAAATAAACCTGGTACTACGACGGGAATAAAACCACGTGCAGATGTCATCACAACAACACCTGGGCAAACGATATTAAAAGATAAAAAGAATTTTGAAAACGGTCCGGGTATTTCATCATCACAAAACAGGATATTATTTCCAGGCCAAATAAAAAAAGGATTTAATAATCGAAAAGAAGATTTTCAATTAAATGTAACCGATCAACAAAACCTGTCTTCATTACCCACGGCAAATACAATACTTAATTCAACAGGTATAAAAAATGAAATCAATAGTAGCGATAGAATTGAAGAAAATATTAATGCAGCTTCTTCTGTTACAAAAGATCCTGTTACAACTGCTTTAGTGAAAGATTCTGTTGATGAAAAAAATACAATTGCTTCAAATGAACCCGGTAAGACTGCAAAGAAAAAAAATAATAAAATCAAAGAACATTATTTTTATATGGGTCTCATGGCAGGTGGTGATATGAGTTTTGTAAAATATCAAAAAGCAAGGTCAACAGGTTATACTGCCGGTATTATTGCGGGTTATAAAATGAATAAGCTGAGTATTGAAACAGGGTTTTTTATTGACAGGAAAAACTATTATACCGTCGGTAAGTATTTCGATAAAAGTAAAATACCATATTTTGATGATGCACAAATCTTAACTGTTGATGGTTATTGCAATATGTTTGAAATACCGCTAAACATACAATACGATTTTAGTACTCATAAGAAACATACCTGGTATGCCGGCGCAGGCCTTTCATCTTATTTAATGAATAAGGAATTTTATAATTATGATTTTATTAAGTATGGTTGGCGGGAACAGAGTAAAAAGTCATATTATCACACAACGAAAGATTGGTTTTCGATAGCTAATATAAATATAGGTTACCGGCTCCAGACAGGGAATAAAACAAGCTTGCGAATTGAACCCTATTATAAATTTCCATTGTCTGGCGTTGGCACAGGCAACCTGCACATCACAAGCCTCGGCATCAATGTTGGATTAACGAGAAAGATACCATAAGGGTTATCTTTTGGTTTACCACAAGGTTTATTTATGGTTCAACGATTTTTGTGTTGTAATGCATTTTCCCATTGTCTAATTTGGTGAAATCACCATGCCACAACATCATCAGCATTGCAAAGACAAATACCACTACAAATGAAATAAAAGTAAGTACTGTAAATTTTTTCGGATCGTTTGGAGTTACTGGTGCAGACATAATTTTTTGTTTTGTAATTACGCGTCAAAAATAATGAATCCACTGATTATTTTTATCGAATTAATTCTAAACCGCATATTGCATCATATTTAAAACAAGGTCGGGGTCGGGGCAATTGCTTAAATATTTGTCTTTATCACTCATGCTGCACACACCCGGGTAATCACCTTCATTCAGTTCCATATCCTGTATCAGTTGAAAGTGCAGGTGTGGTGGCCAGTTGCCATTCTCCGCAGGTTTACCAAAATGGCCTATCTCTTCACCTCTTGTAATATACTCACCTGCCTGTATGGTATTAATATCATTTAATGAAAGGTGCCCGTATAAACTATAAAATGCAAATCCATCAAGCTGGTGCAGGATAATCAGTGTGGCGCCATAATCAGCATAATTGTTATTAAATGCAAAGCTGTGAATCATCCCGCCAAGAAATGCAAACACAGGCGTGCCTGCTTCACCCCAGATGTCTATACCAATATGTAAACGCCTCGGTTCGCTGCCATTAAACATTTCACTCCTGCTGTAAAAATTCCTGTATTCATTATATCCGCCGATACCATAAAGCGCTCCGGCATTTTTTAGTTTCCGGTTGATATAATCTGAAAACCTTCCGGTATCATCTGTCAACTCTCCGGTTAATTCCTTATTTGCAGCAGTGAAATCCATGCGCAGCAGTTTGTCCCTTGTTGCATCAAAAGGAACCACAGTATGAAATGTATCCTGGTATTTTTTTAATGAAGCAGCCAGTAAAGAATTGTTGAACATGTTGCAAAATTAAAATCCCTGCAATCATATTTACATGAATTTACATGGTACATGCAACTGTTGCCACACTTATTCTTAAACCCGGTATTTGCAGCAGCGCATTTCCACAGGCTTCCAAAGTAGCACCGGTTGTAACCACATCATCCACTAATAAAATATGTTTGTTCTGCAAATGCAGAGGGTTATTGACTACAAAAACTTTTTCCATGGTTTGCCAACGGGCAATGCGGTCTTTCCGGGTTTGAGTTTCAGTAAAAATATATCTTGTTACTGCGTCATTGATGATGGGCTTTCTCCAAACAGAAACTATTCCTGTTGCTATCATCGCACTTTGGTTGTAACCACGCATGTATAATTTTTTATCGTTCAATGGCAGCGGGATGATGGCATCCACATCATTAAATCTTTGACTTGCTGCAATGCGATGTCCCAGCAACTTACCTAAAAAAATCCCTGCCTGCTGATTTGATTTATATTTTAATTCTAAAATAGTTTTTCTGATGACAGAGCCTTTATTAAAATAAAAAGCGCTGCCGCCATTTTCAATTTTTAATCTTCCATAAAATTTCTTCTCTACAAGGTTTCCAGGTGTTGAAAGAAAACCGGTTTCGGGAAGTTGGTTGATACATTGCGCACACAGTTCATCATCATTGTTTAAAATATCAGTACCGCAACCAATGCAGACATGCGGAAAGAAGAGGTGCATGAAATCGTTGAAATATCGTAATGCCGGGTTCAAGGATTATTTTTTTGTTCTACTAAAATAATCAAAATTATTGTTGCCCGATTAATATTATCCAAAATAGCTGGAATCCTTTGCCAGTAAGGGTTCTAAGTCCGCCAGCGGCGGATGAGGTCTTAAAAGCAAGGGTTATCATCTTTTGGTGGGCAATAGTGAATCAAAATAACAACCTGTACAATTCATCTACTTTGCTCACTGCCACTACTTCAATTTTAAACTGGTTTTTATTCAAAGCTTTTTTATTAAAAGGTGAAATGAATATTTTTTCCAGTCCCAGTTTTTCTGCTTCTGCAATCCTTTGTTCTACCCGGTTGACTGCCCTTATTTCACCGTTTAATCCCACTTCACCTGCAAAACAAATATTGGGCGACAACGGTGCATCATCAAAAGAAGACAACAGAGCACAGGTGATGGCAAGGTCTGTTGACGGGTCATCAATTCTTAAACCACCTGCAATATTTACAAACACATCTTTCATCCCGAAATGAAACCCGCCACGTTTTTCCAACACTGCCAGCAACAATTGCAAACGCCTTGTATCTAAACCACTCACTGTTCGTTGCGGTGTACCGTAAGCACTTTGCGTAACCAATGCCTGCGTTTCAATTAACAATGGCCTTAATCCTTCCATGCCTGCAGCAATTGCACTGCCACTTAACACTTCTTCTTTCTGATGAATTAAAATCTCTGAAGGGTTATGCACCATCCGCATACCATTGCCCATCATTTCATAAATACCTAATTCAGATGTGCTGCCAAAACGGTTCTTCAATGTTCTCAATATTCGATATGAATAATGCTGGTCGCCTTCAAACTGCAATACCGTATCAACAATGTGTTCTAAAATTTTTGGTCCCGCTATGCTTCCGTCTTTTGTAATGTGGCCAATCAAAAAAACAGGTGTGTAAGTTTCTTTTGCAAAACGTTGTAATGCTGCTGCACATTCACGCACCTGCACAATGCTGCCTGGCGCTGCTTCAATATTTTCAGATTGCAATGTTTGAATCGAATCAATTATCACCAATGCTGGTTGCAGTTTTTTTATCTCCGAAAAAATTATGGACAAAGATGTTTCAGTGAGGATGTAAAAATTTTCATTTTGTATTTCAAGCCTGTTGGCACGCATCTTAATTTGCTGTTCACTTTCTTCACCACTTATATATAATGTAAGTGTGTTTTTAAGATGCAAAGCATCCTGTAACAACAAAGTGCTTTTTCCAATTCCAGGTTCACCTGCAAGCAAAACGATGCTTCCACTCACAATGCCTCCACCCAAAGTCCTGTTCAATTCAGTATCGTTTGTAACTAATCTTTCTTCTTTTGTGTTTTCAACTTCATCCAGCAATTTTGCTTTTGCAGTTTGACGATGAGATGAAAAATCTTTCCATAGATTTTTTTCACGCGGGTTTTTTTCTATCACTTCTTCTATAAAAGTATTCCATTGATTACACGCAGGACATTTGCCTAACCATTTTGCACTTTCATATCCGCAACCTGAACAAAAAAATGCTGTTTTAACTTTACTCATCTTTTAAAAATAATTACTTCAACGCTAAATCTAAGATTGAATATAAATGGAAAGCGAAAGAAACATAATAAAAAAAGACCGGTAAAAACCGGCCTCTTTTTTTACTTACTAACCCATTAAATTCAGCCACTAAATTACAATAATGGGCTTCATAACAAAATAAATTTTTGCTGTTGTTGAAAACTTTTGATGAAAGGAAATATTTTAAAACGGGCCATTTTGTCCTATATTACTTATAATGATAATATTTAAGCGTCATAATGTCGGAAAATCAGCCCTTATTTGACTAAACTTTCCCTGATTTTTAAGTGGTTATAAATTTGCAATTCTTACATAAATTATTTTCTTATGGGCTCAATTTTCCTGGTTTCTTTATTGTTTCTCGGCATCAGTTTCCTGGTTTCTTCCACCCTGAAGTCGAAATTTTCGCGTTATGCCCAGGTTCCTTTGACGCGTGGGCTTACCGGAAAGGAAGTGGCTGAAAAAATGTTGCGCGACAACGGCATCTATGATGTGAAGGTTACTTCTGTGAACGGTTTTCTTTCTGACCACTATAATCCATTTAATAAAACCGTGAACTTAAGCCCCGATGTTTTTAATGGACGGAGTATTGCATCCGCTGCTGTGGCTGCACATGAATGCGGCCATGCTGTTCAACACGCCACTTCATATCAATGGTTGATGTTGAGGAGCAGGCTCGTTCCTTTTGTTCAGTTCAGCAGCAATATTTTACAATGGGTGTTGCTGGCAGGCATCATATTAATAAATGTATTTCCAATGTTGTTGCTCGCAGGTATTGTTTTGTTTGCGCTCACAACAATATTTGCTTTTGTAACATTGCCTGTTGAGTTTGATGCAAGCAACCGTGCTTTGGCATGGCTCGAACGCAGCCAGGTGGCTCTACCGCAGGAACATGAAAAAGCAAAAGACGCATTGCATTGGGCGGCGCTTACTTATGTGGTAGCAGCTTTGGCTTCACTAGCCACTTTGCTTCAATACATTTTCATTTATACCAACAGCAGGAACAGGCAATAAATTTTTTTCAAAAATTTTTTGTTGAATTTTTTGGGTTACCGGCAAAGTAACTCCGGTGATACATCCTTGCGTCGCAACACTTGTACTACATATCCTTGTTTATCTGCAGGCTGCTGTTTCAACAGGTTTATTTTTTTCAGTCATCAAAATGCTACAAGTCCTCATCACGTTCCAGCATTAGTATTGCGCTCTGCGGCACGATGAAATATTTTTCACCTTCATACATCACTTCTGTTGCACCGCTCAATAAAAAAATAGCAAGGTCGCCTTCTCTTGCCTGCAACGGAATATATTTCACTTGTTCTTCTTCACTCTTCCACGGTTCATTTTCTACAGGCAATGGAATAGCATAACCCGGACCTGTTTTAATTATATAACCCTGCTGCACTTTTTCTTTTTCCTGTACACCGGGTGGTAAGTATAAACCACTTGGCGTTTGTTCATTTGGTTTTGATAAACGTATTAAAACCCTGTCGCCGATTACTATCAGTTTTTTCAATTTATTATCCTGTGTTACAATCATTGAAATAGTTTAAAAATTTGTTTGTAAAAATATAAACATTGGTTAAACTGATTTCATATATTAAAATTCATTCAATCGTTCTTATCTTTAATCAATTAACAATAAAACAAGGCATTTTAATTGCTATAATGTTCATTAAAAAATAAAACTATGGAAGGAAAAAAATACAAGATTTTATTGTGCGAAGACGATACTAATCTTGGTATGGTATTAAAAAACTATCTCGAACTGAATGACTATGAAGTAACACTTGAAAGAGATGGCAGGCTCGGCCTCGCTGCATTTCAACGTGAGAAATACGACATCTGCCTGCTCGATGTGATGATGCCTAATATGGACGGTTTCACTCTTGCTGAAGAAATCCGTGATATTGACCCCGAAGTGCCGCTATTCTTTTTAAGCGCTAAGACTATGAAGGAAGATATTATCCAGGGTTATAAACTTGGTGCAGATGATTACATCACCAAACCATTTGACAGTGAAGTATTGTTGTTAAAGATTAAAGCCATCCTGAAACGCAATGAAGAACTGAACAAGGAAAGTGAAAATATTGAATTTGACCTTGGCCGTTTTCATTTTAATCCGAAGTTGCGTGAACTCGCTCATGATGGTAAAACACAAACTTTATCACCAAAAGAAAATGAGTTGCTGAAAATGCTGGCAGAACATAAAAATGATTTGTTGCCACGCGAAAGGGCATTGAAAAAAATATGGGGCAGCGATACCTATTTCAATGGCCGCAGCATGGATGTGTATATTGCCAAATTGCGTAAATACCTGAAAGACGATGAACAGATTGAAATCGTCAATATCCACGGTAATGGTTTCAGGTTAGTAGCGCCATAATTAATTTGAATACTTTATAAAAACAAAACGCTCCATGAAATTTCATGGAGCGTTTTGTTTTACAATTTTCATTTCATCACTTCTTCAATAACAGTACCCACGCAACCACTCGGCATTTGAATATGTAATAACGCAGCTAATGTTGCAGCGATATCAGTCATATAAGTTTCGCGGTTTGTTTTGCCTTGTTTAATATTCCATCCATACCATAATAAAGGTATATGTGCATCATAAGGGTTCCACAATCCATGTGAAGTGCCCGTGCCATGTCCTGCAACATAACCTGGTTTCAATACAAACATGATATCACCACTACGTTGCGGGAAATAAGAATTGGTAAACATCTTTTTTTGCACGGCAGTTAATGTGGTTGTGCTGATATGCTGCATTGAAACTGCCCTCGCAATGCCCTGCGTTTTTTCAGCATAGTCAATTATTGTTTTTTCTATTTCATCTTTATCCAGTTTTAATGAATCTATAAGTGCATCATTTAAAGTAACCTGGTATTCTTCATGTGCTTCAACAAGATTTTTTGTTTTGTATTTGTCCTGCAACAATTGCTTTAAACCTTTGCTCAAATCACTTTCATCAAAAGCGCCGCCAGGTAAATTATATTTTGCTGCATAACCCGGGCTGTTGGCAGCGCCATGGTCTGCTGATAAAAAAATAAGATAATTACCAGTGCCAATTTCTTTATCTAAAAATTCAAAAAACTTGCCCAGTGTTTTATCCAACCTTAAATAATCATCTAATTGTTCCCATGATTCAGGGCCAAACGTGTGGCCGATATAATCCGGCGCTGAAAAACTTACAGTGAGAAAATCAGTAACACTATTGTGTCCAAGGTTTTCATTGATAACAGCAGCCTCTGCCAATGATTCTAATAATGTATTAGCATGTGGCGTGTAAGTCATCCTTGAATAATCTTTTTGCGCATATTGGTTAAGTGAATATGGAAACTGTTTTTGGTTTTTGCCAAAAGGTTTGCCTTCCCAGCTTTCATCATCAGCGCCACAATATTGCTGATATACAGAAACGGGTTGTGATAAATCCCAGTTCAACCTGAATAGTGAATCAGGAATTTTCCTGCTGTTGAAATTATTTATCCATTGCGGTAATTCATTCATATAATAAGTGCTGGAAATAAAATCGCCGGTTTTAGAATCATACCAGTAAGCAGCATTGGCAGCATGGCCTGCAGGAAAAATAGCAGCCCTGTCTTTCATAGAAATTCCAATCACTTTGGATTTGAAATTGGTGGCAAGCCTCAACTCATCAGTTATTGTTGTTACCATCAGGTTGCGCGGGCTCATCTTACCTTTATCATCATTGGCGCCGACAGTTGCAGCAGAATCATCAGACGCACAATACACATATTTGTCTTTTACCCTGTCATACCAATCGTTTCCCACGATGCCATTGATAGCAGGAACGGAACCTGTGTAAATGCTTGTATGGCCCGCAGCAGTTACTGTTGGTGTGTATGGTATCAAAGTGTTTTCACAACTAAAACCTTTATTGATGAGCCGTTTGAAACCACCATCAGCGCTATATAAGTCATAATATCTATACAGGTAATCCCAACGCATCTGGTCAACAACAATGCCCACTACAAGCTTTGGCCTTTGTAATTCGTTTGAAACATTTTGTGAAGACACAGAAATGCAAAAACTGAAACAGAGAAATAACAGGAAAATATTTTTCATCATCAAAAGTTTATCGCCAAATGTAAGGTTGAATGATAAATAGAAAAATGATAAATAATTATCTGACAGAAAATAAAAAAGCCATGAAAATTTTTCATGGCTTTTCAGTTGATTGAAAAATATTTTTACTGATACATCTTTTCATAATATTCATGTGCCATCCTGTTGCTGTCAAACTGAACCCGCACATCACGCATACCATTCTTTCTTATCTGTCTCCAGGTATCAGGTTCATCATAATATAAAGGCAGGATTTGTTCTTCCAGTATCTCATATAATTTATCAAGGTCATAAGCATCCTGTTCCTGCACATTCATATTTTCATAATCAGCTTTTGGCACTACAAAACCATTGTTGCCGTTATCAATAAATTCAGGAATCCATCCATCGTCTGTTGAAAAATTGACAGCGCCATTCATAGCTGCAGTCATACCGCTGGTGCCGGAAGCTTCACGTGGTACGCGTGGATTATTTAACCACACATCTGCTGCCTGTTTCAATCGTTTACTCAAGCCCAATTCATAACCAATCAGCACAGCAACGTTTTTATAATTTTTACTAAGATGAACAAGATGGTTGAACTGGTTGATTGCAGGATAATCAACCGGGTATGGTTTGCCTGCCCAGATAATTTGTACAGGATGTTTTTTATTATTCACCAGTTTATTAAACCTTTCTATTTCCCAGGTGAGCATATCTGCTCTTTTATAACCTGCAAAACGTCTTGCCCACACAATCGTCAGAATGCTCGGGTTAAAAAGTTTTCCTGTCTGGTCTGCAACAATTTCAAATGCACGTTTTTTCAAATACCATTTGCGGTCATCAAAACGCCAGTCATTGCTTTCATCCATTGATGAATACAATTGTTTGTCTGCCCAGTATTTCCAGTTTTGTGCATTAGTGATAGAAGTGATGGGACAGATGTCCTTATATTTTCCCCACATCTGTCTTGATACTTCACCATGCAAACTTGAAACACCATTTGCAATTTTTGCAAAACGCAATGCAGCCAGTGAATGATTAAACTGGTTATCAACTATACCTGTGAGTTTTCTTACTTCATCAATGCTGAAGCCGCAGAAATAACTCATTTTTTCACAGAGATAAATATCATGTTTTTCATTGCCTGCTTCTTCCGGAGTATGTGTGGTAAATACCAGTTTGCTTTTTAATTTTTCAGGGCTTTTAAATTTATTCAATAAATAAAATGCAGATGAGATACCATGCGCTTCATTCAAATGATAAAAATCAGGATTGAAATTTAATTCATCCACGAGTTTGGCGCCACCTATTCCCAACAACATAAACTGAGCAACTTTTGTTGATACGTTGGCATCATACAAACGATGACAAATAGTTTGCGATACATAATCGTTTTCGGGTAAATCAGTACTCAATAAAAACAAAGGTGCTGATTTGAAAGTTTCAGGATTAAGATAATATGCTTTTACCCAAACCGGTGTATCATGCACCGTAATCTGAAATTTGATATTGGTATCTTCTAAGAAAGAATAAATTTTTTCCATCCAGGTCACTTGCAGTGTCTGGTCTTGGTTGCGTGCCTGGTCATAATAACCGTATTTCCACAATATGCCAATGCCGATAAGATTTTGCCTGAGCTCGTAAGCGCTGCGCAAATGAGAACCAGAAAGAAAACCTAACCCACCACTATAAATTTTCAGGGGTTGATGTATTGCATACTCCATTGAGAAATATGCTACTTTTTTTGAATACCTGTCATCAATAGTATAAGGAACACTAAAGTTTTTAAAATCCATAGTTGCTTGTTTTGAAAACGGGGCGCAATATAATGTTAAAAACTTAAATGTACTTTTTACGCATAGCAAAAGGCGTGAATGTGCAAGTTATGTTTATAATTTTCCTCGTGAGTTTACTTATGATTTTTTTTATGTGGCTCTGATTTTTTTCTGAAACTAAAATCAAACGGACATGTTATTCCCCGGTGATTACCACAGTTGCCCTGTTCTTTTATCCTGATAGAGTTGGTTGAAAATTTAAAATTAATAACACAGGGGTCTCCATTTTCTGTAAACACTGCTTCTTTATCATTCGTCATTTTCATTTCACCCTTTAATTCACCTGTGCATGCACCGTTATTTTTTTCAAAGTGGATGAAAAAAAGATAAGATTGTGCTTTTTTACCATCGCGGACAGAAATAAAATTTTTCTTGTCAGCTATATAATCACCACTGTATTTAAAAGTCTTTGGCAAAGTATCAATGGGGTTGATGATTTGATTCAATAACGCTGTGTCTTCATTGGAGTCGTGCAACACTTCTGAAAACTTATTGGTTGAGGAACTGTATGCATATCCGTTCCTGCTATACAAAGTGGTTTTGTCTGCTGATAATTTTTCCCTTCTTACAATAAATGTAGGTTCTTCAGTAATAATTACACTATGGTCGTAACTATCTTTTTTAGAATTGTCCAGTAAAGGATATGATGCAAGGAACTGGTGTTTATCGTTCAGAACAAAAACACCCAATTGTATTTTTTTCCCTGAAGTAAATGTTGCCAGTAAATAATCTTTATCTTTTTTATGGATGATGCCTGCAGGATGAATTTTAGATTTTTCATGAAATGCTGTCAAAGCAGTATCTGCAATAAATTGTGTAAACACTGTTTTACTGATGGTGGTGGTATCTGAAATTGTTTTCAGCGAAGTATCAGCTATTGTTGCCGGTAGTTTCACTTCATGAAAAGCCTTCAGGAAATCTTCCGGCTTTATCTTATCAACGCCATTCAAATCAGGCGCCGGGTTTTTGCAACTCAATATCAGCAGGCAATACAACAGCGGGCAAAAAAATTTCTTCATACTGAAACTTTGGTTAAAAATAATTTTAATAAAAATAATAATTGAAAAAATATTTTTAGCTTCGCCTAAAAATAATTTAAGTTTTGGCTAATCTTTCTATTTCTGAAGAAAATTATATCAAGTCTGTATTTCATTTGCAGCAGTCTAATGAACCTGTAAGTACCAATGCCCTGGCAGAACACCTGAAGGCAAAACCTGCTTCTATTACGGATATGTTGAAAAAGCTGCATGCAAAAAACCTCGTTAGTTACAATCCTTATAAAGGTTCCAGGCTGAGCAAGGAAGGAATGAAAGCAGCATTGATGATAATCCGCAGGCACAGGTTGTGGGAAACTTTTTTGGTGGATACTTTAAAATTCAATTGGGAAGAAGTGCATGATGTGGCAGAAGAGCTGGAGCATATAAGGAGTAAAAAACTCGTTGACAAACTGGATGAATTTTTGGGCTCGCCCAGGTTTGACCCGCATGGCGACCCTATCCCTGATGCTAATGGAAAAATAAACCCACAGCATGAGTTGCCATTATCACAATTGCCTTTGAATAAGCAGGCTGTTGTTACATCAGTTCAGAACCAGTCAAGTGAATTGCTTGCATTTTTAAGCAATTGCAATATTGTAATAGGCACAAAAGTGGAAGTGAAAAAAAAGTTGCCCTTTGATAATTCAGTCGAAATAAAATTCAGGAACAGGCAATCGCTCAATATCAGCGAACAGGTTGCCAACGTAATTTATGTAAACCCGTTATAAGATGATTCAGGATAATACACAGTTTTCATTGAGTGATGTGCATGAAACAATAGATGCAACAAAGCCACGCAAAGGGTTTAAAAAAATTCTTGCTTTTTTAGGGCCTGCATATCTTGTTAGTGTTGGTTATATGGACCCTGGCAACTGGGCTACCGATTTGCAGGGTGGTGCAAAATTTGGTTACCAGTTAATCTGGGTTTTACTGATGAGCAACCTCATGGCGCTTTTGTTGCAGGGATTAAGTTCAAGGTTGGGCATAGTGCGGAGAAAAGATTTAGCGCAGGCTAACCGTGAAATGTATCCACCGGTTACCAATTTCTGTTTGTATGTGCTGGCCGAGCTTGCCATTGCAGCCTGTGATTTGGCAGAAGTATTAGGGATGGCATTGGGCATACAATTATTAACCGGGTTGCCATTAATCTGGGGAGTGTGTATTACAGTGTTTGATACTTTTCTTTTATTCTACCTGCAAAAAAAAGGGATGCGTTTTATGGAAGCATTCATCATTGCTTTGGTATTGATTATCGGTGTTTCATTTATTGTTGAATTATTCATTGCAAAACCTGTAATCGGTGATATTGCAAAAGGGTTTATTCCGTCTCCTTTAAGCAATGAAGCTTTATATATTGCAGTAGGGATTATCGGTGCAACTGTGATGCCGCACAATTTGTATTTACATTCTGCTTTGGTGCAGACGAGAAAAATCAAGAACGATGAAAAGAGTATCCGCAAAGCAATTAAATATAATCTGCTGGATAGCACCATTGCATTGAATGCTGCTTTTTTTGTAAATGCAGGCATTTTGGTATTAGCTGCTGCAGTATTTTATTTTAATGGTCAATCTGATGTTGCAAAAATTGAAGATGCACACCGTTTACTTGAACCCATGTTAGGTACTTCACTGGCTCCGATTTTATTTGCTGTTGCATTGATTGCATCAGGCCAAAGCTCAACAGTAACGGGCACCCTGGCCGGCCAGGTGGTGATGGAAGGTTATCTGCACCTGCGTATTAATCCATTGTTGAGAAGGTTGATAACACGTTTACTTGCTATCATACCTGCAGTGATAACAATCATAATTTATGGCGAATCAAAAGTGGATGATTTATTGGTGTTCAGCCAGGTTTTGTTGAGCCTGCAATTAGGTTTTGCCATCATACCTTTAATTCATTTTGTAAGCGATAAAAATGGGATGGGAAAATTTGCCATCAGGCCGCTCACAAAAGCAGTTTCATGGCTGGTAGCAGCAATATTAATTTTCCTCAACGTGCGTTTGGTGGCTGGCGAAATGTTTGACATGTTGCAGGAGCAGGGACATTTTATTATTAAGGTTTTAATTGTCATTGCAGCAATTATTTTTACATGGTTGTTTATTGTGATGACTTTTTATCCTTTCTATCAGAAACAAATGAAGAAAAGAACAGGCAGCATACATGGAGCAATTCCACAATTGCAAAATCTTTCAGTGGTGCCGTTTAAAAGAATTGGTGTAGCGCTTGATTTTAAAAACCTGGATGAAAAATTAATTGCACATGCTTTGAACCAGGGAAAGAAAGATGCTACATATTTGTTGATACATGTGGTAGAAACTGTATCAGCTACTTTATCAGGTAATGCCACTGATGATGAAGAAACAAGAACAGATAATGAAAGGTTGCTGGCGCTTGCTGCTCAAATGCATCAATTAGGATATAAAGTTGAAACCGAATTAGGTTACCAGCACCGCGTGAATGAAATTGTTCGCATCACAAAAAGTTTTAATGCTGATTTATTAATCATGGGTGCACACCGTCATGCAGGTTTGAAGGACCTTATTTATGGTGAGACAGTCAACCAGGTAAGGCATAAGTTACCAATCCCGGTGTTGGTAGTGAGCTGATTTATTTATAATTTTTTTGATGGAAAATTAATCTGTTGAAATTTTTATTTTCCTGTTTTGCTCATTATCCCGTTGGTGTCAATATCAATCAATTTTTCTGCCTGCAAATGTTGTATCACTTTCCAGAATTTTTCTTTTTTCAAACCATTGACAGGTTGTAACAATTGCTCCATTTTTATTTTACCATCGTTCAATAAGTTAAAAATATGCTCTTTGATTTTTATAAAATCTTCTTCTGAAATTCCTGCTGATTTTCTTTTTAAACAATTATCACAAATGCCACAATCTTCCAATGAAGTATCTCCGAAATAATTCCCGATGAAACGGCTGCGACAGGTGATTTTATTATGGAGAAATTCTAACATGACTGCAATGCGTTGCTCATAATCTTTCCTGCGTTCCTTATAGTGTTCATAGTTTATGACAAGATATTTTGCAGGTGCCCGGTTGGTAACAAAATATATCTGTGGTGTATCTTTTTGCGGGTTGTATTCAACAATGCCTAATGAATGTAATTGAAGCATTTGCTGTTTGACTACATCAACAGTTTTTTTTATAAGCCTGCTGATTTGTTTTTCATGAATGGATACTTTGTTATCGTAAATGCCTTCATAAGTTCTCAGCAAACATTTTATCAATGGGTCAAGTTGTGGGTGTGATTGTTCAAAATTTGCCAGCAAATCTTTTGACGATGTAAAGCAAACCTGTGATGGTAAAAAAACCGTTTCATTAAAACTGATATAACCTTCCTGCTCCAGCATTTTTAAAGTACCCATCACTTTAAAAATATTGAGTTTGAAATTTTTGATGAACTCATCCAGGTTAAAATCATAATAGATGCCTTCGCCGCTGCCCACCGGTATCTGCAGGTAATCAACGAGTGATTGATAAATGCTTTTGATTTCTTTGATAGGTGGAAAACGGATATCGGTTAAGTTTTTCAAATCGTTTTCATCATCATTGTCGTATAATAAAACTGCGTAAGCTTTTTTATCATCACGGCCTGCACGGCCTGCTTCCTGGTAATAATTTTCCAGGCAGTCGGGTGTATCATAATGTATGACAGTGCGTACATCAGGTTTGTCAATACCCATACCGAAAGCATTGGTACAAACAATAACTCTTGTTTTGTTGTGGAGCCATGCTTCCTGTTTTCTGCTGCGTTCAGTATAACTTAAACCGGCATGAAAAAAATCTGCATCAATATGATGCTCTTTTAATAAATCAGCAACCTGGCGGGTAAGTTTCCTGCTCTTGCAATACACGATGCTGCTGCCTTTTACTTTTTCCAGCACTTCAATTGTTTTGTTGATTTTGCTCTCCACATTGAATGCTGAATAAGACAGATGTTGCCTGTGAAAAGATTGCCTGAAAACAACAGCATCTATTAAATTGAGTTTGTTGGTAATATCATTAATCACCTGCGGAGTAGCAGATGCTGTTAATGCAAGTATGGGTGCATCAATCCAATCTTTTAAAGCTGCAATTTTTAAATAGGAGGGACGGAAATCATAACCCCATTGTGAAATGCAATGCGCTTCATCCACAGCAATTAAATTGACATTGAATGTGGACAGGTATTCTTTAAAGATATGGCTCTGCAACCTTTCAGGTGATACGTATAAAAATTTATAATCGCCCCGCCTTGCATTTTGCAATGATTGTTTTATCTCGTAAAATGTCAGCTCGCTGTGCAGCAGCAATGCAGGGATATTTTTTTTCTCCAGGTTGCCTACCTGGTCTTTCATTAAAGCAATCAACGGGCTGATGACAAGGCACAAACCATCTTTCATCATTGCCGGCACCTGGTAACAAACAGATTTGCCACCACCTGTTGGCAGCAGTGCGATAGTATCTTTATTATTCAATACGGAATTGATAATCTCCTCCTGTTGCGGCCTGAAACTTTGATGCTGCCAGTATTGATGAAGTATGTCTAATGATGATGCCATTGCCGCTCTAAATTATGCAGTACAAGTGAGTGACACAACGAAGATGCCATGAAAAACTGATGCCGGTAACAAAATATTTTTGATTGTTCTTTATTTAAATGACTTTTTTCCAGTTGAGCCTCACTGAATTTATTGCGAGCACAACATCGCTGAGGCCCATCACCAATGCGCCGAAAGTTGGTGTTAAAAAACCAAATGCTGCAACCGGGATTGCAATGATGTTGTATAAAAATGCCCAGAATAAATTTTGTTTTATCGTGATGTAAGTGTGTTTGCCCAGGCCTAATGATAATGGCAGGTGTTTCAAACCGTTGTTCATCAGCACCACCTGCGCACTCTGCATGGCGATATGTGAAGCATCGCTTAACGAAATGCCGACAGCAGATTTTGCCAGGGCCGGAGCATCATTGATGCCATCGCCCACCATGGCTGTGGGGGCAATTGCATTCAGCTTCTCCACCCATTGTGATTTCTGTTCCGGTGATTGCTCTGCTATTACTTCGTCAATGCCCAAACGTTGTGCAACTGCATCAGCTTTATCTTTCCTGTCGCCGCTTAATAAAATTGTTTTGATATTTTTTGAATGAAGCATTGAAACAATTTCTTTTGCTTCAGGCCTGATTTCATCTGAGACATCCACCCATCCAATCAATTCATTGTTGCGGATGAGATATACATTATGTGATGCGTCATCAGTTAAATGCCGGGCTGCATCATAAGAGCCGGCGATATAAGTGCTGCCATTTAAACCGGTAGCTTTCATGCCGAGGCCTTTTATTTCATCCACATTTGTCCAGCGGATTTCACTGTTTGTCTGCCATGCTTCAGAGATACTTTTTGCGATGGGATGGTTTGAAAATTTTTCAAGTGAATATGCGATGCGTTTGCCCTGTGTTTCATCAATGAAGAAATGATAATTACTGATTGAAAATTTTCCTGTGGTGAGTGTGCCTGTTTTGTCAAAAATCACCTGCCTGATGTTCATAAACACTTCGAGGCTTTTTGCATTTTTAAACAACACACCATTGCGTGCTGCACGGCCAAGGCCAACGGCTATGGCTGCAGGAGTAGCCAAACCCATTGCGCAGGGACAAGCTATCACCAGCACTGCAATGCTTCTTAATAAACTGCTGCTGAAGCCTATGCCAGTGAGAAAATAATTTACAAGAAATGTTATGATAGCAATTGCAACAACAGTGGGTACAAACACTGCACTTATTTTATCAGCAAGCTGTTGCATGGGGGGTTTTTCTGCCTGTGCATCTTTCACCATTTGTAAAATATTGCTGAGCACTGTATCTTTTCCAACAGCAGTGATGCGTGCTTTTGCAGAACCATTTTCAACTGTGCTTCCACCGATTATTTTATCGTTGATATTTTTTTCAACAGGAATACTTTCACCTGTCAACAATGATTCGTTAACGCTCACATTGCCCCAGGTTATGACTGCATCCATCGGTACAGGCTCACCTGTTTTAATCAATACAACATCATCTGATTTTAATTGTGTGTTTTCAACAGTGATGATTTGTTCCTGTTGATTTTCGTCATACACAATTTTATTCGCCATTGTTTTTTGTGTAGTGGCTAATTTTTTTAATGCAGACTGTGTTGTCTCAACAGATTTATCTTCGAGCCAGTTGCCCATAAACACTAATGTGATGATGGTAGCTGTGGTTTCATAAAACATAAATTGTTCTGCCTGTCCCGTAAGCGTACCATATAAACTATATATGAAAGATGCAATAGCGCCAATAGCAATGAGCACATCCATATTGGGTATGCCACTGATGATACTTCGTATCCCGTTTTTCCCAAAATACAACATGCCCAATATAAAAACCGGTAGGGTAAGAGCAAGCTGCACATAAGCATTCATTAAAACAGAAATGTGCAGGCCAAGCATGTGCAGGAATAAAGGAGAAGAAAATATGAGGCAGAAAAAAAAGCGCTGAAAATTGGTTGAGAGGATTCTTTTGTTTGTTTGTAATGTTTCAATGCCTTGTTCTGAACTGTCTCCAGTTTCATGCACAACTTCATAACCCAGCCGCTCTATTCCTTTTTCAATTTTAATTTTTGGAATGGTTGCATCAGAATCAAAACTCACATCACCACCGATAAAATTCACCTTCACATTTTTCAACCCTTCTTTCTCGAGGAATTTATTGATGGTTAACGCACAATTGGTGCAACTCATTCCCTTTACTTTCAGGTTCACTGTTTCCATTATTCAAAAACTTATCAACTGCAAAATTACCTGCCATTGGTATCTTAATGAAATAATTAAAATCAACCGGGTTGCATTTATTCAGACAGTAGATTATTAATACACACTGGTGATATGGAATATTTTTAATGTGGTTGTAAAATGTAAATAACCTGTTTGGTTGTAAGATAATGTATGTTTAAAGGAGATGATTCTTATTCATGAAAATTAAATGAATTATTGGAGGCCGGAGAACCAAAGCATATACCTGCGAAGTCCGGAAACTTCACAGGTAATACAATCTTTATTCAAATAAACTTTGTTGTGCCGCTGTGTTGTCGCCTGCATTTACCCAATGCATTTTTACAGATTTGCTGTAATCTTCAAAGCGTGTGCCCACTGCTTTCCATCCTGTAACTTCTATATTCTTGCCAATTTTATATTTTATTTTCTGGGTTTGTGCACCACGGCCTTTTTCAAAATATAAAACAGGGTCAGCAGCAGTTGTTACAGTTTCCAGTTCAATATTTTTTTCTTCTTTGATAAAGAAAAATTTATTGTGCAATGTGGATGTTTCTATTTTAAACCGTTTTACAAAATATTGTTTTCTGTCGAGGTCTGCATAAACAGCCGTGATGATTTTTTCGGGGTCAAACTTTTCAATCAGAGCTATTTTTTCAGCATCAAAACGTTGAGTCAGTTCAAGGTCGGTTAATTCATAACTACCATCCTTGTACAGCACTAAAATTTTATCTTCTGCTTCAAAGCTGCCCAATAAAATTCCTTTCTCATCACCATTCAGCCTGCCGTAAATATCATCAAACCAAAGGTTCCTGCCGGCTAAAGTTGCATTGCCTTTTTCTTTAAATTTCACAATGCGCACAGGATATTTTGTTACTTGGTTGCCCATACTGCCACGGCCTTTGATGTCTAATGTTTCAAAATAAAAATCAAACTCTTTGATACGTGCTGAACAATTAGGGCTTAAAGTAATCTTCACTACTTCAGCTTCACCATTTGGGTTTACTGAAAAATACTGCACTTTACTTTTATCACTGCCTTTGGTGAGGTCATATTCTTTATCGCGGGTGATGGCAGTAACGTTAAAACGTTTGGCATAGCTGATGCCTGAAGCGCCATCTGTATAAATCATATTGTATGTGGTGCGGTCATCATTTTTCATAAACACGGCAGCATGAAGGATGTCTTTTCCAATAAAAGTTTTATCAGCCACTTTTATCACTTTCATGATGCCACGTTTGGTAAATGCAATGATGTCGTCAAATTCAGAACACTCGCACAGGAACTCATCTTTCTTCAAACCTGTGCCGATAAAACCTTCTTCGCGGTTAAGATATAATTTTGTGTTGGCAATTGCAACCTGTTTTGCCTGGATGGTATCAAAGAGTTTTATTTCAGTTTTACGTTCACGGCCTTTGCCATATTTTTTTGAAAGGTTTTCAAAATAAGCAACAGTGAAATCAACAAGGTTGTTCAAATCATATTTAACCTGTTTGATGTCTGCTTCAATTCCTTTTATCTGTTCATTCAGTTCGTCAATATCAAGTTTATAAATCCTGCGTACAGGTTTTTCTGTGAGTTTTAAAATATCTTCTCTTGTAACATCCCGTTTCAGTTTCTTTTTAAAAGGGTCAAATGCTTTATCAATAGCAGCGATTACTTTTTCCCAGGTCTCATGTTTCTTTTCGAGCTCTTTATAAATTTTTTCTTCGAAGAATATTTTTTCAAGAGAAGTGTAGTGCCATTTATCTTCGAGCTCACGCAGTTTTATTTCAAGCTCACGCTGTAATAAATCTTTTGTTTTGTCAACAGATATTTTCAGCAATTCATGTACGCCTAAAAACCTTGGTTTCTTATCAACAATTACGCAGGCATTTGGTGAAATACTTATTTCACAATCAGTAAAAGCATATAGCGCATCAATCGTGATATCGGGCGAAATGCCTGAAGCAAGTTCAACGAGTATTTCAACATTTTTTGCTGTGGCATCAGTTACTTTTTTGATTTTTATTTTACCCTGCTCGTTTGCTTTTACAATGGAGTCCATTAATGTGGAAGTAGTGATGCCATAAGGGATACTTTTTATCACGAGTGTTTTTTTATCCCTTTCTTCAATGTCAGCACGCACCCTTATTTTACCGCCACGTTTTCCTTCGTTATAATGAGTGGCATCCATCATGCCGCCGGTCATAAAATCAGGTAGCAGTTCAAATTTTTTACCACGTAAATATTTTATGCCTGCATCACATATTTCAATAAAATTATGAGGAAGGATTTTTGTTGACAACCCCACTGCAATTCCATCAGCGCCCTGTGCCAGCAGCAATGGAAATTTCATTGGTAGTGTTACCGGTTCCTGTTTCCTGCCATCATAACTCAATTGCCATTCTGTTGTTTTAGCATTGAAAGCAACTTCGAGTGCAAACTTGCTTAATCGGGCTTCAATATATCTTGGCGCTGCAGCTTCATCACCAGTTCTCACATCGCCCCAGTTGCCCTGTGTTTCTATCAACAGTTCCTTCTGACCCATGTTCACAAGCGCATCACCGATGCTCGCATCACCATGAGGATGATACTGCATGCTTTGACCGATGATGTTTGCCACCTTATTAAAACGGCCATCATCCATTTCTTTCATTGCATGCAAAATGCGGCGCTGTACGGGTTTCAGGCCATCTTCCACAGCTGGAACAGCACGTTCAAGGATTACATAAGATGCATAATCTAAAAACCAGTTTTTATATTGACCCTGCACACCGGTTTCACCTGTTACTATTTTTTTAGTGTCTGCCATTCTTAATTTTTTGAAGCATCAACAATTGATGCAAAGAAAAATAATCTGAACAAAAAGAAGAATTGTTTGATGTTTTAATAAAAACTTTTAACGTGGGTGATTGAAAAGATAAAGTTTAGTTGAAATATTTTCTTACAACAATTATTCAACAAAGTTTCAATCATTCATCAAAACTATTCGGCCATTTGGCGGATAAATTTTTTGCTTTTTCTATCACAGATTTTTCCAAACCTGTTTTATATGTTTTTAATTTTTCAGCAACTGACTTATCAGAAGTACCGATAATTTCTGCAGCAATAATACCTGCATTTTTTGCAGCATTCAAAGCTACTGTTGCAACAGGCACACCATTGGGCATTTGCAAAATTGAAAGAATAGAATCCCATCCGTCAATTGAGTTGGATGATTTTATAGGAACTCCAACCACAGGTAAGATAGTTAAGCTGGCAACCATTCCCGGTAGATGTGCTGCGCCGCCTGCACCTGCTATGATAAGCTTTAACCCACGTGATGCAGCTTGTGAAGCATAGTCAACCATGCGCTTTGGTGTACGGTGTGCAGAGACAACCGTTAGCTCAAACGGGATAGAAAATTCATTCAATATTGTTGCAGCATCCTGCATTACCGGCAAGTCGCTGTCGCTACCCATAATGATGCCAACAAGTGGTTGTTGTTTTTTCTTATCAATGTTTTTCTTTTTTGTTTTTTCTGTCTTTGCCATCAGTATATTTTTATTGAAGATGGATGATTTAATTTTTCAATCATTCAATGTGTTTGCAATTGGTCTAAGATAAACACAAAGAAAAAAATCTAACTGCAAACTTTTAATGTTGATTTTATTTTCTTTACCTGTTCAATTAATTTATTTCTGTCATTACTCATAACAGTGGCGTGCCCCATTTTCCTGCCGGGTTTGGTTTGTGTTTTTCCATACAAATGCACAAACACATTTTTCATTTTAAGCACTTCATCCATACCTTCATATTTTGCAGGGCCACTATAACCTTCTTCGCCAATAAGGTTTACAATTGATGATGGAAGAATTGCATCCGTATTGCCTAACGGATAACCCAACATGATGCGCCACAACATATCATACTGGCTGCAATAATTTGCTTCAATGGTATGATGGCCACTGTTGTGAACACGCGGTGCAGTTTCATTGACCAACACTTCATTGTTTGTGTCAACAAACATTTCAATTGCAAATAACCCGGCGCAATCTAATTTTTCTGCCAGCTTAAAAGCTATTGTATTTGCTTTCTGCAATACTTCATCATCCAGTTCTGCAGGAGAAACCTGGTAGTCCAGCAGATTTAATTCCGGGTCAAAAATCATTTCTGTTGCAGGATAGACGGTCTTTTCTTTTTTATCATTCATGGCAACTATCACAGCAATTTCTTGTTTGATGTCCACCATCTTTTCCAATACTGATGGCGCATCAAAACCATTTTCTATTGCATCAGCATTGCGGATAACCTGTACACCTTTCCCATCGTAACCACCCATTCCAATTTTGTGAACAGCCGGTAAAAAATCAATATGATTTTTTAATTCACTGATATTTTGCGTAATGATAAATGCAGGTGATGGGATTTGATTTTTCTGATAAAATTCTTTTTGGGTAACCTTGTTCTTAATCATTTTTATAGCAGATGGTGAAGGGTAAACTTTTACGCCTTCATTCTCCAGCCGCTCCAATGCTTCAACATTTACAGCTTCTATTTCAATAGTGATTGCATCGAGTTGTTTACCGAAATGATAGACAGTTTCAAAATCTTTGATATCACCTTTTACGAAGTGATGACATAAATGTGCAGCGGGGCATTGCACATCATTTTCCAAAACAAAAGTTTCCACCACGTAATTAGCTGAAGCCTGTAATAACATCCTTCCCAACTGGCCACCACCGAGTATCCCAACTTTTAACATCGTTGATTAGTTTTGTAAAGAGGCTGCAATTTGTGCAATTTTATTTGATTACACCTCTAATTCATAATAAATATGGGCACATCTTCTGTTCAATTCGTTCAACAAAAAAAATTATTCAGTATTTTGCCCGCCATAATTACACTATACGTTTTACTATGTTTGAACCAATAGTGAAAGGTTTTATATTAGGCTTGCTGTTGATAATATCCGTTGGCCCTATTATTTTTACTATTATCAAGCAGAGCCTTAATCATGGTCACCGTGGTGGATATGCTTTCATTGCCGGAGTTTCTGTGAGTGATATTGTATTGGTATTGGTTTGCAACATGTTTACCAGTTTGTTTAATACTGCAATGAAACATGAACTGGTGATAGGCATTGCTGGCAGTGCATTGCTGGTAGCATTAGGTATTTACAATTTCTTTTTCCGAAAAGTGCCGACTACTGAAGATGGAATGCTGGCAGAAAATACACTGCGGACACATCACCTGGTAGGGATTTTCTTTTCAGGTTTTTTTATCAATGCTTTGAACCCCGGCACATTATTATTTTGGTTTGCATCAACAGCAACAATTACTGCAGATTCAAAACTTGTAGAGCATCCAGACCAATACCGTTTCATTGTTTTTTTCTCAGCATTGCTGATTAATTTAATGTCAGATACTGCAAAAGTATTGCTGGCAAATAAAATCCGGGTGAAACTAACACCACACAATATCCATTTAGTCAACCGCATCTCCGGTTTTATCCTGATAGGTTTCGGTATAGCCATTGTTGTTACCATGCTCATCCGCAATGCGCATATCGTTAAGCTTTAACATGTAGTTATAGACTGCAGTGTTATTTTTAGAAATGAAATTATATTTACCCGCAGTTATCCTTTTATTAATATCTTTTTCATCATCGGCGCAATCAGATTTTATCCAGTTAAAAAAACATCATAAAGTCATTCAAAGCTGGTATAAAGACAACGATATTACTTTCCAATTGAAGAACGGAAGTTGGATAACAGCATTAATCAATAAAATAGAAGATGATAGTTTGTACCTGCGGCCATACCAGGTATATTATTTCACAACCCGTTCCGGTATCAATATGTCAGATACAATTTTTAGTGGGTTTATGAAAGTTCATTATCATTCTATCTATGCTTTTCCAAAACAGGATGAAGGTTCAGGCTTAATAAAAAGGGGGACAATATTTAAAATTGGTGGTGGTGGTTTTCTTTTGTTGAATATAATTAACACACTTAGTAACAATGAACCTGTTTTTGGTGCTGACAATCTTCCGAAGATAGGAATTGCAGCAGGAGTATTGGCTTTAGGGTTTGCATTAGGGCTTTCACATAATTCAGATTGTATTATCGGAAAAAAATTTCGCATAGAATATATTTCAGCAAAACCATCTTCATAGTATTTTCGATTTTCATGAAAGAGCAAAAACAATCCTGGTTCAAAAGATTTTTAAAGCGTGTTTTTAAAATAATAGTTTATGGTTTTATTTTCTCACTCATTTACCTGGTTATTTGTAAATGGGTGATGCCACCTGTAACTATAACCCAGTTGAGCAGTTGGATAGAAGGTTATGGTTTGAAAAGAGATTATGTTGACTGGGACGATATAAGTGTGAATGTGAAGCTGGCAGCAATTGCGAGTGAAGACCAGAATTTTGCAACTCATGGTGGATTCGACTGGCAGGCCATTTCGAGGAGCCTGGATAATGACCCTGATAAAAACGGGAGAGCAGCAGGCGCTGCAGCAAGCACCATCAGCCAGCAGGTTGCAAAGAATGTTTTTTTATTCCAGGGAGCTGCATATATCCGCAAACCTTTTGAAGCAGTTTATACAAAACTGATAGAATGGATTTGGGGTAAACAAAGGATACTGGAAGTATATCTCAACACAATTGAAATGGGGAAAGGAATTTTTGGAATTGAAGCTGCTTCTGAAACTTATTTTCATAAACATGCAAAAAACCTTTCACGCAATGAAGCTGCAATGATTATTGCTTGTTTGCCCAATCCAAAAATTTTTACTGTTGTGCCTGTAAGCAGGAGGGTAGCATGGAGAAGTAAAGGGATATTAAGGCAGATGAATTTTGTGCTGGGTGATGAACATGTTCAGGCGCTGTTATACCCGGAGAGAAAAGATAAATAACACTTACAGAAATACAAACTATAATTACTTTAGCATAGTTGTTTTTTTTAAAATCAGTTCAAAAATTTTAATCAATTGTTTCAGTTTTCGTCAATGCAATATTCACCTTTGGATAGTGGTGGCTCAGAATCCAAATTACCCGATACAGGCACAACTATTTTTACAGTGATGAGCCAGTTGGCTATCGAACACAAAGCGATTAATCTTGGCCAGGGTTTTCCTGATTATGCCATGAGCCCGGAATTAATTTCATTGGTAAATAAAGCGATGATACAGGGCCATAACCAATATGCACATACTTACGGTGTGCGGTTACTGAGGGAAAAAATTGCTGCAAAAGCAAAAAAATTATATGAAGCTGATATCAATCCAGAAAGACAAATAACAGTAACACCCGGCGGAACTTATGCCATTTATACTTCACTCACAAGTATGTTGCAGGCTGATGATGAGGTGATAGTTTTTGAGCCGGCTTATGACAGCTATATACCAAATATAATTGTGAACTGCGCAAAGCCGGTATTGATACAACTGAAGTTTCCGGGATATAGTATTCCGTGGGATGAGGTGCAACAAAAAATCACTTCGAGAACAAAGGCCATCCTTATCAATTCACCACATAACCCGACAGGCGCAGTACTGAATGAAAATGACATTGAGCAGTTAAAAAAAATAGTGCATAACAATAAGAATATTTTTATAGTAAGTGATGAAGTGTATGAGCATTTGATATTTGACGGCATACAACACCATAGTATTTTGCGTTATCCTGAATTGCTGGAAAGAAGTTTTGTTTGTTTTTCATTTGGTAAAACTTATAACTGTACAGGATGGAAAATCGGATACTGTATAGCATCACCGGGTTTGATGAAAGAGTTCAGGAAAGTGCACCAGTACAATTGTTTCAGCACAACCAGTTTCGTGCAATTTGCATTTGCTGAATTCATGGACAATGAAGATGCTTATTTATCATTAGGAAAATTCATACAAAACAAGAGGGATTATTTTCAGAGGCTGATGCAGCAAACTAAGTTCATCCCCATACCATCACATGGCAGCTATTTCCAGTGTTATAGTTATAAAAATATCAGTGAAGAGAATGATTTTGATTTTGCAATAAGGCTCACTAAAGAATATGGTGTTACTACAGTGCCTGTCAGCAGTTTTTATCAATCAAAAAAAGATGATAAAGTATTGAGGTTTTGTTTTGCCAAAAAAGAAGATACGCTAAAAACTGCTGCTGAAAGATTGCAGAAAATATAAAAACTGTTGTAGGATTTAAAAGGAAAATTTTTCAGTATTCATAAGATAAATGTTGTAGAAAAAAGAATGCACGAATCTTAATTTTCGTGCATTCTTGAAAAAATATTTATAGTAAATCAAACCTGTCTGCATTCATCACTTTGTTCCATGCTGCGACAAAATCATTAACGAATTTTTCTTTAGCATCAGAACTTCCATACACTTCAGCAACAGCTCTTAGTTCTGAATTGGAACCAAACACCAGGTCTGCACGGGTTGCAGTCCACTTAGGTTGACCGGTAGCCCTGTCGTAACCAATATAAAATTCCCTGTCATCGGAAGTGGCTTTCCATGCTGTTTTCATATCAAGCAGGTTCACAAAAAAATCATTGGTAAGTTGACCAGGGTGTTGTGTGAAGACTCCATTAGCAGAGCCGTCATAGTTAGTGCCTAAAACACGCATACCACCTATCAATACGGTCAATTCAGGCGCTGTTAAGTTGAGTAACTGTGCTTTATCAACCAGGAAATCTTCAGTAGAAGCTGGCAACTCTGCTATGCGATAATTTCTGAAACCATCAGCAACAGGCTCAAGGTAACCAAATGATTCAATATCTGTTTGTTCCTGTGATGCATCCATACGGCCTGCATTAAATGGAACAGTGATTTGGAGCCCAGCATCTTTAGCAGCTTTTTCTATGGCAGCGTTTCCTGCTAATACGATTAAATCAGCCAGTGAAACTTTTTTGCCATTTGATTGAGAGGCGTTAAACTCTTTCCTGATATTTTCCAAAATGTCCAGAACTTTTTTCAACTGAACGGGATTATTCACCTTCCAGTCTTTTTGTGGTACCAGCCGGATGCGTGCACCATTGGCGCCACCACGTTTATCTGAACCCCTGAAAGTAGATGCAGATGCCCATGCAGTGGATACTAATTCCGAAATGCTTAATTGTGATGACAGCACTTTTGTTTTTAAAGCTTCAGTATCATTATCATTAATCAATGGATGATCAACTGCTGGTATAGGGTCTTCCCAGATCATAATTTCTTCAGGAACATCAGGGCCGAGGTAACGGCTACGAGGTCCCATATCACGGTGGGTTAATTTATACCATGCCCTCGCAAAAGCATCTGCAAATGCTTCCGGGTTTTCTAAATAATGTCTTGATATTTTTTCATAAATGGGATCAAATCTCAAAGACAGATCGGTAGTGAGCATTGTGGGCTTTTGTTTTTTGTTTGAATCAAAAGCATTAGGAATAACATCATCTGCATCTTTGGCTACCCATTGATATGCTCCGGCAGGGCTTTTTGTAAGCTCCCATTCATAACCGAACAAGTGTTCAAAATAATCATGACTCCAATGTGTTGGTGTCTTTGTCCAGGTCACTTCTAATCCACTTGTAATTGCATCAGCGCCACTGCCAGTACCGTAACTGTTTTTCCATCCAAGGCCTTGCATCTCGAGCCCTGCTGCCTCGGGTTCTTTACCAATATGGTCTGCAGTAGCAGCGCCATGTGTTTTACCGAATGTGTGACCACCTGCAATAAGCGCTACAGTTTCTTCATCATTCATCGCCATACGTTTAAAAGTTTCGCGTATGTCTATTGCAGCTTTAAGTGGATCAGGATTTCCATCCGGCCCTTCAGGGTTTACATAAATCAAACCCATCTGCACTGCTGCCAATGGTTTTTCGAGGTTGCGGGAATTGGTATCATTATTTTTATCATTACCTGAATTGTTATTGGCATAACGGATATCACCGCCTAACCAAACTTTTTCAGCACCCCAATACACATCTTCATTTGGTTCCCACACATCTTCGCGACCACCGGCAAAACCAAAAGTTTTAAATCCCATTGATTCGAGCGCAACATTACCAGTTAAAACCAAAAGGTCTGCCCAAGATATTTTGTTGCCATATTTCTGTTTGATTGGCCAGAGTAACCTGCGGGCTTTGTCGAGGCTTGCATTATCGGGCCAGCTATTTAAAGGAGCAAAACGTTGTTGTCCCTGTCCTGCACCACCGCGGCCATCATGCACCCTGTAAGTGCCTGCACTATGCCAGGCCATACGGATAAACAAACCTCCATAATGACCAAAGTCTGCCGGCCACCAGGGTTGGGAATCAGTCATGAGTGCTTGTAAATCTTTTTTTACTGCATCAAGATCAAGGCTGTTGAATGCTTCCCTGTAATTAAAACCTTTGTCCATTGGGTTAGACAAAGATGAATGCTGGCGTAACATACTTACCCTTAAATGTTTTGGCCACCAATCTGAGATTTGTGGCGCAGCACTTTGCCTCATGTTACCATTGTGAACAGGGCATTTGCTGATTTCGTTAGCATTGTTTTCCATTTGTATTTTTTTTATTTAATTAATAATATAATTGTTGATAAATGATCCTGCAACAAACATAAACTTTTCAGTAGATAAAAAATATTGATTGATTTTATATTTCTATAGATAATAACTATTAATCATTAACGCTACCGTTTCATGAAAATTTAAACTTTTGTTTGAAAGGATGATGGTCTCTTTAGAATAAGCACAAAAAAAGCTGTCTCTTTTAAGACAGCTTTTCATGCTAAATAATAATGATGTGCAATTAATCTTTTATCATTTTCAATGTGGTCTGTACACCTGCATCATTAGAGAAAACAATTAAATAGGCACCTGGTGCCAGGTGTTGTACATTGATTGGTACAGTATTAGTGCCAGCTAAAGCAGTACCTTTTTTGTGGAATAAAGTTTTCCCACTCATATCTGTTATTTTGATCTGGTAAATCCAGGTTTTCTCAGCAATAAAACGAATGGATGCAACGTCCTTAACAGGATTAGGTAACAAAATGACAGTGTTATTCATGTAACCGGGTAAATTGGTGGCAACAGCATTGATGTTGTTGGTCACTTTTACCATTTTTGATTGCACAGGCGAAACACCGCAGCTATTAATTGCCTGAACAGTTATGCTACCAGTAGTAGTACCCCATTTGACTGTAACAAGAGGAGTATTTTGTCCCGAAGTAATTACAGCATCCTGGGGAACAGTCCAAACATAAGTATTATAACTGATAGGGTTTATAACAGAATATGTAATATTCACCTGTTTCATGGTTGTGGATGTTGGTCCTTCAATACCATTTGGTTTATTGGGCGAAGCCTGCAGTCCCTGTGGTACAGTATAACCTGATTGAGTTGTGCAACCCCTTGCATCTGTTACAGGATAGGTTTTAAATCCTGCTGGTACTACAAATGTTCCTGTCCCATAATATGGTTCAGTACCACCCATTGCCATAACCTGTACGGTTGTGCTGCTGCCTTTGCAGACAATAGCGCTATCCTGTGTGATGCTTTTTATTGAAAGCACATCAGGCTGTGTCATGATAAATGATTTAGATATACTGCAACCTTTATAAGAATTTACAGTAACGGTAAATGTA
Source organism: uncultured Parafilimonas sp. (assembly GCA_964400415.1). GTDB lineage: Bacteria > Bacteroidota > Bacteroidia > Chitinophagales > Chitinophagaceae > Parafilimonas. The sequence continues at coordinate 35,056 of CAYNTP010000010.1, forward strand.
TCAACATTAAGGTCTGTGATATCCTCATTTGTATCACTCCAACCCTGCCGTGAAGCTCTTTTCCAGAGATAAGTAAATGGACCAATACCACCAGTGGGTTTCAGGTCAATGATACCATCTTTCCTGTTATAGCAACTTATAGTGGTTACATCTGCATTTAATGTGGGACTTGTATTTAATACAGAACCAGAGACATCAACATAAGCATTAGATAACCCTCCTCCGGTTACAGGTATTTTACCTGTGAAATTACCTTCTGTTCCAGTTACCATCTTTACATAAATGGTACGGTTGAGCGCACTGTCTTTATACTTTGAGAAAGAAACTGAACTAAAATAAGGCCCGTAAGAGAACTTAGAAAATATATAGCCATTTAAAGGGCCTACTTTTACTGTTGTACCATCCAAAGAATCTGCATTGATTACAAAGCTTTTTGCATTAATATCAGAGTTCTGACAACTGGTATCAAAAGATGAAAGCGATGTGGTTGCAAACATTTTTGTTGATGGCTTAGCTCTTGATAATTCCACCATGCTGAAAATTACATTTGAACTGCCTGTATTCTTTATATAAAAATCAGCATTTCTTGATGACTTATTTGCAAAACGGGCATCTGTTAAAACAAAACTTGCTTTCTTCCATGTATTAGTATTGGTGCAGGTGATATTGTTAGAAGGTTTATCTGCTCCACCAATAGCATCATAAAACAGTTGCCAGCTACCTGTGCCATTGTCATAATATGTAACATCAATGGTAACGGGGTATTGACCATTTAAAGGTTGGTTATTCAGAAAAGCATTGTCCACATCAAAATATAGAGCATCTTTACCTTTAGCAAGATCGAAACCTCTTGCAAACCTTCCATACATTGAAGTTTTATGTGCATCATCAACATTCCAATAACCTGCACTGGTTATGTTGGCATCAATCTGATGCAGGTACCTTTCATAATTACCAGGTAATAACCTCCATCCAACATCATTAGTTCCACTGGCTGTAAGGCCAAGATATTCGTTTCCTAAAACTGCAGATATATCTTCCAGTTTTGCACCATAACTACTATATGCTTTATAAATATTATTAAACCTGGCCTGGTTTGATTGTGATACTTCACCATATGTTGAAGCAGGGAACCTGACACCGTCAGATGCATCCAATGCATCTTTTAAAGCACAAACTGCATTTGAAGCAAGACCTGGTACTTTTTGCCCCGCATATTTATTAAAGAATCGAAAAGCAGAATCAAAGCCAGGGTCTTCAATGTTTCCAAAAGTTTGATTAGGCCAATCCATGCCCCAATAAACACAATAAGTCATGATGGCAAGCATTTCCTTATATTGATTTTTTGTCCACCATCCTGCATATAATTGCTGTCCAACAATTTCAGACCTTGCTTTTACATATTTTCCACGCACTGGTTTATTTAAAAGATCATATAGCCAGGCTTGTTTATCCAATTCGCCATTTTGCTGAGAGCCTTTTGCAAGTGTGCCACATTTAGTCCAACCTCCAGGGCAACTGTCAAGAAGCCAATATTGTTGTGTAGGATCATCATTATCAGGATTACTCAACATCGTTATTTTAGGCTTAGTGTTTTTATATTCATTATAATAATAGAGTGAATACACTTTAAAGAGGCTGTCAAATTGTTCATCTGAAATTGCATATTTTTTTGGGACATTCCCTTTGTATGCTATCTGGTCTCCGGTACTTCCAAAACAAGCCTGTACACCAATAATCTTACTCCTGGTATAGGCATCCAAAGTGTTCAAATGTTGCCTGACCTGTGTAATCATCCTTTTAAAATAAAAGTTGTAATTAGAGTCAAGGTAATAAGGAGAATATCCTACCGGGTTGCCATTATCACTTGTTTCAGTGACTTTTGGAACACCACCAGTTGTAAACAACCAATTTGGGGCTCCCATGCGGGTATATACCATAAAAATTACAGGCAGGCTATCTGCTATATGGTCTTTAATATCCTGGTCAAAGATTGTCCAGTCCCAAACATTTGGAGCAGTTTCTATGTCTGCCCAATTGCAGTTTACTAACCTTCCTTTGAATTTAGGATATGTATTGGCATTAACAGGGATGCCATAATCTTGCCAGATACCAGAATTTTGGAATACATCCTGTGCAGATTGTGCATAAACAGATGATGTGGTAAAGAGACACGATAAGGCAATGATTTGCCTGATGCGATTACTCATAATTAGCGGATATTGAATTTGAAAAAAATAAAATTAACCTAATCAGTCTATATACGCAATGAGTTATAGGAAAAAATAATATCCAATAAGGTCAGAATAAAATTAGTATCCAAATGAGACAAGTTAGGCGATTTTATAAAGTAGTATGGTTCAGGTATTTACGGAAATTACTGTTTTTTAGACAGGTTGATCGCTTTTTCAGAAACTGGAAAAAAAATTTTTTGTGGGTTGTACATCTGAATCCCGGATAACATAATTCATATTTATTGAGATAAAGGGCTTTCAAAATCTTATCTTGCTGTTTTAAAAAAAACTATAATGCAAAATACTACTGCTGCTTTTCTAAAAAACATGAAAATAGTATTTGTCGCTTTGGCAATCATACAAATATTACTTGCTGTCATTGCATTTATTCTGATATCAACCGGCCTTTCTCTTAACGGCAATAATTTAACACCTGTGTTTACTTACCTGATCCCCGCACTTTGTACTGCTATGGTTTTTGTATCAATGGTAATATTTAAAAATAAAATCAACACTATTGATAGCAATCTTTCATTAAATGATAAATTAAATGCTTACCGGGGATTGTATATTACAAGATGGGCAATTATTGAAGGCCCCATTATTTTTACTATCATAGCCTATCTGCTTACAGGAGCTCAAAAGTTTTTGATAATTGTTGTAGTAATGCTTGTTGTTTTCATTTCACTTTATCCAAGTATTCAGAAAATATTAAAAGAACTTCCTTTATCTTCTAATGAACAGGATATACTTAATGATCCTAATGGTATTATTGATTAAAGATTTAAAATCATATATCCACCAAAAAACAGGTAATAAAAACCAGAGAATTAATTATCCATTATATGGTCCCTGATCTGATTGATTATCCTGGTTATTGTTGTCTTTCTTTTTGAATAAATCAAAATCTGTATCACCAAATTTATAAGAGAAAGTTATCCTGAAAGTCCTCACGCTCCAACGCCTGTAAGAGTCCTGGTAAAAATCATCTGTATCATAAATATTACCGAATTTCCTGGAGTTGAAAATATCATTCACGCTGAAGGAAATTGATGCTGCATTCTTTTTCAGGAATTCTTTTCGTAGAGCAAAATCTGAAAAGAATTGTTGTTTGTTTTTTCCTTGTGGTGTTACTTCAGGGCCTTCATAATTAGCAGTTAATTGCATGGAAAGATTGTTAAGGATACTGCTTTTTGCATTTGTTATTTTATAGTTTCCGATAAGTTTTGTATCAATATTAAAACCATGATTGCCCAGATTTATACCATTTACACTTGCTTTCGTAGTCCTGTACTGTAAGTCAATATTGTAAGTTAGGTCAAATTGTTTTCCAATTTTTTTTGTAAGAGTAAGTTCAGACCCGATGCTATTGGTGTAACCGGCATTTATAAATGTTGAAAGAATAGCGTCTGGAGAGATTGAAGCGTTATTCAGTTGTTCATATAATTCCGGTGGAATTGTATCACTATAACTTGTTACATCACCTACATTATTTTTAAAATAAATAACTCCCAAAAAGCTGCCCCCGTTATTTTTAAAGCGGTTGAAATAATTGAGCTCAAATGAATTGGTATATTCAGGTTTTAAGCCAGGGTTTCCTTTCTCAATATTTAAAGGATCTGATATATCAATAAAAGGATCCACTTCCCAAAATCTTGGCCGCCTGGTACGTTTTGAATAATTGAATTGTATGTCAGTATTTTCATTCAATGGCTGAGTGATAAAAAAGCTGGGGAACAAAGCGTAACCGAGGTTTTTAAATCCTTTTGGATAAGAATACCCGAAATGATAATTGCTGTCAATGAGAGTACCTTTAAAATTTGAAAACTCAATACGTAATCCCACCTGGTAGGTAATAGATTTCCATTTATTGGCATAATTAAAATAACCTGCATTATTTGTTTCAGTGTATTTATAATTATTGCTCAATGGGAGTTTGGTTTCATTGTTTGCTTCGTCAACTGAATAAGTTGCAAAATGTGAGATATTATTATTATAAAAACTCCTTATGCCAAATTCTATTCTTTTATTGTCATTTACTTTATTACTATAATCCACTTGTGCTATAACCTGGTAATTATCACCTGAACCGGCATCTCTTACTTTTGTTTGAGGGGAATAGATACTGCCATCCGGGTTATAAAAATCATTCACGATAAAATCATCATCGCTGTTGCCACCTTTGTTATAAGTGACATCAGCGGTGAGCTTATTGCCCGGATCATTATTGTTGAGCTGCCTTTCAAAACTCAACCGGCTGCTGGCCCTGCTGAATGTCCCAAGTCCATCTGTAACACGATAGCCTGTATAATCAAGTATATTGCTGGCATCAAGATATTGCTGATTCTGGGTTTCGTTATTTCCAAAATGGCCATTATGAAAACCCTGGGTGAATGATATAGTGTTTTTATCATCAATAAAATAATCCAGGCCAAACCGAACTGCAGTGAATTTTCTGTCCCTGTCATTATCTGTTGTCTGATTAAAATAACTGGTAGGTATATCATCTTCTTTGTTAATCCTGTATGTCTTTTCTTTTGTAGTGCCGCCAGATTTGTTATAATTACCACTGGCAAAAAGATTAAACTTTTCTTCGCGTAAGTTCAGGTTAACATTACCGGATAAAACAGAAGGGGTACCCACTCCAACAGAAGCGATACCGTTTAAACCAACCCTTTTATTTTTCTTCAGCACAATATTGATAATACCACCTGCACTGGAAGCATCATATTTAGCTGAAGGATTAGTGATGAGTTCAACACGTTCTATATCATCGGCAGGTATCTGATCGAGTGTGAGGATAGTTGGCCTTCCATCAATCAAAATCTGTGGTGAACTGTTGCGCATCTGCACATTGCCATCCACATCCACAGTGAGTGAAGGAATGTTTTTCATTACATCAACAGCAGTTCCGCCTTGTGCAGTGATGTTTTGTTCGACATTGAAAATCTTCCTGTCAATTCCAAATTGCATGGCAGGCGGTGCAGATGCTGTAACAACAACTGTATTTAAAGTATTAGTATGTTGTGAAAGATGAACAGTGCCAATGTCTTTTGTTGTCTGATTTTCTGAAAATACGGTTTGAATCACCTGTGCATTATAACCAATAGCCGTAATTGTTATTTGCGGTTTGTTGACGACCGGAACATTTTTGATTGAGAATCTCCCGTTCAAATCAGAAATAGCATTGCCTTTGTAATTTGAATGTGTATTACTATTAGTTGAAGTTATTTCAATAGTTGCACCAGGAACGGGCTTTTGTGTTGTACTGTCAAGTATTAATCCTGTAACTGTACTGGTGGCTTTATTATTTTGTGCAAAAGCAAAAGATACTGTCAATAATAAAGAAAATAGCAAGGTATATTTCATCTGAATGTATTATGTTTAATGGGATTCAGTCATTAATTAGAAAAGAAAATTTTATTATACATCTCTGCAATAGTGCACCTAATCCCTTGTTGGTCTAATAAAGAAAAGCCATGCTCAATTGCTCAAAATTCCCATAAAAAAACCTATTGGATAAATATTTATAGATTATGATAGTTATTATAACAGTTCTTTATGAGAAGTAATGAATGATGGGTCAAATGTTTTTTCACAGCATTATTTTATTGCTGCGATAATACAGTTGAAATACTTAAGTTCTTTCAATATTGTTTTTCATGTTTTATCATTAAACAAAATATTTTTTCAGGGAAGAATGATATCAATGCCTGGGTGAAGCTGTATCAATCTCCCGTAATTGTCTTGCGGGAGTTTTTTATGTTTTATAAATCTTATGAATTTTTAAAGACTGACTAATGGCCATGATATTGGCTAATAGTCTTTATTGAAAGACATGAAAAAATTGTATGAAAAAAAATTAATGGCGCTTATTTCGAATAACATGCACCCAGTTCATTCAGTGTAGAGTTGATACCTGTATTATAAGAACTGAGCGGCCACATCTTGCCTGAATTAATGTTTGCAATATATAAATCATAACCTCCTTTTCCGCCATTCTTATCACAGGATAATATAACCAATGAGTCATTATAAGGATATGCATCTGAGTAATCAGCATTAATGGTATTGAATGCCAGCCTTGAAGTAATAATGCTATTTATTTTACCAATGTAAACCTGGTCATAATTATTATTACTGTTGTACCATCTTGTATATAAAAAGGAAGAATCATTTATTACTACCGGGTAATATTCATCTACATTTTTCATATTATACATGGGGTGATTATTTGTGCCATCAATATTAATCATATAAATATCTGAGCTATTGCCTGCACCTCTTGCATAAATCAACGCTTTGCCATCACTGGTATAATATGGCATCCCGCTTTCGATTGTATTTGATGTAACATTATTCGTAATATTTCCATCCAAATCCATAATTTTTATATTACCGGTTTTACCATTGGGAGTTTGTTTGAAACAAATGTGCAACCCATCAGGAGAAAATTTCGGATCCTCATCTCTGCATCCATCATTCATAGTTAAGTTCTTTGGCAAATCTGAGGAATTTAATTTCCAGAGATAAATGTCCCATTTGCTATTGGCAGTAGCTTCACCCATAAACACAATTGCAGAACCATCATTGTTGAAATGTGCATTGATAGGATTATAAATATTCCAGCTTTTGCTGATTTCAGATAAACTATTGGTTGCAAAATTGTATAAAAACATTTTTGATGCGTCACCATACTCATCATATTGATGATACACCAGTTTGCCTGTAAGTATTGGTAACTTATCTATTGTACTATCATTATTCGGAGGATCGGGAACATTTTCATTATTTGTTTTTGAGCATGATAAAAAGATGGAAATGAAAAACACAGTACCTGCGATGATTAATAACCTGGTCATTATTGTATTTTTCATATTAAACATATCAGTAGATATTTTCAATTTTAAAAAATGAAGAAGCGAGGCAATCTGTTAACACAAACTATCATATAAATATGAAGTCAATCTGAGTTTTCACTTTCCGAATTTTAAAGATTGCCCCGGCATCTCCACCTTCCACGATTTTCATGCTTTTCCAATCTCAATATCCGGGATTTTGAACTAAGCTCGGATTCGCCTGCATTTCAAGCAATGGTATTGGTAATAATAAAGTTTCTGCAGTGAGATTATAATTAATTGTTATTGGTTCGCTGGGTGTGCCATCATTACAAGTATATTTTTTTTCATTCAGGCCATTCATAACAGATACTGCGACACCATAACGTTGAAGGTCATCCCAACGTTGTCCTTCAAAAGCCAGTTCCAACTGTCGTTCATTTAAAATAGCAGAGCGCATTTGTGTTTGCGATGTTGCAATAACTGGCGAAAGGTCCACACGGCTTCTTACTTCATTCATAGTTGTTGCAGCGCCTGAAGGATCTCCCAATTCATTTTGTGCTTCTGCTTTTAATAAAATGATATCAGCTAAACGCAAAAGATACACATGATCGCCGCTGCTCCAGTTGTTGGGGTGTTTTTGTTTTACATCAAATGGCACTTTGATATTTGCTTTGGCACAAGGGTTCCAGTTTTCATCTGACCATGGAACTGTTTCAAAACTTATATTGGCATTTTCCCGGATAGAATCGCCTGCTGCTTCATAAGCATTTACCAAAGTTTTTGATGGCACACAATATCGCTGCCATGCATCAGAAGGTACATTGCCGTTATCATCATGGGTAGGATAAAAAAGTTCTGCTCCCCAACATGCCTGTGGTGTGTTTGCGATATATGGGATTTCAAGTATTGACTCACTATTGAATGGATGATTGCCATCGAACAAATCTGCGTAATTAGTCATCATTTTATATCCTGCAGAACTGTTAATTACAGCGTTGCAATATTGCAAGACTTTATTATAATCCCTGTCGGGCCGTTGTGCCCAAATCTTTACCAGCAAAGCATTTGCGGCGCCTTTTGTTGCACGCACTTTATTGGTAGAACCATCAGCGCCATCATAAACATCGGGCAGGTTGGCAACAGCAACCTGTAAATCGTCATTGATAAAATTATATACTGCCGTATCTGAAGACCGGGCTATTCTAATTACAGATGGATCTGTGCTGTTTGAATGTTTTTCAATTGGCACAGCCCCCCACAATTTCACTAATTGATAGTAATGAAATGCACGTAAGAATGACGCTTCGCCGATGATTTGTTTGCGCCTCTCATCAGTTAACGTTGGGTCAGTTACATTTTCAATGTTATCAATTACTGCATTGCATTTTGCAATACTTGCATACAGTTCAGTCCAGTTGCGGTACACCAGGCCATTGGCATTTGAAATTGTATTCAGGTCAACTTGTAAAAAATCTATATCGCCACTGCCTCCTGCATAAGCATTATCTGAACGCATATCACTTTGTTCAATATACTCCCACTGATAATAATTTGTTCCCATAAAAGAACTATATGCACCATTTAATGCAGCCTCGATATTAGCGGCAGTTGTATATGCATTGTTTGTGGTAATTAATGATATGGGTTGCTGATCAAGAAATTTTTTGCACGAATTAAATGAAACAGCAATAATTGATATGATAGTGAAACTTATAATGGAATATTTTTTCATAAAGAATGTAGTTTAACTTTCTTAATTATTTTTTCATCAGAAACCAACACTTAAACCAAAGATGATATCTCTTGTTTGAGGGTACGTGCCAAAGTCAACACCTGGAGCAGCATTATTACTTTGCGAACCTGCATAAGATGCGCTGAATGCACTTACTTCAGGATCGAAACCTGAATAACCTGTAATTGTCAGCAGGTTTTCACCGGTAACATATAACCTTAATTTCCGGATCCTGAATTTTGATAAGAATTGTGATGAAAAATTGTAAGCAAGGGTTAGTGATTTTATTCTTAAATAAGAGCCGTCTTCAACAAACCTGCTTGATATAAGTGAATTATAATTTGCAAATGGTGTTGTATAATTTGTAAGGTCTTGTCTTGGAATATCCGTAACCTGTCCTGGTTTTGTCCACCTTCTTAAAACAGCTGCAGACTGATTTCTTGGCTCCCATAAACCTTCAGAATATATGCGGGTTGCATTGAAAATATCATTGCCCTGTACACCTTGAATAAATAAAGAAAGTGTCCATTGTTTATATTGAATATTATTAGTAAAACCATAATAAAAATCAGGATTTGCGTTACCAATTACCTGTTCATCTGATGTTTGAAGGCCTGCATTTTTATCTGCCATTTTATAAATCATATTTCCCGTCTTCTTGCTGACACCTTCGGCAACATAACCAAAGAAAGAACCCAACGGCAAACCTGCCTGAACTATTGAAGTATTGCCTCTTTCATCAATCGGGCCATCATAAATTGTTCCGCCTGCAATATTCAAAACTTTGTTTCTATTAAAGCTGATATTGAAATCACTGCTCCATTCAAAATCTTTTTTTGAAATATTTTTTGTAGAAACCTGAAACTCCATCCCTGTGTTTTGCAGGTCACCAATATTTTTCAATGCACTTGTATATCCTGAACTCGCTGGTACTGGCGCATCCAATAAAAGCCCGGTTGTTTTTTTATGATAATAGTCGGCAGTGAAAATAATTTTTGAATCAAGGAATGCGGCATCAATGCCTATATCAGTTTGCCTTGTTGTTTCCCATTTTAATGAAGGGTTTTCTAAACTTACGGGCAAATAACCTGCTACAACATTGCCACCAATAACATAAGAACCAGTGGGCGCTACAGTACCAAGATATGAATAAGCCCCAATCTGGCTATTACCAACAATACCCCAGCTTCCTCTGATTTTTAAATCGTTTATGATTGTTGAGAAGCGATCAAAAAACTTTTCTCTTGATATTCTCCACCCGGCAGAAAATGAAGGGAAATAACCCCACCTGTTTTCAGGCCCGAATACAGAAGAAGCATCAGCCCTCATATTGGCAGTAAGTAAATATTTTTCTGAGTATTCATAAGTCACCCTGCTGATAACTGATGTAGTTGTTTGTGCATCTGCAGTGGCAGTTGCATGGTCAACAACTGATCCACCATTAACAGTAGTTATTTCAGGATTGGCAAAATTATGAGTTATGATATCAGATGCTGAACTTGTTGTTTTGGAAACTATAAAACCTGCAAGTGCAGTGATAGCATGTTTCCCAAAAGTTTTGGAATAATTGATAGTGCTTTCAGATATCCAGTATTGATTTTCATTTTGTGTTTGTTCTGCTTGCCCGTTAAAACCTCTACCAGTAACTGTTTTATATGGATCAACATAATAATTGTATGTCCCATTATATTTTTCATATCCAAACATTGAACGCAACTTCAATCCTGAAATAATGTTTGCTTCAATATATGTATTCCCATTAAACCGTTGGTTAGAGAAATTATGGAAGAAACCATTTGCTAATGCAACAGGATTGTCCAGGTCGTTCCTGAAAGGGTCAGTAGTATATTCTTCGCCTGTTGAATCCCAGATACCAATTACAGGTGATCCTAGTATTGCATTCAGGATACTTCCATTTCTTGAATTTTCAGAAACATCAACATCAAACCAACGATCATAAGAAATACTTGTTCCGATTTTAAAAATTTTATTAAGGCGATGATCCAGGTTGAGTTTAAAATTGGTACGGTTCATTGTGTTGCCAACAACTACACCATCATTTTTTACAAAGTTGCCGGATAGGTAAAAATTTGTTTTATCACTTCCACCTGACACTGAGAGTTGATAGTTTTGTGAATGTGCAGTTCTGAATAGTTCATCCTGCCAGTTTGTATTGGCAGTATATTGTGACCAATCAGCAGACATACCCATATCACTCATCAAATCTTTATACTGTGTACTGTTTAAAACAGGCAGTGTTTTCCAAACAGAAGAAAATCCATTATAAACATCTAGGTTCAATTGAGTGGCGCCGCTTTTACCACGTTTAGTAGTTATTAAAACAACACCATTTGCGCCTGATGAACCATAGATTGCTGCAGAAGATGCATCTTTTAAAATAGAAAAACTTTCAATATCAGCAGGATTAATTTCGTTGATACTTGCAGTTGGTACACCATCTACAATATATAAAGGTTCGCTGCCGGATGTAATTGTAGAAACACCACGGATGCGTATTGAAAACCCTGCCTGCGGTTGACCGGATGAACGAATTACCTGTACGCCTGCAGCTTTTCCTTCCAATGAATATCCAAACTCCGTATTGGGCCTGTTTTCCAATGCCTTTGACGATACTACTGTTATTGCTCCTGTTATATCTTTCTTTTGCTGTGTGCCATAACCTACTACCACCACATCATTAATAGCATTTACAGCCTGGGATAATTTTATAATGATATCAGCAGTTTTATCTTTTGTTATATCAACATTTATTCTTGCCTGCTGATAGCCAATAAAAGAGACTGATAATTCATATTTGCCAACAGGTAATTCACCAATATTAAATGCGCCCGATTCATCAGCAACATAACTTTTATTCAAATTGACAATTGTAAGTGTAGCGCCTGGTAATGGCTGCCCGGATTCATTAACTATTTTTCCTTTTATATCTCCTGTAGGCGGTATAGCTTCAGATGAATCAATAATTTCTTTTTGTCTCGTACCTGGTTTTATCACAATTGTTTTTCCAATCATTTCATACACCAGGGGTTGATCTTTAAAGCAGGCTTCCAATGCTTCATCTATTGTTGCATCTTTGATTGTAACACTTACATTTTTTGCATCCTTCAACGTTTTATCTTCAAACCAAAAGACAAAGCCTGTTTGCTTTTTTATTTTATTAAAAACTTTTGAAAGAGGCACATTGCTTTCATTCAGGGTTACACGCTGTGCAAAGCCATTTGCCGAAGCCTGCATGCAACAAATAAAAATCAAGAAGCCAGCCAGTTTCATAACACGAAATGTTTTGATAAATAAGTCACGGTGATTATACAACCGTTTCTTATACGCCATTAATAGCATAATTTTGTTGTGTTTGGTTAAATAATAAACTTTCTTCCGAGATTGTTACAGGTAACCAGATTTTGCGGGGGTGCGCCAACACCTCCGTTTTTATTTACCCTTAACAATAATTTTTAAGGCATCACAATCAGTTTTTTATTTTCAATTTTAAAATGAATATTGCTTGCCTGTAATATTTTTAAAACCTCTGAAAGGTTTTCATCTCTTGGAATTTCCCCCGTAAATTTTCTTTCGCTTATATTGCCATTATAAACAATATCTACATCATACCATCTGCTTAATTGCCGCATGATTGTTTTTATATCGGCGCTTTTAAAAGCAATAAAACCATTCTTCCATGCCATGACTTCATCTATATCTATATTATTAAAAATTTTTAATGGCGCCATTTTGCTTATTTGTGCCTGTTGACCCGGTTTTAAAATTGCACTGTCATTATTGTTGCCAATTTTTATTGATCCTTCCAGCAATGTTGTTTTGATGTCAGGTTCGTTATTATATGCATTGATATTAAAATGGGTACCTAGTACTTTCACTGTCATATCATTGACCTTTACATTAAAAGGCATAGAAGCATTTTTTGTAACTTCAAAATAGGCTTCACCGGTTATCTCAACATTTCTTTCCTTTCCAATAAATGTTGTTGGGTATCGTATTGAAGATTCTGCATTCAGCCAAACTTTTGTACCATCGGGTAATGTTAACTGATACTGGCCACCCCGGGGTGTTGACAATACATTAAATGTGGCTTTGGTTTGTGCTGTATTTATTTCATTATATACAATTCTTCCATCGTTTGTTTTTGTAATAGCTGCATTACCATCTTTTGCAATAATGCCTTTGTGGGCACTGTCTAAATTGATAATTGATCCATCAGCAAGCATAAGTATAGCTTTATTCCCTCCAGGAGCAGCATCATTGCTAAATGTAAGAGGAGCATTATTGGTCCCGGAAATTTGATTGATTTGTGAACGTTCTATAAAATAATAAGTACCTGCTATGACGGAAATCAAAATAGCTGCAGCAATTAATTTATACATTAAGGGGAGTTTCCGAATGGTTGTTTTTTTTGTTGGTTCCAGGTCTTTTTGAATTTTTAAATAAATGGATTGTCCGGTATCAAATTCATTTCCCATTTCATTCTGCCATTGCAATTCCTTTAAATCAAATTCATCTTCGTATGCCTTGAGCAATACAATCTCTTCTTGTGTGCATAAACCATATTGATATTTTTCAAATAATAAAATGTATTGCTCTTTAGTCATAATCTTTGGCGGATATATGTTTAAGTGCCTTTTTTGAGATTGCACACACATAATCCACCCAAATTTTTTTATGAAAATCATGATGCTGCCATTTTTGTTAATATTGCGCAGATCAAAAATTTTTTTAAAGCAGGATTATTTATGCTTGAAGTGCAGGAAAGTGAAAGCGATATTGTTTTATTGGAAAGAATCAGTAAGGATGACGATGCTGCATTTAAAATTTTATTTCAACGTTACTGGCAATTGTTGTACACAAATGTATTTTTTTATTTAAAAGACAAAGATGCCTGTGCTGATATTGTGCACGACATTTTTATCAGTATCTGGAAGAGAAGGCACCAGTTGGAAATCTTTTCTTTCAGGCACTACCTGACAAATGCCGCCCGTTATAAAGTGTATAAATATCTGAAGACCGCTGATAAAAAAAATACTGAACTCACAGATGAAATTGAGTACAAAGCGGGCTTTGCCGTTAATGCTGCTGATACTAAATTTTCTAACGATTCACTCGAACAAAAACTTGAAAAACATTTATATGAATTGCCTCAAAGATGCCGTGAGGTTTTCCTTTTAAGCAGGAAAGAATTTTTGACCAACGATGAAATTGCCCAACAACTCAGGATTTCAAAAAGAACAGTAGAAAACCAGTTGACAATAGCATTACGCCATTTGCGGTTGGCTTTAAATGATATATTACTGCTATGGGTAATATTGTCTATTGTAAATCTCCGGCAATAATTTATTACTATGATATAACATTACAAATTGCCACGTGTTTGTTTAAAACAAAAATTATTGTTTGTAGTTGAAGTTGTATTATAAATAATTTTTCCTGTCATCCTTCCTTCATTTTATACAAAATAATTATATCTGTCACTGCTTTCATTCAATCAAATTATCAACAACATATCTGCAAATGAAATTTTATAAATAATTTTTTTGACAGTTGTATGAAATATCATTTTGCATTCGCCAAATTTGCATAGATATCTTTAAAGCAATTCACCTTTATCAATGCCCATCTATAATCAGTCACGCAGCAGGATCATACAGGTAATATTTGCTCTTGTATTCCTGCTGATTATTTTCCAGTTATTACACCTGCAGATTTTCTCATCAGAATATAAACTGCAGGCAGAGAATAACGCTATTTACCGGAAAGTGATTTATCCTGATCGTGGAATAATTTACGACAGGCATGGGAAAGCTATCCTGGAAAATACCATCATGTATGATTTGATGGTAACACCTTCCGAAGCAAGGGGAATTGATACGGCAACGCTTTGTAATATTTTAGGTATTGATACGGCAGAATACAAAAAAAGGATCATCACTGCGATCATAAAAAATTCAAGATATAAACCGAGTGTCTTTGAACCATTGATTAGTGATGAAGCTTATGCACGGTTAAATGAAGATATGTACAAGTTTCCCGGTTTTACTATTACTGAAAGGCCGGTGAGGGCATATCCATTTCATGCGGCAGCAAATGTGTTGGGGTATTTGGGGGAAGTGGATAAAAACTTTTTAAAAAACCATGCAAGCGAAGGGTATGACCAGGGAGATTATGCAGGTATGACCGGCCTTGAACGCAGTTATGAAAAAGTTTTAATGGGCCAGCGTGGTGTGAAAAGATTTATCCGTGATAATAAAAACAGGATACAAGGCCCTTACGATAATGGTATGTATGATACTGCCGCTATTGCAGGAAGAAATTTATATACCAGTCTTGATATTGACCTCCAGGTGCTTGCAGAAAAATTATTGCAAAATAAAATTGGAAGTGTAGTTGCTATCAATCCAAAAACAGGTGGCATATTGGCAATGGCAACTGCGCCATCGTATGACCCAACCATGCTGACCGGTTCTCAGCGTAGGAAGAATTTTGGAAAGTTGGTTCTGGATACAGCAAGGCCTTTATTAAACAGGGCCATCAAAGGCCAGTATCCCCCCGGCTCAACTTATAAACCTTTAAGTGCTTTAATAGCATTAGACGAAGGTATCATTACCCCATCTTATGGTTATCCCTGTGCAGGTGCATACTATGCCTGCGGAAGGCCAGTGAGATGTACTGAACATTGGATAGGCCATTCAAAAGATTTGCGCACTGCTATTGCCTGGTCCTGTAATTCTTATTTCTGTAATATTTTCAGGATGATTGTTGATAACCCCAAATATAAAAATCCAAGACTGGGTTACCTGGCTTGGAAACATTATATGAATGCATTTGGTTATGGCACAGACCTCCATCCCGATATCCCCGGGGAATATGATGGTAATATCCCCGATACTTCAGGATATAACAAGGATTTTGGCGGGCCAAGGTGGAACAGTTGCAACATCGTTACATTAGGTATTGGCCAGGACAGGATGACTGCAACACCTTTACAAATGGCTAATGCCATGTGCATCATTGCAAACAAAGGATACTATTATACTCCGCATTTTGTTGACAGCATAGAAAACGAAACTATTGCTGATACACAATTTATAGGTAAATACAGGGTAAAGCATGTTGCACTCGGCCATATTTCAGATTCAGCATTTAATATTGTGCAGATGGGCATGCATGATGTATCAGTGATAGGTACTGCAAGAGGCGCACAGATAGAAGGCATTGATATTTGCGCAAAAACAGGTACGGCACAAAACCCTCACGGCAAAGACCACTCATTATTCGTTGCATTTGCACCAATGCAGAATCCAAAAATTGCTATTTGTGTGGTGGTAGAAAATGCAGGCTTCGGTGCTACATGGGCTGCACCCATTGCATCAATCATTATGGAGAAATACCTGAAAGATTCGCTTTCAGCCAAGAGCCAGGCAAATGCT
The DNA here is from genome assembly GCA_964400415.1 of uncultured Parafilimonas sp. GTDB lineage: Bacteria > Bacteroidota > Bacteroidia > Chitinophagales > Chitinophagaceae > Parafilimonas. The sequence continues at coordinate 51,320 of CAYNTP010000010.1, forward strand.
GACAGGATATCAAAAGCAGACCTGATACCTACTGCAATTAAACATTGGTATTTTAAACAGGATTCAATAAAACTTGCAAAGCAGGCACAGAAGATAAATGCGGATGCAGCACCGGTGTTTCAGAATAATTTAGAAACAACAAAGCCTATCCAGTTTGACCCGGAAGCAGAGCCTAACCGTAAAGACAATAACGATACCAGTTCAATAAAAACAAAACAGGATATGCAGTTGCCGGATAATAAAAATATCCGCAAACCCAACAAACCATGAGTACAGGTTATTCAAATAAATCAGTTTCAAAAGGTGTTGACTGGCTTACTGTCTGGTTGTATGCAATATTGGTTTGCATTGGTGTTGTTTGCATTTTTATGGCTGAATATAATCCTGCAACATTTTCTGCATCATCTTTTTTTAATGGCAATACCAATTACAGTAAGCAGATTTTGTTTTTTGGTATTTGCATTGTTGCAGCCACATTTATCATTTTAAGTGATAGTAAACTGTACCCTGCATTTGCCAACCTGTTATATGTGTTTGGTATCATCCTGATGTTGTCTGTTTTTGTTTTGGGAAAAGATATCAATGGCTCAAAAAGCTGGATACCATTGGGTGGTGGCTTTAACCTTCAACCTGCAGAGATGTGTAAAATATTTGTCGCACTTGCCCTGGCAAAATTTCTTTCACAACTCAACATGGATTTCAGGAAACTGCAATCACAGATCATTGCCTGCGCCATTGCTTTGGCGCCTGCAGCGCTTTCAATTTTACAACACGAGACAGGCCTTGCTTTAGTGTATCTCAGTTTTTTTATTGTGATGTACCGCGAAGGTTTGCCGGGTATTATCCTGGTAATAGGTTTTTCATTCGGTGCACTGGTTGTTGCCACATTGTTGGTTGAAAAAAATTTACTTGCCATTATTCTCACCTTGATTGCAGGCTTGCTGGTATTTATTTTTCGCAGGCAAATTTTTGTTCGTAAAAGATGGAATGTATTAATCCTGATTATTTCAGTATGGGTTTTTTGTGTAGGCATCCAACGATTTGTTGTACCATATATTTTTAATAATGTTTTCGCCTGTTATCAGAGCCAGCGTATTTACAGCGCTGTGGGTATGGATTATGATTGCAGCCAGAATAAACATGCACTCGAACAAGAAGAAACAGGCAAGAGCGTTGCAAAACCTGATGATTATAATGTAAGGCAAAGTAAGATTGCCATAGGCTCCGGTGGATTTTTGGGAAAAGGTTTTTTGAAAGGCACACAAACTCGTGGCAGGTATGTGCCTGAACAATCAACCGATTTTATTTTTACATCACTCAGCGAAGCATTCGGCTTCGTGGGATGTTTTATTTTTCTGGGTCTTTACTTTCTTTTGTTATACAGGATTATTCATATTGCAGAAAGGCAACGAAGTGCATTCAGCCGGGTGTATGCGTATTGCGTGGCGAGCATTTTATTTTTTCATATCACTGTGAATGTGTGTATGACTATAGGCCTCTTCCCGGTTATAGGGATACCATTGCCGTTGGTGAGTTATGGCGGTTCATCACTGCTCACTTTTACTATTCTTATTTTTATAATGATAAGATTGGATGCAGACAGGCAAATGGTGTTGCGTTGATTTACATACTGCGGCGGTATTGTCCACCCACTTCATATAAAGCATGTGTGATTTGACCAAGCGAACAATATTTAACTGTTTCCATCAATTGCTCAAAGATGTTCCCATTTTCTACTGCTACTTTTTTTAACTGCTTTAATGCATCATAGCATTTATCATGATTGCGTTTTTGAAATGCAAGCAGGTTGGCAATCTGTTGTTCTTTTTCTTCTGTTGTTGAACGGATGACTTCACCCGGTATAATTGTGGGCGAACCTTTTTTATTGAGAAAAGTATTTACACCAATCAATGGTAGTTCTCCTGTATGTTTCTGGTGTTCATAATACAAACTTTCTTCCTGTATCTTGTTGCGTTGATACATTCTTTCCATTGCACCCAACACACCACCACGTTCTGTAATCCTGTCAAACTCAGTCAGCACAGCTTCTTCCACCAAATCAGTTAATGTTTCAACAGCAAAACTGCCTTGAATAAAATTTTCTGTTTTTGCAGAACCTAATTCGCGGTTGATGATTAACTGTATTGCCATTGCACGACGAACACTTTCTTCTGTTGGTGTGGTGATGGCTTCGTCATAAGCATTTGTATGCAGTGAATTACAATTATCATAAATAGCATACAAAGCCTGTAATGTAGTGCGGATATCATTGAAATCAATTTCCTGTGCATGCAGTGAGCGCCCTGATGTCTGAATATGATATTTTAATTTTTGGGAACGGTCATTGGCTTTGTATTTATATTTCATTGCCTTTGCCCAAATCCTTCTTGCCACACGCCCAATCACACTGTATTCTGCATCCATGCCATTGCTGAAAAAGAATGAAAGGTTAGGAGCAAAGTCATCAATGTTCATACCTCGGCTGAGATAATATTCCACGTAAGTAAAACCATTGGCAAGCGTAAATGCAAGTTGAGTAATCGGGTTGGCGCCGGCTTCTGCAATATGATAACCACTGATACTGACACTGTAAAAATTTCTTACTTTTTTGCTGATGAAATATTCCTGCACATCACCCATTAATTTCAATGCAAACTCAGTAGAAAAAATACAGGTGTTCTGTGCCTGGTCTTCTTTTAAAATATCTGCCTGCACTGTTCCTCTCACTTGTGATAATGCAGATGCTTTGATGGGTGCATACACATCAGCAGGCAACACTTCATCACCACTCAATCCTAATAATTGTAAACCCAATCCATTATTTCCTTCAGGTAATCTTTCAGGTGATGAAGGATTATAATACCTGGGTTTATTCTGATGAATATATTTTTGTTTGAAAACTTTTTCTGCTGTTTCCCATTGATTGTTTTCGGTTAACCATTTCTCACATTGCTGGTCTATGGCAGCATTCATAAAGAATGCAAGAATGATTGGTGCAGGCCCGTTGATGGTCATGCTCACTGATGTTTTCGCATCACACAAATCAAATCCACTGTATAATTTTTTTGCATCATCAACAGTTGCAATGCTTACACCGCTGTTGCCAATTTTTCCAAAAATATCAGGCCTGTGGCCGGGGTCTTCACCATATAATGTAACGCTGTCAAATGCAGTACTCAACCTTTTGGCAGGTTGGTCTAAAGAAACATAATGGAAACGTTTGTTGGTGCGTTCCGGCCCTCCTTCACCTGCAAACATTCTTGTTGGGTCTTCACCTTGTCTTTTCAATTCAAACACACCTGCTGTAAATGGAAATTCACCGGGAACATTTTCCTGCAACTGCCATCTTAAAATATCACCGCTGTCTTTGTATTTCGGCAATACCAGTTTCGGAATTTTCGTTCCGCTTAAAGAAGTTGTTGTAAGTGGTTGTTTGATGACTTTATCACGCACAGTATATTCAAAAAAATCAAGGCTGTATTTTTTTTGAGTTAATGCCCATTCATCAATCAGTTTTTTACAATCAGGGTGAAGCTGTTTTTCATATTCATCACATAAACTCTGCAACGCATCATCGGATATTTTAGAATTGTCATTGCATTCCATCACGCCTTTTACCTGGTAAAGTTTTGATGCAATGGCACATTGTTCATCCACCCATTTATCATAGTGTTTATTGCTGTCAGCAATTTCACTTAAATACCTTACCCGTTTTGGCGGAATAATCTGAGTTTGAGATGTTGTATCTTTTAAATGGTGCACTTCTATTTTTCCAAAATCAACTTTTGTTTTTTCTTCAACGGTCAGCATAATTTTTTCAAACAATTCATTGATGCCTGCATCATTAAATTGTGATGCAATCGTTCCTATCACAGGCATGTCTTCATTTTTCGCACTCCATAAATTATGGTTGCGTTTATATTGTTTGCGCACATCATGCAAAGCATCAAGCGCACCTGCTTTATCAAATTTGTTGATGCAGACAATATCCGCGTAGTCGAGCATATTGATTTTTTCCAGTTGTGAAGCAGCGCCATATTCCGGTGTCATTACATACATGCTCACATTGCAGTAATCAAGGATGGATGCATCACTCTGACCAACACCTGCGCTTTCAAGGATGATAAAATCAAATGCAGCAGCTTTGCAAATTTCCAATGCACGGCCTGCAGCAGAACTCAATGCAATATTATCATCTCTTGTAGCCAGGCTGCGCATGTAAGCTCGTGGATTGGAAATAGAATTCATTCTTATCCTGTCACCCAGCAAAGCGCCACCGGTTTTTTTGCGGGAAGGGTCAACTGAAATTACTGCAATTGTTTTATCGGGATATGCATTCAGGTAACGGCGAACTATCTCATCTGTTACCGATGATTTACCTGCGCCACCGGTACCTGTAATACCGAGTACAGGAATATTGTTGTTATCATTTTTTGTTGTCCCTGTTGTTGTATCATTTTCCGCAATAGTTATTTTCCTGGCTATTGTTCTTATATCTTTTACTTCATCTAATGTCATTGGTGTTGAAAAATCAATTTTCGCAGGAAGGCAATAATCACATTGCATGATTACATCTTCAATCATACCTTCCAATCCCATTTTTCTTCCATCATCAGGAGAATAAATCCTGGTGATACCATAATTATGCAGTTCAGTTATTTCCTGTGGTAAAATAGTGCCACCACCACCACCAAAAATTTTGATATGGCCACAACCGTTTTCATCCAACAGGTCTTTCATGTATTTAAAAAATTCAATGTGGCCGCCCTGGTATGAAGTGATGGCTATACCCTGCACATCTTCTTCAATTGCACATTCTACTATTTCTTTTACACTGCGGTTGTGCCCGAGATGAATGATTTCTGCTCCTTTGCTTTGCAAAATGCGCCTCATGATATTGATAGCTGCATCATGGCCATCAAATAATGAAGCAGCTGTAACAATCCTGACTTTATGGTGCGGTGTATAAGACATAAAAAATGAGTTGCTGCAAAAATAATTGATTGCTATGAAAGGTGAACGATTGTTAGTTTTGAAAAAACAATCAATAATTTTTTATTTCCAGGAATAGAAAACTATACGAAGGCTATCCACGTATAAATTATTGTTGAATGTTTCCCTTATTTAAGATTATCGCCCTGCATTTTTTAATGCGGGGCTTTTTATTAATATTCATTCATTTTTATTTTTTTAATACTTCTGCCAATGGTGGCAATGTACCTGATGTTACATTATCTGACCGGTTATGGTGGGATCAATAACAGAAATAATTGTTATAGGTATAAAACAAATAACGCTACTGGGAACAGTAGCGTTTTTTTCGTAGGATTGTTAAATGCCTAACTGTTTGTCAAAAATTCATCTACCGCTTTTGCACATTCACGGCCTTCATTAATTGCCCACACAACCAAAGACTGGCCGCGGCGCATATCACCGGCAGCAAATATTTTTTCCTGGTTGGTTTTATAATTCCTGTTATTCGCTGCTACATTTTTTCTTTCATTTACTTCAATATTCAGGTCATTCAACATGCCTTCATATTGTGGGTTCAAAAATCCCATCGCCAGCAACACCAGTTCGCAAGGAAGTTCTGTTTCAGTTCCGGGTATTTCTGTAAAACCTGCAGGCCTGCCATCAGCACTTTTTTCCCATTGTAGCCTTACAACTTTTAAAGCACGTAAGTTGCCTTTATCATCTTTCAAAAATTCTTTGCTGGCAATTGCCCATTCTCTTTCACTACCTTCTTCATGTGATGATGTTGTTTTCAATATCATGGGATATGTAGGCCATGGCATATAAGGCGTCCTTGATTTGGGTGGCTGAGGCAATAACTCAATTTGTGTAACAGATTTTGCACCCTGCCTGTTTGATGTGCCGATGCAATCACTGCCTGTATCACCACCTCCGATCACAATTACATTTTTATTAAATGCAGTGATGATCTCTGGATACATATTGCTTTCTTTTGCTGCAGCATCTGTTGGCAATACCGGGTCAAGCCCTGCATTTATTTTATTCTGTTGCTTTAAGAATTCCATCGCAAAGTGAACACCTTTCAATTCTCTTCCAGGTATGGGTAAGTCTCTTGGAATTGTTGAACCACCTGCTAATACAATAGCATCGTAATTATCTAACAACTCCTGCACAGGAATATTTACACCCACATTAGAATTGCACCTGAATTCAATGCCTTCTTCTTTTAATACTTCAAGCCTCCTGTCAATTACCCATTTCTCCAGTTTAAAATCAGGTATGCCATAACGCAACAAACCACCAGGTGCATCATCTCTTTCAAAGACTGTAACCAAATGTCCTGCATAATTTAGTTGTGCAGCTGCCGCAAAGCCTGATGGGCCAGAACCAATCACAGCAACTTTTTTTCCACTGCGTACATTGATTTTTTTAGGTTGTACAAAACCATTTTCAAAAGCTATTTCAATGATATGCTTTTCGATTTCTTCAATTGTAACCGGCGATTGGTTGATGCCTAACACGCAGGCGTGCTCACAAGGTGCGGGGCAGATACGGCCTGTGAATTCAGGAAAGTTATTGGTTGAGGTTAATATCTCATAAGCTTCTTTCCAACTCTTCCTGTAAACTGCATCATTAAATTCCGGAATAACATTGCCCAATGGGCATCCGCTCTGACAAAACGGTACACCACAATCCATACATCGTGCTGCCTGGTGGTTCAGTTCATCTGCTGCAAACCTGTGTACAAATTCCCTGTAATTTTTTATCCTTTTCTCCACTGGCTCCTTGTCCGGTGCCACCCTTTCAAATTCTAAAAACCCTGTTAGTTTACCCATTGAATTTTTATATTTTAAATTCTAAGTTTTTTGTTTGAAAAATTTTATGCATTCTGATGCTGTGCCTTTTGCTGCAATTGCAACAATGCCTGTTTGTAATCTTTCGGAAATACTTTTACAAAATGCTTTAACTGGTTATCAAAATCATCCAGCATAAACCTTGCAACGGTGCTGCCTGTAAACAGATAATGTTTGTTGATGAGTTCTCTTAATATAACTTCATCCTCTTCTTTCAAAGGATCGAGATCAATCATTTCCATATTACAATTAGATGGGAATGTTCCGTTCACATCATATACATAAGCAATTCCACCACTCATACCTGCAGCAAAGTTTTTACCAGTATTACCCAGAATCACTGCAACACCACCGGTCATATATTCGCATCCATGATCACCAACACCTTCAACAACAACTTTAGCACCCGAATTGCGGACACAAAAACGTTCACCTGCTTTACCACGGATATACACTTCACCATCAGTAGCTCCATACATCGCAACATTTCCGATGATTATATTTTCTTCAGGAATATAGTTTGCTTTTTGTGAAGGGTAAATTATGAGTTTGGCGCCGCTTAAACCTTTTCCGAAATAATCGTTCGCATCACCTTCCAGTTCCAGCGTCACTCCTTTGGTATTGAATGCGCCAAAGCTCTGGCCTGCAGTACCATTGAATTTGAAATGAATAGTGTCTGCAGGTAAGCCTTCCGCTTTATACACTTTTGTTATTTCGTTTGAAACAATTGTACCTGTTGTGCGGTCTGTATTTTTTATATCAAATTCTGCAAAAACTTTTTGCCGGTTTTCGATAGCAGGTTTTGCTTTTTCAAGCAGCTTCCAGTCGAGCACATTTTCCAAAACATCATCCTGGCTTTCGCTGCAATAGACTGAAGCATTTAAAGGCGCTTCTGCTTTGTATAAAACTGCAGATGCATCAATGTTTTTGAATTTCCAATGGTTGATATTATCACGCATCTTCAGACAATCGGCCTGGCCTATCATTTCATTCACTGTCCTGAAACCCAACTCAGCCATGATTTCTCTTAATTCCTGTGTGATGAACCTGAAGAAATTGATAACATGTTCAGGGTCGCCGGTAAATCTTTTTCTCAATGTTTCATCCTGTGTGGCCACACCAACAGGACAAGTATTGAGATGACATTTACGCATCATGATACATCCTTCCACAACCAAAGCCGCAGTGGCAATGCCCCATTCTTCGGCTCCGAGTAAAGCTGCAATCGCAATATCACGGCCGGTTTTCATCTGGCCATCTGCCTGCACTACAACACGGTCACGTAATTTATTTTTTACCAACGTTTGGTGTGTTTCTGCAAGCCCGAGTTCCCAGGGTAATCCCGCATGTCTGATTGAACTCATCGGTGATGCACCTGTGCCACCATCATGACCTGAAATCAATACCACATCTGCTTTTGCTTTAGTAACACCAGCAGCAATTGTTCCAACGCCTGCTTTACTTACCAGTTTCACACTAACCCTTGCTTTACGATTGGCATTTTTTAAATCAAATATTAACTGCGCCAAATCTTCAATAGAATAAATATCATGATGTGGTGGTGGTGAAATCAAACCCACACCTGGTGTTGCATGTCTTATCCTGCCAATCCAGTCATTCACTTTATGACCTGGTAACTGTCCGCCTTCCCCGGGCTTGGCACCCTGCGCCATTTTTATCTGTAGTTCATCTGCTTCAGTTAAATAAATACTGGTAACGCCAAACCTTGCAGATGCAATTTGTTTGATTGCACTGCGCATTGAATCACCATTGGATAACCGTTGATAACGCACATCATCTTCACCACCTTCACCTGTATTGCTCTTACCGCCTAAACGGTTCATAGCAATTGCCAATGTGGTATGTGCTTCCCATGAGATAGAACCAAAACTCATTGCGCCTGTAGCGAAACGTTTATAAATATTTTCAGCAGGCTCTACTTCATCAATAGAAATCGAAGGACGTGTTTTATTGAAATCAAACAGGCTGCGCAATGTGCATGCCCGTTCGCCCTGGTTGTTGACTGCTTCAGAATATTTTTTGAAAATCTTGTAATCATTCATCCTCGTTGAATGTTGCAACAGGTGAATGGTTGTTGGGTTAAACAAATGGAACTCGCCTTCAGCCCTCCACTTATATACACCACCGGTACGCAACCTGTCACCCAGGTTTTCTCTTTTGCTGAAAGCATAAAAATGTTTTGCCAGCACTTCATTTGCTATCTCATCCAAACCCAGGCCTTCAATACGTGAAATAGCGCCGGTGAAGTATTCATCCACCACTTCTTTTTTGATTCCAAGTATTTCAAAAATCTGTGCGCCCTGGTATGATTGCAAAGTGGAGATACCCATTTTTGAAAACACTTTCAGCAAACCTTCCTTCACTGCTTTGATATAATTCTTCTTCAAAGTTTCATCACTCATGTCTGCGGGCAGTTTGCCATTTTCTTTCATATCCCTTATGCTTGATAAAGCGAGATAAGGGTTAATTGCAGTAGCGCCAAAACCAATCAAACATGCGAAGTGGTGCACTTCCCACACATCACCTGCTTCAACGATGATGCCTACATTACCACGCAATCCTTTTTTAATAAGATGATGGTGTACCGCAGATGTTGCAAGCAGTGATGGTATCGGTGCATGTTCTGAATCAATAGCACGGTCCTGCAATATCAATACTTTGAAATCTTCATTTACTGCATCTTCTGCATAACGGCATAACCTGTTCAAAGCATTTTGCAATGAACCTTCTTTACCATCTGCACGGAAATAACATTGCAATGTTTTTGCCTGGAACATACCGGTATCAATGCTGCGGATTTTTTCTAATTCAAAATCTGTAAGCACCGGTTGTTTTAATGCAACACTATGACAGGACAAAGGATTTTCAACAAGTATGTTACCGATATTTCCTGCAAAAGTGCCAAGTGACATCACAAGCCTTTCCCTGATAGGGTCAATAGGAGGATTGGTAACCTGTGCAAATAATTGTTTGAAATAAGAACTTAAATGCTGTGGTTTATTACTCAATATGGCTAGTGGAATATCAGTGCCCATTGAGCCGATAGGTTCTTTGCCACCTGTTGCCATCGGGGCAATAATATTATCCAGCTCTTCATCAGTATAACCAAATGCTTTCTGGTATTTGAAAACCTGATCATGTTTTAATGGTGAAAATGTAACCCTTGGTTCAGACAATTCTTCCAAACGGATTTTATATTGATTGAGCCAGTCTGCATAAGGTTGTTGTGAACAAATTTTTTGTTTGAGTTCTTCATCACTGATAATTTTTCCCTGGCCCATATCCACCACAAACATTTTCCCCGGTTGCAATCTTCCCTTTTCAATAATGATAGATGGGTCAACAGGTAATACGCCTGTTTCAGAACCCATGATAACACGGCCATCATTTGTAACACAATATCTCGAAGGTCTCAATCCATTGCGGTCCAATGTGGCGCCGATAATATTTCCATCAGTAAAAGAGATAGATGCAGGTCCATCCCAGGGTTCCATGAATGCTGAATGAAATTCATAAAATGCTTTCTTAGTTGCATCCATTTTATCATCCTGGTCCCATGCTTCAGGTATCAGCATCATCAGCACATGTGGTAATGAACGGCCACACATGGTGAGCAGTTCAATCATATTATCAAGACAGGCAGAATCACTTTGCCCTTCAGTTACGATGGGCAGGATGAGATCCATTTCCTGTTGGGAGAAATAAGGTGATGTGAAAGATTTACCGCTCGAACGAAGCCAGTTTAAATTGCCTTGCAATGTATTGATCTCACCATTGTGTGCAATGAAACGGAATGGTTGAGCCAGTTTCCATGAAGGAAAAGTGTTGGTGGCAAAACGGGAATGTATCAATCCAAATGCACTGACTAATTTTTCATTTTTCAGGTCAAGAAAATAATTCCGCACCTGTGTACTTGTCAGTTGACCTTTATATACTATTGTTTTGTATGATAAAGAAGCGATATAAAAATCAACTGGTCCTTTCCGGATTGTTTTATTGATGAGGTGTTTTGCATAATTGCGCAACACAAAAAGTTTTCTTTCAAAAGTTTCAGCATCATTGATGTGGTTAGGGCATTTTATAAAAACCTGTTCTATGTTGGGTTCAACACTTAATGCAGTGAAACCAACTTCAGCGCCATCAACAGGCACTTTCCTGAAACCAAGCACTTTCAGGTTTAGTTCATCAGCGCATTTCCTGAAAAGCCTTCTTGCTTCTTCCAGCCTGTCTTCTTCTTTTGGAAAAAAGATCATGCCTACTCCATATTTACCAAACCCGGGTAAATGAATGCCAAGTTTTTCACATTCTTCAACAAAAAAATCATGTGGTATCTGAATCATAATACCTGCACCATCACCAGTATTATTTTCACAACCACAGGCACCACGGTGTTCCATATTTTCCAACACCGTTAATGCATCTGAAATAGTTTGATGTGATTTATTGCCTTTGATGTCCGCAACAAACCCGATCCCACAGGCATCGTGTTCAAATTTACTATCGTACAATCCTTTGTTCATTGCCATTTTGCAACACGTTTGTTTTAATGTCTATAAAATTTATTAATAGAAAGAACTCACTAAAAAATAATGATTGTGAATTCTATGAATTGCTGATCATCTTTGATTAAAAAACAAAAAATAAAAGCAATTCTATTTCCAGATGGCGAGCAAGGTTTTCAAAATAGCAAATAGTTTTAATAACAATTGTTAGTTTGCTGAATTAATTCTTCACACATATTAATATTTGTAAAATTCAAATCATAACTATGTTGAAATACAATAGGAATCTATAAATCTTTTCCCGGGATTTTGTTTGAGAAATTGAATGATAAATTGAGAAAAAAATTTCAGGTTATTCATATATCACTGTGATGGAATTTTTTTGAAGAATAGTAAAAATTATTCTTTGTTTTTCAGGCACTATTTTCTGAATTAAAAAAATATGGACCAAGGTCAAGATAAAATCAAAATTGTTGTTTCAGATTATTCTCTTGTTGTTCCTGCAACCCTGTTGTAGGACAATTAACGAGGCAATCAATTTTTATTAACTAAAATTGCATTTCTAAAAACACATTTTAAAACAACTGTAAAATGAAATTGGTTTCTTATTTAAAAAACGAACACGACCAGCTTGCCATTCTTGAAAACAACTTGTTATTTGATACCGATCTGCTGCATTATGAATTGCCATCATCCATGAGTATGTTTTTAAATTACTGGGAAGATAATTATGCGGTTGCCCTGCAATTGAATAAGGCAATAAAAGAGAACCGGATTGGAAAAGAAAAAGGAACACCTGTAGAGAATGCACAATTAATATCACCAATACCATTCCCTTCAAGTTGCAGGGATGGTTATGCATTCCGTCAACATGTGGCTTCAGCACGGAGAAACAGGAAAGTACCAATGATACCGGAGTTTGATCAATACCCTGTTTTTTATTTTACCAATCATCATGGAGTGCAAGGCCCCGGGCCGGTGATGTGTATGCCTGACCATTTTCACAGGCTCGATTTTGAACTCGAAGTAGCTATTGTAATTTCCAAATATGGCAGAAATATTCCTGCAGAAAAAGCTGATGAATTTATCGGTGGTTTGATGATCATGAATGACCTGAGTGCACGCACTTTACAGGCTGAAGAAATGTTGCTGAACCTCGGGCCCGCAAAAGGGAAAGATTTTTCAACAGCCATTGGACCCTGGCTCGTGACATTGGATGAACTGGAACAATATGAAATTCCTGCCAAGGAAAATCATGTGGGCAAAAGCTGGAACATGAAGATGAAATGCAACATAAACGGTGTGCAGGTGAGTGAAGGTAACCTGGGTGATATGGATTGGACTTTTGCTGAAATTATTGAAAGGGCATCGTATGGTGTAACACTTCAACCCGGTGATATTATCGGCAGCGGCACTGTAGGTACAGGTTGTTTTCTTGAACTGAATGGAACAGGAAAACTGAATGACCCCAACTACCAGGAACAATGGTTGAAAGAAGGTGATGTAATTGAAATGGAAGTGGATGGCCTGGGTAAACTGGTCAATAATATTGTGAAAGATGAAAGTGAATTTTCAATACTCAGCAGGAAGAAATTACAGTGATAAATGGAAATGATATGTGGTTGTATTTTTTTAATCACATTTTATACCGGAGTGAAAAATTAATTACTGAAAAAAATTATGGTTACATTAAATATAGATTCGCTCACTATACATGAGAAGATGAACTGGTTGCAATATGCTATTGCACCAAGGCCTATTGCGTTGGCAAGTACAATTGATAAAAATGGATTGGTAAACCTGAGCCCCTTTAGTTTTTTTAATATGTTTTCATATAACCCAGCGATTGTAATTTTTTCACCATCCCGCAGGGGGCGTGATGCTTCCAGTAAACACACGCTTGAAAACATCCATGAAGTGCCTGAAGTAGTAATCAATATCTGTGATTATGATATTGTGCAGCAGACAAGTTTATCCAGTTGTGAATATTCAAAAAGCACTGATGAATTTTTAAAAGCAGGTTTCCATAAACTTCCATCTTCAATGATAAAACCACCAAGGGTGAAAGAAGCAAAAGTGCAGTTGGAATGTAAGGTGAATGAGGTGAAAAGTTTGGGTGACCATGGTGGTGCAGGCCAACTGGTGATTGCTGAAATTGTATGCATGCATGTGGATGAAAGTGTTTTGAATAAAGAAGGAACGATGATTGACCAGAAGAAATTTCATCACGTTGCAAGGCTGGGTGGCAACTGGTACAGCGTGGTGAATGAAGATTGTTTGTTTGAAGTAGAAAAACCATTGAGGGAATTGGGTATCGGGGTTGATGCATTACCTGAAAGTATCCGCAACAGCAAAATACTTACCGGCAACAACCTGGCACAATTGGCGAACATTAAAGAGATGCCGCAGATAGAAGTTTCTTATGATGATGAACAATTAAAAAATATTATTCAATATTATTCCGTCAATCCTGAAGAGATGGAAAAGGAATTGCATGTTTATGCAAAGACTTTGCTTGATAAAAATAAAGTGCATGATGCCTGGCAGGTATTGCTTGCCGGCGCCTGCCCTCAACCACAATAGTATCATCAAACAAAAATGATGATACCATAATCAATTTTGATTTTCATTTTACAAAAACAAAAAGAGAATTGAAATCCGTTTCAATTCTCTTCTCTGAAAGTCAGGCTGGTAAAGCATTTCAGCCATTTTTACCAACTATTTTTTGCCATTATCTTTTTTGAAACCCAGGCATAAAAAAACCTGGCAACCACAAATGATTTGTTACCAGGTTTATGTTATCATTATTACTTTAAAGTAAACGTTGCTGTTTTTACATCTCTTGAATTTGGCCCTGTCATCACTTCAAATTCTCCGGGTTCAGCCATTAGCTTCAGGTCAGCATTATAAAACTGCAAATCATTATGAGTAATGTTGAATACAACATTTTTGCTTTCACCTTTTTTCAGAAATATTTTTTGAAAACCTTTCAGCTCTTTCACCGGTGGTGTGATGCTGGCAAACTTATCGTGCAGGTATAACTGCACAACTTCTTCGCCATCGTAATTGCCGGTGTTGGTTACTGTTACAGTTGTGGTTAAACCTTCATTTCCGCTGATAGTTGTTTTGTTTAAAACCGGTTCACTAAAACTAAACGTTGTATAACTCAAACCATAACCAAAAGGATATAAAGGGTCATTGGTTACATCTAGATAATCTGATTTGAATTTATGCCAATCGCCGGGATGTAAAGGCCTTCCTGTGTTTTTATGATTGTAATAAAGAGGTATTTGTCCAACATTCTGCGGAAAGGTGGTTGTCAATTTTCCTGAAGGGTTATAGTTGCCAAACAAAACATCTGCAATAGCATTCCCTGCTTCTGTGCCCGGGAACCATACATCTAAAATTGCATCTGCATTTTTATTTTCCCAATTCAAAGTCATCGGCCGACCATTGAATAAAACAATTACAACAGGTTTTCCTGTTGCCACTAAAGCATGCAGTAAATTTTCCTGGCATTGTTGTAAGCCGATATTGCTCATGCTGGATGCTTCACCGGTGAAATCTGCTGCTTCCCCAAGACAGGCTACCACTACATCAGCTTTATTAGCCACTGCAACTGCTTCATCTATCATTTGCTGAGGTGTCCTTGAATCAAGAACAATTTCATTTGTAAAATTATTGACGTTGGCAATGGTCATAGAGTCATCGCTGATGTTAGCGCCTTTTGCATATAAAACAGTTACGTCATTGCCTGCAACATTTTTTATTCCCTGTGCAACAGTGATATCTTCATTGTACTCTCCACGGATATTCCAGGTGCCCAGCATGTTGCGCTGGTTATCGGCGAGTGGCCCTATTAATGCAATCGTTCCTGATTTTTTTAATGGGAGCGTATTATTATTTTTCAATAAAACAAAGGAACGTTCGGCGGCTTTACGAACAGCACTCCGGTTGGCTTCGGTGAAAATAGCGTTTTTGGCACGCATCGTATCACAATGCCTGTAAGGGTCTTCAAACAAACCCATTTTATATTTTGCTTCTAAAATCCTCCTGCAGGCATCATCAATTTCCTTTTGTGTTACCTTGCCTTCCTGCAAAGATTTTTTGAGTGTGGTAAGAAAACCTTCGGAAACCATATCCATATCAAGGCCTGCTTTTAATGCATCAGCAGAAACTGTCTGCAAATCACCGATACCATGATTAGTCATTTCACTCACAGAAGTATAATCACTCACAACAAAACCTTTAAAGCCCCATTGGTTGCGCAACACATCAGTGAGTAAAAATTTATTTCCTGTAGCAGGTATGCCATCTACTTCATTAAATGAACTCATCACACTGCCTACACCTGCATCAACAGCAGCTTTATAGGGTGGCAGGTAATATTGATACATCCTGATGCGGCTCATGTCAACTGTATTATAATCACGGCCTGCTTCTGCTGCGCCATATAATGCATAATGCTTTACGCAAGCCATCACTGCATCATCAGATTTTAAATCTTTTCCCTGGTAGCCCCGCACCATAGCTGCAGCAATCTGTGAACCGAGAAAAGGGTCTTCACCTGCGCCTTCTGCAATGCGGCCCCAGCGCGGGTCCCGGGCTATATCCACCATCGGAGAATACACCCAGTTTAAGCCATCGGCTGCTGCTTCTGTTGCAGCAATGCGTGCACTGTTTTCAATCAATCCTATGTCCCAGGTACAGGATAATCCCAATGGAATAGGAAAGATTGTCCTGTGGCCATGTATCACATCAAGGCCAAAAAATAATGGGATATGCAACCTGGAATTTTTTACTGCAATGTCCTGTGCCTGTCGGATTTTATCAGGGCCATTGATACCAAATAAACCACCTACCTGGCCTTTGCGAATTTTATTGTCAACATCAGAGCTGACAACTGCACCCGTAACAGCACCACCCGGTGTAACAAGATTTAACTGGCCTATTTTTTCATCCAGTGTCATCCTGCTCATCAGGTCGCTGATAAACTTATTCATTTTTGCATCCTGTTGATTGGTTTGTTGTGCATGGATGGTAACAGAAGAAAAGGTTACCAATAGTAATAGCAAGCAGACTTTGTTCATGTGTTTATTTTTTAAAATTTTATCAGCACCGGTTTATAGAAAAAATTCAATGCTGACAGGTTTGATTTGCTCAATAACGTAATTGCTAATATCAATTAAAAACCTGAATCTATCAGAAATAAATTTTTTGAATTAATAATGCACAAGTTTCTGGACACATTCATCCAATCTTGCATTCGCTAAAAAATTTTTTTCCAGTTCTATATTAAATGGTATCGGCGTATCTAAAGAAGCACAACGGATAACGGGCGCATCCAGCATTTCAAAACAATGTTCATTTATCCATGCTGCAATCTCTGCACCGATGCCACCGGTTAAAGTATCTTCATGCAGGACTAAAACTTTTCCTGTTTTTTCTACGCATGATTGTATGGCCGCATAATCCAAAGGTTGCAATGTGCGCAAATCGAGGATGTCAATGGAGATATTATTATTTTGTTGTGCATAATGCAATGCCCAATGCACACCACTTCCATAAGTGATGATGCTGATGTCATCGCCCTGTTGTACTGTTTTTGCTTTGCCTATTTCTATTTCATAATATTCATCAGGCACCTGGCCGCTGATGCTCCTGTATAAAGCTTTGTGTTCAAAATAAAGTACAGGGTTAGGGTCATTGATAGCTGCAATCAACAAACCTTTTGCATCAATGGGTGAAGATGGATAAACAACTTTTAAACCAGGTGTATGCACAAACCATGCTTCATTGCTTTGTGAATGAAAAGGCCCTGCACCCACACCTGCACCTGTAGGCATGCGCACAACAACATCTGCATGCTGGTTCCAGCGATAATGCAGTTTAGCCAGGTTGTTGACTATCTGGTTAAAACCTACACTTACGAAATCTGCAAACTGCATTTCCATCACTGCTTTAAAACCTTCAAGGCTCAAACCTAAAGAAGCGCCAACAATTGCGCTCTCACAGATTGGTGTGTTGCGTATCCTTTCTTTTCCAAATTTTTCTACAAAGCCTTCAGTGATTTTAAATGCGCCGCCATATTCAGCAATATCCTGACCCATAACAATGAGATTGGGATGCTGTTCCATGCTTTGATTTAATCCATTGCTGATGGCATTGATGAAACGCATTTCTTTATGGTTGCTACCAGCAGGAATTGAAAATGAAGCATCACTGTTGTCAATAATTTTTACAACAGGCTGACGTGCGCCGCCTTCAGATTTATCAGCAAATACATCATTCAATTCTTTTTGTGTATTGACAGTAATTGGTGGAGCAGCAAAACCAACTGCAAGTTCTTCTTCTATATAATTTTTTGTTTCATTTTTTATTGCAGTGATATTTTCTTCTGAAAGGATATTTTCACTCAATAAAAAATTTTCATAGTTGGTAACAGGGTCTTTTTCTTTCCATTCTTCAAATAAATGCGGAGGCACATATTTCACACCACTGGCTTCTTCATGGCCACGCATCCTGAATGTCTGGCATTCTATTAAATATGGTTTCTGGTGTTCAATGCAATAATCTCTTACTCCTTTCACTGTATCATACACAGTAAGAATATTATTACCATCAATCAATACTCCTTCCATTCCATAACCTTTTGCCCTGTCCACTAAATGTTCACAACGGTATTGTTCACGGGTGGGCGTGCTAAGACCATAACCATTATTTTCAATCAAAAAAATAATGGGCAAATCCCAGACCGCAGCCACATTCAATGCTTCATGAAAATCACCTTCGCTTGTACCACCTTCGCCGGTAAATGCGAGAGAAATTTTTTCTTCCCTTTTCAGCTTATGCGCCAATGCCACACCGTCAGCAATTGCCAACTGGGGCCCGAGATGTGAAATCATGCCACAGATTTGATGTGCTTTGTTGCCGAAATGAAAACTGCGTTCACGGCCTTTTGAATATCCATCAGGGCTTCCCTGCCACTGCATAAATAATTTTCTCAAAGGCATTTCACGTGTTGTGAATACACCGAGGTTCCTGTGTAACGGCATTATCCATTCATCAGTTTGCAAGGCAAGCGTAGCGCCTACTGCAATGGCTTCCTGGCCGATGCCGCTAAACCATTTTGAAATCTTTCCCTGCCGCAGTAAAACCAGCATTTTTTCTTCTATCATGCGTGGTAAAAGCAGGCTCTTATAAAAAGCGATGAGTTGCTCGTCGGATAAATCTTTTCTCTGGAATTGCATAAGAAATGCGAAGGTAAGAAAACCTTTATCTTAAAGATGCTATGCAAATGAAGTTGAAGTCCCAGGAGTATGTCGGTCTAAGCGTTCATAATAGTTTTCTCAGTTGCTGCAACAATGCTTTTATATCTTTTGGAACCGGCGCTTCAAAAAAATATTCATGGTTGTTTAAAACAAATTTTAAGGAGGCGCTGTGCAATGCAAGCCTTGATAAAATTGGCCTTTCTGCTTCTTCACTTTTACTCAGGTTGTATTTCTTTTTCAGTGAAGAAATGAAAACCGGTTCGCCATTGCCATACAATTCATCACATACAATACTGTGCCCGGTGAATTGCGAATGGATGCGTATCTGGTGAGTCCTGCCGGTAAGAATTTTGAATTGCACCCAACTGAATCTTTTAAAATCTTCAATCACTTCATATTCTGTGATAGATGGTTTGCCTTTTGCATGCAGCACCATTTTTCCATTACCAGAAGGGTGTTGCATGATGGGTTCTTCTATTCTTCCTGTTGCGGGAGTAAGGCTTCCCTGCACCAATCCGAAATAAATTTTCTCTGTTTCGCGGCTTTCAAAAAGTTGTGATAATGCCGCATGTGTTTCTTCATTTTTAGCAAAAACAATGACACCACTTGTGGCTTTATCAAGCCGGTGAACAGTAAAAATTTCACCGTATTTCTCCAATAATATTTTCTTCAGGGAAATCTCTTTCCCTTCCCTGTCTGGTATGCTTAATAAACCTGATGGTTTATTGATTGCCAATAATGCATCATCTTCAAAAATGATTTCAGGTTTCATTGAACAGGTTTAAAATTACCGGTGAATATTTTTATGTTTAATTCAATTCTGCTTTCAGAAATGTTGCAGTGTGGCTTTCTTTATTTTTGATTAATTCTTCAGGCGTTCCTTCAAATAAAATCCTGCCACCGCCATCACCACCTTCAGGGCCAAGGTCAATTATGTGGTCTGCCACTTTTATTACATCAAGATTATGTTCTATCACCAAAACAGTGTTGCCGCGGTCAACCAGTTTATTCAGCACATCGAGTAAATGTTGTATGTCCTGGAAATGCAAACCTGTTGTGGGTTCATCCAGGATATAAAATGTTTTACCGGTATCGCGTTTGCTTAGTTCTGTTGACAGCTTCACCCTTTGTGCTTCGCCACCACTCAATGTAACTGCGCTTTGCCCTAATGTGATATAACCAAGCCCTACTTCTTCCAATACTTTTATCTTACGATAGATGTATGGCACTGACTGAAAAAATTCAACAGCTTCTTCAACTGTCATGCTCAATACATCAGCAATAGATTTTCCTTTGTAACGTATTTCCAGGGTTTCGCGGTTATATCTTTTGCCATTACATTTTTCACAAGGCACATATACATCTGGTAAAAAATTCATTTCAATCACACGCATGCCACCGCCTTCACACACATCACACCTCCCGCTTTTTACATTGAATGAAAAACGGCCTGCATTATACCCACGTATTTTTGCTTCAGGCACTGATGCAAATAATGTCCTGATATCAGTAAAGAAACCACAGTAAGTAGCAGGGTTGCTCCTCGGTGTCCTTCCAATCGGCGACTGGTCTATCTCAATGACTTTATCAATATTCTCAAGGCCTTTGATGGACTTATATTCCAGCGGTACCATCTTTGAATTATAAGCATGCTTTGATAAAATTGGATATAATGTTTCATTGATAAGAGTTGATTTTCCACTGCCGCTAACACCTGTTACCACAATGAATTTCCCCAACGGAAATTCAACATCTACATCTTTTAAATTATTTCCTTTTACACCTTTTAAAACTAATTTTTTTCCATTGCCTTTACGCCGTTCTTTTGGAACTGCAATAGAATAGATGCCGTTGAGGTACCCCGCTGTAAGTGTGTTTAATTTCAGTATTTGTTTCGGGTTACCTTCAGCTACAATCTTGCCGCCATGAAACCCTGCTTTCGGCCCGATATCAATTAAATAATCTGCAGCCAGCATGATGTCTTTATCATGTTCTACGACTAACACACTGTTGCCGATATCACGAAGGTTTTGCAAAGCAGTTATCAGCCTGTGGTTGTCCCTTTGATGCAAACCAATAGAAGGTTCATCTAAAATATAAGTGATGCCCTGCAGTTGAGAACCTATCTGTGTTGCCAGCCTGATGCGCTGGCTTTCACCACCGCTCAATGATTTTGTTGTTCGGTTAATTGTGAGGTATGATAAACCTACATCCAGTAAAAATGTAAGCCGCTCACGTATTTCTTTAATAACATCTTTTGCAATGGTACGTTGTTTATTGTTTAACCGCAATTCAATGCCATCAAACCATGCATAGAGTTTATCCAAATTTATTTCACTGAGTTGTGCAATATTTTTTCTATCAATCAAAAACCAGAGACTTTCTTTTTTCAGCCTTGCGCCATTGCAGGTGGGACAGGTTTTCAACGTCATATATTTCTGCACCCAATCACGCAATGCCTCTGTGCTGTATGATGATGAGAACCATCTTTTCAGCATAGGTATGATGCCTTCATAACTGCCGGTGTATTCATTCGGCACTGTTTCATCATCCGGGTTTACTTCAAGTGAAGGATTGATATTTTTATCTCCATACAACAAAAGGTTCAGTTGTTCTTCCGGTAATTTACTGACAGGTACATCCAATTTTATTTTATTCTTTTTTGCAAAATCTTCCACCTGCCTGAACACACTGGCTTCCCTTTCTTCGCCCAATGGTGTGAGTGCACCTTGCCTTACAGATTTTGATTTGTCGGGCAACACTAAATCCATATCAATTGTAAATACACTGCCAAGGCCTTTGCATGTAGGGCAAGCGCCATAAGGTGAATTAAAAGAAAATGAATTAGGTGAAGGCTCTTCATAAGAGATACCTGTTTCGGTACACATCAGCATACGTGAATAAGATGCTTCACTCAAATTTCCATCACTATCATCATTGAAATCAAAATGCGGAGTTGCAACAGTTTTGTTGCCGGCAATATTTTTTTTTGATGATGCAGTTTTCGGATTTTTATCATCTGTATTGTTGGGTGCTGCTGCAACAAACATCATGTCTTTACCCATCTTCAATGTTTGTTGCACACTCTGGCTCAAACGTGTCCTGAATTCATCACTCACCTGCAACCTGTCAACAACTACTTCGATGTCGTGGATTTTATAACGGTCCACCTGCATCTTTGGTGTGATATCTTTTATTTCACCATCCACCCGCACTTTTACAAAACCTTTTCTTCTTATCTCTTCAAACAATTCGCGGTAATGACCTTTTCTGCCACGTACCAATGGCGCCAGCAAAGAAATTTTTTTATTGTTGAACCTTTCAAATATGTTGTTGACAATTTCT
Organism: uncultured Parafilimonas sp.; assembly: GCA_964400415.1. Taxonomy (GTDB): domain Bacteria; phylum Bacteroidota; class Bacteroidia; order Chitinophagales; family Chitinophagaceae; genus Parafilimonas. The sequence goes on from CAYNTP010000010.1 coordinate 73,286, forward strand.
TCTTCGCTCCATTTCACCATCTTGTTACCGGTGTTATAACTGTAGGCTTCACCAATGCGTGCATAAAGCAAACGCATGAAATCATAAATTTCAGTAACAGTGCCAACAGTAGAACGCGGGTTTTTGTTGGTGGTTTTTTGTTCAATGGAAATTACGGGGGAGAGGCCGGTTATTTTATCAACATCAGGTCGCTCCATATCGCCGATAAACTGTCGTGCATAAGCGCCAAAAGTTTCCATATAGCGGCGTTGGCCTTCAGCATAAATAGTATCAAAAGCAAGAGAAGATTTTCCGCTGCCACTGATGCCGGTAATGACTACCAGTTTATTTTTTGGTATGTTGATGTCAATATTCTTGAGGTTGTGTGCCCGTGCACCATAAACTTCGATGGATTCGTCCCTCTCTGTTTCAATTGCTCCTTTCATTTAAACAAAAGTAATGACAATGGATTTTAAAATTATGTTGAATACATATAGATTGCAGTTTTTATTTTTTATGATAGGGAGTATCAAAAGAAAAGCTTCACTGCTTAACTACAAATTTGGTTTTATAAACGGTCAGTTTGGTAACCGTCCTTTTAAACTTTTGGATGTAGGTTGTGGAAATCACAGCCCGTCAAAAACAAAATCTATTTTCCCGAATTGTGAGTACTATGGGCTTGACCTGGATAAGACATATAATAATGATGAAAAAGATTTTGAAGTGGCAAAAGAGTTTTATGAACTTGATTTGACAAAACTTGATTATTCAACCATCCCAGATAATTTTTTTGATTTTATAAGAATGGCGCATGTGATTGAACATTTGCAAAATGGTGATGAAGTTGTAAAAAAATTAATGACAAAAATGAAAAGCGGTAGTTTTTTTTATATAGAATTTCCAGGCAAAAAAAGCCTGTCATTACCCAGTATGCATGGTACCCTGAATTTTCATGATGATCCAACGCATGTACGGATTTATTCTATTCAGGAATTAAAAAAAATATTTGAAGATGGTGGTTGTAGAGTTATAAAAAGCGGAACAAGAAGAAACCCATGGAATATCCTTGCCATGCCGGCAAGGATTGTTTTATCATTGGTTAAAGGGAAAAAATTAGAAGCAAATATTTTTTGGGATATCACAGGTTTTGCAGAATTCCTGTTTGTAAAAAAAATGCCTGTTTAAACAGGCATTTATCATTTTTAATGATTTGTATTTTTTAATTTCCTAAGTCTGCATCAACTTTTATTACCTGGTTTTTATTTAATGCAATATTGTAAATTCTTATTTCATCAATCACCCCATTGAAACAAAAAGGAAAATCACTTCTTCCTGTTTTACCTATGCGCAGTGGTGAATTATTTTGTGTGAATGTTGCTGTGCCGGTTGTCATTCCTGCTAAATTATCATTGATATAAAGTTTAGCTTTTTCACCATTGTAAGTATAAACCATTTTATACCAGTTGTTGAGCAATATTGTATTTTCAAGGCTGCTAGCGCCAAGAGACTGGTACTGATTATTTCCATAAGTGCCATAGGCTGTACCATTATTATAAAACCCTAAAAAATAGAGTCCATTTGATTGATCGTCTGTTCCTTTCATAAGGATCCTTGATTGTGCACCATCGCCGTCATAAAAACCTTCCGGTTTAAATAAAACAACTATAGAAATCTCTGATGGATTTAATGAACTTGAATTGGCTGCTTTCATAAAACTATTTTTAGCACCGTTGAAAGCAAAAGCTGTATTTGCTTTACCTGAATAACCTGCTGTAGAAGTTACATTGTAAGGCGCAAGGTGATTGTTTTTGCCACTGATATCCGCAGTACTTCCATTATTAAATTTATACCAGGCTACTAAGTTTTGTTTTGCAACAACATCTGAAATGTCTGATGTAGCTACTGCCGGTGAAGTAACCATATCATCTTTCTTGCAAGAAAAAAATTGAAATGATGTAATTGTCACAATTGCGACAATTGCAAGTGTCTGGGTTTTAATTTTCATAATTTTTGTTTTGATTATTTGATTAAGTGATTAAAAATAAAACAAATAGAATAATATCTCAAAACTAATTGCTATTTGATATAATATTTTTGGTAAAATAGAAGGAGTAAATAGTAATTTATTTGTAAAAAAATAATTGTTTACCTGGATAATTTTTCCAGCTTTGTATGGATTGAAAAGGATCATCACGCTAAAACATTCTTCACTCTTTCCTTGTAGTCAAATAATAAGATAATTTTGTCTTTTTTTATCTGAATTCGAAAAGACCGGCTTTTAACCTGTAGTACCTTTGCGCAACTTTGTAATTTTTGATGGCTTCATTAAAAAATTTAACAACAGGATCGAATAAAGCAATTAAGTATCGGAGTTTGATTTTGTGAGTAAAACATTTGTTCATCTTAAGACCGCAAACATTTTATGAAGCCAGGTCTGGAAAAAATTGTGGTATTATTTAACCAAAAAAGTTACTATGAGTAACAAAACAATAAACACTGAACAGGGGCATTGGCTTCTCGCCAAAATGGGTAAAAAAGTATTGAGGCCCGGTGGGAAAGAGCTTACTTTAAAATTAGTTGATGGATTAAAAATCAACCATGATGATTCGGTAGTAGAGTTTGCCCCCGGTATGGGTTTTACTGCTTCGTTGTTGCTGGAAAAAAAACCAAAAAAATATACCGGTGTCGAGCTGAATGAAGAAGCGGCAGGCCTTTTGCAACAAAAGATACATGCTAAAGCTTACACCATCGTCAACAGGAGCGCTGCTGATAGTGGAATTGAAAGCGCTTCCGTTAATAAGGTGATAGGTGAAGCCATGCTGACTATGCAACCTGATCACAGGAAATCTGAAATTATCCGTGAAGCATACAGGGTGTTGCAACCTGGCGGCTATTACGGGATTCACGAACTGGGATTGGCGCCGGATCATATTGACCCGGAAATAAAAAAAGATGTGCAGCAGAATTTAGCAAAAGTTATTAAAGTGAATGCAAGGCCGCTTACAATCAGCGAATGGTGTGGCCTGTTGGAGAATGAAGGTTTCACAATAAAAAAAGTGGATGAGAACCCAATGGAACTTTTGAAGTGGAAAAGGATATTGGCTGATGAAGGTTTTTTCAGGACAATTAAAATTTGTTTTAATATCTTAACGCACCCGAAGGCAAAAAAGAAAATATTGGAGATGAGGGATACCTTCAACAAATATGAAGATCACCTGACATCATTTGCAATCATAGCAGAGAAGAAAGCGTAAAACTTTTAAATGAAAAATTTTTAATTATGATAAAAAATGTAGCCAATGCCGTTTGGAACGGTTCGATAAAAGAAGGTAATGGAAATATTACTACAAAGAGTAAAGTATTTGATCATCAACAGTATTCTTTTAAAAGCCGTTTCGAAAATGGAGTAGGTGCAAACCCTGATGAACTGATAGCAGCAGCTCATGCAGGTTGTTTTGCAATGGCATTAAGCCTTATTCTTGGCCAGTCAGGATTTACACCTGATTCACTTGATGTGCAGGCAGAAGTAACGATGGATCCACAGAAGCTTGAACTCACAGGATCTCATTTAACACTTAAGGCAAAGATCCCTGGTATCAATCATGATAAGTTTGTTGAAATTGCAAATGCAGCAAAAGAAAATTGCCCGGTAAGCAAGGCATTGAGTTTTCCCATCACACTTGATGCCAGCCTTGTATAAATTTTAGTTATACCCGTAAAAACGTTTCTGCAATAAAAACATTTTCATGAAAAATGTTTTATGAGTTGTATTATGTTTATTGCAGTTGTTTTTGTAAAAAAAATAAAATTAAGATCATGGAAAATATTAAAGAAATGTACCCTGTTGCAACAGCAGAGAGTGCAAAAAGGAAAGCTGATTTAGCACCAAAACAAATTGAAGCCTGGAGAAATTTCAGCAGAACTGTTTTCAGGGAAGGTGTGTTGGATGAAAAAACAAAACAATTGATTGCAGTTGCTGTTGCACACGTAACACAATGTCCGTATTGCATCAGGGCACATGTACCTCAGGCTTTAAAAAAAGGAGCAACTAAAGAAGAAATCATGGAAGCAATATGGGTTGCTTCAGAGATGAGGGCAGGCGCTGCTTATGCACATGCTAACATTGCGTTGGATGCAATGGAGAATATTTAATAACACACAATTTCATCCTATAGTTTTGTGGCCTGTATTGAAAACTCAAATATCTTTAGACCTGTATGAATAAACCTTTGTATAATTTTTTTACGAATGATCACCGGCGTGTTGAAGGTTATTTAGATAAGGCAACAGAAAAGGCAGGTGAAATAGATATGGAATGTTATCACCATTTCCGTACAGGTTTGCTGAAGCATATCAAGATGGAAGAGAAAACTCTTTTCCCTGCGGCACAAAAAGCTAATGGTGGCACACCTTTGCCATTGGCTGCTAAATTGCGGCTTGACCATGGAGCATTAACAGCTTTATTGGTTGTGCCGCCAACACCTGATGTGATAAAAGTGATCCGTCATGTATTGGAGAAACATGATTTGCTGGAAGAAGAACCCGGTGGCATGTATGATGTGTGTGAAAATTTAACGCATGGCGAAACAACTGAATTACTGGAACAATTGCGTGCTGTTACAGAAGTGCCGGTACATCCTCATAATAAGGCAGACTATGCTTTGAAGGCTGCTAAAAATGCATTGGTAAGGGCAGGTTTTGATTTTGATGCGATTGCTTATGGCACTGTGAATAGTTAATGCGTTATATAATCATCACTTTCTAATTTATTTTTCTAAAGCTGCTAAAGTCAACAGGAAGAAACTTTCTTTTTCTGCTTCCACACTGTGTGGTATTTTAGATTGTAATGCAATCATCTGACCTTTTGATAACGGAACAACCTGTTCATCTGCAGTAAACCTGATAGCACCTTCCAATACCTGTACACTGATGATTGTATTGGCAACATGTGTTTTCAGAATTGCTTTTTCATGTAATCCGATCAGCACAATACGCATCGAGTCTGATTTGAAAATTGTAATCGAGTTGTGATCGCTGTCTTTCCAGGTAGTTTCTTCTTTAATCTGAGTAATAAATTTATTCAGGTCCATTTCAACCAAAGCAGCATTGAGCATCCTTTCTCCCTGTGGGCGTAGCGGAGTGGCATCGTTAGATTTATTTTCCATTTTTTATTATTTATCTGTAACTGGATTATTGATGAAGATGTTTTGAGAAATATTTTTATAAAACTTCCTGCCCACTAAGTTAACAAAAATCAGTAGCTATTTGAATTGAATTAAAAATATTTCAATAATACAAACACGAATAAAAGGTGGAATTACAATACGAAGCATTCGACAACAATTGTTAGAATGTATGTATCAATGTTGTATGAAATTTATTTTGCCTCAATAAAAAAGACAAACACATCTTTTAATCCATTAAGAATGCAAGCCCATTTGTCACAGTGCAACACAGATCTTTTACTTTTTTCTCCCTGAATATTTTTTCAATTAATTCGCGGGCAACTTTATATTCATTATGGATAGGGCAGGGGTGTGATTCAGAACATTTTCCCAATCCCAATCCGCAAACTTTAAAAACACCTTTTCCTTCTATTGTTTCAACTATATTATAAATGGGTTGGTTTTGCTGGCCTTCAGTCAGAAAGAAACCACCACTAGGGCCTTTCATACTGTTGATGATATTATGTTTTACAAGCGCCTGCAAAGTTTTCCCGACAGTATGTTCACTGGCATCAATCTGCTCAGCAATTTCTTTGATGCTTGCCTTTTCACCCGTTTCACTTTTCCCCGAAAGATAGATGACTGCTTTTATCGCGGTTTTACATGTATGGCTCAGCATAATTTACCTTCCTAAAAATGCTTTTCCTTCAGGTGAAATTTTTGAATAATCCCAGGGTGGATCAAAAGTTAAATTCACATTGATCTGCCAGCCGGGATAAGCGCTCGACAACGATTCTGTAACATTACTTGTGATGCTCTCACCCATCGGGCAAAACTGTGTGGTCAATGTCATGGTAGCATCTAATTTCTTTTCTGTTTCATCAAAATCAATCTGGTATATCAATCCTAAATCCACAACATTTAATCCCACTTCAGGATCATACACATCATACAAACCATCTAAAGCGATTTCACATTTTTCGCTGTCATTGGTGATAACATTTATACTCATATTTTCTTCGGTTGATGTAATAAAGTTTTACCTGTATTAAAGACATAACAAATTGCTGCTGCCAGCAATGCTGCAGCGCCTGTTTTTAAGACAATATCATTTAGAGAAATAATTCCGGAGATAAAAACTATAAATCCGAAAAGATATACCAGCAGCATGGCATGATATACTTTTTCACTGAACAATTCTTTGGGCAAAGGTGTTTTCCCTCCATGTGCTTTTTTGTGATATACTTTGTTCCAGACAATAAAAGGAAGCGTTTTAAATGTCATCCCCATGATGATCGCAGTGATCCATCCGAAGAAAATACAAAAGCCATAGAGCAATGCAATATTCGGATGTTTGTCTGCAGGCAACAATGCCAGTGTAATGAGTAATGCAAGAATGGGCAGGATCATTTGTAATACAGACAACAAAGATGTCTTCATTTGTTCATCCACATTTTTTCTTATCCTCACTTTATAAGCTTTGTAACAATGTCTGCCAAACAAAGCTATAGCAGCCAGAGCCAGCAACACAGAAAAATAAAAGCAAGCAACCGGTACACCTGCTATTTTAAAAATAATAAAACTGATGAGGCTTGCATTGATTAACCAGAATATCCACCACAATGCTTTCGGGTTATTATATTTTGAGATTAAAAACATAGGTATCAACCTTGAGCCGACACCAATCACCATTAATAAAAACCAACCCACAATGCCGAGGTGTGCGTGAATAGAAAGATAAGCAACTGAATTATCTGGAAGAATAAATTGGGTGAAATTAAACACCAGCAACAACCCGAAAAAGGTTGTTGAAAATAACCACAACGATGCCGTAATCATAAACCATGCATGAACACTACTGGTATTGCTTTTAAAAGCGCTGCCGAATACATTGACCAGGTAACAGATCACACCGATGTTGATGAGCACTGCACCTGTCTGCAATAATGCACCGGTATGAAAAATATAAAAACCTGTAACCAAAACAGGGATTCCTGTTGCAGTAAAAATAAAAGTAAGATAAGCGAGCAGGTCACTATCTAATTTGCCTTCCACCAAAACAGGAAGTAACTGGTGTGATGCGCCAAAAATTATCATCGTTCCCCATCCTAAAGCCATGACATGAGTGATGGCAAGTGTGTGCGGATTGAAATAATGGGTTTGTGTTATATCTGTATTCAACAACAGCAATACCGCGCCAACTAAAAATGATATTGATGCAAAAATATAAAACGGTAAAACGACCCTGTAATTAGTGGTTTGCTGTAGCCCTCCACCCATCATTGGTGTAAGCATACAAGATTATTTATTTTTAAAAATCAACAAATACACTTCGCCTTCTTTCACTTCCCTGATCCTGAATTCAAAATTCCTGTCTTTCAATTCTGTGAGCAGGAAAACCGGGATCCTTTTGTGGTGTACATACAATGCTTTATTTTCAGGCAACGTTTCCAATGCTTCAAGAATTGTCATCATCGGCATCGGCATTTCCAAATGACGCACATCAATATCTACTAAATTATTTTCAAATTGCTTCAGCAATATACTCCAATCACCATCGTTGGTTTTTTCAACTTCAGTTTCAGTTGCGGATACGGATTTTTTTGACGGGCTGGTCCTGTAAAAATATGTTTCAATAGTGTCTTTGTCAACAAACTTCACATAAGATTCAAAACCCTGTTTTTCCAATAATTTAATCAATGGTACAGGCTCAAAATTGTTTACAATTAAAAGCGCCTCATCTTCATTTAATGCTTTTACTTTTTGCTGAATTTGTTTTAAAGGGTCGCTGCCGCCTGCAAGAAGCTCACGCACATCAAACCTGATAATCTTTTCCTGGCTTAATGATGCAAGGTATCCAGGCATTGGTTTATTTTCAGTTGGCGTATCGTTTGTTTCATTGGATGATTGGCCCACTTCAAATCCCAATGGCTTTAGCGCATTGTAAAAATCTTCAGGTGTGCAACCACCCATTTTAGAAGCCATTGCAATACTTGCTCTTCCTGCCATTAGTTTGCGAAGAACAGGGTTACGTAGTTTCTTAAAATCCGGGCTCAGCTTAACGATAGTTTCCAAAGCATCCGGATGATGTTTGATGAGGGCAGCAATTTTTGTTTGTTCGTTTATTACCATGAACCGGTTATTAATGAAGAAGGAAATAATTGTCGCAGATACATGGAAATGACTCCATGTACCCACGACAACAGGATACCTATAATTGTTATGCTAAAGATTTTTCAAGTTCTTCAGCTTTTGGAAACAGGATATTATTTTCCAGGTGTATGTGCACAAACAAATCATTCTCGAATTCTTCCAGCATCTTGAATGATAATTTATAGCTCGCACATGCATCATCGGGGATTGCGTAGTTGTTACTTAACTCACGGATTTTCTTTGCTGCATCACCTACACTGTCATGTTCAGCTTCTGTAACTTTTACCAGGTGAGCAAAACTGTCTTCGCCTTTTCTTGTATAAGCGTTACCTGATTCTTTTGTTTTTACTATTTCTTTTATGACAGGGAAAATTTTGCTTTCTTCTTCTGCCATGTGTTCAGTAAGTTCTTTATTTATTTTTTCAACCAGGCTGTTTATCTGTAATAATTCAGGATGGTTACCACCATGCACTTTAGCAACTTTTGCTGCATAGCCTGTTAATTCAGGCAAATATTTGCGGACATATTTGTGATGGGTATTCACAATATAATCAGCAAGGAAATCAAGGTTCCATTCATCGAAGTTTAAATTATTACCGGTTGTTACATTTTGTACAGGTTGCTGCAATTCATTTTCTACAAGTGTTGCATCAATACCTTTTTCAGCACAAACTTCACGAACAGTTTTTTTGCCACCACAACAAAAATCAATTCCGTATTTTTTAAATACTTCAGCTTTGCGCAAATCCTTTGCTGCAATCTGCCCGATTGTTTCACTGTCTTCAGCAGTTTTTCTTGTTACACGGATGTCCCACCATTGCGGGCCTTGCTGCAGGTATTGCCATTTGAATACATCACCACGTTCACCCAGCAACTGGTAATATACAGGTTTGGGATCATGGTCGTTATGAATCACTAAGCTTTCACCCGGTTTCAGGCTGTCAAACACTTTAAATATTGTTGGATGTTTCAACCTTGGTTCTATAGAAGGCACATTGATGATTGTGTCTTTTCCAGGTTCTGCAATTACGCCGGATTCTTCAGGGCGTGTAGCTTCTTTCCTGGTTACACGGATGTCCCACCATTCGGGTCCTTGCTGTAAATATTCCCATGTAAACACATCGCCATGCAAACCCTGTAATTGATAGAAGACAGGTTTGGGGTCGTGGTCGTTATGGATGATAAAAGATTCACCGGGATTCATATTTCCGAATATATGGAAAATAGTCTGGTGCTTCAATCTTGGTTCAATAGCCGGCACATTTAATATCAGTTCATTTTCTTTTGAGAATTTTGTTGAAACTGTTTTGGTTACCCTGATGTCCCACCATTCAGGACCCTGTTGCAGGTATTCCCATGTGAAGATATTACCACGGGTATCCATCAACTGGTAATACACCGGTTTAGGGTCATGGTTGTTATGGATAACGAGGCTTTCACCTTCTTCAAGACTGTCAAAAACCTGGAATATTGTCAGGTGCCTTAAACGCGGCTCTATTTCCTGGACATTGATGATAGTTTCATTTGCTGTTTGCATAGTATCTGCTTTTTATTGAAATAATTTTCGTTGCAAAGCTAAATATATTTTGCATAATAAAAGTATTTAAGTACTTTTATACCGTTAAAGTTTTTCACATTCTTTTGAGTTTGTTTGATTTTTTTCTGAGTTATTTGTTCCCCCTATCAGAAAGGTTTGGTGTAGGGTTTTTAAATTAGCAAGGGGCTATCAAAAGGATAGCCCCTTTGTATTGAACTTTATGTTGAAAGTCATTACAATCAGGTAATGGGTTCAGGAATTCAATTATATTATTTGCAGGTTGTTGGTATAAGAATCATTTCTATGATTAAGGCCTGATTGTTTGTTCAACGAATCGTAATCAAGAAACATAAAAGGAAAAAAACTAATAAGTTTGAGTGACATGATAACATTTGTGTTACTTAGGTTATTGAGGTTTAGCAGGAAAATAATTTCAAAGCATTACTCATTTTACATGGCTTTCCATCATTTCAAAAAACTGTTATCAGTTTCTTGAATAAGTTAAAGCCCCACAACTGCAATCAACGCAATTATTAAAAATGCCTTGCTGTAAATAATTTCTAATTTTGTGCATGGTGAATATTTTAAATCAATCCGCATAAAAAAATAATTATCATGTTAATGATAACAGGTGAAGGTTGCGGATGATTGTTGATGAATTGATGTTTATCTTTCATAAAAAACAGTCAGGGAAAATTCTGACATAAAATATTCAACTCATCTTCATAATTTATAATTCAGGAAAAAATAACAGGTATGGTATTAGAAAAAAAAGAGGCTATTCTCACAGGAGCAAGCAGTGGTTTAGGCGCTGCAATAGCGGCAGCATTGATTAAAAAAAATGTTGTAGTATATGGCATTGCAAGAAACATCAACGCATTGAATAATTTAAAAGAAGGTTTGGGAGAATTATTTCATCCGGTACAAATGGATATCACACATGAACAGGATATCATCAGTTGGGTGGGTAATACATTTAATGAAACAAATTGTCCTGATATACTCATTAACAATGCCGGCGTTGGTGGTTTCAAAAAAATAGATGAAACACCAACAGGTGAATGGTTAGATATGGTCAATACAAATTTGAATGGCTTGTTTTATATTACATCTCATGTTGCTGCGTTGATGAAAAAGAAAGATAGTTTTTCGCACATCATCAACATAGGTTCTATCCTTGGAATGGTGGGCAGGAAAGATGGCGCTGCATATTGCACAACAAAATTTGGTGTGCGTGGTTTCAGTGAAGCATTGTATATGGAGTTGAGGTATTTTAATATCAAAGTAACCTGTATAAATCCCGGTTCTATTGAAACAGATTTTTTCAAAAGCTCCGGTATTGTGCCACATGATAATATGTTGCACCCTGATGATATTGCCAACACAGTTGTGCATGTTCTTGAAACGCCTGATAATATGCTGATAAATGAAATGACGATAAGGCCTTTGAACCCTAAGCAGCCGCATCAATCATCATGACCTGTTGTGAAAGATATTTCAAACAATTGTTTTGTTGAAAAATAAAAACAGCCTGAACAAGAATTGTAAAAAACGTTTTTTATTTTTTTAATCAGGATTTGATGTAACTTGGTTATCTATTCAACCACACCCTGGTTGACTGCTATGAATGATGAATCACTTTATTTCATCTGCTGTGTGATTTTGATAAAAGGGCTAACATGAAAAATATTGTGAAATGGAACTGCATCCACAAAAACTTTACGGTCATTTTACAGAAGGATATGCTTTGGACTTTCATACAGTTTCAAGCAGACCAAAGGAATATGCAAAGAAGATTGTTGAAGCAAGGGACCTTGTTACAGGGAAGGTGGTAAAAGTTGAAAAAGAAGACAAGGATAAAGTCATTAAATGGGAAACAGCCTATACAACAATCGGGTTGGAGATGAATCATTTAAAATATTGGGAAGAGAGTGGGAGAATAAATTTAATAGCACGTGAAGCGGCAACATTCCTCCTAAATAAAACAGGATGGAGGATTGATTTGATTATACCAGTTCCGCCTTCCAATAATACAAGAAATTTTCAACCTGTTGCTGAAATTGCAAAAGCATTAGGTGCAATTTGTAAATTGGTTGTTGAATTGAACATATTGAAGAAATTGAAATCAACATCAGAGTTAAAAGATATAGAGATACCGGAACAAAGAAGAGAGGTGCTGAAAGGCGCTTTTGACATCAGGCAAAATTCATTGGCAGGAATGAATGTATTGTTATTTGACGACCTTTACAGGTCAGGTGAAACTTTGAATGCAGTTGCAGATGTTTTGAAAAATAATGGCAATGCAAAAAATGTTTATGCACTCACGATTACTAAAACAAGAATAAAACGATGAGAAGTTTGGAATATAGTTGGTTTGCATTATCAAATGTGCAAGGCTTTGGCGCTAAGAGTATCCATTACATTTTCTCCATCCTTAAGCAGAAGAAAATGACAATGCCTGAATTGTTTGAGCTTGATATTTCTCAACTGGAAAATATGCTGCCTGAATTAGGTAAAGGAAGATTTTCAAGGGCAAAAATTTCAAATCTTTTTCAATTGGATGAAGACAATCTTTTTAATTCATTTGAAAAGCTGAAGTCAGAAAAAGTTTATTTGATTACGATGGAAGATGAGCGTTATCCAAAACATGTATTGGAAAACATGCAGGACAATGCACCACCGATTTTATATTGTAAAGGATATTTGCCGCTTCTGAATACAAAAGGTGTTTCAATTGTTGGGGCAAGGGATGTGGATGAATTTGTTGTAACGCTGACAAAGAGTATTGCTTCAAGACTGGCTGAGCATGGGTTTAATGTAACTTCTGGTTATGCAAAAGGCGTGGATACAAGCGCACACCTCGGCGCATTGGAAGCACAGGGCACTACTACAATGATTTTAAGTTTTGGTGTAAATCATATCAGTATTAAAAAAGAGTTTAAAGATTTGGATTGGGAAAGGAATTCATTATTCGTATCCCAGTTTAACCCTTATGAAAAATTTACCGGTCAGAATGCAATGATGAGGAATAAACTCGTGAGTGCAATGTCAAAAGCAATTGTTGTGATGGCATCAGGGCCTGAAAAAGATAACAATGGAAAAATGAGCGGCACATTTGATGCGGCCAAAGCAGCAATGAAAATGAAAATCCCTGTTTTTGTATTAAGCCCTGATGTGTTGAAGCCTGCACCACAGGGAAATATTGACCTGGTGAAGATTGGCGCTATTCCTTTTTCCAATGGAAATGATGTAGTAAAATTTTTGGAAGAACAACCTCTTCAATCAACAATAGCAGCAAACGATAAGAAAGCAGGTGATAAAAAAGACCCAGCGAAACTTCCTATTCAGACTTCATTATTCTGATGTATTTCTTCATCATTGTATAACTATTACGGATTTGCGAATGTCAGTAGTCTTATTTATTGTTGAAAGCAAGGATATATTTATCAATATACAACATCTTGTCTTTTGATTTGTATTGCTGAATGTATCGCGGATGTTCTAAAACAGTGAGCTTGTCAAACATTTTCTTTTCTTTGTTCAGCAGGTTAATAAAATCTGCATTTTTCTTTCCCAGTACAAAAACTTCTGAAGTGTCAAGCCCTAAATCAATATGTTTCTGCAAAGATTCAATCATGAAATCTTTTACATTTTCAAAAAGGGTTTTATCATCATAGTAATTCGCATTAAGCCAGCTCCCGTCTTTTACTTTTCTTACGATAGCCAGCGGAAATGGTGAATTGATGTAAAATTTTTTGTAGAAGTTTTTTGCTCCCCCAAAATGTTCAATCATTTCATACATAAAAACCGAAGACACTTCATGTGTCTGGGCCGACAACATTGGGATGCCGCAAACAGCTGCTAACCTTTTTGTATCTGTGAATGGTACACCGGTTACGCCTGCGCCATGCCGGCTTGGGTTGATGCCGATGATAAACTTACGCTGCTTATTGTCATTATAATATTTGTGATAAAACTTCTGCATCACTTCCATAGTTTCCGGATTGTCAAGGTATGGGTTCAACACCTGGAATCCCGGTGGCAATTTTCCCCTGTAATGCAATGAACGGTTAAAATCAATAACTTTTTCTGAAAAGAATTGTTGTTGGGCCATTGTTGTGTATGATAATTATTAACCACTGTGTTGAATACTAAGTGGTTTTAAAAAATGAAAACCGGGGATATTTTTTATTACCCGGTTTTCGTGATTAAAATATTTTAAACAATAAAATATAAAAATGAAATCAAAGCCATATTCGCAAATACCACTACGTTCTAGTTATTTTTTAAATATTCCCTCAGCACATATTGCAGTATCCCTTCATTTTTGAAATACTCGATTTCTATAGCTGAATCCAATCTTGCTTTCACCTTGAAAACAGTTTCTTTACCTGACGGATGAACTGCTTTTACATCTAATAATTTATGTGGTTTTAGATTTTCTGCAAGGCCGGTGATGCTGAAACTTTCAGTACCATCAAGGCCTAATGATGCAGCATTTTGTCCTTCCATAAATATTAATGGCGCTACACCCATTCCTACAAGGTTGCTGCGGTGGATACGTTCAAAACTTTCTGCAATCACAGCTTTAACACCTAAAAGAAATGTACCTTTTGCAGCCCAATCACGTGATGAGCCAGAGCCATATTCTTTGCCTGCAAGAATGATTAAAGGTGTATTATCTTTTTTATACAACATTGCTGTATCAAAAACAGTCTTCACTTCATTCGTTGGAAAATAACGGCTATAACCGCCTTCCTTATCAGCGATTTTATTTTTGATACGCACATTGGCAAAAGTGCCACGCATCATCACTTCATGGTTACCCCTTCTTGAACCATAAGAATTAAAATGTTCTTTTGTGATACCATGAGCAATTAAATATTCACCTGCTGCAGAATTATCTTTGAATGAACCTGCTGGGGAAATATGATCTGTTGTTACAGAATCACCGAGATACAAAAGCACACGTGCATCTTTAATATCACTAACTGGATTGGGTGTTGGTTCCAGGTTTTCAAAGAAAGGTGCTTCTTTGATATATGTTGAATCCTTGCTCCATTCAAAATTTTGCTGAAGGTTTACTTCGAGGTGTTGCCAGTCAGTAGAGCCGTCAAAAATTACTCCATACACTTCTTCAAAATCTCCCTGTTTCATACAATCATTGATAGTCTTTTGAATTTCTTCACGTGATGGCCAGATGTCTTTCAGGTAAACAGGCTGACCATTGGGATCATAATCAATCGGATCATTAATTAAATCAAGATCCACCCTACCTGCCAATGCATAAGCCACTACCAACATGGGCGACATCAGGAAATTCATTTTCACCTGCGGATGAACACGTGCTTCAAAATTCCTGTTGCCTGATAACACAGAAGCTACCACCAATTCGCCTTTATCAACTGCAGTTGCAATGGCAGGTGGCAATGGCCCTGAATTGCCAATGCATGATGTGCAACCATAACCCACTGTGTGAAAACGCAAAGCTTCCAGGTCTGTTATCAATCCTGAACGTTCTAGATATTTTGTTACCACTTTTGAACCTGGGGCTAATGAAGTCTTCACCCATGATTTTGTTCTCAAACCTTTTTCAATTGCATTTCTTGCGAGCAATCCTGCACCAACCATCACAGCAGGATTGGAAGTATTGGTGCAACTTGTGATAGCTGCAATCACGATGCTTCCATCGCTCACTACAAATTCTTTATTAGGTAATTTTATTCTTACAGAATGATGTGCATTGTCGGCAATGACTTCATTACGCAACTCAGCATTGATAGGCACTTTGCCAAAAGTAAATTCAGTACCTGAGCCACCTTCTTTCAACCATGCACTTTCAGTCCTTTGGTCTTTCGGTTGGTATTCCCTGCTGAATTCACCCTTCAGGATTTCTTTGATTTTATTTCCTAAATCCTTTACGAAAATTTTATCCTGCGGGCGCTTAGGGCCTGATACTGTTGGCTCCAATGATGATAAATCCAATTCAACAATCGTAGAATATCTGATGTCTTCATTACCCGTTCTCCATAATAAATTTTCTTTGCAATAAGTCTCCACGATTTTTATCTGTTCAGCAGTCCTGTTAGTTGAATGCATGTATTCCAGTGTGCGATGGTCAATAGGGAAATAAGTTACAGTGCAACCAAACTCTGGCGACATGTTTGAAATTGTTGCGCGGTCAGTTACAGTTAAATTATTCAGACCATCTCCAAACACTTCAACAAATTTTCCAACCACTCCTGTTTCACGCAGCAGCCTCGTGATCGTCAATACCATATCAGTTGCTGTGCATTGATTAGGAATTTTGCCTGTGAGTTTTAATCCTACAACCTGCGGGCATGTGAAAAATATCGGTTGCCCCAGCATGGCAGCTTCAGCTTCGATACCACCAACGCCCCAGGCAATAACGCCAATTCCATTTACCATTGGTGTGTGTGAATCTGTTCCCACTAATGTATCAGGAAAAAGCCAGCCTTCTCTTTCAGTTACACCTTTGGCAAGATATTCCAGGTTTACCTGGTGGCATATTCCCATGCCGGGTGGCACAACGGTGAAATTGTTCAAACCTTTCTGCGCCCATTTCAACAATTCATACCGTTCTTTATTTCTTTCAAATTCCAATTCTACATTTTTATCGTAAGCATAATCAGTTCCGTAAAAATCTACCTGCACCGAATGGTCAATAACCAAATCAACAGGTATGGCTGGATTTATTTTTTGCCCATCCTTACCATGCCTGATAAATTCAGAACGGAGTGAAGCCATATCCACAACTGCAGGCACACCTGTAAAATCCTGCATTAAAATGCGTGCAGGTTTGAATGGGATATCTTTATCCACTGCCTCAGGTGTCCAATGCAATAAAGTGCTGACATGTTCATCTGTAATGCTGAAACCGTCATAATTGCGGAGCACATTTTCCAGGAGTATGCGTATGCTGAAAGGCAGATGATTGACATCTGCTCCTTGTACATCCCTGAGAGAACAATACCGGTATGTTTTCCCATTGACCGGTAGTTCTTTTACTGATTTTGCTTTTGAATAGTTCATGATTTATTGTAATTCTATGATTAATTATTTTGAAACAATTTTTATAATCAGGCGTTATAAAACTTTGTTTGAAAGGTACGAATAAAAGGCATTCGCATCTTTTTTTAACGGTTATTCAATGAAGGCAATTCGAAAAATGATGGAAGTTATAAAGTCTAAAAAGAGAAAGAGTAGAATACCTGAATGCTAAATTTTTTAATTGAGTTTACGATTAAAATGGTTTCAATATCATCAAAACAATAATTGTGATGAAGATGACATTTTCAATTCTTTCATAAAAGAATAATTTTTTTGCCAGGGCAAAATATTCCTGTGGTATAGTTTCACCACTATGATTTTTTAATAATGCCTTGATAGGTTTTGACCGGGGTGATAATATGAGTGGCCCGAATGCAAGTGCTATCAGGAATAAAGATAAGCTGGTAACAAACCATCCTGAGTGAAATAAATAATTGCGGATGGCACCCATTGCCAGCCCGGTCAGTATCAGCAGCGTGCCGCCAACCATCACGAATATGTGCAGCCTGTTACGGATGAGATAAGCATGTTTGAGTTCAGTCATATTGGTGGCTTTTGTTACAATATAAATCATGACAAAGCCGGGGCCCAGCCCCATTATTGCAGAGAGAACATGAATTAAAAGAAGGACGTTGTAAAAAGTCATAAACTGAATTTCAGATTTAATCCAACCTGTTGCTGTTTATTTTCATTTGTTGAAACAATACAAAAAAGCATTTCAATTTTCCTGCGGATTAATTTTCGCAAAATTACCCGTTATAATAAGAACTGCAGTAACACCTTTTGCAATAGTGTCATTTAAAAGTCATTTATAGAAATGGTGAAGAACCAATATTCATTGACAGGCAAGAATATTTTTTAAATCATTTTTTGTATGATGAATCAGCCAGGCAATTTGAGTTGATAAAAAATATTGATTGTATTGTATGAACTTTGCAATATTGAAACAACAAACATTAAAATCTTTTATATGGAATTAAAATTAGAATCAAATCATTTGGAGGATTATCTCAAAGAGTTGCCACCAGTCATACAATTTAATTCCCCTGTTGTTCAGAATGAAATTAAAGCCATTGAATCGAAGACATCTTCAGCAAGAGAAAGGGCTAAACTTGCTTTTGAATTTGCAAGAGATGAAATACATCATTCATTTGATACAAAAAATAAAGAAGTTACTATCAGCGCTGCTGATGCAATAGAAAAGAAAGAAGGTATTTGCTTTGCAAAAGCACATGTGCTGGCAACATTATTAAGAGGGATGGGGATACCTGCAGGATTTTGTTATCAGCGTGTGTTAAGAAAAGGAACTGTTGAATCCGGTTATGCATTGCATGGTTTGAATGCAGTGTATTTAGAAGGAACGGGTTGGTTTCGTTTAGATCCGAGGGGAAATAAGCCCGGTGTGGATTCACAATTTACTACTGATGTTGAAAAACTTGCTTATCCTATTCGTACTGAGTTGGGAGAAGTGGATTATCCTGATGTTTTTACAGAGCCTTTACCATCTGTTATAAAAGCAATGGAAGAATCAGAGGATTGTGATGCCTTATTTTATAACCGGCCCGAAAAAATTTGAAACACAAAAGCGAGATGAGTATAAAAAATTTAGTGCTTAATAAACATAAGATCCCTTGTTGTATTTGCTTTTATATTCAACAGGTGATAAGCCTGTAATTTTCCTGAAAACATTTCTGAAAGCTTTATTATCTGAATATCCTACATCATACATCACTTCATTGATATTTTTAGCACTGGATTCAAAAAACTTTTTTGCTGCTTCTATCTTTACACGTTGAATATATTCAACAACTGTATTGGTAGTTGCCTTTTTAAAACGGCGTTCTAAATTCCTGCGGCTTAACGACAGCTTTGATGTTAATTGATCAACGCTGATCTTTTCCTGGAAATTATTTTCAATAAATTCCTGTGCCTGTTTTACCTGTTCATCGTTATGATCTTTCTGTCCCTGGAAAATAATAAATGGTGATTGCGTCTGTCGTTCCAGGTCAACCTGGAAAATTTTAGCACATAGAATAGCTGGTTCCCTGCCGGCAAATTTTTCAATGAGATATAAAATAAGATTTGCAGATGAAAAAGCGCCACCACTGGTATAAAGGCTTTTCTCATCAGTGATAACTTTTTCAGTTATCAACTCTACTTCAGGAAACATTTTCCTGAACTCATGTGCAGCCCGCCAATGTGTAGAACAATTTTTCCCATTTAATAACCCTGTTGATGCAAGTATGAAAGCGCCGACACAAAGGCTGGCTACTTCTGCACCTTTATGATATTGTTTTATAATCCACGGGATGAAATCATTACTACGTGAAACAGCACCAGGGATATCCCCTTCAAGAGCAGGAATAATAATGAGGTCAGTCTTTTTTATTTTATCAATGGTAGTATCGGTATGGATAGAAAATAAACCGTTGCTTAAATGCACTTCTTTTTCCAGGCCTGCAATCTGTATTTTAAATAAAGGTTGTTTGCCTTTTTGTTTAAGAAATTCATTGGCTGCAAGAAAACCCCTTCGCGGATTATCAATGCTTGCCATATTGCTGTCAGGCATAGCAAGGATAGTAATGTTCTTCATTTTTTTTATGTAAAAGTAAATAATTGACTTGTCGCAAACAACCCATTAATTAGTCGTTTTTGCACCCTGTATTTTTCTAAATGAAACTTAGGTTTGCATAATAAATCTGTAGCACATTCTTCTGTTTAGAAATTTATTTCTTAATGTATATGGGTCGTTAAAAAAACAGAGAATTTTAATTGTGATATAGGAGTTGCTTTAAGAAATGTTATGCCTGCTGTTGGTATAGCGCGGTTTAATAGCATTCAGTTGTATTTGGAAAAATTATTCAAACAACATTTTAGTATGCGAAGGATAATCTTGTTTAATATGGTTACTGCTGATGGATTTTTTGAAGGAGAGGACAATGATATAAGCTGGCATCATGTGGATGAAGAAGTAAATGAATTTTTTATTGAACAAATGAAAACTGCAGATACGATTTTGTTTGGCAGAAAAACTTTTGAAGTGATGGAAAATTTCTGGCCTACAGAAAAAGCAAGTGAAGAAGATCCTGTAGTAGCAGCTATAATGAGTAATTATTTGAAAATAGTTTTTTCTAAAACAAGGAGCAGGTCAGGTTGGACCAATACAAAATTTGCTGGCGAAAATGTTGTCGAAGAAATAAAGAAATTAAAATCACAGGCAGGGAAAGAAATAATTATTTTGGGCAGTTCGGATTTATGTAAAATATTAGTTGAGTACAACCTTGTTGATGAATTCAGGCTGATGATAAATCCAACTGTGCTTGGAAGTGGAAGAAAGTTTTTTTATACAAAAATGAATTGGCAACTTTTAAAGACAAAAGTGTTTGGCAATGGAAATGTATTGTTGTGTTACAGGAATGCAGGTTGAAAAATGGGAGGGAAAATGGTAGAAGTTTTTAAAACAAATGTTTATGATAAGTGGAGTGCAGAAGAGCTTGTTGAATTGCTCTGCCATCAATATCCCGGGTGTGTCATCAATTTTGACCTGGAAGATTGTGATAAAATTTTAAGAATAGAAGGAAAATATTTTTTTATTGACAAATTGAAAAAGATTGTACATGAAAAAGGGTTTTGGTGTGAAGAATTAGAATAAAGCAAAATCATTATTAACCATAAAACAATTACAATGAAAGTAGTTAATCCTTATTTGAATTTTCCAGGCACTGCCGAAGAAGCTTTTAATTTTTACAAATCAGTTTTTGGCGGTGAATTTTCAGCATTCATGCGCATGAAAGATGTGCAGGGTATGCCTGTTCCTGCAGGGGAAGAAGAAAAAATAATGCATGTTGCGCTTCCACTCAATAGCGGCCAGGTGTTGATGGCAAGTGATAATTGCAATGCTTCCACATTTAAAGCTGGCAATAATATGATTGTTTCTATTCATGCTGAAAGCGAGGAAGAAGGACAAAAATTGTATGATGCATTAGCAAAAGATGGAAAAGCAGAACATCCTTACCAGAAACAATTCTGGGGCTCATGGCATGGTGGGCTGACTGATAAATTTGGTATATGCTGGATGGTGAATTATGACCCGATGTAAGTGTTTGAAAAATATGTTGCATTGCTTGAGTTCACTCATTTGTTGCAGGGGAAAAATTAATTGTACCTTTTGCAAAATAATTTCTGAACGTGATGACAACATATATTTCAATACTAAGGGGAATTAATGTGAGCGGGAAAAACCTCATCAAAATGGATGCCTTGAAAAAAAGTATGAAGGACTTCATTTTAAAAATGTCAAAACTTATATACAAAAGCGGGAATGTTATTTTTTCAACCCAACCCGGTGAGGAAAAAGAAATTGCAGATAAAATTGCAAAGCAGATAAAGAAAGAGTTTGGTTTTGATGTGCCGGTAATTGTTTTAACTGCTGACAAGCTCAGGGAAATCATACAGCAAAACCCATTTATAAAAGATAAACAAAAAGATGTTGCATTCATGCATGTTACATTTCTCGCAGACATTCCAAAAGAATTTGACAAAAAAACTATTGAAGAAAAAAAGAGTGCAGGAGAAGAAATAGAATTCAGCGAAGATGCGGTTTATTTATATTGCCCGGTTGGTTATGGGCAAACAAAACTCAACAATAATTTCCTGGAGAATAAACTCAAGGTGGGTGCAACAACAAGGAATTGGAAAACTGCAAATGTGATTTTAGAAATGGCTTCTCAATAAATTTTTTTATACAAACAACTCATTGAAAATATTGATGAAATGTTTGAAATGATTGTTTTAATTGATTAATCAAATCATTTGCCTGCTGTTCATTACCTGCATTTGCCAGGGCATCAACTAATTCCAGGTGTGGATGCAACCATTTATGCAATTCTTCATGGCTTTTGCCTTTCATTGTGCAGCTTTTTATCAATGCATCATCTTTCTCTTTTAATTGTGCAGCGAGGGTTTTATAATCATTTGAATGAGATACTGTATAATCATTTAAAATATTTTCACCCGCATCAATGATTGGTTTCATCTCCTGGTTCATTAACCATTTCTGACCATTATTCAATTCAATGGCTTCAGGTAATTCTGCCTGGTGATGCGCTTCTGTATTTGCAGGTGATGAATTATTTTTTTCATTATCCTGTGTTTGGTTACAACCAAACAACAACAGGCTGATAACAAAAATCCAAAATTCTTTTTTCATTGTATTTGTAATTATTTTTTAGCTGTAATATTTTTTTCTTTTGGCGGTTGAATCAACGCGAGTAATTCTTTTCTTGAAAGTAAACCTACCCTGCGCCATATCATTTTCCCTTTATTATAAAAGATAAATGTTGGAACGCTGCTGATTAGAAAACCAGGGACCACCTGCGGTGTTTTGTCAATATCAATTTTTATAAATTCAATACTGCCACTAACTGTTCTTTTTATTTCTTCCAATACCGGTTCCATAGTCTGGCATGAACTGCACCATTCTGCTGAAAACTCCAATAGTACCTGTTTGCCTTCATCTATGCGTTCCTGTACTTTCATTTAAACAATATGATAGTTAAAAAATATTTTATGAAATAAACAATCAAATTCATTCACTCGTTATTTCTTAACCAGGTTGATGAATAATTCCGAACCTGCCCTCGGAGGGATACTGTTGTAACAGGCTTCCATTTTTTTTATTTGGAAAAATGGTTCAAAAATTTTCTGATACTCATCTTTGTCGCCACCGAAAGGAGGCCCGGGATTTTCAAAATTGACACCAAATAAAACACCAATCAAATGCCCATTATCATTCAGCAATGCAGCCATTTGTTTTGCATATTCATTTCGTCTTTCAATCACCTGGGCACAAAAAAAAGTCTGTTCAATAATTAAATCATATTTACCCTTGTGTTGAAAAAAATCACCGCATAGAATTTTTACCTGGGGATAATCTTTAAATTTTTCTTTCAATCTTGCAACGGCTTCACTTGATATGTCCACCAAAGTGATATTGTTAAAACCATTTGTTGCCAGGTAGCCTGCTTCATACGCATTGCCACAACCAGGAATTAAAATCGCTGCATTTTTATTTTTATACTGCTCCATAAAATTTGTGATTGGTGGAGAAGCATATCCAATATCCCAGCCTGTCTGGCCGGATGACCAGCGTTGGTTCCAGAAAGCAGCATCCAGTTCATTTTCGTATTTCTTATTTTCCATGGTATATTTTTTTACTCAAACCATTCATTCATTTCACCATAATTAGGTGTAGAAACAAAAAGTGAAGACCAGTCATTTCCTTCTCTTAATTCTTTTGAAATTTTTTTGAGCAGGTTCATTGTTGCAAGAATTGGTTTACTTCCAACGCTCACCCTGTTTACTTTTAATTTTCTCAATACTGCAACATCCAATGTGTCAGCCATGAGAATATTTAATGGAAGTGTAATCGCAGCTTTTAATTGTGCAACAGTTTCCATCTCTTTTACAAAGGGAACAAAAATACCGTCTGCACCAGCTGCTTCATATTCCTTTGCCCTTTCGATACAAGTTTGAATTTTAGTTTTTAAATCACCCGTTCCTGCCATTGCATCTGTTCTTGCATTTACAAACAGGTTGACTTCTTTTTGTTGACATATTTCTTTTGCTGTTTTTATTTTTAATATTTGTTGATGAACATCATTCAACTGGTGGGTATTTGCATCACTGTCTTCCAGGTTGATGCCCACTGCACCTGCTTCAATTACATTACCGATAAAATCTGAAAATTGGTGCATGTCATTTCCATAATATCCACTTTCAATATCTGCAGTTACTGGGATGTGAACTGAATGAGTAATGCGTTGTATAACATCAATCATCAATGCCGGTGGAATGTGTTCACCATCTTTATAACCACAAGACCATGAAATGCCGGAACTGGTTGTGGCAATTGCGGGAAAACCGCTGGCTTCAAAAATTTTTGCAGAAGCGCTATCCCATGCATTGGCTAATACAAGCATCTCATCTGCATGATGCAGGGCATGAAGTTGTCTTGCCTTTTTATTTTGTGCAATAGCGTCAAATTTTTTAATCATAATATTTGTACTTAAGAGGAAATAAATCCTGGTTAATTAAAACATTGCTGTCATTAATTCATCCAGGCTGATGTTGCGAAAATGTTTTTCGATAGGGAATGAAGACAGTTTCTCCCGTAATGCTTTTTCTTCATGCAAAGTATTTATCAATGCATCTTCAATTGCTGAAATGCCTTTTTCTGAAAAAAAATCGCCGTAAATTTTTGCAGCTTCTACTTTTCCATTCTTCACATCCAGGTTCATTTCCAGCAAACCGCCATTGGTGCGTATAGCTTTTTTAAAATTGTATTCAGGCGACTTGCCGAAATTCCATTCATGTGTAGCATATTTCTCATCACGGAGTTGTTGTATTTTCTTTTTGTCTTCATCAGAAAAT
Source organism: uncultured Parafilimonas sp. (assembly GCA_964400415.1). Taxonomy (GTDB): domain Bacteria; phylum Bacteroidota; class Bacteroidia; order Chitinophagales; family Chitinophagaceae; genus Parafilimonas. The sequence goes on from CAYNTP010000010.1 coordinate 97,622, forward strand.
TGATAAAGTTTGGCGCCAGGAAAATTTTTCAGCACATAGTCCATCAGCATTTTTGTAAAAGTATCAAGGCTGATTTTTGAGGTTAAATGTTCAGAAACATTTGTTACCCTTTTTGGGATTGATTTCACTGCCTTGTCAATATATTTCACCGGGTTAATGCGCAGTGCCTCACTCACATTCCGCATTTCTGAAGCAAATAAAATAGTGCCATGGTGAAGGATTTTGTTTTTATGAATGTGTTCTGCATTGCCTGAAAATTTTTTGCCATCAATCATTAAATCATTCTTTCCTTCAAATCGGGCATTTACTCCTAATGACTGAATCACTTCAACAATTGGCTTTGTGAATTTTTCAAAATCGGATAGGTTGGAATCTTTGCCTGTGTGTGTAAAAGAAAAATTAAGGTTGCCCAGGTCGTGATAAACTGCACCGCCACCCGAGAGCCTGCGTACCACTGCAATATGATTTTCTTTTACATAATCATAATTAATTTCTGCCAATGTATTTTGATATTGGCCAACAATTATGGCATTATCATTACGCCACAACATGAAACAATCTTCATCAATATGTTTCAGGATATATTCATCTGTAGCCACATTAAAATAAGGGTCAGTGGATTCATGATAGATGCAAAGCATAAAATTTCAACTTTAAAAATGAATTGCAAAATTACCGGTACAGGATGAGAAAAAGTTTTCAAATTCCGGAATCCTTTTGTGAAATTATTTTGCCACGAATGCACTAATAAAAATTGTAAGCCACGAATGCACGAATAAAAGTTGAATTCCACGAATGCACGAATGTTTTAAGTAAAGAGGTCGGCAATTAAAAAAAATCTCATTCGTGCATTCGTGGCTAAATCAAGAAGGAGAGCTGTTTTTAAACTGCTTTGCTGAACCTGGGTAAACCAATATTAGTGTCGCCGGTTTTCTTTTTTAAATCAAAAGCATGACAAATATTTCTCAGGAAAATGCGGCCTGTTTCAGTTGCTCTCACCACATCATTCTCAAAAAAGACAATCCCATCTTTTTTTAATTCTGATAAATCGGGCAAGACATATTTATCTAATAATTCCTTGTGTTTTGCAAGTAGTTTTGTTTTCCCCTTACAGGCTATGTCAAGAATATATTGCCTGAATTCAATTTCTGTTTCATTCAATATATAACCTTTTTGAATGGGGATTACTCCGTTGTTGACCCTTTGATAATATTGAGATAATTTTTTTTCGTTTTGAGAATAGGCAGCACCGGTATCACTGATAGCAGAAACGCCCAAGCCTGTTAAGAAATGCGAATGTGCAGTGGTGTAACCCATAAAATTTCTATGTAAGCTGCCATCTTCATAAGCTTTATATAACTCATCACCGGGTAAAGCATAATGGTCCATACCGATGTCTTTATATCCTGCTGATAAAAACATTTCCCTTGCCAAAACATAAAACTTTATTTTCTGTTCAGGTGAAGGCAAATCATTTTCATCATACAACCTTTGTGCTTTTGCTTTCCACGGTATGTGTGCATAGCTGTAAAATGCAATACGGTCGGGCTTCAGGGCAATAGTATCAGCAATGGTTTTTTCAATACTCTTTTCTGTTTGTAATGGCAGCCCATAAATCAAATCATAATTGATAGAAGTGAAGCCTGCTTCTCTTGCCCATTCAGTTGTTTGTTTTACTCTTTCATAAGGTTGCATCCTGTTGATGATTCTTTGCACTTCAGGATTGTGGTCCTGCACACCAAAACTGATTCTTTGAAAATCAAATTGGCGTAATGTTTCGAGATGTTCCCGTGATGTATTATTGGGATGGCCTTCAATGCTGAATGATTTTTCAGCATGAAAATCCGCCACATAAAAAATGTTGTTGAGTAAAATTTTTAAATGTTCAGGTGAGAAATATGTAGGTGTGCCGCCACCCAGGTGCATTTCCCTGATGATGGGTTTTTCTCCCATGAGATTTTGATATTGCTGCCATTCTGAAATGATGGCCTGTAAATATTGTTCTTCTACAGAATGATTGGTAGTGATTACTTTGTTGCAGCCACAATATGTGCAGAGCGTTTCGCAGAAAGGCAAATGAAGATATAGTGATATGCCTTCTGTTGAATTATGCTCAGAGAATCTTTCGCTGAAACCTGAAAGATATGTTTGAGTTTCTGTAAAATCATGCCAGTATGGAACAGTAGGATAACTGGTGTACCGTGGTACTTCCTGGTTATATTTTGCCAAAAGAGAAAGCAATGTTTTCATGCTGAAATTTTTTTCTCAATTCATATTTGCAAAAAATATTCTTGAATTGACTTTTTATATTTGATTGTTTTCCCATTCAGCAAAAGAGTCTGATGTTTCCCATAACCTCAACCGGATGAGGTTATAATTTTCTGAAAGTGATTCCTGCAATTCCTGCCTGATGAAATAAAGGATATTTTCAGCGCTTGGTTCATAAGGCCAGGTAATTAAATTCTGGCCATCGCCATTATTGTATGCATGTTTTTTTAGGTATTGTTCACTCAATACAAGAGCGTGGTCGAGGCGCTGAATAATTTTTTCATTGACGATTTTTTTTAAATCTTTAAAGTCAATTACAAAACCGGGAGGAGGGAGGTGTGCTTCATTTTTTTCTTTAGCCCCAACAGTTACATGCAATACATAAGAATGGCCATGGATGTATTTGCACATACCATCATATTCATCTATTGCATGGCCCATTTCAAACCGGAATATTTTTGTTACAGAAATCATCTTTGAATTTTTTCAGTGCAGTAATGTTTAAGTGAAGGATGACAACCGGTAATAAAATTGTTGCTTACTGATTTTAAAAGCAATTTCCCTGTAATATTCACCCATCAATAATTTGCGCCGCAAAATTATCCTGAAGTTTTCAATTTCAATTAATGTTTGGAAAATGGTTTTATGAAGTGAAGGTTATTTTTCAAAGTTTGACAATACCATGATAAATACTTCTTCTTATCTTCAACAAAAATTATGCGTGATGAAAAAAATATCTTTTAGTCTTTTATTGTTCATGGTTTGTTTTTCGCTTAGTGCCCAATATACCCCGACACCGCAAAACCTGGCTGCAAGGCAATGGTTTGAAAATGCAAAGTTTGGCTTGTTTATCCATTGGGGGCCGTTTAGCATCCTGGGTGATGGTGAGTGGGTGATGAACAACCGCAACATCACTGTGAAAAATTATACAAGGCTGGAAGATTTTTTTAACCCGATTGATTTTAATGCTGCTCAATGGGTGAGCATGGCAAAAAATGCAGGGATGAAGTACATCACTTTGATAACAAGGCACCACGATGGTTTTAGTTTGTGGGATACAAAATATTCTGACTTCAACATCATGAACACACCTTATCATAAAGACATTGTGAAGATGATTGCTGATGAATGTCATAAACAGGGCATCAAACTTTTTTTATATTATTCTTTGCTTGACTGGCGGCGCGATGATTATAGTTATTGGACCGGCAGGACAGGGCAGGGCACAGGCAGGACGGTGCATGGCAACTGGAATGATTATATAAAATTCATGGAAAACCAGTTGACTGAATTGCTGACAAATTATGGTGAGATTGCAGGTATCTGGTTTGATGGATATTGGGACCAGACAGCGCCTGAAGGAGCAGCAGACAGGTCGCCGAGAGTGGACTGGCATTTAAGTGAAATTTATGCACTCATACATAAATTGCAGCCACAATGTTTAATTGGAAACAATCATCACTTATCACCTTTTCCCGGTGAAGATTTCCAGATGTTTGAACAGGATTTGCCGGGTGAAAACAAAGGTGGATTAAATTATCAGAAACCTTCTGACCTGCCTTTGGAATCCTGTGTTACGATGAATAATTCATGGGGTTTTAATATTACAGACACTGCTTACAAATCACCAAAGCAGTTGATTGATTTATTGGTGCGTGCCAGTGGTTATGGCGCTAATCTTTTACTCAACATTGGCCCTATGCCCAACGGCAAAGTGCAACCAGAATTCCAGGAAAGGCTGGCATATATGGGCAATTGGTTGCGCACTTATGGTGAAAGTATTTATAACACAAGAGGTGGTTATATAAAACCACAGACATGGGGTTGTATCACACAAAAGAATGATACCATGTTTGTGCATGTGCTGGATAAAAATGCAACAACAATTACGCTTGAAAATTTTCCATATAAAAAAATTGGTAAAGCTTATTTATTAAAAGATAATTCTGCAGTGCCGGTACAATTAAACAATAACACACTTACTATTGCTTCAATTAAAATGGATGCAGGTGAACCTGATGATGTGATAGTGGTAGTCAATAAAAAATAGTTTTAAGCAATTTTATTTTCAAACAAAATTCAGTTTGTATTTCCTCAATTTGCATGCACCTGTTTGCATTGTGGCATTGATTAATTTTGCTGAATGTTTTACCTGGTAAAAATTCCTTCCTGGTTTCGCAAACTCAATTCATCGCTTGTATGGATGATGCCTTCAGCACAGAAGGAATTATACCTGACATTTGATGACGGGCCGCATAAAACTGCAACACCTTTTGTTTTAGACAGGTTAAAAGAATTTAATGCAAAGGCAACATTTTTTTGTCTTGGTAAAAATGTGCATGCATATCCTGAAATTTATGAGCGCATTTTAGATGAGGGGCACAGCGTGGGCAACCATACCTATAATCATTTAAATGGATGGAAAACAAAAAATGATTTGTATGTAAAAGATATTGGCGATGCAGCGAAGTATATTGATTCAAAATTATTCAGGCCGCCTTATGGAAGGGTTTCTCCTTTTGTTTCAAAAATGTTGCGCACACAACTTCAGTATAAAATAATAATGTGGCATGTGCTGAGTGGTGATTTTGATAAAAATATTTCACCGCAAAAATGTGCAGAGCATGTTTTGCTGAATGCACAGCCTGGGTCAATCATCGTTTTTCATGATAGTACAAAAGCGCAGGAGAGGATGTTTTTTGCGTTGCCAAAAGTGTTGGAGCATTTTAGTAATGCAGGATATAAGTTCAGGTCAATTGAATATTGATTGAATAAAAAAGGCCAAGGTAGAAACCTCAGCCCGTTTTTAATCCGTACCCTATGAAAACTGCGTCAAAGATAAAGAGAAATAAACTAATGAAAGACAAAAAATTTGGTAGAAAGAATACTCAAAAGAAACATAATGCTAAAATTTATTGACTCACATACACACCTCTACCTTTCCGAATTTGGGAATGATATCAATGAGGTAATGCAAAGGGCTGAAGCTGCAGGAGTAGAGCGTTTTTACCTGCCTGCTATTGATAGTTCCGTTACAGAAAGCCAGTTAAATTTTGAAAAAGCTTACCCTGGAAAATGTTTTGCAATGGCCGGGCTGCATCCTTGTTCAGTGAATGAAGGATACTTAGATGAGCTTAGAAAAATAGAAGAAAAATTAAAAAGCCGGTCTTTTGCGGCTATCGGGGAAATTGGGCTTGATTTTTACTGGAGTACCGAATTTTCAAAACAGCAGTATGAAGCATTTGAAGCGCAAATGGAACTTGCATTACAATCAAAACACCCGATAGTCATTCACACAAGGAATGCAATGAAGGAAACGATAGAATGTGTAAGGCCATTTTCAAAAAGAGGTTTAAAGGGAATTTTCCATTGTTTTGGTAATAGTTATGAAGATGCAACAGCAATTATTGACCTTGGGTTTATGTTGGGTATCGGTGGTGTATTAACTTATAAGAAGTCAGGGCTTGATGTAACGTTGAAGCAGGTGGGGCTTGAACATATTGTTTTGGAAACTGACGCACCATACCTGTCACCTGTACCATTCAGGGGAAAAAGAAATGAAAGCAGTTACATAAAAATCATTGCAGAAAAACTGGCTGAAGTGAAAAATGTTTCATTGGAGGAAGTAGCTACAATTACTACTGCCAATGCAGAAAGAATTTTCAATTTGTAAAAAGCTATTATTTTTGCCGCCCTTAATTGAAAGGAGAGTTGTCCGAGTGGTTGAAGGAGCACGCCTGGAAAGTGTGTATCCGCCGGAAGGTGGATCGAGGGTTCGAATCCCTCACTCTCCGCAGGTTTTCAATATTGAAAATTGCTAACTGATTTCGTTATTCCCAAATATCTACAACGGGATGTTATATTAATAGTTTTGAATAGCACGAATAATTTTTATGCAACGAAATATTTTAAAAAAGCACTTCATCAATTTTGATGTATTGCATCATCAATAGCATCAAGCAAACCATGTTCAGGTTTATCATCACCCAATTGCCAGAACATAATTCCATTCAATCCTTTTACCAAAGCATATTTTGTTTTTAATGACATTGATTTTTCATTATCAAAACTGAAAATTTTTCCTGCAGTTTTATTATAGAGATAAGGCGCTTTTGCAGTATCATCCCAATAATATACAAAACCCTGTTGCTTCATTGCTTCCATATCAAGGTTGCGCCATGAAATGCCGTGGTCAAATTTGCCGGGTTGATATAAACCATTGTGTGCATCATTATAAACTGTAAACATTCTTCCATACATAGCTGAGCCAATCACAACTTTGTTCAAAGGGAAATGAATAGAATCAAAGAAACGGATTGCATTATCAGCAGATTCTTTTTGTTCGGGTGTAGAATACAAAGGTGTGTGATGGCCGGTTACTGTGCTGTTGCCATTGACAAGGTCATAAGACATCAGGTTCACTTTGTCCACCAACTTTGCAATTTTATTCCATTCAACAGATTCGTGTAGAAATTTATCAAAACCACCGGCAGCAAAACTTATCTCATATTTTTTCCCGAGTGTATTTCTTAATGACTGCATGAGTGCAGTAAAATTTTTTTTATCAGCTGGCATGTATTGATGATTCGGATAACCTTCAATTGCAGGATATTCCCAGTCAATATCAATCCCGTCTGTTTTAAAATATTCGCAAAGATGTTTTACAGATTTTGCAAAATCATTTCTTCCTGTTGCTGTTGAGAAAACCTGAGAGCAGGATGCACAGCCACCCCATCCACCAAGGGATAAAATTATTTTTAAGTTGGGGTTTCTTTTTTTCAATTCTACAAGGTGACTGATAGTTATACTGTCCTGCTTGTTGTCAACATGCAGTTCATTTCCCTTCAGGTGGCAAAAACTATAAATGATATGAGTGAGTTTTTCAACCGGGTAAGCATCCACCTGGCTGGCATCACCTGCATAATAAGCAATGACAGAAAATTGTTTTGTCTGTGAATTTGCTACAGATATTGAAATGATAAATGATGCAATCAGTACAAAAAATATTTTCATTTGAAATAGTATTAAACATTTTAAAAACTGCAAACTAATATTTATGCAATAGATAAGCCGTGAATTTTTATAACCGGCATATTAATTATGTTTCCCTGATACAATCGTTTATTGTAATTTTATTTTGCAACAAAATAAAATTGCTGTTTAGCTAAACTGAAAAAGCCATGGGTAACAATCAAAAACGATGCTTTGTTGTAATGGGTTTTGGTGTCAAGACTGATTATACAACAGGCCGCAAACTTGATCTCAATAAATCATATCAATACCTGATAAAACCGGTGTTAAAAGAAAGGGGATGGATCTGTGTGCGGGCTGATGAAATCCCAAATTCAGGCTCTATTGACCTGCAGATGTACCTTGAATTATTGCAGGCAGATGTAGTGATTGCAGACCTCTCTACACTCAATGCGAATGCAATCTATGAGTTGGGTATTAGACATGCATTGAGGCCATTCACTACCATTATCATTGCAGAAGATAAACTGGTCTATCCGTTTGATCTTGGCCATATTGCTATTACCAAATACACTCATTTAGGTGATTCGATTGATTATGGTGAAGCAGAAAGGTTTCATGGTGTGTTAAATACTTTATTGGATGCTGCTATTGATCAAAAACCACCTCCGAAAGACAGCCCAGTCTATACTTTCATTTCAGATCTTGTACCACCTTCTATCCAGGATAATATTGATCAGATGATCAGTAAAACGAGAGAAGCAATTAGTGCAGAACCGCGTGCAGCAATGAATGATACATCAAGCAAAACATTATCCATCTTGTGTGATGAAGGCGAAGAAGCATTGAAGAATAAAAAATTCTCTGAGGCAAAATCAATTTTTAAGGCAGCGATGGAACTGGGAAAAGCTGGTAATAGAGATTTTGCTGTCAATGATCCATACCTTGTTCAGCGTTTGGCGCTGGCTACAGCTAAAGCTTGCGAACCGGATGTGGTTACTGCATTAAATGATGCATTGCAATTATTGACACAGTTAGATCTTGATCATACCAATGATCCTGAAACTGTAGCGCTGGCAGGCAGCTTTGAAAAAAAATTATATGAACAGGGACAGGGTGATGAGCACCTGAAGAATGCAATCCTGTTTAATGAGAGGGGTTATTTTTTACTCAATAACAGGTATAACGGTATCAACCTGGCGTATTCTTTTAATTGCCGGGTTGACAGCAACCTTTATTCCAATAAAGAAGATAAAATCGCAGATATGGTATTTGCCAACAGGGTGAGGACAAGGGTTTTGATGATTTGTGACAGGGACTGGGATGAAATTATTAAACGCGAATCACTGGAATTCGCAAAGTCTGTTACGTTAAATGCTGAAGACATTCAGAAACAAAAGGATTATAATAACGCGCAGAAATTCTGGATACTGGTGAATAAGGCAGAAGCGCATTTTGGATTAGGAGAATTTGCAGCATACCGGGCCTGTATTGAAGAAGCAAAGAGATACCCGCATACTGACTGGATGTTCCAGAGTTTTAATGAACAGATCAATAAACTTCATGTACTGCTTTCAAAATATGGGAACTTATTGGAAACTCCCTGGGTTTATAAAGAAAGCTGATGCTTGCTTAAAGTTTTATTTCAAGATCAATCCCGCAAATTCTATCTTGATTTTAAAACAAAAAGTGTGATAAAATTTCATAGATAATTTCATCACACTTACAGTTAGATAAATCTTATAAAGTTTTAGAACCTGCCTCCACCATTTCTCGGATCAAAAGAAAAATTCAGCTCATATTCTTTTGGATGTTTTTTATTCATCAGGTTTGTAACAAAATAATCCCATCGTCTGCGCATCATATAATAGGAATATTGCCCATAACCATGATGACTGTTTGGGAAAACAATCAGGTCATAATCTTTGTTGGCTTTCTCCAATGCTTCCACTACAAGCATTGTATTGGTTGGAGGCACATTGTCATCCATCAGGCCATGTGCCAGCAATAATTTTCCTTTTAAATTTCCTGCATAAATTTCGTTGGCCTGGGCTTCATAATTATCCACCCCATTGGCCCCTTTGGTGAGTAAGCCAATATATCTTTCACCCCAGTCATCTTCATAGTTCCTGTTATCATGGTTGCCTGATTCAGAGATACCTACTTTGAAGAAATCTGGATATTTAAACATGGCACAGGCTGTAGCAAAACCACCACCAGAATGCCCCCAGATACCTACACGATTGGTGTCAATAAATGAATAACGTGCAGCGAGTTGGCGAATTCCATAAATCTGATCGGGCAATGTATTTTCAGCCATAAATCCATAACTCATATCATGAAATGATTTTGAACGAAGAGGGTTACTGGTGCCTTCTAACTGCACAACAATAAACCCTAGTTCTGCCAGGGCATTATTATCGCCTCGTGTTGGTGAAAATCCCCAGTTGCTACCAATGCTTCCACCTTGAGGACCAGGGTATATGTAAATAATGACGGGATATTTTTTTGTTGAATCTAAATGCTCAGGCGTATATAACAAACCATAGAGATCTGTTGTATGGTCATGTGCTTTTACAGTGAAGGGCTGAATAGGTTTCCAGCCTGTGGCAGCCAATCTGCTTACATCTGTTTTTTCCAACGGTGTTATAACTTTTCCACTGATGTTTTTCAATACAAAGACATTGGGAACGTTGGGCTGTGAATTATCATCAATAAAATAATTATAAGCTGATGAAACCTGTATCCTGTGCATGCCGGTTTCGGGTGTTAAATCCTTGAAATTTTTTCCATCAAAATCAACACAGCAGAAATGTGTGAAGTATGGATTAACAGGATCAAGGCCATCTGCTAAAAAATAGATTTTTCTTTTATCTTCATCCACTTTCAGCATTTCTGTAACCACCCAGTTTCCTTTTGTTATTTGATTTTTTAACTGACCGGTATTGGCGTCGTACAGGTACAGGTGTCCCCAGTTATCACGTTCAGAATACCAGATTATTTCATGTGTTTTGGAAAGATAGCGCCAGTTGATAGCGCCTTGCCCTGATTCATATTGTGTGGGTACTGTTTCTTCAAATACTTCTCTGACCTTTCCTGTTGCAGCATCAGCTATCCTGAATTTTTCAATTTTATGATCTCTTGATGTGGACACAAAAGCAAGTTCACTGTTGTCTGCACTCCAGTCCACATCATCAAATGTGCCGCTGCTTGAAATATCATCACTCAATGTGCCGCGGTGCGGATCAGGTGCGACCTGTAAACGGATTACTTTCGGGTTATCAACATCTATAATCACTCTTTGTATCATGATAATATTTGAATCACCCGGCATTGGATATTTCCATTGTTCAAGTTTTGGATGACCAACTTTTGTACTGACGAGATACATCTCACCCACCTTGCGTTCGTCCTGCTGGAAAGTGGCAATCTTTTTTGAATCATTTGACCAACGCAGTATTGCAGCATCGCTATGTTTCCATCCTGCATTGTCAGTGGCATATCCAAAATATTGTATGCCATCTGTTGTTAATTGTTTTACCTTGTTGGTTGTAAGGTCCCTTACCCACAAATTATAGTCTTTGATAAAAGCAGCTTTAGTGCCATCTGGTGATACCACTTCATTTGGGTTATAATCCCTCATCTTTTGTGGAACGCCATCTTCTGTAATTGTATAAGTTTTCAGGTCTGCTTTCCATTGTTTATTACCCGTTGTAAACACCAGCGATTTTCCATCATCAGTATAGCTGATACTCCTGAATGGTAACATATCTGCTGAATAGTTTTTGCCTGTAGCTGATGATAAAGCTGCAGCGAGTTTCTGGTGATCAAATGCTTCTGTGCGTTTGCCTTTAGCGGCATCAACCAGCATATACTTACTTCCGGTTGGAGTTAACACCCTGTACCAGAATTTATCATTGCCTAACCAGTTGGCCCTGACAGAAGCGTAATCTATTTTTTGTGATGTGTTGGCAGATAACATTTGTTCAGCCCTGTTATAATCGGCTACAGTTACAGAATCATCCTGTGCAAACAAACAAAGACTTAATAGTGTTGCACCAAAAGTGAAAGCAATCTTCATGTGTAGACTTTTGTTTTTTATTCAATAATATTTCACCATAAAATTTTTATTAGTTCATCAATCACATTGATAAAATAACCGGAAGATCTTATGGTCCATTTAAAGTATGATTTTAAGAAGTAAAGATGGAAATGCAATGTAATGGATTTTCAAACACAAGTTAAATAAGAGTGGTTAAGTGGATGTGCTTTTCTTTTTGGTTGTTGTTTTTTTCTTCCTTATTACAGGTGCATTGTTTTTCCAATGCCAGCAATACAGGCAACCATAAGTCCTGTATGGTGACCATTTTTTTGAAATGCGAAGCAGCCTTTTATCCAATAATTTTTTATCTGTTTTTTTTATCTGGTAAATATGCATCATAGCAGTGCGGACACCATAATCATCCAGTGAAAAAACATCTTCCCTTCCCAGGGCAAACATCAACAACATCTCTACTGTCCATTTGCCCACGCCTTTTATTTGTGTGAGCAATGCAATGATTTCTTCATTGCTCATGGCATGCAGTTTTTTATCAGTGATTTTATATTCGATGCAAAATGATGCAATGTTTTTTATATACCCCACTTTGGCATTAGACAAACCTGTTGCCCTTAAAATTTCTGATGGTGTTTCAATAATCTGTTGCGGCTTTGGTGTTTTGTTTTTATAAATTTCAAGGAACCTGTTGTAAATGACCTGTGCCACTTTTGTGCTGAGTTGCTGGCTCATGATACTTCTTATCAATTGTAGTGGTATGTTGCTGTGTGGCCTGATGCGTTCATGTACGGCGCCATTCATAAATGCAGCCAGCTTTTTATCCTGTTGAAGGTGCTCTATGTAGTTCATTCTTTCAAAAATAAAAATTCACTGGTGAAATTTTTATTGAAATTGATCAGTGGATGAGCAGGTTGCTGAATTGAGATGTATCTCCACTGAAAACATTGAAGTCAACTTTAGTGCGGATGCCATTGATTTTGCCTGCAGCATTGTGTTGCCAGAAATACCAGCCGTCTTCCACTGCAGGTTTTTCTTTTACAAAATAATGTGCCACCCAGAGCGGGTATTCATCAAATTGCTTTCCTAAATAATCTTTGTAAAATTTTGCACTGGTATAAATAATCGGCTTTACATGATAAACCTGTTCAACTGTATTTAACCATTCGGTAATGCGGCTGCGCATACTATCGGGGCGTACACCATATAGCTCTTCCACATCTAAAACAGGGGGAAGATCACCTGGTTGCAACTGCACTGTTTTTAAGAAATTCTGTGCCTGCAACCTTCCGCTTTTTGTCGCAATGAAATAATGATATGCGCCCCTGGTGATACCCGATTGTTTTGCCTGTTGCCAGTTGCGTTGGTATTTTTTGTCAACTTGTTTTAATCCTTCTGTTGCTTTAATAAATGCAAACCTGATGCGCACATCCTGGTCCTGCATTTTTGCAATTGCAGGCCAATAAATATTTCCCTGGTAACTGCTAACATCAATGCCGTGGATGCTGTAACCTAATGGCAACTCAATTCCATACCCGGGATATAAAGCAAAATGTGCTGCTATTTTTTTCTGATTTGCCCTATAGCTTATCCAGATAAAAGTAACCAGGATAATTACTACTGATACAACTATTATCAATATCCTGTTATCAACAATGCCCTTCGATTTTCTTTTTCGTTTTGCCATGCCCATTCCCTATGGCAAAAAAACAATAAACGCTGCATTTATTTGATAATTGTAACAGAATGTTTAATGCCATTGCCATCATACACAAATAAAATGTATGAACCATTGCTGAAGGATGAAAAAGATATTGGTATTGTTGTTGAATTAGTTGTTACATCAATTTGTTTGTTCCATTTCATGTTGCCACTGTTGTCAAATAATTGCATTTGCACTTTTCCCATCATATTTTTCAACAACACATGTGCAGTTGCTGTAACAGGATTAGGGCTTACTGAAACTGTTGCAATGCCTTGTTGTGGCAGTAATGTTTCAGCAATCACTTTGTTGTTTTTTGTGATGAGGTAATTGTCAGGATCAATCTCTACATTTTTTATTTTGAATGTGGGGCTGTTAAATACAAATTGCTGGTTGTTGGTTTTAAAATTTAAAATATATGTTCTTTTACTTTTACCATTACTTACCTGTACAGGTAGTTTTAGCCTGAAGAAACTTACTGATGAAGGTTTTGATGTGGTCTGACTCACTGTGAAATAAATTTTACCGTTGGATGAATCTTTCCATTGTACAGTTACAGTAGGATAGCCTTCACCATAAAACCATTGATTGAAAAAGTAATCAAGATTTTTCCCGCTCACCTGTTGCAGGTTACGCTGAAGGTCTGCTGTGCGTGCAAAGCCATAAGATAATTTCGGATCATGAAGGTATTTTTTTATGCCTTTAAAAAATAGTGAATCACCGAGAGTCCAACGCAACATACGAACAAGAAAAGAACCTTTGTCATACGTTAACCTTGTATCAAAAATTCTGTTTGAATTTGTTGTGTCATTCACCCATACACTACCGCCTTTTTGTGATGTGATATATAAAAGGTCGGCCTGCACATTCGATTTATAATTTACAGTATCAATTTTTTCAGTATAAAACATATCAGCCAGCCAGTTGGCAAAACCTTCATTCAACCAGATATCCTGCCAGCTACCACAGGTAACCCTGTCGCCAAACCATTGATGGCCTAATTCATGTGTCATTAAATTAGTGCCTGTGCCGATAACAAAAGAGTTGGTTTGATGTTCCATGCCACCGCCCCAACTGAATTCTGTTTGTCCATACCTTTCTTTGATAAAAGGGTAGTTGCCGAAATAATCACTGTATAGCTGCAATGCATTTAACACAACCGGTGTTGCTGCCTGGAAAGCTGATAAGTCTTCAGGATAGATATATTGTGTTACCGGCATTGACTTGCCATTGATCATTATGTTGTTAGTGAACGTACTGTAATTGGTAACCGCAATTGCAACAAGATATGTTGCAATAGGGTAGCGGTGTTTGTAATATGATGTAGTGTTTGAGCCATTGTTGGTTTCACTGATTAATACACCGTTTGAAGATGCTTTGTATTGTGAAGGATGGGTAATATAAATATCAATGCTGTCGGCTTTATCATCTAATCCATTGCGGCAGGGCCACCATCCTGAAGCGCCATAAGGTTCACTCAAGGTCCAGATTACAGGAATACCGTTATGTGTGGTTTGTGTAAAACCGCCTGTAAAATCACCACTGCCTGGCGGTGTACCATGATAATAAATCGAAACAGAATCATGTGCGCCTGCATTCAATGAAACAGGTAAATTGATGACAAGTGTTTGATTGTTTTTTTGTGTAAAACTAATAGTAGTTGAATGAAAAATTATACTGTCAACGGTAAGCTTATTGGTCAGGTCAAATGTAACCTGGTTAGTTGCTGCTGTTGTAATAAAATAAGAAGTCACACTACCGCTGATATACCTCACTGCAGGATCAATGTTCCAGTTGCAACGATAATAGTTCACAGTAAAATTATTGGAAGCAAGTGATAAAGTTTTATTGTTAAGCCTTGCATTGAATTTTGCTTTTTCAATTGCTGCAACCTGTTTGGTAGTTTCCAGGTTGTTGGATTGAGCAGCAATATAACTATAACCAAAAAATGAAATAACTAAAAGCAGGAGTGATGGTTTCATTGATTCTATTTTTTTGAGGAGCAAAAATATTGTATCACATCTAATTACGTGTAAATAATGGTTTGGTTGAGTAGGTATAAAATTTTTGTGCTGAAAAAAAGGGCATACACAAATCCGGATTTCATTTTGACATGAAAAATTATTTTACCCTTTTCTGGATCTGATATGCGCTAAAAAATAATTGTAGCGGGAAAAATAAAATCAAAAAAAAGATAGAATTACAGGAACTATAATTAATTCAAACCCGGTCTTTGTATCCTTATTAAATTGTTATCATTAGCGCTGATCAATACCAATGCAATGACACCTAAAATTATCAGCAGTGCGATCTCAAGCTGAGATGTGATTACGGTGCCGTTAATATTGATGTTTGATGTTTTAAGTAAGGCATTACCTTCACTAGCCTGTATTTCACTAAGTGCATTAAGGCTATGTAAAACTTTGTTGAAACTATTATCCATTGCAGTTTTATCTTTTTCTGTTGCATTGCTGAGTACATCATAATCCTGCAGCCCTGATTTGAATGCCGTCCATTGCTCTTTTTCACTTTTTGTAAGATATGTAGTTTCATAAGTTGAAATAATTTTTTTGATTGCTGCATCATGTTGCTGCATTGTATTAACAAATGAATTGTTTTGGGTATTGCCATCATTCAAAAGTCGTTTTTGATAAAGGTGGTCAGTCAACTGGAAAATATATGTTGCAGGCATCAGCCTGTCCTTGTAGATTGAAGCTATAGATTGGTTAAGGTTGGAAAATGTTTTCCTGTTGGCAATATTATTGGCAAGTATTAAGATGATGATCAATATTAATACCGCGACTACTTTCATTTTATCTTTCACCTGGTAAGCCCATTTCATATTGACAAATATTTATTTTCCAAGATAATCTCTTTTATGTTTATATTGAAACTCATCCTGCATTTTAACTTTTGTGTTTTTTGCATGTACAATTACACTTGATTTTATAGCAATGAATGAATTTATATACAAACATATTTTCAATTTATTTTTCAGATTTTTTTTCTATTTCTGGTTTTGCTCCTTTGTAAAATGTAATTGATATGACCTGTTCACTGATGCAAAAGATTTATGCTGTAATTGCTGTTGAAAAAATATTTCTTCAATTTTGATGAACAATGATTGTAAGAGATAGGCATCTGAGTAGATTTTACCGCAGCAGGTTTTTATAAACAATCAGGTAAAGTTTCAACATAAAAAAACCCGGACATCAAAACATCCGGGTTAAATATGAATAGGATTGAAATGCCGATTCCTTTATAATTTCTTCAACAATCCATTTAAGCAGTTAGAATGGGGTATTTTTCATTTTTTAAAATATTTCAATTTTCCTGGGAACCTCAATTTTCCCAATGCTATTGAGTTAGCAACGCCCGATCTTTTTATAATGACGGGTCAAACTTAAAATATTAAATAGCTGTTTCATACGGGAAAATCCCCGTATTTCATTGTGCTTTTTCCCGTTATTCCCCACACCAAAAAATAATATATTACCAGGAACTTCCTTGTAACACTACTATGAATTGTAGTAATGAAGCAAAAAATTATTATTGATTTTTTTCATAATTCCTCCTGGTTTGTCCCGCTTTATTTTTTGAAAACCATTCTTCAAAGAAATTAATGTTGACTGGTTAACGATATCATATTTGATAATACCGGTAAATGACCTGGGGTTAATAAATCAGGCCTTTACAATTATCTTTACCGCATTCTATGCAACTTGCAACATTTTTAGCCAGGCGTATCGCATTCAACAAACAAAAATCTTTTTCAAGGTTTATCATCCGTTTGGCCACTGCTGCTACTGCATTGAGTGTTGCCGCCATGATCATCACCCTTGCTTTTGTGAATGGCTTTCAGTATGCAGTCAGCAATAAAATTTTTAATTTCTGGGGCCATCTCAGGGTACAGGAATATGAGCCCGATAAAACTTTCATCGCTGAAGAAACACCCTGGCCACCCAATGATACTACTTTGCAGGTGTTGCATAATTTTCCACCCATCAGTTATATCCAGGCATTTGCCACCAAGTCTGCTGTCATTGAAAAGAATAAAGAAATAGAAGGCGTGTTGTTTAAAGGTGTTGGCAAAGATTATCATTTCAACACATTAAAAACTTTCCTGAAGGAGGGCAGCTTTCCATCATTTGAAGATTCATCTTACAGTAAAGATATTCTTGTATCGCTGCCAATAGCAAAAGAGCTGCAGATAAAAGTGAATGATTCGGTGAATGTTTATTTCATCAACCAGCAACAGGGCAGGGCTTCGGTTAGGCGTTTACATGTCTGTGGTTTTTTTAAAACAGGTATTGATGAATATGATAAAACTTTTGCCATCGGCGACCTGCGGCTTTTGAGGAAAGTATATGGATGGGAACATAATGAAATTGGCGGTTATGAAGTTTTCCTGAAAGACTATACCAAAATGGACACCGTCAATAGTCAATTGTATGAATTGTTGCCCCAGGGTTGGATCAGCCGCACCATTAAAGAAATTTATCCCAACATCTTCGACTGGTTGCAGATACAGGATGTAAACCGCAACGTGATTTTTACAGTGATGGCTATTGTTGCCATCATCAACCTCATCACCTGCCTGCTCATACTGATACTTGAACGCACCCGGATGACCGGTGTTTTAAAAGCATTGGGTTGCCGTGACTGGACCATACAGAAAATATTTTTATATCATGCCAGCATCATTGCAATTAAAGGAATTATTATCGGGTTGGTTGCAGGGCTTGGCCTTTGCCTGCTCCAGCAACAAACGGGTTTTATTAAAATGGATGAATCCGCATATTATGTTTCAGAAGCTCCTGTTTACATTATCTGGTGGCAGGTGGCAGCAGTTTGTATTGTCACATTAATCGTTTGTTTTTTATCACTGATCATCCCTACAATTTTTGTGAAAAGTGTAAGGCCGGTTAAAGCCATACAATTCAGGTAGGATTGTTAATGATGTGCAGCTTATTTACTCCTTAATTCAGATTTTGTTTACTTGCAATTAATCAGCATATTTGCAGAGAGCTAATTTTGACTATAAGAATGATTGCTGTGTGTAAGGAAATCCGATTTACTGACTATAAAACCGTAATTGCTTTTATTAATTCATTTACCTGCCAGGTTACCCTTGTATCTTTTAAGGATAGCAACTGCTATACATGTCAGCAATTAAACAAGATTGATTTCGTTTAAGCTTCAGGAAAAATTGTAAGTTTTCGGGTATAGCATAGCAGGTAAATTAACAGTAATAAGAATGAACCGGCAACCATTAACTCAATATTTTGGGATTGAGAGCGGCGAAGCCGTGAAATAATTTAAGTTTACATCGCATGAATAAACAGATATCTTCTTTGCTGCCTTCTTTTTTTATTGTTGCGGTAATAGTTTTTTCATCCTGTGGTGTGCCGAAAACATTTCAGCATGTGCTGTATTTGCAGGACAGCGTTACTGCTGCTGAAAAAGTGGTGAAAAATGCACCTGCAATTATTGAGCCGGGCGACAGGCTGAACATCAACATTACTGCTATCAATAAAACGGCTGCTGATGATTTTAATATGGTTTCAGGTGGAGGAACTTCAACACAGGGTTACCTTGTTGATACATCGGGTAATATTGAAATGTTGCAATTAGGTGTTGTAAAAGCTGGCGGCCTGACAACAGCACAGCTTGCTGCCAACCTGCAGCAACAATTAGATGCTTACCTGAAAGGATCAGTGGTCACTGTTTCTATTTCTAATTTTAAAGTCAGCGTTTTTGGCGAAGTGGGCAGGCCCGGGATTATCTCTGTGCCTGATGGTAAACTCACCATCCTCGATGCACTAATTCAAAGCGGCGACATCTCCACTTTTGGCAGGAGGGATAACATCCTTGTTGTGCGGGAAACCAATGGACAGCGTGAATTTGGCAGGGTGAATGTCAATTCAAACCAGGTGTTTCTTTCACCTTATTATTATCTCAAGCAAAATGATATGATTTATGTTGAAGCGGATAAAACAAAATACATCAACAATGACCCGAGGTTAGAAAGAAGTTTGCGCAACCTCGGCATTGCTACTACTATCCTTTCAACGGTTTTACTCGTGATTAACCTGGTAAAATAATATGGCTACAACTACTGTCAGGAAAAAACCACCGGTTAAAGAAGACGACAATGAGTTTTCTTTCAGGGAACTATTGGTAAAATCACTGAACTATTTACCATTATTTGCAGCATTCCTTATTGTTTCTTTTATAGTTGCAGTTATCTATATCCATTTCCAGACACCGCTTTATAGCAGCAGCATCAAACTCTTATTAAAAGATGTTGCCGGCAAGGGCAGCCAGTCCAATGCAGTATCTGACCAGGTGCTGCCCGATGTTTTCTTTACTTCCAAAACCAACCTGTCTAATGAAACAGAAGTATTGAAATCAAGAAAGCTGATGGAAAGGGTTGTGATAGCTGCACACCTCAATGAAGTATATTATTCAATTGGTAAAGTCAATACATTTGAATTGTTTGATCCCAACCCAGCCAACAGGTTTGTACTTTTTTCAAATATCAAAGATTCGAGCCGCAGTTATAATGTAACATTCTGGGTAAAGGGGGATGATATTTTTGTCTTAAATGGCGAGCAGGAAGTAAAAGCAGAAAACCATAAACTGGTTGTCACTCCCATGTTTAATTATATGATCAACATCCCCGATTTATCATTGTATAAACCGGATAATAAATATTCTGCCAACTGGGTGCCTACTGCAGCAATAGCCGGTGGCCTCGCAGGCTCACTTTCTATTGCACCTTTGAGCAGGGATGCGACAATACTTACTATCTCCACTTCTTCACAGGTGCCGGCAAAATCAGAATTGATTTTAAACACCCTCGTCAACGAATACAATAATTACAATATTGAACAAAGCAACCGGATTGCAGATAATACCATCAATTTTATTGATGAAGAACTCGGCGTTATATCCAACGAATTAAATAGTGTTGAAAATAATATCAAGAATTTTAAAGAAAATAATGCTGTTGATATACAGCAGCAGAGCGGTGCATATTTTGCCAAAACACAGGATTTGAAAAATACACTCAATGAACAGGAACTACAGATGAATATTGCCAACATGGTGAGCAATTACATCAATAACCCCAAACGGAAATATGAACTCGTACCTTCCAATCTTGGAATAGGAGATATGACTTTGAGCAACCTGGTGACTTCTTATAATGCAGGTGTTTTGAAAAGAGATGAAATGCTCAAAACCCTGGGTGAAAAAAACATTAATGTGGTGTCTATCGAGAGCCAGTTGGATGATTTCCGTGCCAAGATCATGGAGAGCATCAACAATATCAAAGCGCTTTATACTCACACTTATAATGCAGCATCCAAAGAATACCAGGCTGCTTTAGGCAACCTGCACCAGGTGCCTGAAAAGGAAAAACAATTACTCGAAATAGAAAGGCAACAGGGCATCAAGGAAAAACTTTATTTATTCCTTTTACAAAAACGCGAAGAGTCGGCCGTATCAAGGGCTGCAGCTATTGGTAAGAGCTCATCAATTGATGGCGCTTCAAGCTGGGGGCCTGTCAACCTGAAAAATTCAAATGTTTACCTGATGGCTTTGTTTGCAGGCCTTGGTATCCCGTTGCTGATCGTTTATCTCATGGACCTTTTTAATGACAGGGTTACAACACGTGAAGAAATTCTAAAACAAACAGAAACACCCATCATCGGAGAGGTCAGCCATTTTACAGGACAGGAAAGAAGGATCATCGCAGGTAAAACCCGTGGTGTCCTGCCCGAACAATTCAGGATCATACGCACCAATATGCGGTATTTCCTGCCAAAGGACCAACATGGGGTTTCAATTTTAATAACTTCCACCATGCCCGGTGAGGGAAAGACTTTTGTTTCAATGAACCTTGCTGCTGTTTTTGCAGTCTCCGGTAAAAAAACGGTGCTGATTGAATTTGATATGCGCCGCCCTAAATTTTCTGAAGCGCTCAAAACGGATAACGATGCACTTGACCTGCCTAATTTTCTAACTGGCACTGCATCACCAAAAGAAGTGATTAAAAAAGTATCAGGTTTTGACAGCCTTTATGTGATCAATACCAGTTTTGCGCCACCCAACCCTGCAGAGTTATTGTTATCTGAACGCATATCAGAATTATTTACTTACCTGAGGCAGCATTTTGATTATATACTGATTGATACACCGCCGCTCGGCATAGTGAGCGATGCAAAAGTATTGAGTGAATTTGCCGACATGAGTATCTTCATTGTCCGGCAGCGTTACACCCAGCGCCGGCAGTTGAAACTGCTCAATGAATTGTATGTAGAGAAAAAACTACCCAACCTTGCAATGGTGGTGAATGATGTGAAAGTAAAAGGCATCCGCAGCTATTATGGTTACGGGTACACTTACGGTGGCAGTTATGGTTATGATTATAGTTTAGGTTATGGTTATTCTGAAAATGGCAAAAGCAAAAAGAAAAGCAAACTGAAACGCCTGCTTGGTAAGCTGAGGCCCTGATTGACATGCTTGAAGTAAGAAAAACCAACAAGAAAATAAAAAAATTACTGATACCGGTAATTTGCAAAAAGCCTTTTCAATCTTTCTGGCAGAAGTTATACCTGCTATCTGTTACCGGTTTGAATTATGGCAGCGCCAATATGATGAGCCTCAGGTCAACAGGCGAACAAAAAGTGATCGGATACATTGAGAACAAATTGAAAGATGATCACAGGTATGTTTTTTTTGATGTCGGTGCAAATGAAGGTGGTTATTCACTGTTGCTTGCAACCTCTTTCAAAAATAAAAAGATAAACATCTTCTCTTTCGAACCTTCACAGGTAAGTTTTGGAAACCTTAGGCAACATATCCATGATTTGCCTGCAATACAAATTTTCAATTTTGGTTTTGGTGAGAAAGATGAAACAACAAAAATCTATGCGAATTATAAAGGTTCAGGTGCAGCTACATTGTATAAGGAAGGGTTTTATAATTACAGGTCCAATGAAAACTTTACTGAAACAATTCAACTGAAAACAATTGATGGGTTTTGTGCAGCACAAGGGATTACAACAATTGACTTTATGAAAATAGATGTGGAAGGCCATGAGTTGTTTGTGTTGAAAGGGGCGCAACAAATGTTGCAGTCAAAAAGTATCAGGTTTATACAATTTGAATTCGGCAGCTTCCATGTTTTTTCACGCACTTTTTTTAAAGACTTCTGGGATTTACTCTCACCCTCATATCGCATTTACAGGATTGTATGTGATGGCATTGTTGAAATAAAATCCTATTCTGAAAACCTCGAGATTTTCAGGACAGCTAATTTCCTCGCTGAA
>CAYNTP010000011.1:0-109292 GCA_964400415.1 uncultured Parafilimonas sp.
GAAAAGCCTGATTACTACAGGAAGAGGTGAACTCAGGTGGTATCAACAGGAATAAACAATCATACAAAATATTATTCAATAACTGTTCTTAATAAAACCATTAAAAATGAAAAACGACAATTATCAAAAAACCATTGCTGTTACTGCATCTCCTGAAGTAGCAATGAAAAGAATTAGTGAAGTCAATCAATGGTGGGCAAAAAATTTTACCGGCAGTGCTCAGAAATTAAATGATAATTTCAGGGTTACTTTCGGTGATACTTTTGTTGATTTCAGAGTCAGTGAATTGGTGCCTGCCAAAAAACTAGTTTGGAAAGTAACAGATTGTAACCTGCAATGGATCCATAACAAAAAAGAATGGAACAACACTGAAGTGGTTTTTGAAATAACTCCATTAGAAAATGGTGCACAAATACATTTTACACATTACGGGCTTGTTCCGGATGTTGAATGTTATAATGATTGTGAAGCTGGATGGAATGGATATATTGCAGGCAGCCTTGTTCATTTGATCAACGATGAAAAAGGTACACCGCAATAACCGTTGCAAGTTGAATATTCTGTATCCAATAATAAATTTAAATTTATCCTCCCTGTTGATAAATATATTCTATTCAAATTCTTTTTTTATTTAATTATGGAATCACCCACACACGAAGAGATTAATAAATCAAAGTGGGATAAATGGGCTGAAAATTTAGACACAGATAAAAGAAAAAAATATCAATATCTGCGTAAGATCCAGTCGGATTTAATTGATATAATAAATCCAACTGAAAATTCACGGATTCTTGATATCGGTTGTGGAACTGGCCAGGCGCTTGGTTTTGCTGCAAAGAAAAATAAGGGTAAGGGTGATTATACCGGAGTGGATATTTCAGAAAAAATGATAGAAAAGGCAAAAGAAAATTTTACCGGTTTTGATAATTTTCATTTTATTGTTTGTAATGCTGAATCTATTCCATTACCCGGCAATTCATTTGACATTATAATCTGTACAAATTCTTTTCATCACTATAATCATCCGGTAAAATGTTTGCAGGAGATGAACCGTTTGCTTAATCAAAACGGAAGATTATTTATTGTTGATCCTGCTTCAGATTCTTTACTGATGAAAATAATAAATAAAATTATCAGTGTATTTGAAAAAGCACATGTAAAAATGTACAGTACAAAAGAGTTTAAAACCCTCTTTCAACAGGCAGGCATAAAATACTTATACAGTAAACAAATTATGGGACCTGTTTTACTTCATGGCGGTGAAAAATAAAAACATCATGATTAAAAAACGGGAATCAAAAATTTTCACAGTCGCGTTTTTAAAAAACATTTCAGCATTATTTCAAAGTGTCTGTAATATGAAAAGGTATACAGATAGCTTTTATGTAAAAATTTAAACTGCTATTATTTCACCTGGGTTTTGCATCACTTCTTCTTCTCAATTTTCAACCTGATAAACCTCGGGTGATAGATTGTTGCATCTTTTTGAATATCGTTCCAGAAATCAGGAGTGATGGTATTGTAAGAAATCAACAACTCAGCCGGCTTTGATAAATTAGGATGTGCCTTGGCATTGTATGTCCATAAACCCTTTCCCCATTCAGGCGCTTTCCATACTTCAATAATATCTGAAAAAGGCCCCACAGGGCTATCACCGATGCGTACACCTACTTTATCACTCAAGCCCATAACCTGGAACACCAGGATATATTTTCCATCGGGCAATGGTGTTACACTCAGTTCATTGGAAACTGCATTGGTGATTGGTTTCATGTCATCTTTATTGTTGCTCCAACCTGTGCCATTCCAATAGCGCCATGACTGCATGTTTTCAAAATCTTTTGGTTTCACTCTTGCTGCTACAAGGTTTTTATCAGCGCCAATACAACCATACACATACACATAACCATCAGGTTGTACAGCGCCACTCCATTTTGTGTTCACTAAAATGCCCGCACCCATATTACCTTCACCCAATTTAGTATTATTGATGTGCAATGTTGTTTCAATTTGTCTTTGCTTTTTAAAAGGCGGTTGGCTATTGGCAGGAAAGGCAATGATTGAAACACCGGGCTCAATAAAATCAAATACACCAGGCCCTGTTCGTTCTACTTTGTAACCAAAAATATATAGCTCATTATTTTTTTCTTTATTCACGAAACCATCACCCAACCAGAATAATTGTGGTTTTTTATCTGTTGATGTTTGAGGTGTGAAAAAACTGATTGGTTTGCCATTGTCATCTTTGTTATAATAAAAATGAAGTTTAGATGCATCAGGTTCATTGCCTGTGATATAAGCCACAGTATTATTCACCATCGTATCATGAATGGGTTTTCCATCTTTCACTTCACCGATATATGTATCACTGAAAACCAAAAGTGTTGAGTGATTGCCTTCGTTATTGATTTTATCAACACCACTCAACGGTATTGAAAAAATACCATCAGCGCCAAACCATCCTGATGTCCTTTCAAACAGTTGGGTCCATTCAGGTGCAGCCTGTGCAGAAAAAGTATATCCTGTGTTATTGTGCTGCGCATCCTGTGCCTGCGACAAACCTGTTATTCCGAGGAATAACATGAATAAGTGCAATCGTTTCATGTGATAATTTTTTCAGCCTCAAAATAGGGATAAATTATTATACCGAAAAAATAAATATGTTCAAATGTTTGAACATATCAAAAACATTCCCCAAATTAGCACTATGTTTGAACATTTGAACATTAGAACTTGCCATGACAGACTATCTTGCTATTGACCATAAAAGCGTATTGCCACTGCACCTGCAGGTGGAAGAAATGCTCAGGAAAATGATTGCACAGCCTGAATACCAGAATGGTAAACTATTACCCAATGAAGTGCATATCGCTAAAAAACTGGGTATCTCGAGAAATACAGTAAGACAGGCTGCCAATAAACTGGTGCAGGAACAATTGCTGGTGCGCAAAAAAGGTGTAGGTACAAAAGTGGCAAAGAACAGCCTGACCACCAGGCTCAACAAATGGACCAGCTTTACGCATGAAATGGATGAAAAAGGTGTAACGTTTAAAAATTATTCTATCAAGGTCAGTTGGGTGGTGGCAGATAAGGAAATATGCAGCCTCTTTAATATAAAAGAAAAAACAAAGGTGATAAAGCTGGAAAGGTTGCGTGGATTGAATAAAGGGCCGATAGTATATTTTATTTCTTACTTCCATCCGCGTACAGGCCTTACAGAAAAAGAAGATTTTTCAAAGCCACTTTATGAAAGATTAGAGAAAGAACATAATGTAACTGTTGCTGTTTCAAAAGAAGGTATCAGTGCCATTCTTGCCAATAAAAAACTGGCAGAAAAATTAAACATTAAAGTGGGTGATCCAATCCTGTTCCGAAAACGGGTTGTATGTGATCCGGGTGACAGGCCTATAGAATATAACCTCGGTTATTACAGGGCGGATAGTTTTACCTATACGATTGATATTGCCAAAGACAGATAGGCTTTTAGAAAATTGATTGATTGCTTTTATTAAATGATTAAACCTTGCAAATGAAAATAAGACCGGCAAATTTTCCTCTTACATAATGGTGTTTATGCAGGATATACCTGCAATTAAGGAACTGCTTTCCGGTTATAATCAATAAAATATTTACGAATGAAAATGAATCAGCGATCCAGGTTACTTGCTTCTTTGTTGTGTGCGATTTTTATTGCTGCATTAACCAGTGTGCAGGCGCAAAACACAAAAACCATTACTGGTACAATTACCAATAATACAGGTGAACCACTTGTTGGCGCCAGTGTGGTTGTGAAAGGTTCGGCAGAAGGTGTTTCTTCCGATAGCAAGGGAGAATTTAAAATAGTTGCACCTGCTAATGCAACATTAGTGTTTTCACATGTTGGTTATGTGTTGCAGGAAATCTCTGTAAAAGATAAAACAACACTCCATATTTCACTCATGCCAAACAGCAACGAGCTTTCACAGGTTGTTGTGATTGGTTATGGTACGGTGAAAAAAAGTGACCTCACCGGTTCGGTTGTTTCGGTGAAAGCAGAAGACCTGAAAGATGTTCCTGTAACTTCTTTCGACCAGGCTCTGCAAGGCCGTGCAGCAGGTGTACAGGTTACCCAGTTATCAGGAAAACCTGGCGCTGAAACATCAATACGTATTCGTGGTACAACTTCTATCAATGCAGGCAATGAACCTTTATATGTGATTGATGGAATGTTGGTCAACAGTGATGCAGGCGATATGTCAGTTGGTGTTACACTGGGCCCACGCATCGGAGCTTTATCTGCCATTAATCCAAACGATATTGAATCAATAGAAATTTTAAAAGATGCGTCTGCAACAGCTATCTATGGTTCACGTGGTGCGAATGGTGTTGTAATCATTACAACAAAACGAGGAAAAGCAGGCAAAGGCACTGTGACGTTGGATAGTTATTATGGCTTGCAGGATATTGCTCATGAAGTGAAAGTGTTGAATGCAGAACAGTTTGCCAATTTCGTTAATGATGCAAAATTCGCAGCTAATCAAACACCGGTTTATGTTAATCCTAAAAATCTTGGTGTAGGCACTGACTGGCAGGGAGCTTTATTCAGACGTGCACCAATGGCAAGTTATCAGATATCTTTTTCTGGTGGTGATGATAAAACAAAATATGCAATATCAGGAGGCTACTTCGACCAGGATGGTATCATCATTCATTCAAATTTTAAACGCTATAGTTTCCGTGCCAACCTTGACCGTGAACTAAGCAAACGCATGACCGTTGGTACCAGCATTACTTATGCAAGAACAAGTTCAGAAGGCGTCTTAACCAATGCCGGTACGATAGTGCCGGGTGTTGTTACTGCAGCATTATTATTTAATCCCATATTGCCTATCTATGATTCAACAGTAAATGGCGGTTACACTTATGAAAATGACAGGGGCACAATTTTAGGCAACCCGATTGCTGATGCTAAAGAATATAATTCAGTTACAAAAAATTCAAGGTTCATCGGTAATGTGTATGCACGTTATAAACTCACCAACGACCTTGAACTGAAAAGCAGTTTTGGTATTGATGCATTCAATGATGATGAAGCATCTTTCGGGCCTAATTTTTTAAAACGCACACAGGCAAGCAATGGTGAAGCTTCTGTTGGTAATGTAAATGGTTTGACATGGTTGAATGAAAATACATTGACCTATAATAAAAGCTGGCGTGAAAAACATCGCATCAATGCTGTTGCAGGTTTTACGATGCAGAAATTCAATAATGAAAGTTTGTTTGCTTATGCTTTTGGTTTTCCCGATGGCAGGACAGGTTATCACAATATTGCAGTTGCAGAAAATCCGCAGACACCTGTGAATAATGAATCACAATGGACTTTGGTTTCTTATATAGGAAGGGTGAATTATACTTTGAGTGATAAATACCTTTTTACATTAACAGGCCGTATTGATGGTTCCTCAAAATTTTCTGAAGGTAACAAGTATGGATATTTTCCATCAGGCGCTTTTGCATGGCGTGTTTCCAAAGAAAAATTTATGGACAAAGTTTATGCAGTTTCTGATTTAAAATTACGCATCAGTTATGGTGTGATAGGCAACCAGGCAATTGCCCCTTACCAGTCATTATCATTGGTGGGTCCTTATGGACAAGGCGTATTTAACAGTTCTGCCGGAAGCGAAGTTTATACTGGTATGGAACCATTGAGTTATGCCAACAAAAATCTGAAATGGGAAAGCACCAAACAATTTGATGTTGGTTTTGACCTTGGTTTGTTTAAACAACGTATCACATTAACTGCAGATTATTATTCTAAACTGACATATGATTTGTTGTTGTCAACACCTATTCCAACAACATCAGGTTTCAGTTCCACTTTGTTGAATGTTGGTAATATTCAAAACAAAGGTGTTGATATTGCTCTTCACACCATCAATACAACAGGAGCATTAGAATGGAGTTCATCATTCAATTTTTCACTCAACAGGAATGAAGTAACCAACTTAAATACAGAGACAGATATTCTTTTGCTGAATGCAAGCCTGCTGAGAAAAGGCCAGCCTATCGGTACATTCTATGGTTATATTTTTGATGGCATTTTCCAGAGTGATGAAGAAGCAGCAAAAAGCCCTGTGCTCGTTGGACAGGAACCTACTTCTCCCAACCCTGCATCAATTGCAAAAGCAGGCGACAGGAAATACCGTGATATCAATGGTGATGGAAAAATTGATGCCAATGACCGCACCATACTTGGAAGTGCACAACCAAAATTCACTTTTGGTTTCAGCAATACTTTGTCTTACAAAAATTTTGACCTCAGCTTTTTCTTCCAGGGTTCGCAGGGAAATAAAATGGCCAACTTCAATTCATACAGCCTTTTGAATTTTACAGGTCAGAATAATGTTTTGGCTGAAGCAGCATTAAACAGGTGGACACCTGAAAATCCCGGAAATAAATATCCCAGGGCATTGGCTTCAGGTAGCCTGGATGTAGGTATTTTTTCTTCAGCGATTGTAGAAGATGCTTCTTATATACGATTGAAAAATGTTACGCTGAGTTATACGCTACCACGCAAAATTTTACAAAAACTAAAAATTCAAAACATAAAAGTTTATATCAGCGGAAGCAACCTGTGGACGCTTACGAATTATACCGGTTATGACCCCGAAGCCAATACTTACGGGCAAAGCACAACATTGATTGGTATTGATAACGGTGGTTATCCTCAATCAAAAATTTACCAGGCTGGTTTAACTGTTAGTTTCTAAATTTTAAAAAAGATTTTTATGCGAAAATATTCATCACTTATTATCATAACAGTTGCTGTATCATTCCTGCTGTCTTCCTGTAAAAAATTTCTCGAAGAAAATCCGCAGAATGTAGTGTCCATCACAAATTATTACAAAACGGAAAATGATGCGATTGCTGCAGTAAATGCAATTTATGCTTATCTCAATTCTACCAGCACTGGTTCTACTGCCGGTGTTTATCATAGCACATTCTGGGTGATTGCAGGTTGTGCATCTGATGAAATGATTAATAAAAATGTGTTTCAGCCAGACATGGACCAGATAAGCAATTTCACAGAAACACCTGTCAACAATAGTTTGCAGGAAACATGGACTATGCACTATAAAGCTATCACTTTAGCCAACATTGCAATTGACAGGATACCTGCAATACAAATGGATACTGCATTGAGAGCAAGACTGATAAATGAAGCGCATTTTCTGCGTGGGCTTTTATATTTTGATTTAGTGCGCATGTTCGGCAGCATTCCATTGGTGTTAAGCGAAGACGAACCATTGACACCACCTATTGCATCTGTTGATGATATCTATAACCAGGTGATAACTGATTTAACTGATGCAGAAAATTTGCCTGATAGTTATTCACCCGGTGATGGAAGAGGAAGGGCTACCAAAGGCGCTGCAAAATCTATTCTTGCAAAAGTGTATCTCACACAACAAAACTGGCAGGCATGTGCAGAAAAATGTAAAGAGGTTATCAACTCTGGTCAGTATGCATTGTGGGATGATTTTGCAGATGTATTTAAGTTGTCAAGCCGTGGTGGTAAAGAAGCAATTTTCTCTGTAGGTTTTGGTGATGGTGGTGGCGCTATCAGCTTTTGGGAAGTAGGCCAGTTTAATGTGCGTTTGTTGCCACCTGCATTGAGCGTGGATGGTGTGGAAAATGCCCAGGGATGGCAGGTGCCAACACAAAACCTGTATGATGATTTTGACCCGCAGGACCGGAGGCGTGAAGTAACATTTATTACTCAGATTTATAATCCTGACGGAACCATAACTTCTATTTCTCCTTACATAAGAAAATATTGGGACAGCACTGCAGAACCTAAAGGCAATGGCTCTGCCAATGATTATCCGGTGATACGTTATGCTGATGTTTTATTGATGTATGCAGAAGCAGAAAATGAATTGGGTAATATAAGTGAAGCGCTTACATATATCAACATGGTGCGTAAACGTGCCCGTTGGGATGGTACTACTGAAAGAGTTGCTGTACCGGATTATGTTGGACTGACACAAGACCAGTTCAGGGCTGCAGTTTTAAAAGAAAGGAGAATGGAGTTTGTTGCAGAAGGCCAGCGTTGGTTTGACCTGGCAAGAACAAAAACACTGGAGACACTTGTACCGGTTGCCAAGCCGGGAATACAGCCAAAGGATAAAAACTATCTGTTTCCTATTCCGCAAAATGAAATTGATTTGAATCCGAATTTAAAACAGAATACCGGCTATTAAAACCAGGGATGTGTTTGATTGAAAGAAAAAAAATTGAATAAAGAAACGACCATAGAAAACAAACAGCCAAATGCAAACCAACTCTCAGTAAAAGAGAGTGAAGGGATTGTTATTGCAATGGATATTGGTGGAACAAAAATTAAAACCGGATTAGTTAATCAGGATAAGATATTGTGCACTGCTGTGATTGATGCAGAATCATCGAATGGTTTGAAAGATAAATTGAAAGCGATTGAAAAAACAGTAAATGATTTATTGATGCAATATGCTGTTGATAAAAATCAACTGAAAGGTGTTGGCATTTCAATGCCGGGTATTGTTGACAGCAAACAAAAACGGGTGCTTTCAATTGACAATAAATTCAATGATGTTGTGGATTTGGATTTGAATGAATGGGTAAATAATACCTGGCACACAAAACTTGAAATAGAAAATGATGCCCGTTGTGCATTGATTGGTGAATGGCAATATGGTAAAGGCAAAGGATACAACGATGTAGTATTGATGACGATTGGAACAGGAGTGGGCTCTTCTGCTGTGATTGAAGGAAAAGTGTTGCGTGGTAAACATTTCCAGGCTGGTTGTTTAGGCGGTCATTTTACCATCAACATACATGGCGCGACCTGCAATTGCGGCAATATCGGATGTGTGGAAACAGAAGCATCCACCTGGAATATTGAAAACATTGCAAAACAAAATGAAGGTTGGCTAAAGAGTAGTTTATCACAGGAAAAGCAAATTGATTTTGAAAGCATATTCAGGCTGGCAAAGAAAGGAGATGAACTCGCAATTGAATTGAGGAATAATTGTGTTGAAATATGGGGCGCAGCTGCAGTAAATCTCATTCATGCTTATGACCCCGAAGTGTTGATAATAGGTGGCGGTGTAATGGCAAGTGCAGATTTTATTATTCCATCTATCCAGCAAAAAACTGATGCACATGCCTGGACACCATGGGGAAAAGTAAAGATTGAGGCTGCAGAAAATATTAATGCAGCAGCATTATTGGGTGCAGCATGGCTGGTATATAATAATTGAGCTGTTATTTAATTTAATAAACAGGTTGAAAAGATTTTATAACGGTAGCGCATTTGCGAATCTTTTAGAATCGCAGAATGATAAGAAGATAAATTTTGAAGTAAGAAATAAAAAATAAAATATTGAAATCAAATTTTGACAAATTTCCGGTTGTAAAAATTAAAGGCTATGAATGTTTAGCCGGGTGGGATGATATTATCCTGGCATTGATGAAAGCAATCACTGAAAAAAAATCACAGAAGATTGTGGTGGCTGTTGAATGTTATCATGGTGTTGATGAAGAAGAAATCAGGGAAGTCTTGCAACATGCTATCCTGAATGCAGAGTTGATACACGCAGCCATTGCCTTTAAACCTTCAGCAGTGATTGAAAAAATGGTTTATCCATTTGTAACTGACGACCCTGTTTTCGGATACATAACTCCTTTAAATATTGAAGACTTTTTTGATGCAGGTGCCGTTCAATTCCTGCAACAAAAAATTGCTGGCAACAATAAAGAAATCACAATTGTTTATGGCACCGGTGCATCTCTCATTGCGGCCAATGCTGATATTTTAATTTATGCCGACATGCCTCGATGGGAAATACAGTTAAGGTTCAGGCGAAATGAAATCAGCAATATGGCGACAGATAATAAACAAGCTGAATTTTCTTACCAGTACAAAAGAAGTTTTTTTGTTGACTGGAGGGTATTGGACAGGCACAAGAAAAAGCTAATGAACAAATGGGATTATGTTTTGGATACCACATTGCCCGATATGCCGAAAATGATTACTGCTGAAGCATTCAGTCATGCGCTGGAATGCAGTGTGCATACGCCTTTCAGGCTTGTACCATTTTTTGACCCTGGGCCCTGGGGCGGGCAATGGTTGAAAGAAGTTATTGATTTAGACCGCACTGTTCAAAACTATGCATGGGGTTTTGATTGTGTGCCGGAAGAAAATAGTTTGGTTTTTAAATTTGATAACGCTGTTACTTTTGAAACACCATCAATCAACCTCGTTTTTGCAAAGCCAAAACAATTGCTGGGTAAAAAAGTATTTGAAGCTTTTGGTGATGAGTTCCCTATACGTTTTGATTTCCTGGATACAATAGGTGGCGGCAACCTCAGCCTCCAGGTGCATCCATTGAAAAAATATATCCGTGAAAAATTCGGTATGGCTTACACACAGGATGAAAGTTATTATATACTCGATGCAAAAGATGATGCATTTGTTTATCTCGGGTTAAAAGAAAATATTGTTCCTGAAAAAATGATAAATGCTTTACAGGTTGCACAGGACGAAAGTGTAAATTTTGAAGCAGATGAATATGTTGAAAAATGGCCTGTAAAAAAACATGACCATGTATTGATACCTTCAGGAACAGTGCATTGTTCAGGCGCTGATACTATGGTGTTGGAAATAAGTGCAACACCTTACATCTTCACTTTTAAATTATGGGACTGGGGTAGGATGGGGCTTGATGGAAAACCAAGGCCAATATCATTGAATCATGGAAAAGAAGTGATACAATGGAACCGCACTGCACAATGGACAAAAAATAATATCATCAACCAGGTTGAAAAAATTGCAGATGGTGATGGATGGTTAGAAGAAAGAACAGGTTTGGATGCAACATCTTTTATTGAAACAAGAAGGCATTGGTTTACCAAAAAAGTAGAGCATAACACAAATGGTATTGTGAATGTGTTGAACCTGATTGAAGGGAGGGAAGCAATTGTGGAAAGCCCTACTAATGCATTTGAACCATTTATTGTTCATTATGCTGAAACATTTATTGTACCTGCAAATGTTGGCAGCTACACCATTCGTCCTTATGGTGAAAGTGAAGGCAAACAGTGTGCAACTATAAAAGCATTTATCCGTACAGAAAACCTCATTGATTACCGTATTAATTAAACAACATGAATAAACAGGGCAATATTTGGTATGTATATAAAGCAACTATTGTAGCAGCAGTTGGTGGTTTGTTGTTTGGTTATGATACGGCTGTAGTAGCTGGCGCTATTGGGTTTATTGAAAAACTATATAATCTTTCACCTGCTATGAAAGGATGGGTGGCATCATGTGCATTGATTGGTTGCATCATCGGCGCCATGTTTTCAGGTGTGATGAGTGATAAGTTCGGACGTAAAAAATTACTGATAGCTGCAGGGTTGATGTTTGCAATTTCATCTGCAGGAATACTGGCGCCATTAAGCTTATCATGGTTTGTATTTTTCAGGTTGATTGGTGGTATTGGCATCGGCACTGCATCAATGATCGCACCGATGTATATTGCTGAGATAGCGCCTGCGGAAATACGCGGTAGGTTAGTTTCAGTAAATCAATTAGGCATTGTATCAGGTATATTACTGATCTATTTTGTCAATGCAACAATTGCAGGATGGCACGATGAAGCCTGGAATATTTCAACAGGATGGCGATATATGTTTGGGTCAGGAATAATTCCATCTGTGATATTTTTAATCATGTTGTTTTTTGTTCCTGAAAGCCCACGCTGGCTGGCATCAAAAGAAAGATGGAATGAAGCAGATGATGTACTTACAAAAGTGAATGGCAGCGAAAAAGCAAAGCTTGAATTATCAGAGATAAAGGAAACCTTGAACGCAGAACAAGGGACATTCTCAGAAATATTTAAACCCGGTGTGCGCAAAGCATTGCTGATTGGTGTTGTGCTATGTATTTTCTCACAGGTTACAGGTATCAACGCCATCATGTATTATGCACCCGAAATTTTTAAATCAACAGGTGATGCGACCAGCTCTGCATTGATGCAGACAGTTTTGGTAGGTGTAATAAACGTTTTATTTACGCTTGTAGCTATCAGATATGTTGACCATTGGGGCCGCCGTGTTTTATTACTGGCAGGTACTGCGGGCATGGCTATTTGCCTTGCTGTTGTGGGCGGCGCATTTTATTTTGATATGGCAAAAGGATATGTAGTGTTGGTAGCCATACTTGCTTACATTGCTTTTTTTGCAGTATCGCTTGGCCCATTGGCGTTCGTCGTTATTGCTGAAATATTTTCTAACAGGAACAGGGGTAAAGCCATGTCTGTTTCCATATTTTTTCTTTGGATCTCAGTATATGCAGTATCGCAATCTTTCCCAATGTTGCTGAGCGCTATCGGCAGTGCATATACATTCTGGATTTATATGATAATGTCAGTATTTGCATTTGTATTTGTATTGAGACTGGTGCCGGAAACAAAAGGAAAATCACTGGAAGAAATTGAAAAATATTTTATGCACGCAGAAGACAACAATTCAGTTAAATTAAAACAATCAACATTAAATAATTAATACCATGAAGAGAATTGCCATTTTGATCAGTTGTGTAATGGTATCAACAACCATTTTTTTCGTAGCCTGTAAAAAAGATTCGCCTGATCCGAACCTGCCGGTATTGAAATTACACCCGGTAAATGTAACAGGTAAATCAGGACAAACATTACTGGATACACTTGATATAGTTGCACCTTATGGTGTAGGAAAACTGTTGATTTCAAAAACAATCAACCTTGCGCCGGATGATACATTTGGTGTGCAATCTGTAACGCCAGTTAGTATGGGTGAAAATGCATACAGGTATATTTTTGAATATACTTACCAGCCCAGTGAAGTGAACAAACTTGTTGGCATCAATTTTCATTTTGAAGATTCAAAAGGTAATGCTGCTGAAAAAGATCTTACAATTAATACCATCCCTTCTGCAGCACAGATTATTGCTTCACATAAATGGAAACTGATTTCAAAAATGTGGTTGACAGCAACTCCACCTTCAGAATCTGAAAATGATTGTGAAAGAGATAATATCTGGACATTCAATTATGATGACAGCACTTTAAATGTTGATTACGGCAGTAGCGGCTGCACTTTCGATGGATTCAACATTTATGATAAATGGTGGGTGAGCCCAGATGAAAAAACTTTCACTGATGTATATCATTCTGTTTTCAATACATCCCAGATTACTACTGAGGTGTATGACATACAATCATTGAGTAATGACAAATGGGTGATGAATATTACACTTGACCTTACTGTTTTTGGTTTAAGTGATCATGAAGTGTTTCAATATGTTTACCAGGCACAATAAATAAACAAATATTATTCAGCATGAGTGTTAAAACTCTGATAACTATTTTAAGTTGCTCACTGTTGTTGGGATGTGGTGAAAATAAAGATCAAAAACAGGTTGTAACTGATCTCACAACATTACATTTTACTGCAGAAGCTGCACCTGAATGGACTGATTTATTTTTCAGGAAACATGGTTGGTTCGGGGCTGATGGCATTTTTTCAATTCCGATGAATGGCATTGATACTGCCGGCGCCAACAACCCTGAAACGATGTTGTTGTTTAGTGATACCATGCTTGGTGATATCATCAATGACAGTTTGCAGCCGGGGTTTAAAATGATACATAACTCAGTGGCTATTTTAAAAAATACTGAGCCTGATAAAAACAACCTTCATTTTTATTGGGATAGTGTTGATGGAAAACCAATTGGCTTGTTTACACCCAATACTCCACATGCAAAAAAAGGTGATTACTATTGGTTAGGAGATGGTTTTGTGAATAAAGATCTTAATGCTACTTATTTTTTTGCATACCGTGTCCGTGATACCAGCACTGCAGCATTTGGTTTTGCTGAAGTCGGTAATGCAATTATAAAACTACCTTTTGGAAGCCAGCCACCTTTTCATGATCAGCAACAGATTGAAACGCCATTTTTCTTAAGTGGTACAGCAGAAACTTATGGTTCATTTGGCGCAGGTGTTTTTCCTAATTTAAAAGAAGCCGGTTATAAAAATGCAGATGGTTATGTGTATGTGTATGGTGTGCGTGGAAAGAAAAAAGAAGTGTTGGTTGCCAGGGTGTTGCCAAAAGATTTTGAACAATTTGATCAATGGCGTTTCTGGGATGGAAGCTCATGGAATGAAGACATCAATAAAGTGGCAGCTATCACAGACCGCGCATCAAATGAACTGAGCGTATCACCATTGCCTGATGGCAGGTATGCTTTGATTTTTCAAACTGATGGCTTGGGAAGGAGCATAGGTTTACGATTGAGCAATCATCCCCAGGGGCCTTTCGGACCAATCATAAAATTGTGGGACTGCAAAGAACCTGATTCATCAAAAAATTTTATTGTGTATAATGCAAAAGCACATCCCAATCTTTCAAAACCAAATGAATTACTGATCAGCTATAATGTAAACTCTTTGGATTTCTGGCATGATGTAATCACGCATCCGAATTTATACAGACCAAGATTTATCAACATAAAATTATTGCCATAAAAATGGAGGAAGTCAGTATGGTATGTACAAAAAAATTATATAACAAAGTAGCTGGAAATATATTTTCTGTGTTAGTGCTTGGTGGATTTTTATGGATGGCTGCAGGATGTAATCCATCTTCTCCTGCTGCAACAAATAACAATGTGAATAGCGGCGTGATTTCGCATGCAAGATGGTATGAAAAAGATTCTGCAAACCAGATTATCACAGCGCCTGCACCACAATGGGCTGAGATGTTCAGGCACGATACAGGATGGATTGGTTCAGATGGAATTTACAGCATGGCAACAAATGGTGTAGAAGCGCCTGGTAAAGCTGCATCAACCAATACATTTTTCTGGTTCAGCGATGGCATCATCGGGAAAATTGTTGGTGATACTTTACAGTCTGACTGGCAATTGATCCACAATTCTGTTGCTTACATGGATGGAGATCATGTTGATCCCTATCACATACATTTTTATTATAAAAAAGACAGTGCAGGTAATGCTGCTTCAATGTTTGAACCACACACACCCAATTCAAAACCCGGCGATTATTACTGGTTGGGTGATGGTGTATTTGATCATGCAATGGACAGCACCACATATCTTTTTGCTTATCGGGTAAAAAGTGTACCTGGTGGAATTTACCCTTTTGATGATATAGGCCTTGCATTAATTGCATTACCAAAAAACAGCAGGCCTCCATATACCAACCAATATCAATTGGATGTTCCATTCTTTTTAAAAGACAGCAAAGGAAAAGGTAAAGTGGTTTTTGGTATCAGTGTATTACCGAATACAGTTGGAGCAGGAGCGCCACATCCTGATGGTTACATTTATGTGTATGGTGTGCGTGGCCCAAATAAAGAATTACTTGTGGCAAGGGTAAAAGACAGCGCTTTTGAAAAGTTTGATCAATGGCGTTTCTGGAATGGCAGCGGATGGGACAAGGATATTAATAATTGTGCAGCGCTCACAAGCCGCATATCCAATGAAATGAGTGTAAGTTTTATGGACG
Organism: uncultured Parafilimonas sp.; assembly: GCA_964400415.1. Classification (GTDB taxonomy): domain Bacteria; phylum Bacteroidota; class Bacteroidia; order Chitinophagales; family Chitinophagaceae; genus Parafilimonas. The sequence continues at coordinate 15,595 of CAYNTP010000011.1, forward strand.
ATGGCAGGGTAATTGCAACTTATGAACTGGACACTAATTCACCAGATGTGGTGATACAGGCAGGGGAGAACCCATGGGGGCCATTTCAGCCTGCAAAAAAAGTGTGGGAAACGCCTGAAATATATGATGCGATTGACTTTTACACTTATAATGCAAAGGCACATCCACATCTTTCAAAACCGGGTGAATTGCTGATCAGTTATAATGTAAATTCATTCAATTTTATTGAAAATATTACAAAGCATCCATACCATTTAAGGCCAAGGTTTATTACAGTAAAATATAAATGACCATTTATTATTAAATCAAATTCTTTCTTTATAAATTTAAAATTGAAATTTCTAATCATTAATTCTATCTATTATGAAAAAAGGTTTACTTCTTATTGCAATGGTTGTAATCAGCTACAACGTATTTGCATTTACAACACAAGGTGTCTGGCGCTGGCGCAATGATGATGGATCTGAAACTTCAGCCACATGGCGGGCAGATCAGAATACTGCAATTACAATAGCTTCTGTTGACAGTGTTCTTCGATTGCGTATTGAGTTATACAACAACGGAAGCGGTGGTTTGCTCGATGGTGCATTCTTTGAATATTCAGAAGATGATGGTGATACATGGGATACAATTAAAGTAACCCCTGATGCTGATACAACAGCTTTTGTGTTGGCAGCCACCAGTACAAATGTTACAGACCTCGAAGCGACAACACATCAACTGAGTGGGCAAAGCACAGGCTATACTTTTGATCCCGGGCAAATTATTCTTGCTACAAATGCTTTGCCAGCACATACGCTTGCAACAGCCAAGACCACCGAGTATGAATATGTATTTAAGCCTACATCGAAAATAAAACCGAGTAAAACTTATATCTTCAGGGTGGATGCTGCCAATTACCTGGTGGGCTATACTTATCCTTCGCTCACCACGGCAGCGGTGTTGCCTGTCAATATTACTTCGTTCAAAGTGCAAGCAGATAATGACAGGGCGCTCATTACCTGGACAACAGCTACAGAAAACAACAACAACAGGTTTGATGTGGAAAGAAGTAATGATGGTAAAAATTATAAAGTGATATCAACTGTGCAAGGTCATGGCACAACATCATTATCACACGACTACAAAGCTGTTGATACAAAACCAATGAATGGTGTAAATTATTACCGCATTAAACAGTACGATAATGACGGCCAGTATCAAATCTCTGATGTACGTTCAGTGAAGTTTGTATTGCAGAATGCTCAAATTAATGTGTATCCTAATCCAACACATGGTGATATTAATTTTACAGTCAATAATTATAATGGCTCCTCTATCAAAGCAACTTTGAGTAATGTATCTGGAAAAATTATTTACCAGGAATTAATCAATACCAATACTTCAGGCAACTATAAATTAAACTTAAGGTCTCAATTACCGGCAGGAATTTATATGTTGAAATTAGATGGCTCATCATTATCATCTAAACTGAAAATAGTTGTGCAATAAAATTTTTCAATCATAAAAAGAAAAGGGCCTTACCGGCTCTTTTCTTTTTTACATGCCTGTATATAAATTTGTATCATCCATGATAAATAAAAAATCCTCACCTACATTACTATCTATTTTTTCAGGGGTATTGTTGTTTGTTGCCATTGGTGAAAATAATTTTATTGCAGGTTGTATTTGTTTGGTTCCCATATTTCTTGCAACATTGGATGCAAAACCTAAACAAACTTTTTACAGGGGATTTATCACCGGGCTTATTTTTTCCTGTTTTGTTTATATGTGGATAGTCAGGGGAACAGAGCGATTTACAGGTTATAATTTTTTATATGGTGTAGCTGTGTTTTTGGTTTGTGCATTGATTGCAGGATTGTATTGGGGTTGTTTAATGTGGTTTACTTCATTGGTAAAATTGCAAAAGGGCAAATATGCATTGTTGCTTAATTGCCTGGGCATAGCATCAATATTTTGTTTGTATGAATTTGCATGGGCTCAGTTAATGCAGGGTATGCCCTGGTTTAATTATATTCTTGCCAATTCATTCCTTGATAATTTATATGCAGTGCAGCCTGCATCATTTTTCGGGATTTATGTTATCAGCTTTATTGTTGTTGTGATAAATTTTCTCCTTGCATATTTTATACATCAACATCAATGGAAAAAATTATTGATACCTGTTGCAGTTTTGCTTTTCTATCTTTTAAGTGGTTATATCATTTATGAAAGTTTCATCAATAAAACTACAACTGATAAACCCGTAAGAATTGCAGTGTTGTCAGAAAATATTTTGCCCGATATCAAATGGGATGATACCAATGGAAATATGCTGGTGCAAAAACTGTTGGATTTGAATAAAGCAGCGGTTATACAAAAACCTGATATCATTCTTTGGTCAGAATCTGCAATACCCTGGACCTTCAGGAAGGATGATGACCTTGTCAGGGAAATATTAAAAGAATCTCAACCTTCAGGTGCAACACATATCCTTGGGATGAATACCGAAGTTGAAAATAATGTGGTGCATAATTCTGCATATTGCCTGTTGCCCAATGGTGATGTTGCCGGCCGTTATGATAAACAAACATTGTTGTCATTTATTGAAAAACCACTCAGTGGCATGAGTATCCCTTTCTTTTCAAGCAAGGGATTTTTTGTGAGTGAAGATGCAGATCATAGTGCGCCGCTTGCAACTCCTTATGGTAAAGCCGGGATATTGATTTGCAATGAAGCGCTCATAGAAAAGGCAGCAAGAGAAGCTTCAAAAAAAGGCGCTGAATTTTTGTGTAACATGAGTAATGACGGATGGTTTAATAATACTTATATCGTCAAATTCCATTTTTTAAATACAAGGTTACGTGCAGTTGAAACCCGTAAAGATGTTGTTGTAAATTCTAATAATGGATATTCAGGTGTTATAAATGCTGGTGGTGATATCATCAAGCAGCAAAGAGATACAGAACCTTTTGTCCAGGTAAATGATGTTCATCCAAATGATTTCACCACCTGGTTTGTTCAATTTCCCAACCTGTTTATTTACTTATGTTCTGTGATTATTGTTACTGCAATCATCAGGAAAAGGTTGTAAGTTTCTTTACAATATTTGATTTGCCACGTAGTCGTATTGGTTTAGTTTCAATCCTTTAATTAATTATCAACTGACAAACCTTTGAACTGGATAGTATCCCCGGTGGCATTGATATAATAAGCAGGAACTGATTTATCTGTTTGCTTGTAAGTATTGTCTGCAATTACATTTCCACCGAATCCACAATCATTGTGACTGGAATCTGTTGTAATTACAACCTGTCCGTCAGAGAAATGAAAACTGAGTGCACAATTCATCATATTATCGCCTGCTTTTGATTGATAGTTTGCGATGCTGTCATTGATGGCCATTTTTCCCAATAACTGGCCTGAATTATAAGAAGGTGTACCGAGATTTACATCAAGAAAAAAAATCACCGAATCATTTGCTATGGGAAAAATTTTTACCGAACCAACAGGCCCTTTTTCAATATCGTTTCCAAAAGAATATGTGCCGGCAATATTTGCAGCAGCATTTATTGTTGTTGTTGTTTCTGTGGTATTAGCTGTTGTATCTGTAATGTTTGCATTATTGCCTGCATTACCACAACTGTAGATAGTTATGATGGAAAATAAATAAAAGAAAATTTGTTTGAATTGTGTTTTCATGATGATAGTATTTTGAATTCAATAAAATATATTTTTCAAATATAATCAACATCAATGGTACATTGAAGAAATACAGTAATGCCTGTAAATCTAAACTATCACACCTTTCCAGAGAAGAACCAGGATAACAACACCAACAATGATCCTGTAATAACCAAAAACTTTAAATCCGTGTTTTTGTAAATATGCAATGAAGAATTTGATGGCAATCATTGCAACAATAAATGCGACAACAGCGCCTATGATCAACAACTTCATGTTTTCTGAATTGGTGATAATTTCAGGGTTTGTCTTGTAAGTTTCAAGAAGTTTATATCCTGTTGCAGCAGCCATAGTTGGAATGGCAAGAAAGAATGAAAATTCTGCTGCCAAACGACGGGTAAGTTTTTGTTGCATTCCACCGATGATGCTTGCAGCGCTGCGGCTCGTGCCTGGTATCATTGCAAGGCATTGCCATAAACCAATAAAAAAACTACTCTTAAAAGTAATTTTATCTTCATGGTCAACTGTTGGATTTTTGAAAAAATTATCAATGAAAAGCAACACAACCCCGCCAATGATCATACTGATAGCAACAGTTGTAGGGCTTTGCAATAATTCATCAATTTTATCACCCAATAAAAAGCCAAGTACTAAAGCCGGTACAACAGCAACCAATAATTTGAAATAAAAATTCCACCGGTTTAAAGGGAAAAACCTTTTCCAGTATAAAATGATTACTGATACAATTGCGCCCAACTGAATGGCCACTTCAAAAAGTTTTACAAATTCATCTGAAGCAATACCCATTACAGAACTGGCAATGATCATGTGCCCGGTTGAAGATATCGGTAAAAATTCTGTGAGGCCTTCAATTATAGCAAGGATGATAGACTGGAAAATAGTCATGCGTTGATTTGGTTAGAAGTAAAATAATTTTTGCAGCAACAAATTTTATAAAATAAAAAATCATTCATCACCGGTTGCCGGGTGAATTGAATGGTTTTGTGGAGAAAATATGTTGCCACAGTTTCCTGTAATTTATGCGTTGGCTTTTTGTTTTGGTTTGCGCAGGATGGCATAAAGTTCAACCAGCAAACCAGCAATAATTAATATCGGTGCAATGGTTATGCGTGTTGTACTATACACAACTTTGGGGTCAAATGTGTTGGGGTCCTGGCTCTTGCCACCACTCATCAGAATCATGCCTAAAATGATAATGATGCCGCCTATCGCCATCCACTTATAATTTTCTTTATTAAAAAGTGTATGCACCTGATGGACATGTTTTTTTTCTACAGGGATATGTTTTTTTGTTTCAGCCATTGAATTTTTTTATGAAGGCTGCAAGATAGGGAATTTAAAAAGTTTACAATATTTAGTTATTCGTTAATTCTGGCTTTATTGTGTTTCCCCTCTTGCCTGTCAACAAAATCCCCCTCATTTCTTACCTCGGTTTATATTTTGCCTCATTATAAATTTGTTTTTCAGGTGTGTTGAGCAATTCCGGTAAAGTTTTTTTGGGATTATCATCCATCCATTTTTTTACAATTTGCCAGCCCACAAACTGGCCGATAAAACCAGGTGATGCTTTGCCCAATACTTCTGTGTAAGGGCCGTCCTGCATATAATCCCTCACCTGTATCTGGTCTGTAATAAACAAAAGGTTGTTCTGTACAAAATAATTCCAGATATCAGCTTCATGGTCATAACAGCCTTTAAGTTGTTGTTCAGTATAACCCGTCTTTAAAGTATCATCTAACTGCGGCAGGAAATGATCGAGTAGATACAACCGCTTGCCTGCATCAATCATCTGATATACCAATGGATCGCTGCCATTTTTTTCAGGGTAAATATCACTGACAATATTTTTCATGCAATTCACCGGGATATACTGTGGTTCAAATCTCCGTTGCAAATAATCAGGATAGACTTCTGAAATCATTTCAGAACTATAAACCGGGAAATTTTTTCCAAGATAAAGTTGCAACCCTACTGCCAGTCCACTTTGGGTCAAAACATTTGCATAACCTTCGATGGGGCCGATGAATGTAGTAACAGTTGCAGGTGTTTTATATTGAGGGAAATAATATTTTACATACTGCAACCCTTTTTTTATTTGTTGAAAAATATTTTCAAAATCATTGAAATCTTTCTGAGCTGTATCATACACAAAACGGTAATCGTGCAGGAACATTTTTATTTTTAATGCAACACTATCCGGTTGTGGTGGCAATATCATGATGTTGTAGAGATAATCATTCAGGAATGAACCGTACTCCTGTTGCAGTTTGTTCAATGATGCTTCAATATTATTAGTGTCAATTGAAAATAAATCTTTATCAAAGCGTTTCAATTGAATGTCCATTTTTATATTAGAGACATCGGGAGCAGGTTTCCCGTTTTTGCAACTAAAGATTATTAGACAAGTAAACAGGGCAATACAAAAATATTTCATGGAAGAAATTGAGCTTATCTTGAATTAAAACCGGTTTATTGACAGATACAAAATTTTGTTTTGTTGTAATGCAATAAATCGGGCTTGCAAATAAATGCAACATCACGAAGTAAGTTGTTAATATTTTTATTTACCCCGAAATTTGCGCTGAAATATTGGAAATGAAAATATCCATTGCGCAGCAGAACTATCACATCGGCAATTTTGAAAGCAATACAGCAAAAATTATTGATGGCATAAAAAAGGCAAAAGCAGAAGGCGCCGACATTGTTATGTTCAGTGAGCTTTGTGTGTGTGGTTACCCACCCAGGGACTTTGTTGAGTTCAGCGATTTTATCAATAAATGTTATAATGCCATTGATACCATCAAACAATATGCAGATGGTATTGCAGTGTTGATTGGTTCACCTGCACGCAATCCAAATATTGAAGGAAAAGACTTATTCAATGCTGCATTTTTTTTGTATGAAAAAGAAATCAAGGCTGAAATTCATAAAACACTTTTACCCACTTATGATGTGTTTGATGAGTACAGGTATTTTGAACCTGCATTCGATTGGAAAGTAGTTGAGTTTAAAGGAAAAAGATTAGCCATCACTATTTGTGAAGATATCTGGAACCTCGGTGATAACCCTTTATATCGTGTTTGCCCGATGGATATTTTATTGCAACAGAGTCCGGATTTAATGCTGAATATCAGCGCTTCGCCATTTGATTATACCCATCATGAAGACCGCAAAGCAACGATTAAAAAGAATGTATTGAAATATAAACTGCCGATGTTTTATTGCAATACAGTTGGCAGCCAGACTGAAATTGTTTTTGATGGTGCATCATTGGTGTTTGACAAAAATGGTAACCTGTGCAGGTTTTTAAATATGTTCAGAGAAGATTTTGCAACAGTTGCTTTGAATGATGATGGTACAATTGATGGACCAGTTATTGAACCTGCAGATCACTTGCCCAACACTGAACTGGTTGTAAACAATTTTAATCCTTCATTGAACATGCCTATAATTCATGAAGCATTGTTGCTGGGTATTCGTGATTATTTTAGGAAGATGGGTTTTACAAAAGCGATACTTGGTTCATCAGGTGGCATTGACAGTGCTGTTGTATTAACGCTTGCCTGTGAAGCATTGGGCAAAGAAAATGTAAGAGCAGTGTTGATGCCATCACCCTATTCATCTGATCATTCGGTAAATGATGCAGAACAACTCAGCAAAAATCTCGGCAACCCTTATGATATTATCCGCATTAATGATATTTATGAAGAGTTCCTGCAAACACTTCAACCTATATTTAAAGATTTACCTTTTTCAATTGCTGAAGAAAATATTCAAAGCAGGATACGTGGTAATTTGTTGATGGCTGTCGCCAATAAGTTTGGGTACATTTTATTAAACACATCCAACAAGAGTGAACTCTCTACAGGTTATGGGACATTGTATGGTGATATGGCTGGTGGTCTGAGTGTAATTGGTGATTGTTATAAATCGCAGGTGTATGCATTGGCAGAATACCTGAACAGGGAGAATGAAATTATTCCACAAAATATTTTAACCAAAGCGCCAAGTGCTGAATTAAGGCCTAATCAAAAAGACAGCGACAGCCTGCCTGATTATGCAGTACTCGATACAATCTTGTATCAATATATCGAACGCAGGTTAGGACCTGTAGAAATAAAAGCACTCGGTTTTGATGCTGCCATTGTTGACCGCACCTTAAAACTGGTAAACACCAATGAATATAAACGCAACCAGTTTTGTCCCATCATCCGAATATCTGAAAAAGCATTTGGTGTTGGCAGGCGTGTACCGATTGTAGGAAAATATTTAAGCTGAACAAAAGGGGAGAAGAAGAAAATTAATCTTCTAACGATGTAGTTTCAAAACATTACAACAAGTGTACGAAACCGGACACCTTGAAATGTTGTTCCCGCCGAAATGCTTGCTACATAAGGGTTTCAGCATTGGCACGTGTATTGAAAGCTAATTGTGTGTGATAATTGATAATGGATAATTGTTAATTGCTAATTGTTAATGGTTAATTGCTAATTCGTAATTCGTAATTTTTAATTGTTAATGGTTAATTGCTAATTCGTAATTTTTAATTCTTAATTCGTAATTGAAAAAAATGTTCAAGAATTATTTCAAAATCGCCTGGAGGAATATTGTAAAGAATAAGATTTATTCTTTTATCAATATTGCCGGCCTTGCAATTGGTCTTGCCAGCTTTTTGCTGATTGTATTGTATGTGACCAATGAATTAAGTTATGACCGTTATTTTCCTGATGCCAACAGGATTTATCGTATCAATTCTGATATCCGTTTTGGTGGCTCCAACCTGCACATGCCTGTCACCAGTGATATGATGGGCCAGATATTGGAGAAGGATAATCCACAGATAGAACAATACACACGCATTTATACTTTTAATGGTAATAAGCTTGTAAAAAAAGGGAATGAGTATATCAATGAAACAAATGTCGGCCATGCAGATTCTACTTTTTTTGAAGTATTTCAATTACCTGCAATAGCCGGTGATACAAAGCACGCACTTGATGAACCCAATACCGTTGTTGTAACTGAATCCACTGCAAAGAAATATTTTGGAACCACTGATGTTTTAGGGAAAACGATTGAAGTAAAAGACAAAGGCATCACTCCATATAAAATTACTGCTGTCATAAAAGATATTCCTGACAACACACATTTTCATTTTGATTTTTTGTTTTCGATGAAGAATGTTGACTATCCCTGGGGTGCTATCACCAGTCATAACTTCTATACATATATTAAATTAAAACCTGGTACTGATGTAAATGCATTTAAGAAAATTTTTGACCAGTACATTGACAGGTATGTATTGCCTTATGCAAAAAGATTTATGAATATAAACAGCATGGATGAATTCAGAAAAGCTGGTAATAACCTCCAGTATTCATTGATGCCAATAACAAAAATTCATTTGTATTCTGATTACACTTTTGAACTGAGCCCGAGTGGCAACATTCAGTATGTATATATTTTTTCAGCAGTGGCATTATTTATTTTGATTATTGCCTGTATCAATTTCATGAACCTGACAACAGCTCGTTCAGCAGGCCGTGCAAAAGAAGTTGGCATCAGGAAAGTTTTGGGTACAGAAAAAAAACAACTGGTATCGCAATTCCTTTTTGAATCAACTTTAATTACACTTGTATCATTATTGATTGCCATACTGATAGATTATTTTACTTTACCTGTTTTCAACGAAATTGCCGCAAAACATTTAACCTGGGGCAACCTTTTTTCTGGTAATATTTTACCTTATTTAATTGCATTGCCTTTTGTTGTTGGATTATTGGCAGGCAGTTATCCTGCATTTTTTCTATCTGCTTTCAAACCGATAGAAGTATTAAAAGGAAAATTAAAACTGGGTAGTAAAAGTGGTGGCTTGCGCAGTGTGTTAGTCGTTTTTCAATTTGCCACTTCAATTATATTAATTGTTGGTACCATCATCGTATATGAGCAATTGCATTTTATACAAACAAAAAATCTTGGATACAACAAAGACCAGGTGCTGGTGGTTGATGGACTTAGTACATTGAATGATGGCACAACAGAAACATTTAAAAATGAAGTACTCCAGTTGCCCGGTGTTACAGAAGGTTCATTGAGTAGTTATTTACCGGTCTCCAATTCATCAAGAAGCGATAACACATTTTCTAAAGATGCAGTTCCGACACCTCAGAACAGCATTGATATGCAGAGTTGGGATGTTGACTATGATTATGTCAGGACGCTTGGTATGCAAATCATTGAGGGTAGGGATTTTTCAAAAGATTTTGGAAGTGATTCATCTGCTGTCATCATTAATGAGGCTGCAGTGAAACTTTTTGGTTTTTCAAATCCGATAGGTCAAAAAATTTATAACATAAATAATAGTGGCCAGCAAACATCTTATCACATTATTGGAGTGGTAAAGAATTTCAATTTTGAATCATTGCATCAACAGGTGGGGCCACTTGGTTTAATGCTTGGCAAAGGAACCAGTTCTGCAATTTTTAAAGTTAATACCGGGAACATTCAAAACCTCATTTCCCAGGTTCAAAACAAATGGAAAACGGTTGCATCAGGGTTGCCTTTCAGCTATCGCTTTTTAAATGAATCTTTTGATGAGATGTACCGTGCCGAACAAAGGGCAGGAGAGATTGCATTGATTTTTTCTGTGCTGGCTATATTCATTGCATGCCTCGGTTTGTTTGGCCTTGCAACATTTATTGCTGAACAACGCACCAAAGAAATCGGTATCAGGAAAGTGCTGGGTGCAAGTGTACAAGGTATTGTGCAGATGCTGAGCAAGGATTTTATAAAACTGGTTTTGATTGCAATTATAATCGCAACACCACTTGCCTGGTGGGCAATGCACAACTGGCTGAATAATTTTGCTTACAGGATAAATATTGAATGGTGGATGTTTGTTGTTGCAGGTATCGGTGCATTGATGATAGCATTGATAACAGTGAGTTTCCAGGCAATTAAAGCAGCATTATCAAACCCGGTAAAATCTTTGCGGACAGAGTAGTCAGTTATAGTTGTAGTCATTTAAAAAAATTCTGATTTTCATAAACAACAATTGTAAAACATTAATTAATTATGATGAAACAAATTTTTCTGATTTTTATTTCATTTTCTGTTTTGATGCTGGATGCAAATGCACAGAGAAAAAATATGTCTGTATCATATAACAATGACAGGTTCAGTATAAAAATTAATGATGGTTCTAAGAAAATAAATCTTATTGTAAGAGGTGATGTCACCTTGACTGATGATGACAAAGGGATCCAAACTATTTCAAATGATGGATATATAGATTACAGGAGTGGCAGCCAGGCTCTATACATCACACCCGGTGATGATGGCAAGCCGGATTATTCTATCAACAAAAAAAGAAAAACCGGTTTAGATGCTTCAGACAAAACATTACTGGAATCATGTGTTGAGCTGATGATAAACAATGGCGTTGATGCATCCAACAGGGCCAAAAGGATTTTCTCAAATAAAGGAGCAACAGGTGTAATGGATGAAATTAGCCGTTTCAACAGTGATTATACAAAAGAATTGTATCTCTCCTGGCTTTTGAAAAATGCAGAGTTATCCAGACAGGAAATGGTTAACTTATTAAATAAAACAAATGAACTTATTTCAAGCGATTATTATAAATCAGAGCTGATGCAGGAAGTTTCAACTTCTTATCTCAAGGATGATGTTACAAGAACAGCTTACTTGAAAACAATCGGGAATATGTCATCTGATTATTACAAAACACAGGTAATAAATAAACTTTTTAACGAGCCATCACTTTCTGATAATGACTTTTCACAAGTGATAAAAATTGTTTCAGGCATGGGTAGTGATTACTATCAGTCAGAAATCATTTCAGGGTTATTGAAAAATAAAGGGCTGAATAAAAACCGCTATATCCAGGCAATAGATGCAATGCAGGGAATAAAAAGTGATTATTACAAGTCAGGAATATTAATGCAACTCGTTGAAGCAGGCAATGATGATGTAACAGGATGGAGACAACTCATCTTTTATGCAGGTACTATCGGTTCAGATTATTACCAGTCCGAAGTGCTGACAAAGATTGCTGAGAAAATGCCGAATAATGATTCACTGAATTCTGAATTAAAAGAAACAGCCAGGAAAATCCAATCGGATTATTACTATGGCAAAGTACAAAGGGCCATTAATGACAGGGAAAGTATTTAAGCGCAAATACGGTTACGAAAATAAACCAGGAAAAATCACCTCCATTCTTTAGCAAAAAAAAGCCATGCAAAATCTTTATTGGTTTTGCATGGCTTTAATCTTTTCCATAGTTAAACTCATCTTTTAACTGCAGGCATCTCTTTTATCCATTCCCTGATCAATGCCACACCTTCTTTATGAATCACAGTGCGGGTGAGTTCAGGCATTGCAGTTCCCGGTTCAGTGCTGTTAAGCCTGTGTAATAAAATTGAACTATCAGGGTTGCCCGGGATGATATCATAATTTAAACCACCTGCTCCACCACCTGCTGACACAGGTAATTTCAGTATGCCTAAATGATCTGGATTTTTCTGATCAAACTCAAGGAATAATCCAGTGTTGTATGCATCACCCCCGGTTGTATGGCAATAAGAACAATTGACATCAAGATATGCTCTTGCCCTTTCATTCACTGTATATTTTTTCCCATCTTTCCAATCAGGTAATCTTTGAATACTATCTAAAGGCGGCATGCCGGTGAGTATCCCCATTGATGCCCATTTCACCAATTGATTTTGATTATCACCAGGAACAGTATAGTTCAGGTTCCTTGCTTTTGGTCCGATAGGAATTAAATTATTATTGGAGATATGGCACCTCTTACAATCATTCACATTCGGCACCTCATAATTGGTAGATATTTTATTTCCCAGGTCATCTAAAAGTGTTATTGGCAACTTTTCACCGGTAATAAATTTTGTGGCTTCTGTTTGTGCATCATTCCATAAATAATCCATCACATCCCAGTTTCCATTGTTTGGTTCTTTAAATAACAACCTTGTTTCAATCAAAACTTTTTTTCCATCTTTATTGATGTATGAAAATGATTTGATGATAAAAGTGGAGTCAGGAAAATCAAGCGGGCCTTTTGCAGTATAAGCAATTTTTCCACCGGCAGGTAATTTTATGAAACGGTCTTTCACTGCATAATCAGTAAAGAGTGGTGTCACAATATTGTAAGGTATCACACCCTGTTGAGGCACCATTTCTTTTAAATCTTTGCCAAAGAATCCATAATCTGATAATTTATCTGCAAAAGTAAATCCTTGTGCAGCCTGGTTATTTTTTTCATTCTTTGTTGTACAACTTTGAATGAGTAAAACAGCAGAGCAGGTAAATACAGAAAGGGCAATAAAATATTTTGTGGTTTTGTTCATCACTAATTTTTTTAAAAATTAAACACTAACTGACAGTAGGCACAACCACGCTGCCATGAAAGAACTGAAGCCGGTAACTTAAAAAATTTTTCAACTGATTATTATTTGCAAACAAAAGGAGCTATATCAGTTACCGGGTGCCATTTTTGTGGATTGACAATGTTCATAAAATCTGCGTTCACAAAAATGTTGTCTCCTTTCTGATCAATACAAAGAGAATCAGGATTTGGTGCGCTGCCTCCTGTTAATACATTACTGTTGAAACCATCATAAACAATTTCTGGAAGACGTTTGCCAACTCTTGATGGATCCATCTCCTGTAATTTTTTTTCTGTGGCAACCAATATTTGCCCGATATGATGTTCAAAAGCAGGCGCTGGAAAAGCATCACCCATTTTTATAGTGTTACCATAAATTTTTATGTTTTTTGAAATAGGCTGATAATGGTCGCTGATTTTTTCTGCTGCTTTATCATCCACTGAAAAACCTGATGCAAGAATGATAGATGCAGAGTTATTATTTACAATATTGTTATTATAAATTTCAACATCAGAAGCAGCTAATATTACTACGCCACTACCGGGAGGCGCATTGCCTACACCCCAGGCTGTTCCAAAACTTCCTGCCTTTGCAAAATTCTTTGTGTTGTTATCATGCAGGTAATTATTATACACTTTCACATGGCCGCCACGTTGTGAAAGATCTGCGAGGTCAAATACCAAAACGCCTGCTGTGTTGTTGTAAAATTCATTGTCATGCACTTCAGCATGTGTTGTATTTTCAATTTCACAACCGGCTACATTGCCTGCACCTTTGCAATTGCGAACGATGGCGCTGTCTGTCTGTCCCACATAAATTCCTGCATCAGATGAACCCTGCACATAACAATTTTCAATTAAAACATTTTTACACAAGACAGGATAAATAGCATAACCACCACTGTTGGAATCTGATTTTGCCCATGTCGCATACAGGTTGGTGATTTTAATATCCCTGCTGTTACTGATCTTCATCAAATCACCTTTTGATTCACGGATAGTCATACCATCAATCCAGAAATCTTTTACATTGGTTGCACGCAGACCTTCACCACTTGTACTTTGTGCAGAAAAATCAAGAATTGTTTTATCATGACCTGCACCCTGGAATAAAATATGATTGACGCCGACGATACTTAAATGATCAAAATGATACAGGCCTTCTTTCAAATTAACTGAAGTGTTGCTTTTTAAAGTGAGTAAAGCCTCCTGTATTTTTTGTTCATCACCAGGACCAAAAGTCAACGACGATTCATAACTCTCTTTTCCATTATTGCCCTGGTTGCATGAAAAGAATAATGCACAGGTAATAGAGATTAATAAAAAGGATAATAACTTTTTCATCCGTATGATTTTTTGTTGTTTAAAAAATATTATAAGCATAAGACACGTAATAAACACCACCAATCTTTGGGTTAGCCATACCGGTAGAATAATATTTGTTGGTGATGTTGGTGCCGCCTAACCTGATTTGAGAATGTAACTTGATAAGTTTATAACTAACCTGTGCATCTATCACCGTTGATGAAGGAACTGTTCCTGCTGCCAATCCACCTGACACTACATAATAATAACCCGGTTTATATCTCAAGGTAGTATTAAATGACCATTCCTGTTTTTTACCAAAACCAGAATTGCCAAATTCCATATTGAAATGATAATGCGGTGTATTGAAATTATTGATCTGGCTGTTGTTCCTGTTTTTCAGGTAATCAGAATAATAATTTGCTTTAGCAAAAAAGTTTTTTGAAAGATCAACGCTGATGCTGGCAGCATAGCCATATGTATTCACTTTTTCAGCACCATTGAATGCAACATTGTATTGCACATAAGTGCTATGATCTTTGAATGCACTTACATCAGTTGTGCCGGGTGTGTTGGCAACATTGGCATAACCAATAAAATTTTCCCATGTTGAATAATAACCAAGCACATCAATCAATACCCTTTTACCAATTAATGCTGCGTAACCTATTTCAAACGCATTCACAGATTGCGGCTGGATATCTTTATACACAAAAGGCACTAATACTGATGGATCATCAGTTGCCTGGTATTGCATTACACTTTCGAGTGTGTATGGTTTATACTGATCAAATTTATAATGGCCATTGAGCAATAAGTTTGAACCACCGGATGAATAACTGTTGTAACCGTTAAGTGTGTTTTGTAACGCCTGTATATTGGAAGGAAAACTATATGCATTCTGGTAAGAGAAACGTAGGTAATTTTCAGTAGCTACTTTATACACTGCAGATGTGCGGAAAGTAAGACGAGGTTTTGTGAAGAGTGTATTTTTATCATACCTGAGTGATGCAGCTAAACTCAATTTATCCTGCAATAATTTTTTAGTTACCTGCAGGTAAGCGCTGTATTCATTCACATGAATTGGTTTGCCTTCATCAGGAAACAGAGTGTTTTTACTATTTAAATTATACAGCCTCCAGTTAACACCTGCAATCACTTCTGCAAAATGAATTACATTAGAAAAATTATATTGGAATTCGGTATTGTATAACTTACTCCTGTCTAAAAATAATGTGCCACCTTCTGAAATTGGTCTTTGACTGATACTGTCTTTCAGGTGATCAAAATAAGGTGAGCCTTGCATTGGCCTGCCCTGGTCTGCATAAGCACGGGCATTCAGATTGGCTGTCTGGTAATCTATACCTTGAGCCAGTGATTCTAAAAGCGCTGAAGTATAATCAGGATACCAGCCACCTGAACCTCCATCATAACTTACTTTCCATACTTCATCAATATATTGTGCTGTTGGTCCTGCAATGAGTGTGTTGCCTGAATTTTCCTGTGTTGTATATGTTCTCAAAAACCAGTTGTCGCTTTTTAATTCAAGGCGGTATTGCCCCACTTTAAAATTATGGATCTGGTATCTTGTATCATTGGTATAAACAACACTACCTGTTCCAAATGTGCCGGAGCCAATCAATTCTAAGTTTGGTTTTATTTTATAACGCACTTCAGCGTTTACTTTAAATAAAGAAGCATTGTTATCTAAGTAACCATATTCAGGATATCCAGTTCTTGCCACATAATATGGTTGCGCCAGCAATGGTTGAACTATCGGATCAAGATCAGGCATCTGTAAAGCTGCACCTTCTAAGAATGGACGTATATCTACAGAGGTAGCGCTGCCATAATCATTAACACCCTGGTAATTCGGATCTGTATATCTGTTGCCCGGGCCTGATTTATTTGTTGTGTCTGTAGCAACCCAATCTTTTGCCCTTGTATATTGTGCATTGATTTTAAAAGCCAGCTTATCATTTATTTTCTGGCCCCATCTGATTGTCCAGTCATAATAAGGTGAAGGTTTTACAGGATCATTACTGCTATTGCTTTTGATGTGGTTGACACCCTGTGTGATCAATACACTCAGGCCCTGGTATTTGAAAGGGTCTTTTCCTGTCATCACCATTGTTCCGTTTAATCCACGTGAACCATATAATGCTGATGAAGCGCCTGATAATATTTCGATATTATCAACATCAAGTTCTGTAAGGCTGATAGATGAACCAAGAGGAAAATTTAAACCTGGTGCCTGGTTGTCCATACCATCAACTATCTGTGTAAAATTGGTGTTGCCACTCGTATTGAAACCTCTTGTAGTAATACTTGTAAAACCGATACTACTTACTGTTACATCCACACCTTTTAATCCCTGCACCATATCCATATAATTCAACTGTGGTGAATTAACAATATCCTTATCACTGATTTGTTCAATAGTAACAGGTGATGCCAGTTTTTTTTGCATTGTCCTGCTTGCAGAAACCACAACTTCCTGCCCCAATGCAGATGTAGGTTGAAGTTTAACAGATATGTTATCAGAAAAACTATTGACAGTAATTTCTTTCATTTCATATCCTAAAGAAGATATGACTAAAGTAACGGGAAGTTTGTCGCCAACATTCAGCTCAAACCTTCCCCTGTCATTGGTATAAGTTCCCGTTTTGGTATCCTTTATTACAACAGATACTGCAGGCACTTCCTCCGAAGTAACCTGGTTAATAATAGTACCATGAATCTTTTGCTGTGCAAAAGTGAAAGGCATGGCAGCGAAAAGAAAAAAAGCAATGGCAACAATCTTACGCATACAGACGAGTTTTAGTTTTTAAAAAATTCAGTTGTCAGGTTATTTAATAAATCGTTTGAACAAATTCAATTTTCCTTTGAATGGCGGATATTTTATTCCGGGATCAAACCATGTGGCAGTACGCATCACAGCTTTGTAATGTGTGAATGTGTCAAAGGAATATTTCCCATGATAAGCACCGATACCGCTGTTGCCAATACCGCCAAAAGGCATATTAGGGTTTGACAAATGCCATAAGGTATTATTGATGCAACCACCGCCAAATGATGCATTTTCCATCCACCATTTTTCAATGTTTTTATTTTTTGTAAATAGATAAAATGATAAAGGCTTATCAAATTTTCTCGTTACAGATAAAGCTTCTTCTTTGTTTTGGAATGTCAATACCGGTAGTAATGGCCCGAAGATTTCTTCCTGCATGATATCATCATCAGGCAAAACATTGTTGAGCAGGGTAGGGCTTATCAATAATTTTTCCCTGTCAGAATTTCCGCCGTAAAAAATTTTATCCTTGTTGTCAAGATAGGAGAGCAGGTGATCAAATCTTTTCTCATTGATGATTTTTCCATAATCATTTCCTGCGATAGGGTTATCTCCAAAAAATATTTTTAACTGGTTTGTTATTTCATTTAATAATGGTGCTTCAATTTTTTCATTTACCAAAAGGTAATCAGGCGCCACACAGGTTTGTCCGGCATTGATAAATTTTCCCAGCACAATACGCTTTGCAGTTGTTTTGATGTCGGCATCTTCTTCCACTATTGCAGGGCTTTTTCCACCCAACTCAAGTGTTACAGGAATAAGTTCTTTAGCTGCAGCTTCATAAATAGATTTTCCAACAACGGTGCTGCCTGTATAAAAAATATGATCAAACCTGAAAGCTTCCATCAATGAAGGGACTACAATGTTCCCTTCACCTTCCACTACTTTGATATATTTCGTATCAAAATTTTCAGTTATCAGTTTTGCTAACACGGCAGATGTAGCAGGAGCGCCTTCTGAAGGTTTCAGCACTGCGCAATTGCCTGATGCGATAGCACCGACCAATGGTGTCAATAACAAATACACAGGATAATTCCAACTACCAATAATCAATGCTACTCCTAATGGCTCGGGGTAAATACGTGTAACAGATGGAAAATTCAGGAGGTTGGTTTTTGCCTTCTGAGGTTTCATCCATTTGTGCAATCTTTTTAATGTGTATGAAATTTCAGCAATGACAAGGCCTGTCTCTGTTGCATAAGATTCTTCAGGGCCTTTCTTTAAATCAATATAAAGCGCTTCAAAAATTTGTTTTTCATTTGATATAAGAAGCTGTTTCAGTTTTTCAAGCTGGCTTTTCCTGAATGCATAACCAAGCGTTTCACCAGATTGGAAATAGTGACGCATAGCTTCCAGGCTTTTTGTGGAATATGTAAGTTCCTTAATCATGCAGGTTACATTTCAGCCCTTTAAAAATTAATGATACCAATTGCTTCATGTCAGCAATACTTTTTGTATAGTCCACCTGCATATTGCCCTGCAGGATAGCTTTCTGTTCTACACTATGTTTCAGTGCATCACTGATATTAATGAGCACAGAAGCGACTTCTTTTGCATCACAGTTATTTATTTCTTTTGATTCGATTGCTTTCTGAATGAGTGCAGTGAGGAATTTCTTTTCCCTTTTCATCATTGCATCATAAAGCTCAAAAAACCGGGGTAGGATTTTGTTTAAAGATTCAGTTGAAACCCTGTTCATGTTCAGGATATTTTTATAATATTCAAACCTCGAATGCATGTAAAACCATACCTGGCTGGCAACGCCTTTCTTTTTCATCGTTTTCTCCTGCAACAAACTGAGATAACGTTCACCTTCTTCAACAGCCAGCTCCACAAAAATTTCTTCCTTGTTTTTATAATAGTAATAGAGAGAAGATTTCCTCAAACCCACACCTTTAGCTATATCGTCCAACGTTGTTTTGTCCAATCCATACCTGGAAAAGCATTGCATGGCAGCTTCCCCGATTTTGATTTTTATTTTTTCTTTCTTGGTCATAAACTGGAAATAAAAATAAGGTGAATTTTTTAAAAAATCAAACTTTTTAATAAAATGTTCGAAAAAAAATTTTTAGAAACCAACTTTGTTTATGAAATACTGTTGTTTTCTTCCTGATAATTTTAATGAGTTTTATTGATAATGAAGCAGTGGAAACAAATGGGAATGCCATGACTAATCTTTATCATTCACTTAAAATATTTTCATACATAAGTAAGTGTTATCTGAGTCTTCAGGTAATGGTTATTTGAATTTTAAATTGTGCAGGCTGCTCATGGTTTTCTCATGGAAATCGGGTATTGTCTATTAAATCGCTTTAAATATTGTTTAAAAAAATTTAAGCAAATATTTTTTTATTGAATTATCATTTCATTCAATTACCCGTTTCATTCATAACAGTATGGCTGACTGAATATCATTCTTCTTCATATTCTCCAGCTTAACTTCAGGTTGCCATCCTTCAAATTTATTACCTGATATTTTTACATCCGTGCATGCATTGAGTGAAATGGCAGCACGCTTTTTACCGGGTTTCATAAAGTTAGATTTTGTGATGGTATTATTTGCAAACACAATCCCATCTGTGCTTTTGGCATATAAGACAGGATAATCATATACTGTAAAAAAATTATTTTCTATCGTAATATTTTTATGAACATAATAGCCGGGTATAAGCTGGTGCGCTTCCGGTTGTATGTTGATGATATAATTGTTTGGGTAAGAATTATAACCACATTCAATGAACCTGTTGTTGCGGATAGTTACATCCATTACCGGCCCCGATTCATACCAGCTTGTTGCGTCATCTGCAATTAATATTGCATGCATACCTGTGCGGTAATACACATTGTTTTCTATAATCACCTTGCGTCGTGTAGTTACCAAAGTTCCCCTTGTAAGAGTCGCTTCAAACCTTGAATTTTTTATTGTGACTGCAGGAGTCCAGGTAATATTTTCCAACACATCACCAACTTTTAATTCATTCGTTACAGGTTGTTGCAACTCAACCACCATTTCCCTTTCTGAAATCAGCTTTGCAGATTTGATGATGCCTTCACCATAAGTCTGCAATGATTGTGCATGAACAAAACCAACACTATCATCTTTGTCAAAAGCAATAAATCCATAAGTCTGATGATGCATAAAACGGATTTTCAAAATAGTGGGAGAGATGATTTCAGTTACCTGCAAGTGTGTACCATGCACATTCACAGGGTCATCATGCATACCATTAAACAAACAATGATTAATAGTGATCTGTCCTTTGCAACCGGAGAAATGCATGCCATCAGCAGAGGAAGCAATTACCCTGCCGCTGCCTTCCTGCGGTGTAATAAACACACTGTCATAACTAAGGTTTTCGCAGAACTGTGATATAATGCCAAGCCCATGCATTGAATACATGTGTACATTGAATAAGTTTATATTTTTTGAACGGTTTTGAAATGCAGCCACATAATCACGGTAATGGTCACGTATGGTTAGCACATCGCCGGTGTCTGCTTTAAACTTTGAAAAATCACCTGTAAATTTTACTGTAAGCGGCGCTATAACTTCAGCTTTGCTTTTGTAAAAAGGAAGCCAAGAACTATAAAAGATAGTGCCTGCTGAAGGTCTCACCAAAGCTGCAAAAATACCATCATGTCGTACTTTCCATTTTTCACCATACCATTCAAGTTTGTTATTAATTATCTCAAATTTTGAATCAGGATGGATAGTTGCAATAACTGTTGTCGGAGAAATTGACTTGATAGTCATCTCAGACATGCCGGGCCTTTCATAGTTCACTGAAACATTTTGAATTTTTATGTTTTCACTGCTATCAATCACCCAGGTTATCATTTTACCATGAAATACAAATAATGAGTTGTTGCCTTCAATAGTAATGTTCTTCAGGTGTTTCAGCATGATGCCAACCCTTTGTTCTTTTACCGGAACTTCATTTTCATCTGAAGTATTGCTGATGTAATAATGTGTTTCAGTTGCATTTTCAGGCCAGAAATCATAACGGCCTGTTGGAAAATTAATCACTGATGATTGATTGTTGCGGCAGCTTTCAATTGCTTTTTGTACAAATTCAGTTGCATCTTCAAAACTGTTTGGCTTTGCACCATAGGCAGTCACATCAATGGTTTGAGCCTGCACATTTGCTGTGCAAAATAACAAATACAAAAGCAGAAATCGAATCATCATAATTTTAATTTAATCAATAACCGGCAAAAAATTTTTAGCAGAAATTATAACACCAATATAAAGTTTCAATTATCTTACTTCTTTGCCAAACTATTCTTAGTTCAACATTATCAGAAATTATCATTAATAAATGCATTCGTTCAAAATTTGTTCACATAAAATTCGAATGTGTTTATCAACAATATTTGTTGTTGAATTAAACGATTGCAGATAAAAACAATTTATTCAAAAGAACTATTTTTTCTTTCAATACTAAACAAAGCTTCAATATAAAATATTTAAAAAGGGCCATTCCAAAAGGAATAGCCCGTAAACAACCGCTTGTCATGATGAAAGCTTTTTTTAAAAAAACATTTAAAACCATCAATTGAACTGCTTTATTGATTTTATTTTCTGCCGTTTCTGTAAACCTTTTTGCACAAACAAAAACGGTTTCAGGCAAGGTGGTAGATTCTGCCGTAAATGCATTATTCGGCGCCACCATAAAAGTGCAAGGGTCAAACAAAACCGTCAAAACAAACGATAAAGGTGAGTTTATCTTACAAAACTTATCAGCATCAAATACTGTCATTGCCGCTTCATATATTGGTTATGAAGACAAAACAGTTAATATAGCCAACAACACTTCAAACTTAATTATCACATTAAAAGAAAAATCAAACATCAGGATGAGATTATAGTAACTGGTGTGTTTGACAAGCGCAGGCGCATTGATGCATCTGTTGCCATTACCACAATTAACGCAAAGTCTATCGAAAAACAAGTAGCCGTAAGTGCAGCCGATTTATTGAAGAATGTACCTGGTGTATATGTAAATTCATCACTTGGTAAAACAAAAATTTGGTTTAGAAGAAAATGGTTATTACGATTATTATCTTGCTGAAGTTAATATTGGTATCCAATAGGCAATAACTTGTATTATGACATTGTCAATTTATTACCTGCATGATGAATGTAACCTCTGATTTAAATTACAAAAATTATTTTTCCATAACAGGCCATGACAGTTTTTATTATCCCATAAGATATATTTACAAAATATATGAGCCAAAATAAATAAACACGATTGACATGCAGGTAATACTCGGAATATTTTTTCATTTTATCGGTGGCTTTGCTTCGGGTAGTTTTTATGTGCCGTTTAAAAAAGTAAAAGGATGGCATTGGGAAAATTATTGGCTGGTTGGTGGTTTGTTTTCATGGTTGATAGTGCCACCAATTGCAGCATGGATTACTATTCCAAACTTTGCTGATATCATTGCACAAACATCAGCATCAACACTTGGATGGACTTTCTTCTGGGGTTTGCTCTGGGGCATTGGCGGGCTTACTTATGGTTTAGGGATGCGTTATCTTGGCATGAGCCTTGGCAACTCTGTATTGCTTGGTTTCACTTCTGCATTTGGCGCATTGGTTCCATCAATCTATTATAATTTTCATCCTGTTGATGGCAAGACAACATTCAATGATTTAATCACTACATCCTGGGGCTTGATTGTTTTTATTGGCGTGATTATTTGCCTGTTGGGAATTTTTGTTTGTGGGCGTGCAGGTGTATTGAAAGAAAAAGAATTGCCTGAAGAAAAAAAGAAAGAAAGCATTGAAGAATTCAATCTTGTAAAAGGTTTAATTGTTTGTACGATTTCAGGTATCCTCAGCGCTTGTTTTAATTATGGAATTGAAGCAGGTGCGCCGATGTCAGAAGTGGCAAATAATCTATGGAAGGCAGCACACCCGGAAGCAACATCAGAATTCCTGTATCAAAACAATGTCATTTATATTTTGATTTTATGGGGTGGCCTTACAACGAATTTTATCTGGTGCATCTACTTAAATATCCGCAATAAAACATTTGGTGATTATACTGATAAGAAAACACCGTTAGCAAGAAATTATTTTTTTGCTGCACTTGCCGGTACAATATGGTTCTTGCAATTTTTCTTTTACGGCATGGGTGAAAGCAAACTGGGCAATGGTGCAAGCAGTTGGATTTTGCACATGGCATTTATCATCCTGGTTGCAAATCTTTGGGGTATTGTATTAAAAGAATGGAAAGGTGTAAGCCGCAAAACAGCAATAACAATTACAGCAGGGATTTTTCTTATTTTATTATCAGTAGTTTTAGTGGGTTATGGAAATGCATTGAAACAATAAAGTATTTAGAGATAAATATTCTTTCTTAAGTTCCGGCAACAAAAATGAGCAGGGAAGAATTTTTAGTTAACCTATTTTGATTGACAGTTAAATGTAATTTTTATGGAGACAGCAACAAAAAGCTTTAAACATGTAAGTTATTTGTGGAATGAAGAAGAAGCCGCAAAACTTGCAGGAGACGAAGTGGCATTATTGGTTTATCGTTCTAATTTATTAGGTGCTGATTTGAGGTTGACAAATTATGGTGGAGGAAATACTTCATGTAAAGCAACAGCAAAAGACCCACTCTCAGGCGATGAAACAGAAGTGATGTGGGTGAAAGGCAGTGGTGGTGATTTAGGCACAATGAAAAGAAGTGGCCTCGCAGCTTTATATGTTGAACGATTGCGCAGCCTGAAAAATATTTATCGTGGCATAGAACATGAAGATGAAATGGTAGAGTTGTTCAATCATTGCATTTATGATTTAAGTTCAAAAGCGCCTTCAATTGATACGCCGCTGCATGGTTTTCTTCCTTATAAACACATAGACCATTTGCATCCAGATGCAGCTATTGCAATTGCTGCTGCAAAAGATGGAAAAAAAATAACACAGGAATTATTCAACGGTACAATAGGTTGGGTGGAATGGCAACGACCCGGTTTTGATTTAGGTTTAAAATTAAAAGCTGCAGTTGATGAAAACCCGAATCTTCGCGGTATCATGTTAGGTTCACATGGATTGTTTACCTGGGGCGATACTGCTTATGAAAGTTATATCAACACACTTGAAGTAATCGAACGTTGCGCAGAATATCTTGAAGATAATTATGGAAAAAGGCGCCCCACTTTCGGTGGTCAGAAAATCAAGTCTTTACCAAAAAAGGAAAGGCTGAAGAAAGCAGCAGCATTGGCGCCTTTGCTGAGAGGTTTTTGTTCATCAAAACAAAAAATGATTGGCCATTTTACAGATGATGAAAGAGTGTTGGAATATATCAATTCTTATGACCTGGAAAGATTAGCGCCAATGGGTACAAGTTGCCCCGACCATTTCCTGCGTACAAAAATTTCACCACTTGTTTTAAATCTTGCAACAGATGAAGATGTAAATGATGCAACAGCAATAAAAGAAAAATTACAACCACAGTTTGAAGCTTACAGGAAAATGTATGCTGATTATTATAACAACTGTAAACATCCGGACAGTCCTGCAATCCGTGATGCCAACCCTGTTATAATATTATATCCCGGGGTGGGCATGTTTAGTTTTGCAAAAGATAAACAAACTACAAGGGTGGCATCTGAATTTTATATCAATGCTATCAATGTAATGAAAGGTGCAGAAGCAGTGAGTGAATACACATCTTTGTCAAGACAGGAAGCATTTAATATTGAATATTGGTTATTGGAAGAAGCAAAGTTGCAACGCATGCCGAAACCAAAACCATTGAGTGGAAGAATTGCACTCATAACAGGAAGCGCCGGTGGCATTGGTAAAGCTATCGCGAAAAAATTTGCAGAAGAAGGCGCTTGTGTTGTGATAAATGACATCAATAAAGAGAGGATGAAAGGCGCTATGGAAGAATTTCAAAAACAGTTTGGCAGGGATACTGCTGCTTCAACTTTATTGGATGTAACCGATAATGAATCTATTGAAAAAGCTTTTGCAGATGCAGCGCTGGCATTCGGTGGTGTGGATATTGTAGTGAATAATGCAGGCATCAGTATTTCAAAATCAATCACTGAACATTCAATTGCGGATTGGGATAAGTTGTATGATATTTTAGTGAAAGGACAGTTTCTTGTTTCAAAGATTGGAATAGAAATTATGCGCAAACAAAACCTGCCTGCAGGCAATGCAGTTATTGGTGGTGATATCATCAATATCGTTTCAAAAAATTCTGTTGTTGCAGGGCCTAACAATGCAGGCTATGGAAGCGCTAAAGCAGCACAGGCACATCTGACGAGATTGTTAGCTGCTGAGTTAGGCGCTGATAAAATCAGGGTGAATACTGTTAACCCAGATGCAGTGATTACAGACAGCAATATCTGGGCAGGAGGATGGGCAGAAGGCAGGGCGAAAGCTTATGGTATCACTGTTGCAGAGCTGCCTGCATTTTATGCAAAGCGTACTTTATTGAATGAAACAATTTTACCAGAAGATATTGCCAATGCCTGCTTTGCATTTATTGGAGGTTTGCTCAATAAATCAACAGGCAATACTTTAAATGTTGATGGTGGTGTGGCGCAGGCGTTTTTGAGATAAAAGAATTTAAAAAAGATTGTCATGCATATTGAAAAGAATAAAATTGAAAATTATAATGATGATGTTTTGAAAGAACATCAACGGAAATTTGATTTTATACAATCAGGGATAAGTGATGTTGAACTTATGCTGCAAAAACTCATAGACTTCCAGGTTGCCATTCCAAGCTGGGCTTTGGGAACAGGAGGAACAAGGTTTGCAAGATTTGCTGGTGGTGGTGAACCAAGGAACCTCGAAGAAAAAATCGAAGACATTGGTTTGCTCCATGCATTGAATAAATCAAGTGGCGCTATTTCATTACATATTCCATGGGATATACCTGAAGATGCTGCAGGCATAAAATCATTGGCTGCTCAATACGGCATCAGGTTTGATGCGATGAACTCAAATACTTTCCAGGACCAGCCAGGCCAGGAATTGAGTTACAAATTTGGTTCGATGCAGCATGTAAATAAAGCAGTCCGTAAGCAAGCAATCGAACATAATATTGAAGTCATTAAATACGGGATTGAATTAGGCTCAGAGTCGCTCACAGTGTGGCTTTCAGACGGTTCATGTTTCCCGGGGCAATTGAATTTCAGGAAAGCATTTCAGAACACATTGGAAAGTTTGCAGGAAGTATATGCAGCTTTACCTGATGACTGGAAAATGTTTGTTGAATACAAAGCATTCGAACCAAATTTTTATTCAACAACGGTAGGGGATTGGGGCCAATCATATTTGTATGCAAGCAAGCTTGGAAATAAAGCATATACTTTGGTTGACCTCGGCCATCATTTGCCCAATGCAAATATTGAACAGATTGTTGCTTTGTTATTGATGGAAGGAAAACTCGGTGGCTTTCATTTCAATGATTCAAAATATGGTGATGATGATTTAACAGTAGGGAGCATAAAACCCTACCAGTTGTTTTTAATTTTCAATGAGCTTATTGAAGGCATGGATGCAAGAGGCATGAATCATGCAAGAGGTCTTGGATGGATGATTGATGCCAGCCATAATGTGAAAGACCCGCTTGAAGACCTGCTGCAATCGGTAGAAGCAATCATGATAACTTATGCGCAGGCTTTATTGGTTGACAGGAATAAATTAGCTGAAGCACAAAACAACAATGATGTTGTAACTGCACAGGAAATTTTACAAAATGCTTTCCGTACCGATGTGCGTGCATTGGTGGCAGAATCGAGGTTGAGAAGTGGTGGTGCAATAAACCCTATTGCAGTTTACAGGAATGAAAAAGTGAGGAGTAAACTGATTAAAGAAAGAGGCAGCAAGACTTTAGCTACGGGATTGTAAAAATTTATTTTATAATAACACTGCTTCAGTGATAAATCCCGGATAATTTTTTACCCGGTAAAACCTGGTTAGATGAATGGTGGTAAAAAAAATATAATAGCAATATTTGATGTAGGTAAGACCAATAAAAAGTTGTTCCTGTTTGATGAACAGTATAATATTTTACTTGAAGAATCAAACAGGTTTGAAGAGATAAAAGATGAAGATGGTTTTCCCTGTGATGATGTAAATGCATTGACAGATTGGGTGATGGAAAGGTTCAGGGAAATCAGTAATGACCCATGTTATAATTTACTTGCTGTAAATTTTTCTGCTTATGGTGCAAGTTTTGTTCACGTTGATGAAGCCGGCAAACCACTTACCCCTTTATACAATTATTTGAAACCATTCCCGGAAGAACTGAAAAAACAATTTTATAATTCTTATGGTGATGAAAATTTAATTGCGAGGGAAACTGCATCACCGGTGCTTGGGAACCTGAATTCAGGTATGCAATTGTACCGTTTAAAATATGAACAACCTGAAAATTTTTCTCGTATAAAATATTCGCTTCACCTACCGCAATATTTAAGTTTCATTATTGCATCACAGCCTGTTTCTGATATTACAAGTATTGGCTGCCATACACAACTCTGGGATTTCAAAAAGAATCAATATCACCAATGGGTCATTAATGAAAATATACAATCAAAGCTTGCACAGGTTTCTGGTTATAAAAATATTTTGCATTCAACTGTTGATAAAAAAAATATTGTAACCGGTATTGGTTTGCACGATAGTTCTGCTGCATTGATTCCATATCTAAAAATGTTCGATGAACCATTCATATTAATTTCAACAGGCACATGGTGCATCAGTCTGAACCCTTTTAATCATGCAATGCTGACAGACTATGAATTGCAGCATGATTGTTTGTGTTATTTGACTTATGATGGCAAACCGGTGAAAGCATCCAGGTTTTTTGCAGGGTTTGAACATGAAGAACAGGTGAAAAGGATAGCAAGCCATTTTAATAAGCATAAGGATTATTACAAGAAAATTGTTTTTGATGATTCATTATTAATAAAGCTGCATCGCAATAATAATTCAAGTGAAATAAATACTTCAACAGCGATGGTGCAACAGTCTGGTTTTACAAAACGGGTTTTACATGATTTTGAAAATTTTGAAGAAGCCTATCACCAACTCATGTATGATATAGTAATGCAACAAGCGGAATCAACAAAATTGGTTTTATCAAAAGCTCCTGTAAAAAAGATTTTTGTTGATGGTGGTTTTGGTAAGAATGATGTTTATATGAATTTACTCGCTGAAGTATTTCCACATGTCAATTTATATGCAGCAGATATAGCACAGGCTTCTTCGTTGGGTGCAGCACTGGCACTGCATGAACATGTAAACAAACATCAACTACCATCAAACATTATTGAATTAAAGTTTTATCCTGCGAAGGGAATCATAGCAGTGTGAAATCAAGGAATGCCATATTTATTTTCAAATGATTGAAAGTGATTAAAGTTTTTGCAATCGCGGTTTATTAATACAAACAGTAAGAGGGCAATGTCTATTGCTCTCTTTTGATTCTTCTTTTTACTTTCAATTTTCGAAGATGTTTACCTGGGTTAAAGTCTTCTGCAATTCCGCTGTCTATACATTCCTGAATTGCATTTCTGAGTATAACAACTTTGTTTTCTTCATCTTCTAATAGCCGAAGCCCTGCACGAATAACTTCACTCACATTCTTATACCTGCCTGCTGATACCTGGTTACTAACAAACTGGTCAAAATAGTCTCCAAGTGATATTGGTGTATTTTTCATTTTATTATACTTAGTATCAGTGTTATCAAAAATTGGTAATAAGTAAATTATCCATCGGTTGCTATCTCGCCAACGGAAACATTAACCGGTATTTCTTGCTCACAGATAAAGACCTTTATTATGAAAGTTTAAATCAAAGCCCGTCTTTTTTTAAAAACCCAATTGCAACCTCAAGGTAAATCATACTTTCAATAGTGTGGCAAGGTTTTGATCCATCTACAGCAAATGCTTTAATAATCCATCCAGGATTGTTATTGGTTCATTGTTTCCTATTGACACTAATTTATTATTTATCCCTTATTACCCGATAATTTGTCACGAAATTTCTGAAGTTCTTCATGTGTTGGCCTCGCCCAATCCGTAACTTCCCCGATAATTTTCAAAGGGAATTTTGATCTGTATGAACGGGTTGGATAGCCGGGAAATTTTTTATCCGTAAGGTTAGGACCATTTTCATAATCACTTGTTGGTTCAACAATATACACTCTTTCATTTCCTTCGCCTTTAGCTATAGCAGCATCAAGCCCTGCTCCATTTACTAATGCAGTGAAATAAATATGGTTCATTATTATTTCAGACTTGTAATTGGAATTACCACCTGGTGTCAATAGGTCACCGATTCTCAAATCAGCTTTTGTTCCATGATAAAAAGGGCCTTTATCAAAAGGGTTGTTTTGAAATGAGTTTGCTAATTCAAAATACTCTTTTGACTTTGTTTCGTCGTTTAATGCTTCATAGCATTTTGCAATGTTTAAATACAGTGAAGGAAAAGCTTAGGAACTTTTATCATAAAATAAAATAGAAAAATACAACTTCAATTTCATTCCCGCACTTGCAAACAGTTGTGGCTGTGCCGATGATCAGGGAGATCAAAAACGAAGGGAGGAAACGGAGAGAAGAGGCTTACATGTTCCGTTGTACTGATTATTATTTCAAAATATAATGAAGCATCAAGAATGGTTGAAGTATAAGTATATGCAAAATTGGAGGACATTAATCCGTGAACAGGCAATGTATTTTATGGCATTTTAAATTGCAGATTCAAATTGCCTTTAGTCAGTTTCAGGTAGCATAAAAATTGTTGTATTAGAATTTCTTCCCAGGCCAATCCAGTAAGCTCTTTCACAACAGTTGGTTGGGTTTATAATGTTAATGCAATTGCATTTATTTCATTATTTCTCTTTATGTACAATGAGTATATTTTAGAAATATAGATTTTCAATCTGAATTTTCTTAATAGCTCAATTTGTTATCATGGTTATTCGGAAAACCACTGTCTCTTTTATAAAGTGTGAAATTGGTTAATTATTTAGTTTTTTAATAAAGTGTATGGGAATTCATTTGCAAAAGCCAGCAAAATGGTATATTTCTCACTGTAAAAATGAAATTTAACTATTTCATTTGGATTAAAATTTACATACCCTTATCTTTGCGCTCCTTTTTAACAAATACGGCAAAATCCGTATTAATAAACATCAATTATGCAGAAAGATATTCATCCTAAGGGTTATAAACTGGTAGTGTTTAAAGATATGAGCAATGGCTATACATTTTTAAGCCGCTCAACAGCTTCTTCAAAGGAAACTGTAAAATGGGAAGACGGTAATGAATACCCGTTGATAAAGCTTGAAATTTCGAATACATCACATCCGTTTTTCACTGGTAAGAACGTATTGGTGGACACAGCCGGGCGTATCGAAAAGTTCCGCAAACGTTACGAAAAGAAAAAATAAAAATTTTCATATCGATCCCTCCGGCAAACGGGGGGATTTTTGTTAATAATAACTCCCTTCATCTCATCAAATCAATCCAAAGAATTATTTTCTTTGTTGCAGGCAAGCAAAATGAACAATATAACTTCTTATCCGAAAGAAAAGATCAATATTCTCTTTCTTGAAAATATCAGTGATAAAGCAATAGAACTTTTTAAGCGCAATGGTTATGTCAATGTAAAAAAAATAAGCGGCGCTTTATCCGAAGACGAACTGGTCAAACAAATCAAAGATGTACACCTGTTGGGCATTCGTTCCAAAACAAAAGTTACACAAAAGGTGTTGGATGCAGCTAAGAAACTGCAGGCGATAGGTTGTTTCTGTATCGGTGTAAACCAGGTGGACCTTGATGCTGCAACACATCATGGTATTGTGGTGTTTAATGCGCCTTATAGCAATACACGCAGTGTTGCAGAATTGATAATCGGTTTAAGCATCATGCTGATCCGCCGCATCCCTGATAAAAATAAAGCAGCCCATGAAGGCATCTGGAAAAAAGAATCAAAAGGCAGTTATGAATTAAGGGGTAAAACATTAGGCATTATAGGTTATGGTAATATCGGCTCACAGGTGAGTGTATTGTCTGAAGGCCTTGGCATGAAAGTCTTGTTTTATGATGTGGAAACAAAACTGCCTTTGGGTAATGCACATGCTGCTAAAAGTTTGAAAGATTTATTATCTCAGTCTGATATTGTTTCATTACATGTGCCTGAAACAGCGCAGACAAAAAACCTCATCAACAAAAACAATATAAAATTTTTCAAGAAGGGCGCTATTTTGATCAATTATGCGAGAGGTAAAGTAGTTGACCTGGATGCACTTGCCAAAGCTTTGCAGGAGGGCGCTTTAAGTGGCGCTGCTATTGATGTTTTTCCCTGGGAACCAGAGAAAAACGGTGATCATTTTTCAGTTCCGTTACAGGGTTTATCCAATGTGATATTGACACCGCATATCGGTGGTTCAACTGAAGAAGCGCAGGAAAATATTGGTGAAGATGTGAGCAATAAACTTTTCCAGTTTCTTGAAAAAGGTGTAACCAACGGTTCACACACAGTGCCTGCTATAAGCCTGCCACCTGTTGAAAAAGGACACCGTATTTTACATATCCATAATAACGTACCCGGTGTGTTGAGTGCTATCAATACACAGTTATCCAATCATAACATCAATATCCTTGGGCAATATTTAAAAACCAATGATGAAATTGGTTATGTTGTTTTGGATGTGGACAGGCAGCTTTCAAAAAAAGCAATGGAACTTTTGAAAGATGTAAAAGAAACGATTAAGGTTAGGATGTTGTATTAACAGAAAATAATTTTTGATAATAAAAAAGCGGAGTGTTTTACCCCGCTTTTTTTATTTAACTCAAATGAGTTTATTGAAAATCTTCATCCTTTAAACCGCTATTAATTTTTACATCAGTAGCATTTAGAGTTATATCAAACTGTTGTGATAAAGTTTGGGTATAAGGTACCATGATACCGCTTACTTCTTTATAGTTTGAATAAATATAGGTGGATTTACCTTCATCGTCACCACTTACTGATTTTAATTTTAAACCAGTATTTGCATCGTAATAGTTCTTGGAAATATCGCCTGAAGGGGATGTAACAGTTACCATGTATGCATCTTTGCCATCCAAATCTACAAGGTCAGGTGCCAACTGTAATGAATATCCTGTTTTGCTAAAGTTGATTTCAGGGAATGGAACTGTTGCCTCCAAGTAATGTGCTTTGTCTTTATCTGTTACCGGTACCGCATTGCCGCCCATGCCAGTAAGTGAGACCTTATCGCCATTTACTACTAATTTCTGAACTGTTGCATTCATTGATGGCAAATCAATTTTTAATAACATTTTACCGGGTATTTTGTATTCCCTTACAAAATTGATATCCTGCCCTTGCACTGAACCTTTAGCAGAATAACTGTAATCCTGTATTGCATTGATTTTATCAGCGCCTCCGATAGCATTGATATATTTATTGATTACATCATTAGCTGTGGTACCTGCAGGAACCGGTTTTTTTGGTTTTCCTGACAGCTCATTATTGGAAGGATTGATATCAGGATAATCATGATTGGGATCAATGGTAACTTTTGTTATCTCTGAAGTTGAAGGATATTCAAAAGTCCATGTACCACCACGTTGCCATATTTCAACCGGTAAAGTAATATTATCTTTTTTACCATTTGCCTGTTCTATCAGCATAGGTACAGGCAATACCATTTGTTCATTATTAACTATTGTAATGATAGCACCTTTTGCAGGGTTGTCATCAACATACTTAATATCAGTAACACCCTGGTCAAGTTTATCATTTGTCATAAACCATCCGCGCCAGAAATAGGAAAGATCTTCACCACCAACATTTTCCATAGTTCTGAAGAAATCATAAGGTGTCGGATGTTTAAATGCCCATCTTGAAATATAAGTCCTGAATGCAGAATCAAAACGTTCATGGCCAAGAATATGGTCACGTAAAATGTCTAAGCCCATACCGGGTTTTGCGTATGCAGCAATGCCCAAAAAGTTAGCCTGTGTTACATCAGGAATTGTGAGAATAGGATCAGCATTTTTGCTGAACATGTAACCGGCCATTCTTTGTGCATCACTCTTTTCATCAAATTCACCGTTGTTGAAAACCTTAGTATCAACACCGTTGATGAAAGTATTGAAGCCTTCATCCATCCAGGGATATTTTCTCTCATTGCTGCCAACGATCATCGGGAACCAGTTGTGGCCGAATTCATGATTTGTTACCCCCCAAAGGCCACCTTGCCTTGACCTGTAAGAACAAAAAACTATACCGGGATATTCCATTCCACCAACCCTACCGGCAACGTTGGTTGCAGAAGGATAAGTGAATTCATACCATTCTTTTGAATACAATTCAATACAGCCTTTTACAAATTCTGTTGAGCGCCCCCATGCACTGTCGCCTGCACTTTCTTCAGGATAAACTGATTGTGCCAATGCTTTTTTACCACTCGGTAAATTGATCCTTGCACCATCCCAGATAAATGCTTTTGATGCAGCCCATGCTACATCCCTTGTTTCTTTGCATATAAAATGCCAGGTAAGAGAAGGTTTGTTAGGGTGATAATTATTTGATGCAAGATCTGCTGCGCTAACGATGGAAACTGTTTTATCACTGGCTTTTGCTTTTGCAAGTTTTGCAGCTACAGCAGTGGTATAAACTTCAGCAGGGTTTTGCAATTCGCCTGAACCAACCACAATCAGGTTGGAAGGTGCTGTGATGGTATAATCAATATTACCATATTCAAGATAAAATTCACCTGCCCCAAGATAAGGAAGCGTATTCCAGCCCAACACATCATCAAACACACACATGCGTGGATACCATTGTGCAATTTCATATATCCAGCCATTTTTAGTGTTTAATCTTGCCATACGGTCTGTGCCATATTCTGGTACTGAAAAAGAATAATCAATTTTCAACTGAACTGTACCGGTTTTTGCAGCAAGTGCTTTTGGCAACCAAACCTGCATACGGGTATCGCTCACGATATATTTTACATCAGAAGCTTTACCGTTTGAAATTACCTGGACAGATTTTAATTCATCGCCCTGTGTAAATGCACGGTTTGCCCAGCGGCCACCGGTGAGTTTGGTAGTAGCCTGTGCCCTTGAATCTTCCCTGTAAATATTCTGGTCAAGTTGTAACCAAAGGAAAGGAAGGCTTTCGGGGCTGTTATTTTTATAAGTGATTACCACTGTGCCGGAAACCTTCTGTGCTGCAGTATCAAGCGTTACATTGATTTTGTAATCGGCGCGGTTTTGCCAATAGGCAGGTCCGGGTGCACCGCTGGCACTACGGTATTCATTGCCATTGGAAGGGTAGAACAGGGGGGCAAATGCCTCATGCTGATCATAGTTTGAAGTTCCTCCTGACTGTGCGAAGACGGAAGTGCCACAAACACTAATTACTGCCAATAATATGGCCGTTAATCGTTTCATTGTTGTGTGATTTTTTATTTGTGTAATGGAATTTGCGATAATAAGCATATAGCTCTTCAATTCACTGTATAAACTTAACAGAGCGGCTAAGGTAAAAATTTATAGATGTTCAAAGGTTAAAAAAAATTATAAACTGCCGATTTACTGTTACGAATGGAAAAATAAACGCCAACTGAATAAAAGAGAAAAATAACTTTTACCCTATTGGTGCTTTTTTTCAATTGCCGGTAGATGAATTCCGGGAATGTCTGTTGATTATTTGATAAGTTGGTAGCAAAACCTATTCAGCTTCCCTTCAAAATCAAATGGTGTTGTAGCTTTTGTAATATTTTTGATGGATGATGCTTTAATATGAATTTCATCCAAAACAAATTTTGAAAAGTTGGTGCTGAAATAAATGATACCCTTATCTGATAATGCATGAATTGCATCATTGATAATCTCAACATGATCTTTCTGCACGTCAAAAAAATCTTTCATCCGCTTGCTGTTGCTGAATGTGGGTGGGTCAAGAATGATGAGGTCATAACTACCAGACTGCAATGTTTTGAGGTATTGCAAAACATCTGCATGAATAAAGCTGTATTTGCTGCCAGGCTTTAAACCATTGATGATAAAATTATCTTTTGCCCATTCAAGATAAGTTTTAGAAAGATCAACTGATGTAACGGATGCGGCATTGCCGAATGCAGCATACACTGAAAATGAACCTGTATAACAAAATAAATTCAACACTCGTTTACCAGCAGATGATTCACGCACCATTTGTCTGGTAATGCGGTGATCGAGAAACAAACCAGTGTCTAAATAGTCAGTAAGGTTTACTAAAAACTTCAACCCATTTTCTTCCACTTTAAAAAATTCCAGCGTACTGTTTTGTTTTTCGTATTGCTCTTTATCGCGGTGGCTTTGTTTTTTGCGTTCACGGTTGAAAATATTTTCAACAGGTATTTGTAAGACTTTGCTGATGATATCAAAAGATCGTTGCAGCCAGTCTTCATGTTCTTCATCAGTCATGCTGTGCCTGCGCCTGTATTCTGCAACATACACTTTGTCATTGTACAATTCTATTGCGAAAGGAAACTCAGGGAGATCATGATCATACAAGCGGTAACAGCTGACCTGCAACCGTTTTGCCTGTTTGCTTTTGTGCTTCAGCACTTTTTGCAAACGGTTTTCAAACATGCTGAGTTTGTCACTTAGCTGCATGGCTGAATTGCATCATGAAGAAAACAATAAATAAGACAACACCGATTGTAGTTACCAGCCAGGAAAGAAAATATTTATTCCTGTAAGATGCAGCCACTCCATCTGTTTTCATTTTTTTCCTGACCATCACATACACAACAATTCTCAGCAATAATAATATGATGAAGATAGATGATGTAACTATAGTTGGTGAGCCGGTATGATTAATGATGAGGAAATAAAACACAACGATTAAAACAATACTCACGATGATACTGACCTGGGACAACTGCATGATGCTTTTAGAAAGCACTTTGCTTTTATCTTCATCAGTGAGGATCCTGAAAGCGCTGAGTTGTATCATCCTTGAAACAAAGATGGAGATGATCAAAGCGAGGAATGCAAAATCCATGTGTTTTATTTAGTCTGTTAAATAATTACAGGATACAATATCCGGTTTTACTATTTCAAAGTGAAATTAAAAGTTACCTGGTATTTGTATCCTGTAAACCAAAAGTTTTATTTCAGTTTAGCCAGTGCATCTTTTATTCTTGCCCAGGCTTTTTCAATATTCTGCATGCTGTTTGCAAAAGAAAATCGGATACAATTGGGTTCGCCAAATGCATCACCCATTACACTTGATACATGTGCTGTGTTGAGTAAATACATACAAAGATCATTTGAGTTGTTGATAACATTGTCACCATCACTCTTGCCATAGTAATAAGTAACATCAGGAAAAATATAAAATGCGCCCTGGGGTTCAAAACATTTTAATCCCGGTACATCTTTCACCAACTCCAATGTTTTTTTACGGCGTGCTGTAAATTCTTCAGTCATTTTTTTACTAGGCTCCAGGTCACCTGTTAATGCAATGATTGCTGCTCTTTGTGTGATGGAGTTAGTGCCACTTGTAAACTGTCCCTGTATTTTTTCTGTTGCTTTTGCAATTGCAGGGTCAGCAGCAATATATCCAAGCCTCCAGCCTGTCATTGCAAAACCTTTACTCAAACCATTCACGATGATGATCCTGTTTTTCAAATCATCAAACTGTGCTATGCTCTCATGTTTGCCAACGAAGTTGATGTATTCATAAATTTCATCTGAAATGATAGCTATGCCGGGATGTTTCCTGAACACTTCTGCCAATGCCTTCAATTCATCTTTTGAATACACTGCACCTGATGGGTTGCATGGTGATGAAAATAAAAATGCTTTTGTTTTAGGAGTAATGGCAGCTTCTAATTGTGCTGGTGAAATTTTAAAACCTGCTTCAGGTGTAGTACGTATTTCCACCACTTTACCTTCGGCAAGTTTCACCAGTTCAGAATAAGTAACCCAGTAAGGAGTGGGGATGATCACTTCTTCACCTTTATCCACCAATGCAAGGATAGTGTTGGCAAGGCTTTGTTTAGCACCTGTTGACACTACAATATTTTCAGGTTTATAATCGAGGTTATTATCTCGTTTCAGTTTGGTGCAGACAGCTTCACGTAAATCAGCATAACCTGCAACAGGAGTATAATGGCTCCAGTTGTCTCCGATAGCTTTAATAGCAGCCTGTTTAATATGATCAGGTGTGTCAAAATCAGGTTCACCTAAACTGAGGTCAATCACATCAATTCCTTTAGCTCTTAATTCGCGGCCGAGCTTAGCCATTTTCAGTGTTTCAGGTTCATTGAAACGCTGTAGTAAAGAAGATAGTTGCATGTTGCTCTTTTATTTGGGTTGCAAATATAATTGAGAATATATATCAGGGGTTATTTGTTGTGTTGGTTGTTGATAACTATGGAAGATTGAGATTCATATTGGGATGTAGGGAGGATGTGGAATAGAAAACCTTTTGATTTTGATGGATAAAAATTAAAGAAATTGTTTTGGTTATGG
The DNA here is from genome assembly GCA_964400415.1 of uncultured Parafilimonas sp. Taxonomy (GTDB): domain Bacteria; phylum Bacteroidota; class Bacteroidia; order Chitinophagales; family Chitinophagaceae; genus Parafilimonas. Next base: position 53,390 of record CAYNTP010000011.1, read on the forward strand.
ACGGATATTTTTATTTATGAAAGAGATAATTTTCAAAATTGAACATCATCATACATGAATTGGATCTAACATTAATTTGTCAAAAGATTCTATCTTTTTTCTTTTTAAAGAATCGAAATCTATTTTGCCAGTAATTTTTATGAAGATTAAATTCTTTTCAAAAATTTTGAATAGTGATTGTTTAAATAGTCTTACCCCTGATTTTTTCAATGAAAATTTTATTATCATTCAAAAAAAAATCCTGTATCAATTACAGGATTTTTTTTACAGTTTATTTTTTTAGAATTTTATAATACACCAACGACTTTTGTGTTGTTCGTATCAGTCAGGATGGTGAGCAACTGGTCTTTTACTTTCACTATGTGCATCACCAAACTTGATTCTTTACATGAACGTAAAAATTCAATGATCTCTGTAAAGTGTGGATCTTCCGTTCCCTTTTCCTGCTTATGTGATTCGTTCCTTAACTGGAATAGTTTCAATAATTTTTTGGTTTCCTGAGGGGTTGACACAAGATAATCTTTGATGTCATGTAGATCGTCCGCAATCTTTCTAAAAAATTTCTGATAATAAATTTTTGACAGGCGTTCAAGCGTGGTAATAGACATAGACATAACAAAACATTTAGTTGTGAATAATGAAGTTTCCCGTTTGAAAATAGCAATCGTTCGAAAGCCGGAAGGTATAGTTTATTCTGCTATGAAAGACACATATTTTTCCACATAACAATTTAATAATAAGCAAGTGTTAAACTTGTTTTATTATTATGCAGTTTGCAATGTTTGAATGCTGCTTTGCTGAATTAATTATAAAAGAAAAATGAGTCTTTGTTAATGTGCTTCCAGCCAGTTATCGCCAACACCTAATTCGGCTTCTACAGGCACGTCATTTGGCAAAGGCAAAGCAGATTTCATATTGTCTAATATCAATGGTTTTAGAATAGCTAACTCTTCAGGTACTGCATCAAACACCAACTCATCATGTACCTGTAAAATCATTTTACTTTTTAATTTTTCTTTGTTCATGGCATCATGAATTTTTATCATCGCCAGTTTTATCATATCAGCAGCAGTGCCCTGGATGGGGGAGTTGATGGCATTGCGTTCTGCAAAACCACGAACAGTAAAATTATTTGAATTGATATCCTTTAACCAACGTTTTCTTCCCATCAATGTCTGCACATATCCATGTTCCCTGCAAAAATTGATTGTTTCATCCATGTACTTTGTTATGCCGATAAATTCTTTTTTGTAGTTATCAATAATTTCTTTTGCTTCTGTCCTGCTGATACCGAGATTGTCTGCAAGGCCAAAAGCTCCTTGCCCATAAATGATTCCGAAGTTGACACTCTTTGCTTTATACCGCATCTCTCTTGTTACATCTTTTTCATCAACATTAAAAACTTTAGCTGCAGTTGCAGTATGAATATCTGCACCGTGTTTAAATGCATTACACATATTTTCATCACCGCTGATAGCTGCAACAATCCTTAATTCAATCTGTGAATAATCTGCACTGATGAATACATTACCATCTGCTGGAATAAACGCTTTCCTGATCTCTTTTCCACGTTCTGTCCTGATTGGAATGTTTTGCAGGTTAGGGTTGTTACTCGACAATCTGCCTGTTACAGCAATTGCCTGTCCGTAAGTTGTGTGCACCCTTCCTGTTTTTCTATTGATTAATGATGGAAGTGCATCCACATAAGTTGATCTTAATTTTGTTAACTGGCGATAAGCTAAGATATCATCTACAATCGGGTTGGAATGTGCCAGCTTTATCAGCACATCTTCACCTGTTGCATATTGGCCACTCTTGGTTTTTTTTGCTGATGGGTTGAGTTGAAGTTTTTCAAACAACACTTCACCTAATTGTTTTGGTGAACCAATGTTGAATTTAACTCCGGCGCCTGCATATACTCTTTGTTCAGCCTGGTAAGCTTCACGTTCCAGTTCTTTAGAATAGTTCATAAGAAAAGGCACATCAATTTTTACGCCTGTAAATTCCATATCGGTCAATACTTTCACCAAAGGATTTTCAACTTCATAAAAAACGCGTTCAACATCTTTTGTTTTTAATAAAGGGTTTAATGAATGTTTCAACTGCAAAGTGATATCTGCATCTTCTGCTGCATAATCTTTTAATTTTTCAACTTCAACATCACGCATTGTTCCCTGGTCTTTTCCCTTTTTCCCGATGAGTTCTTCAATATGCACCGGTTCATAATTTAAAAATTGTGCACTCAGGAAGTCCATGCTGCGTTTGCCATCGGGCTCCACCACATAATGTGCAAGCATGGTATCATATATTTCACCTTTAATCTCACGGTTATACCATTTCAATACCAGCAAATCATATTTTATATTATGCCCTATCCACCTGAGATTGGTTTTATTCAACAAAGGATCCAGCAGCTCAAGCTGTTTGCAGACTGCATCATATTCTTTTGGACAAATGATAAAATAAGCTTCACCAGGTTTGTAAGAAAAACTCACCCCAACCAAATCAGCATCGTTGGCATCAATACCTGTTGTTTCAGTATCAAAACAAATTTCTGATTGCTGCAACAACACCTCCACCAAATCCTTTAACTTTTTATCATCATCAATTAAAATATAATTGTGTGGTGTGTCATTGATATTTTTTGTTGTTGTAAAACTTTCATTTTCTGTTGTTGCAACTGTTGTTGATGCAGTTTCTGTTTTTTGTGATTTTGTTGCAGGAGTTTCAACAACATTTCCAAAAAGATCAGCCTGCACACCAACCGGTGCAGTACCGAAAACATTGAAATCATCACCTAAAACTCTTTTTCCTAGTGTTTTAAATTCAAGCTCTGTAAATATTTCAATCAATGCAGGTTTGTTCCATTCTTTTAATGAGAATTCATTTTCATGAAATGTTACAGGTGCATTTGTAATTATTGTTGCCAGTTTTTTACTCAGCAATGCTGCTTCTTTTCCTGCAACAACTTTTTTGCCCAAAGCTCCTTTGATATTTTCTGCATTGGCAACAACATTTTCAAGATTGCCATATTCTTTCAACAGTTTTGCTGCAGTCTTTTCACCAACACCTGCTATGCCGGGGATATTGTCCACTGCATCACCCATCAATCCTAAAATATCAATCACCTGTTCCACATTTTGTATATCCCATTTGGCACACACTTCTTCAGGGCCCATGATTTCAACACTGCCTCCCTGGTAACCTGGTTTATAAATCTTCACTCCTTCACGCACCAGTTGACCGTAATCTTTATCAGGTGTCACCATGAACACTTCATAACCGGCATCGTGAGCCTGCCATGCCAAAGTGCCAATCACATCATCTGCTTCATAATCTTCCACACCAATGCAAGGAATATTAAAACCTTCAATGATCTTTTTTATATCAGGAATAGCAGCAACAAGATCTTCAGGCGCTTCCTGCCTGTTGGCTTTATAATCTGCAAAATCAGTGTGGCGTTCTGTTGCACCTTCCACATCAAAACAAACAGCAAGATGTGTTGGCTTTTCTTTGTTGATGAGTTCAATCAAAGTATTGGTAAAACCAAATTGTGCATTGGTGTTTTTTCCTTTTGATGTAATCCTCGGATTACGGATGAGTGCATAATAAGCACGGAAAATAAGTGCAAAAGCATCGAGTAAAAACAAGCGTTTATCCATCTTGCTAAGATAAGCCCGGCTGGGAATACATAGAATTGTATTTTGTATTTTTTCTATTCATTATTTATCCTGCTTATCACTGTGATGTTGGTAAACTCTGTTAATTCCCTGTATGCCACTACCCTTAAAAATGGAAATTCTTCTTTGATAAGATCTGCGATAACAAGTCTTACATCGGATGTAGTGAGTATGGATAGTTCAGATGCAGGTGAAAGATTTTCTTTACGTAAACTGTTTAATATTTTTTCTTTTTCTAAATCCGTTATAGTATGTGTTAATAAAAATGTTTCAAGCGATGGATCGAATAACAATGCGCTTAAATTATTGGTGTTGTGTGTGCATTGTGCAGTGATATAATTTTTAAGGTGATGGCGGACGTAGATATAAATTAATTTGGAATCATTAATAACTGCAGCCTCATTTAATTCCGAAACACAGACCCTGCTGTCAAAAATTATATCCTGCGATTCATCTGCATCTATGAAATCAATATTCTGTATTTGCTGCAATATGTTTACCATACTGCGGATAGAAATTTGTTCATTCGCCAATAACCTAAGTACTTGTGTGATAGTAGGTATTTTATTGAAATTTCTTGCATCACCAACAAGTTGCGGATATTCTTTTTCAAGACTGCTTAAAATTGAATTTGTACTACTGTTATCAATAAACCATGCGGCTTTTATTCTTAGCGGGAAGCTAAGCATCATCACGAGGTAATCGAAGGATGGCCAGGTATTAGCAGAAATATCAGAATCTGAAAATAATGCTTTATACAACAACCAATAGTTGGCGTTGTTATAAATGTTATAAATGAGTTTGCCGGTGTTTTTGGGTTGATGCATCACAAGTATTTCATCAGGTGCCAGACCTTTTACCGGTAATGAAGCCCAGTTGTTGATAGTTATATAAAAGTAATCTATTGCTATCCTGTTAGTAAAAATAATTTTAATAGCAGGATATGCGATCCCATTTTCATAAAACAACCTGTCCTTTAGTATTACGAATAAGTCTTCATCTTTTGAAGCGATAGATGATGGAATTTTATCTTTTTGTAATGATGCTGTTGTGATGTGTTTGAAATAGTCTTCCTGGATATGTAGTTCAATAAACCTGTTATTCCATTTGTCAAATAATTCTTCAAAAATTTCATCAGGCGACAGGTTGTCAATGTTTGTATTTGTAAATTGTTCTTTTAATGTTTCAATTGATTTGATAGGGATGAAATTTGAAATGAGTTTTTGTATCAGTGAAACCAGTTTTTCTTCAGCAGTATTACTTTTTTGAATTGAAGCCAATTGATTGAATACTGGTTTGATGATTTCTTTTGTTATCAGTACCTGTGGCTGGCATTTGATGATTTCATGAATAAGGGTATTGAAAAATGTCAGCTTGTTTACTGGAGTAATTTTTGATAAATTTTCTAACAAAAGATCATTGCCCCATAATTTTTCCTGGTGTGAGTAGGTTATTATATGAAATACCTGTTGTGGAAGATAGGCCGGGTAAAAGCATTGTAAGTTATTTACATGCACAGTTAATAAGCCCGGTGTTGATTCAATTCCGGTTTTTATTTCTGCATCAAGTGCAAAACTTCGGAGAAAATCTTGTGTGGTGTCATTGATCTTTTCTATTAACACAGGAATATTAATGCTATGAAAAATTTCATTATTGATGGTTATATTGATATTGATGATGGCCATAGTTTTATCTGGTTACTGGTAGATTAATTATTCCGGGTGAACCCGATTTATTTTCCTGCCACTGTTTTATTTCATCGTCATTCATAACTTCATCTTGTGCCATTACGACTAATGAAGGATATTCAAGCTGTATTACTTTTTTGAGGAAAGGCCTCGCATCATTATCATCAACAACAATAATTTTTTCCTGTCCGTGTTCAGAAATGAATTCCCTGAAGTTATTGAGCCAATCCTGTGTATCATTTGGTGTTGCTGTAAAATAATATTTGTTGTTTTTTATTTTCAGGTTGTTAATGATCCAGCCTTTTAATCCGTTATCTAAATCAACTTTTGTTGTGGCTTCCTTATTGCCAGGTAAATATGGTTTTAATGCAAGTCTTGCTTCCCTTACATCAATATGCACATCATCATGAAGCAAGCCAGTTTGGTTGGCTGAAATCAATATTGACTTCCAGTCTGTAACCGGCACCATTTCATTAAGCAATCTTTGAATGAGTTTTGTAAAGCGGTTTAACTTTTTAGGTTCATTTGTAAAAAGACGATTGATGATTGATGCTGTATCGCTATCTACCTTTTTTAAATCCTGCAGCAGTTTGTATAAATAATCGGGATCAACAAAATAAGAGAGATTTTTCAGTAAAAATATTTTAAGATTAATGATAGCTTCATTTAAGACATCTTCAATAGTTTTTGGCGTTTCTACATATCTAATAATCGGGGTTTCTTCCAACACAAACTGGTATTCAAAACCAGTGAGGTATTGATTGGGGCGGACTATTATTGCAGGTACATCAATACCGGTTTCTGATTTTATTGTTTTCTCTAATTTTTCAATATCGTTTCTTATAAATGACCAGTTATTTTTTTCTTCTTCTGTGGAAGGTATCAATGCTTCCGACATTTCAAGCATAACCGGGGTTACTTCATGTTTGATTTTTGCCTGGTATGAAAAATTATATCGTTCTTCAATTTTTTTATGTAATTGATTTTTCAAGCCAATAAATAAATCCTTGAATTGTGGATCGTTGATTGTTTGATTTCTTGTAAAATCATCAATGAATGCATTTATTTTCCAATAGTATCCTGCATCATCATTTGATGTATAGATTTCATCAACTATTGTTTCCGGTAATGAATCAGAAAGAAAATTTTCTTTGTAAATCCTGGGATTATTTTTTATGAGATGAATTGCGTTGCTGAATGCAGATGGGTTACATTCACGGATAGCATTTATTAATAGCTGGCTTGCAGTTTTCTCAAATCCATCATTCACATCAGGAAGTTGTGCTTCATATTTTTTTAATTGATTGTAAATATCAAAAGCCCCCATTGGATCACCATACTCTACAGTTAATCTTGAATATGCTGCTTTTGCTGCTATCCATCCGGTACTACCTTCATGATTATACTCAGGATTTTTTTCCAGTAAAACTGCCAGCTCATTGAAATAAGAATAATTTTCTTTCTCCAATGAAAGTAATTTCTTATTTATCCTTGCAATAAAACCGGTATCCTTATTTCTTATTGCATTAATTATTTCCTGGTTGTTATCATTTTTTTCTTTGCGCTTCATTTTTAGAAACAATTCATTTTTATGAATCATATCTTTTAACTGGAATGTTCTATCTGATAAGAGGAGCAAACTATCAATGCATTTTCCAGAAGCATTGATATCATCTTTATACAAATAATAAAACTGAAGATCTTCCAATGCATTCAAATACTGATCAGGATTTTTTGCGGTGGATTCTGCAATTGCAATAGCCTGTTCAATATTTCCTTTGATAAAAAAACAATATCCATGTGTGAGGGTAGCTGTTTTAGTACCATTTTCAATCAGAAGTAAAATTTTATCAGCAATTTCAATCGCTTCTCTTTGCTTGCTTATTCTCCAGAAACAATTCATCAGGAAATTCAATGCCCAATCATCTTCCGGATTGTGTGAAAGGTATTTGTTGATTTCTTCAATGGCTTCTTTATAATTGTTTTCAATAAAATATGAAATAGCCAACCAGCTATAATAAAAAGTGGCATTTGTTTTCGGATCGTTGATAAAACGGTTTAATATTTCTCTTGCCTTTTCAGTTTCTGAAATATCCAATAAATTCAATGCAAGGTCTTCTAATGAAAACTGGTAGTTAGGATCAATTGCAAGCGCTTTATATGTAGCTTCAAGAGAGACATGGTTCAGGCCCAGCAACCTTGTGATATTGGCAAGGTCACGCCATGCATTTAATGATGTATTGTCCAACAACAAAGCATCTTCCAGTATCAACCATGCTTCACGTAACTGATCTAAATTCTCATTTCCTTTTGTAAAACCATCAACAGAATTTTGTTGTGTTAAGATGCGTTCTTTTACGATGTATGCCCAGGCATCATTTTTCTGTGGCTTTGCAAAACTTCTCCCGGTTTGCCAAACTTCAGCAGCTTTTTTTAAATCAGCTTCATCAGAATATGGTTTTTCAGGGATATAGCTTTTTAAATACAATGCATCAGCCCAATACCAATAATTCATTACAAAGCCTTTCTTAATACCAGCGGCACTTTCAAAATAATTACAAGCCTCATTATATTTTCCATCCCAATAAAATGTTTTACCACGTTCGTGCAATAAATCACCGGCAATATCAAAATGCTCTGTTGAATGAAGTTCATCATGATTTATTTGATAAATGCTTCCCATGAATTTGTGCAGTGCAGCTTTTTGATCATTGTTGAATGTCGTAAAATGACTGATGACCGGGTACCAGTTTTTGATAATCCAATCAATTGTTTCACCCGGAATTGAATCTTGTGGAATTGTATTAATGATGTCTAAAACCCTTGTTATTATTTCAGGAGTGTAAGTAGTTGCAAGCAATGCAGGTTTTACTGAATTGCCCTGGTCACCAGCTTCAGTATAAACAGTGGCAATGGTTAAAAGTATATCACTGTTGGGGATTTCATTTTCGGCATTATTATTCAAAGCATTTTGTAAAAACTCAACAGCTTTTATGTAATCACCTTTTATGAACAACGACCTTCCCATCTCGTAATAAAGCGTAGATACAGGCTGTGTTTTTGATATGGTGATATATTGTTGAGCTTTCATTATTATTCTTATGGATAAATTAGTTATTACCTGCTTCTATTTTTGTTTGCAATGGGCTTTTCCCTTCAGCATTTGGCGCTGAAAATGAAGTCCCGGATATTAAGGCTGCTACTTGTTTTCTCAGTTCTTCGTTTTCCTTTTGTAATTCTTCATTTGATTTTTCTTTGTTTTCACCTGCATAATTGGATGAAGCAGGGTTTATGGCTGAGCCACTGAATGCCTGGGTATTTCTTGCCTCTGGGATTTTAAATAATATACCTTCATCCCTTGCATATAAAACCGGTATGCCGAAAGTATTTTTTTTATCATCTTTAATATTGATGTTCCTGATAGCAATGATTGCTTCTTTCATTCCACTATAAACCGATCTTCCTTCAAAAAGAGTTTTGTAAAAAACACTTGCAAAAAGATGTGCATCTGTCTGAACAATTTCAGATTGCATCGCAATTACTGAAGGCACATTTATATCAGAAACCTGTTGTGCAATTCCTGAAATTGGGTTCAGGCTGTTCATGGTTCCTGATTCACAGGATTCAAGGAAGATCAGTTTTACATTTTTATCATCATTGATCAGTATTTTCAGACTGTCACCGGTAATCCAGTTTTCCGATCCATCATTATTCATGAAAAGGATTTCACCTTTTTTTGTTTCTTCATTAAAACGCCCATGCGCTAAAATGTGAATGATATGTGGTTTTGATTTCAGTTTGTCAATAAAATTCTCAACCGTGCATTTTTCCGTTGGTGAATCAATCAATCTGGAAAGTTTGATATTGAATGGAATGTTGCTTATCGTGTTTTGGTTGCATAATTCAGTCAGCACTTTTTCTATTCCATTATAAATGATTGGTGGAAATTTTATTTTTTTATTTTTTGTGTTAAGCGTGGGCCCTGATGCAACAAATAAAATCCTGATTTCATCACCTTCAATTAAAGATGACCTGAAATCTTCTTTAAACAAATGCCGGACGATGAGGTACTTTGGATCATCAGTTAAAAACATATTGATATCATCTTCACCCTCCAGGTCTGGCCGGTAAATATATTCCCAGGGCCATTCAAAAAAACTTCTGTCATCACCCCTGAAGATAAGTTCAATCCGTACCAGGCAATTTTCAGCTTTGGCATTTCTTACCACATCAGAAAGTTTATCAAACACTCTTTCCTGGAGTAAAACGGAATAGAGGTGCTCACCTAAAATACCCAACTGATCTTTTGTGAGTTGTTTATTGCGGGCAAGAGTTGCAAGCAGGCTGATAGTTTTAAATTCCAGTGAGCCCGCATCAAATTTTTTTACACGCACAGGTGCAGCCATATTTCCATGCTGGTATGAAAGCTGGTTATCTTCTAAAATTATCCTGAATGAAACTTCTGTGCCCATTATATTTCTACCTGGTTGTTTGATAACAGGTTTTGATTTTTATTCGTAAATGGAATAGGAACACCTTTGCTGAACCATGATTGTAAAGTGTCGCTGAAATTAGAAAATAAACCTGTTAATGCATCTGTAAATGAATCGGGATTCCTGTATGCTACCAATGTAGTTGTGAAGTTGGCCGTTTTGATATTTTTCGGGATGCGTATGATTGCTTTTAATTTTCTGCTTTCGCTTTTCATTTCTTCATCAATACTGTTAAACTCCCAATCAAGATAATTCAGGTCTTTTCCTTCTGTTTTGATTTCCCATTTTTTGATTGAATATTCAAACGGCGGTACAATAAATTTTATGCCTCCAGATTCATTTGCACCTACAGCAGCATTGGCTTCTAATGTGGCAACACCCTTTTGGATTTTTATTTCAGGTGTTACTGCTTTAAAATTTAAACTCGTGTCAATACCTACATTCAGGCTGCCCTGTACTTTTGCCGTTTCTTTAAATTTATCTGAAGGAAAAATATCAATCACTTTTATATCATCACTTTCAAATTCAATCAGCAGGCGGTATTTGTTGAAACTCCACCTGCTCCTTGTTTTCAGGCCAATGGGAAATTCAGCATATAAAAAATCATTTTGATCAAAAGCAGGGGAGAGGTCAACGGGAATATCAAATTTCTTTTTATAAAAGCTATTGTCAGTTATGCGGAATACGTCTGCTTTGCCCACTTCTACCTGGTCGTCGTTGAGTTTGTCAAGCGCCATGCCCAACTTACTTTTTTTGTTGCTACCGCTTCCTAAAGTGGTTGCATCAAGCGCATTTACTTTTTCAACTGTCTCTTCCAGTAATTGGCTACGGTTAAATGCGAGGTCATCTTTGAATGCATGTTTTGAAATGCTTTTCATAGTTGAAACTTTAAAGTGGTTATTAGCAATAAACAAATTTAATATTCCTTACTGCATTTAAAAAACAAATAAATGAATTAAATATCCATACCATGAAATTTTCTGAAATGCGTTATGAAATTATTGGATAGAGCTTTTAAATACATTCAACGCCATTTGATAATGACTCCAAAAATTAAAACCGGAACCCTTCCTGAATTTTATTAAATGACAGTACACTAACTTTAGTGCATGAAAAAATTTCTTCCATTTCTTTTAATCCTCTTTTGCTGCAGTTGCCATAACACCGATATCAATAATTTACAATTACAGATAGATAGCCTGAAAACACAAATCAATTCTGCGTACAAACCCGGGTTAGGAGAATTTATGAGCGGCATACAGGTGCACCATGAAAAGTTATGGTTTGCCGGAAATGCAGGCAACTGGCGGCTGGCAGATTTTGAAATACATGAAATGATAGAAGCAGTGGATGATATAAAAAATTACGCAGCAGACAGGCCGGAAACAAAAGACATTGATATGCTGCAACCTGCTATTGACAGCATTAAAAAAAGTATTAAGGAAAAAAGTGTAGCATCATTCAAATCTGGTTTTATATTTCTAACTAATACCTGTAATAAATGCCATGCAGCGGTTGATTATAATTTCAACCAGATAAAAATTCCTGATACACCTCCATTCAGCAACCAGGTTTTTAAAATTGATTCAGTGAAGTAATTATTTTTTGGTTAAAAAATTTTCAATCGTATTTCCTAAATATTTTCTGCTGTAATTATTTTCTTTCATACACTTTTTCGCCATTTACATAAGTCTTCAACACCTGCACCTGTAAAAGTTTTTCCGGCGCTTCTTTCATGAGGTCATGATCGAGTATAACAAAATCAGCAAACTTTCCTTTTTCAAGTGAACCTTTTTCATCATCATCAAATTGAGCTTTTGCTGCCCATATCGTCATGCCCCTCAATGCTTCTTCACGTGATAGCGCATTTTCCATCTGGAAGCCATCTGCAGGCCAACCTTTAGCGTCTTTGCGAACGACTGCTGCATAAAAAGTTTTGATGGGGGAAATGTCTTCAACAGGGAAATCTGTACCTAATGGCTCCCACCCATTTTGTTGCATCAGCCGTTTTAATGCGTAAGCATTTTTTAATCTTTCTTTTCCCAAACGGTCACCTGCCCAATACATATCACTGGTAGCATGTGTGGGCTGCATGGATGGAATGATATTATATTCACCAAAAAGTTTGAAATCATTTTCATTGATCACTTGTGCATGTTCTACCCGCCAACGTAAATCGTTTTTGCCTTTCAGGTATTTGGCATATACTTTTAAAATCATCCGGTTGCCGCTATCTCCAATGGCATGTGTACACATCTGCCATCCTTTCTCTGAAATTATTTTTGCTGCAGAATCAAAATGTTCCTCCGGGCTTAAGAGGAAACCATACCAACCGGGTTTATCAGAATATGGTTGTAACAAACAGGCGCCTCTTGAACCTAAAGCGCCGTCAGCAAAAAATTTGAAAGCACACATACTCAGCCTGTCAGTTTTTATTTTGCCATGTGTAAATGCAAAGTCTAAATTTTTTTTGTTGTCACTCAACATGGCATAGATTTTTATTTTCAGATCACCATTTTTTTGCAGGCTATCTATGGATAAAATTGTTGGATAATCAAGTCCACAATCTGAGACTGTTGTCAACCCGTCTGCAAAACAATTTTCCTGTGCTTCCTGTAATGCTTCTTTTGTTTGTGCAGCATTGGGCTCCGGAATATTTGAATAAACCAAAGATGTAGCGTTATCAATGAGTATTCCTGTAAGCTTGCCATTTTTTACTTCTATAACACCACCAATAAGTTTGTCTCTTGCTTTTATACCTGCTATCTCAAGCGCTTTCTGGTTGACAATTGCAGCATGTTCGTCAATTCTTGATAAATACACAGGCCGGTCAGGAAATAATTCATTTAATTTTTCATTGTTAGGGAATTGCTTGTCAGCCCAGGCGTTTTGATCCCAGCCATTACCAATTATCCATCCATCAGGGTTTTCTTTGGCAAATATTTTTACCTTTTCAATAATGTCATCCCAACTTTTTGTGCCTGCAAGATGCACTTCGTGCAAATAAAATCCATACCCGGTAAAATGAGAGTGTGCATCGTTAAAACCCGGGTAGATGAATTTTCCCTTCGCATCTATTTTTTCATTTGCATCATATTTTTTCTCAAGGTCTGCCGTGTTGCCAGTCTCAACAATTTTACCCTTGTTAACAGCAATAGCTTGTACAACAGAGAATGCTGAATCAACAGTATAGATTGTTGCATTATAAACAAGCAAATCAATTTTTGTTTTTGATGTACAGGAAAATAGAAGCAGGGTAAATAATACCGGAAAAAACTTTTTCATGACTGGTTGTGTTAAAAGTTGAAAGTAAATAAAATCCTTATATCGCAGCAATACCTGTTATTGAAATCCTATGGGTATATATAGTTGTTGATTGCCTTGATACAAATTTATTTTTTATGATAATTCAAAAATTTGAAAAGAAGAAATGAATGATATTTAATTACCCTTTATTTTTATAGCTGTCAAGCAACTGTTTTATGAGAAGATTTTTCATTACGATTATTTGTTTACATATAGGTTATTTGGCGTTTTCAGGGGTAGAACTCACTTCATCAAATTTGCCTATAATAATCATTAATACAAATGGCGTTGAAATCCCTGACGATCCAAAAATTACAGCATCAATGGGTATTATTAATAATCCCGGTGGGGTAAGGAATAATATTACTGATCCATTTAATGAATATAATGGTGCAATTGGTATTGAAGTAAGGGGTCAATCATCACAGATGTTTCCTATGAAATCATATAGTATTGAGTTGAGGGATGGTACAGGTGAGAGTATTGATCAATCAATTTTCGGAATGCCGGAAGAAAGTGATTGGGTATTGTATGCGCCATACAATGACAAAACTTTGATGCACAATTTTCTTGCATATACAATTTCAAATTCTATGGGTCATTGGGCTGCACATTGCAGGTATGTAGAAGTTGTATTAAATGGTAATTATATCGGCATTTATGTTTTTATGGAAAAAATAAAAAGAGATAAAGGCCGGGTTAATATTTCAAAAATCGGAGATTATGATAACAACGGAGATGCAGTAACCGGAGGTTATATTTTTAGTATTGATAAAGGAGCAGATGGCTGGTATTCATCTTATACGCCACCCAATACTCCGAATGCTTCCATACAGTTTGCTTATGTGTATCCAAAGGTGGATGATATAACATACGGGCAATCTGTTTATTTAAAGAGTTATGTTGATAGTTTTGAAAACAGCCTTGCAGGTTCACAATTCCAGGATACGGTAATTGGTTTCAGAAAGTATGCTGATGAGAATTCTTTTATTGATTATTTTATTGTGAATGAAGTAAGCAGGAATATTGATGCTTACCGCATCAGTAGTTATTTTTATAAAGACAGGAATAGTGTAAATGGAAAAATAGTTGCAGGCCCTGTCTGGGATTATGATCTTGCATTCCGTAATGCAGATTATTGCAATGGGAGCGATACTTCTGGATGGGCTTATAGGTATAATTATGTTTGCCCGGATGATTACTGGCAGGTACCGTTTTGGTGGAACAGGTTCATGGAAGATACAGCATTTCAATCGCACCTGCTTTGCCGGTGGTTGCAATTGAGGCAAACTGTTTTATCAGAAACAAATATTTTTCATTACATTGATTCAATAGCGGCGCTTACATCAGAAGCAAGAAAAAGACATTTTGAACAGTGGCCGGTTCTTGGTGAATATATCTGGCCAAATCCACAGCCTATTCCAGCAACTTATGATGATGAAATTGCAACATTGAAGAATTGGTTGCATTCAAGATTGTTGTGGATAGATAAAAACATAAAACAGGTTGGTGAATGCAGTCAGCCAATATTGAACAATGCTAATACAATTTCTTTACAGATTATGCCAAACCCGGTTTCAAAAGAATTTGTCCTGAACGTAACTGTTAACAATGCTTCCAATTCGCAGATTATTATTTATGATGTAACAGGAAAGCAAATTAGTTTTATAACGAAACAATTATCTGCAGGAAAAAACATCATCACCTGCAATACTCAAAACTGGGCACATGGTATTTATTTTGTAAAATTGTATTTGCCAGATGGCAGCTCAAAAAGTATCAGTTTATTAAAATAAAAGTGAAAACAATATAGGTATCGAAATTTATTCCCTACTCAACTTAGTTATCTGATAAAAATATTTTCAATGCAATGATAGAATATGACAAGAATACAGGTATGAAATTGTCATAACTATATTCGTGCTTTTTGAATCTTATAAACAAAAAAAATTAATTCAAAATAGGTTCAACAGAAGGAAGTTTCAGGACATTTTTTTTGTAAATCTCTTTAAAACTGTCACTCCACTTATTCCAGTTGAGATATTCTTCAAACCTGGCACGGCTGGAATAAATAAGTTGTTTGTGGCGTTCTTCATTCAGGAATAATTCTGCAATCAATGCGGCATAAGTATTGCCACCTGCAGAATATGGAAGGCAATAACCATTTACACCATCTTTAATAATTTCTGAAACGCCACCGGTATCAGTGGTGATGGCAGGCATACCATAAGCATTGGCTTCACAACCTGCCAGCAAAGAACAATCTGCGCGTGTTGGTACAAGAAGAAAATGAGATGTTGTCATTATTTCAACAAACTTTTCATAATCCTCTTTTTTATTTTTATCAAGGAAAGGGATGACTTCCATGTTGGGGTGAGCAATATGTTGTGGAGGTTCACAACCACAAACAATAAGTTTTGCCTGCATGCCGTGAGTGTATATTAAATATTTCAATACTTCAAAAGCGATGTTGCCACCTTTCCTATCCCAATCAACTGCGAGAAATAATAAAGTCAGTTGTTTATTGTTCAGTTTATTATAAATGACATTTGCATCTGGTACCAGGTCAATATTGGCGCCAAAGGGAGCAATGAAAACTTTTTCATTTGGGATATGATAATCTTTTATTGCAGATTCTGCAGCCCAAACGGAAGGATAAATAACAGCAGAGCTTTTTTTCAAAGCATGTCTTTCCAGTAAATTCCCTTCTATTTTTGAAAACCAGGACATCTTATCAAATTCACGATATTCATAGTTGCTTACAAGTTCAAATGTTGCATCAGTGATATAGATTACTGGCAGGCTTGTTTTTAAAAATCCTAATTCTGCAGAAGCAGCCGGTGCACAAATGCAATCAAATTTTTTTCTTTTTAATTTTCTTGCGAAGTGTTTGGATGAATACCAACTTAAGACCAGACTATATTTAGTGATATATTCTTTCCTGAAAACAATACGATTGAATTTGGCCATTGCCCTTAACAATTTATCCAACCATCCCGGCATTTTTAATGGGCCGAGAAATTCCACTTCGTTACCTGCTTTTTGCAATGCTTTAGCAATGTAGTAGGTTGTCCCTGACCACGATTTTTTATCAAGGGGATCGTTTAATGCGAGGTATGCTATTTTCATATATTACTTAGTTCAAATTTTTATGAGCCTGTCTTTTCGCAAACGAAAAAGAAGCCCCCTGTGAAATAATAAGGTAACCAGTCTGCTACTTTGCAATCTATTTTTTGTAAAACTTTTATACGTTTTGAAAAAAATGAAAAAGGAAAAACATCTTCAATAAAATTGGCCTTACCAAACCGTACAATTTTCAGGTTATGCTTTACAGACATTTGCTGAATATCTTTCTTTGAAAAGAACTGGATATGATCTAAGTTATCCGCTGCTGATTGTACTGTTGTTCCGCTGTAACCTAAACTTTTCTTTAAACCTGTTATTAATTTCCAGGCCCAATTATTCTTTTTGCGCATTTTTAATACAGGTTTTGTAACCAGGCTTTCTCTTGGCCCTTTTCCATTTGGAACAGTTATTAAAAGTTTACCATTTGATGCGAGGCTTTTATTTAAAACTTCAAGTAATGCATCAGGATTTGATAGATGCTCCAACACTTCACTGCAAATAATCGCATCATATTTTTCACCTTCTGCAACCAGTTGCTCTGCACTTTTTGTTTCAAACTTCACATTGTCGTATTTGTTTAATGACTTTGCAATTGCAATTGCTTTATCACTTACATCTATTCCTGTTACTTTAAAACCATATTGGCCAAGATGCCGGCTGATAACTCCATTGCCACAACCCACATCGAGGATCCTTGCAGTTCCAGGCAAAGTGTTGCGTAATGAATCAGCAATAAAATCTATCCTTTTCCTGTCAGCAATCCTGTCAAATTCATATATAACCTGTTCCTGCATCCATTTTAATTTTTAGATAATACATTTGTATAAACATCTTCAATTTTCTTTGTCATTTTACAAACATCAAATTCGTTGATGATGGTTTGTCTTGCAGCTTCGCCCAATTGAATTCTTAATTCTTTGTTGTTAATTAATTTATTAACTGATTCAATGAGTGCAAGTTTGTTTTGAGGTTCAATAAGAAGCCCGTTTTTACCATCTTTAATAATTTCAACAGAGCCATCCACCTTTGTTGCTATCACCGGTTTCCCCATTGCCATTGCTTCTAATAATCCGATAGGAAATCCTTCCCACAATGATGGTAAACAATATATATCTGATGAGTACAATACATCTGGTATATCGTTCCTGAAATTTTCAAAAACTACTGATTGTTCAATTCCTAATTCTTTGACAAGTTGAATAGCTGCATCTTTAATTTCACCATCACCCACCATCAATAAAACTACCTTGGGGTTTGATTCAACAATATTTTTAAAAGCCTTGATTAAACCCAAAGGATCTTTCTGGTGTGTTATCCTTCCAATGAAACAAACAACTATTGCATCATTTGCTATCTGTAATTCTTTTCTGATGTTTTTTCTTTCTTTGCAGGACGGATTAAATTTTTCCAGGTCAATGCCATTATGAATTACTATTGATTTAAAATTTGGCATTTTCTCAATTCCTGTTTTCTGATTGGAAATTGAAACAGAAATGTTACAGTTGGTTTTGGTAGTAATCCATTTTTCAAACATTATTCTTCCCTTTTTTATTAATGGGGATTGGTCATTATGGAAACTCCATCCATGAATTGTATATATAACAGGAAGGTTCAGATTTTTTGCAGCCCAGTAAATATTGGATGTTGCCCTTGTACCATGAATATGTACGAGATCAATTTTTTCATTCTGCATCAAAGCTTTTACTTTTTGCCATTTGGAAAAATCAAAAGCTTTTTCTGATGGGATGATAAAATTATCAATGCCGATATTTTTAAGTTCTGTCATCATTTGCCCGTCAGTAAAAGACAACACCACTGGTTGAAACCTGTCTTTATTAATATGCTTCACCAGATCAAGTATATGAGTCTCGCCACCACCGACTTTACCTTGCCTGATAGCTTCCAGTACTTTTATTTTTTTTGTTTCACCCATGGTATTGATGTTATGCTGCCTCTTGCATCCAGCGTTCATACCACAATTGAAATACCAGTATATTCCACACTTTCTGGTAAGTAATTTTTTTACCTTCCAGGTAGTCCTTGCTCAATTTGATTACTGCACAATTATTGAATAAACCTGATTCATTAAGTTTTTCTTCACTTAAATAATATTGGATTTTTTCTTTCAGCTCATCTTTGAACCAAACTGTGAGTGGTGCAATAAATGGCATCTTATGCCTGTCCATTAATTGTTGAGGAACATATTTATGAACAATCTGCTTCAGGATGTATTTATTAGTCTGGTTACGTATTTTAAGATGCGCCGGTAATTGAGAAACAAATTCAATAATTCGGTGGTCAAGCATTGGCTCACGGCCTTCAAGGCCAACTGACATGGTTGCCCTGTCCACTTTTACAAGATTGTTATCAACCAAAAAAGTCTGGTAATCTATTGCCAGTAATTTGTTTAAAGTGTTTACACCACCATATAATTTTTCTTCACTTTCAAAATTGGTTTTATAGCCTTCATATTTGTGTTTGATAAATGTGTTGGCTTCATCTTCAGTGATGTATTGACTGATATATTTCATGGCAGCAGTAGGAGACTTCTGTTGCCAGATATGTTGCATTTTCTTATAGCGGGTAGCAAAGTTGTATTGCCTGTTGAAATAAGGAATGTTTTCAGGATTAATATAAGACATCACATTACCAAATAATGATTGCATGAATGCAGGTACTGATTCTGTATATCTGATTGACTGGTTGAATTTATTGTAGCCCGCAAAAACTTCATCACCGCCATCTGCAGACAAAGAAACTTTTACATACCTGCTGGCCAGTTTGCTTACCAATGCTGTTGGTACAACTGAATTATCAGCAAAAGGTTCATCATAAATTTCTGGTAGTTTATGAAAAACATCTTCAGCTTCTTTTGCACCAACAATCCATTCATGATGGTCAGTACCTAAATAAGAAGCAATTTTTTTTGCTTCAGGTGCTTCATTATAACCGGTTTCTTTATAACCAATGGTAAATGTCTTTAGTTTTTCACCCCTGTTTTTTTGCAGAATTGCTGCAACACTTGTACTATCATAACCGCCACTTAAAAATAATCCGACTGGTACATCAGCTACCATACGGTATTCATAAGAAGATTTTAAAAGCCTTTCCACTTCATCTATAGCTTCTTCATCTGAAATGTTCAGTGTGGGTTTATTATAATAATCACAAACATCCCAATATCTTGTTTCAGTAATTTTTTGTGTTTGTAAATCCAGTTTTAAATAATGTGCCGGTTTTAATTTGAAAGTATTTTTAAAGATTGTATGTGGTGCAGGTATATAACTATACTGAAGAAATAATGAAAGGCTGTTTACATCAATCTCTTTATAAAAAGAAGGATGCTGGTGAAGGCTCTTGAGCTCTGAAGCAAAAAGAATGAGCGCATCATTTTTATAATAATACAGTGGTTTAACGCCAGCCCTGTCCCTGCAGATAATTATTTCCTGTTTATCGCTGTCATATATTACAAAAACGAACATGCCTATAAACCTGTTTACCACATCAATACCCCAACGGTGGTAACCTTTGAGAATTACCTCTGTATCAGAAGTAGAGTTGAAGTGGTAACCTTCTAACAATAACTCATCCTTTATTTCCTGGTAGTTATAAATTTCACCGTTGAAAATTATAGAGAGGTTCTGAAAGTGCATAGGTTGTTTGCCATTACTGGAAAGATCAATGATAGATAACCTTCTTTGTCCAAGTCCGATTGCAGCATTGGGATTATCTATCAGTTCATAACCTGAATCATTAGGGCCACGGTGTGTTAATGCATCTGTCATTTTATGCAGGACAGACGCAGTGGTATTTTTATGAAAATCACAAAAGCCTGCTATTCCGCACATACTTCAATTTTTTTTAAGTTAGAATTTGAGAGATTCCAAAGCAAGCCTTTCCAAAAAGCTTTTAAATGATCCATTTCATTTTTACTTAAAAAGCTAATGGTATTTTTAGGAATAGTAAAGAAGGTATAATAAAGTGCAAAGCCTAAAAATGGGAGGCCTTTTACATTCCTTCTCATAAATAGAATCCTGTTGCGGTTTATATAAAAAGTTTTTAAAACACTGTTTTTTCCCACGCTCATTGATTCTTTATGATATATCAATGATTTGTATTGGTAATAAATATTATAACCCTTTCTTTTTATTTGTTCACACCAGTCAAATTCTTCATAGTATAAAAAATATACTTCCGGCATCATGCCCACTTCTTCAATCACTTTCCTGGGAACCATCATACCGCCACCATGAGCATAATTGGTTTTCGTAAGATGATCATACTGGCCTTCATCTTTTGTGCGGCAGCCAATCATACTGTTTCTGCCGGTAAAAGTGTTCACAGCTTTATACCCGGCAAACTCGATGGTGTCAGGTGCGTAGTAATAATGAAATTTCGGACTTACAGCACCAGCATCGGGGTGCGTTTCAAACACTTCCAACAAACCATTTAATATTTGCGGTGTGAGTTCAGTATCGTTATTTACAAAAAACAAATATTCACCCTTTGACGCTTTGATACCAAGATTATTACCACCTGCAAAACCGAGGTTTTTATCACTGACAATCACCTTAACCGAAGGAAAAACATTTTTTAATTCATCAGTGGGATTTTTAGACGAATTATTATCCACAACAATCACTTCTTTATTGGGATAATCAAGGTGTTGTACTGATTTTAAAAAATCAGTAGTTACCCCAGTATTGTTATAATTAATGGTAATGAGCGATATGAGTGGTTTATTTATCATGGATATTGTACAATGGATTACTGATCTCGGTTTTTGTATGAACAGTATGAATAAAAACGTTCTTAGCTTTTTTAATTGTAAATAATGATGCAGTCATCAAAAAAACAGCTTTAGGTAACTGCATAATGGCTGGTATCATTTTTTTATTAAAGAGTTCTTTTGGCAATGCAATAAGAAGCGTCAAAATATATGCAACTGTTATAACTGAAAATGAAAAAAACAAGGCAGAGGGTTGAAGAAAATAACTCAAAATAGAAAACACAAACAAAATAAAAATTAATAATACCCTTGGTGGAACAATGTTATTCAACACAGCAAGATTAAAATAGCTAAGATTGCCTTTGAATAGTTGCTGAAACCCAGGGATGAAATATTGCTTTAAATAAGTAAACTGGCTTAATAACCATCTTTTTCTTTGATTTTGAAATGCACCAGCATTATCTATTTTTTCATCAAACACAAGGGCATTTTCCAGGTATTTTATTTTTATTCCTGATTGAACAATTTTTAATTGTAATGGTTTATCAAATCCACTCACAGCAGATATTTCAGATAAGATAATTTTAACCTGGTTAAATTCAAATGCCATGCCTGAACCTATGACTGCTGAAGAAAGGCCCAATGCATTGGCCCCTTTTCTGAAGATATTGTTGTTTATTCCTTCACTAAAACCATCAAGTACGGCAAAATCAGTATCAGTATTTTTAGCTACCCTTCTTCCCTGGATGGCTTTGCCACCATTGGCAAATGCGCAATTAACCTGTCTTAAAAAATCGTCTGATAAATTATTATCTGCATCACAGATTAATGCAATATTGTAATGATTTTTGATTTGTTTAAATGCTTCGTTAAGTGATTTTGTTTTGGTACTGTTTTTAAAAGAAACTTCAATCACATTAACCGGCAATTTTTTCAACTCATCAAGTGTCTGTGCCTGGAATGAATCGGCGATAATATAAATATCATACCAGTTGTCAGGATAATCAAGGCTTAATAGATTCCTTGCAGTAGATAAAATAATATTATCTTCTTTATAAGCAGGCACCAGGATTGCTATTCGTGATACCGGTGCAGAATAATTGGATAATTTTTCTTTTTTGCTGAAATGAGCTGCAAGAACAAATACCAGGAAATACAATACAGAAAAAGCGCAGTAGGTAAATACCACCCAAATTAAAATATTGAACAGGAGGCTAAACATTGTGTTTGTGGATTAATTCAGATGGTGTCCTTAATAAAATTTTCAAATCCATCAGGAATGAGCTTTTGTTGGCATAATCAATATCCATATTAATCCTTTCCTGTACTGTAAGGTTTTCATTTGATCGGCCAGTTACTTGCCATAAACCTGTGATACCTGCCGGTGCGAAAAACCTTTTAGCAGATTTATCCACTGTTATGGTTTGAGCTTCATATAAAGGCAAAGGCCTGTTGCCTACTAAACTCATATCACCTTTTATCACGTTGATTAACTGAGGTAATTCATCCAGGCTGGTTTTACGTAAAAACCTTCCCACACGTGTAACTCTTGGGTCATCTTTGATTTTAAAGAAAAATGATTTTTTATAATCTTTATACTCATTCATGTATTGCAGGTTAGGGATCATACTGTCTGCATTAACCTGCATCGTCCTGAACTTATAAAAAGTAAATACTTTATACCAGGCACCAGCCCGTAAAGATTTGTAAAATACGGGGCCCTTGCTTTCCAGTTTTATTGCAATTGCAATCAAAATAAAAGCTGGTGCCACAATTGCCAGGAAAATCAATGCGACAGTAACATCTAAAATACGTTTTACCAGGTGTTGATCTTCCATGTATTTTTTCTTTGGCGGTTCAACATGATATGGAAATTTTTCCTGGAAATATTTATACTTTTTTAAAGTCTGAATTTTTTTGGTCAGAACAGCTACGGATGTATTGCAAAATATGGCATCATCAACACCTTCAATTCTACTTAAAAATAAACTTGAGTAGGAGGAGTTATTTAAGAGCAATAATATAAGAGGTATATTGGTCAGTTTTTTATTACTGATAAAAGCAGAAAATTCACAAATGCTTTTCTTGTTAATATCTGAGTCACAGATCAAGGCATCAAAAAAATTTTTATCAATAACGTTTAAAATTTCTTTTGCTTCCTCTATTCCTTTTGCAATTATTAAATCAACACCTGTAAAACATATTTCTCCTTTTTCAAATGCTGCAGGAGAAAGTATTAACAACAAGCGTAGTTGTTTTTGCTGCATTAAATTATTGAATTGAAAGCTTTCAACCGGATTTTTAATGAGGGTATTTGATAGATTAGTCATTTTAGTTAGTTGTTACTGGCAAACTCTGTTTGTTTTGTTTTTAAAATTTTTGTATCAACCAATTCTTGTAAAGCAATTGGGTCAAAAGGTTTATTTATTATAAAAACATCAGAAAATTCTTCAATCAGTGCTTCATTTGTATTCCCTGAAAGGATGATAATAGGTATCCTGCGATAAAATGCACTCGTTTGCAGGTGTTTTATAAATTCATAACCAGTTATATTTTCCATCATCAGGTCACTGATAATTAAATCTGGAATTATCCCTTTATACAGGTAATGCATAGCTTCTACACCATCACTGGCAGTAAAAACCATGTATTTTTTTTCAAAAAGTTTAGTTAGCAACATTACCATCACTTCATCATCATCTACAACCAGGAGCGATTTTTTCATTTATTGAAATTTCTACTGATAACTAATTTATTGGCTAAAATTACTACTGTTAACCATTCTCTTAAATCCCAAATTGGTAAACGGCTTAAAAATGTCAGGGAACGCGAAAAAAAATACCAGAAAATATTATTTCGATAAACGATTGTTTCATTCCCCTAAATTGCACTATGTATTTTTGGAAATTTGTTTTTTTTACATGCATTATTATTGTATTGTACAACTACCTGCTTTATGCCATAATTGTTTATTTTATTAATTGGATTTTTCCTCTTAAAGAGCTACGATATTCAAGAAATTTTACTCCTGGGGTTACATTTATAGTTGCTGCATATAATGAAGGGTCAATTATAGAGAAAAAAATTGAGAATTCTCTTAAACAGGATTATCCAACTTCTGCTATTGAATTTATATTTATTACTGATGGATCAACAGATGCTACTCCTGATATTATTAGCCAATATCCACAAATCATTTTATTACATGATGCCGTTAGGGAAGGTAAATCCGCGGCTTTGAATAAGGCGGTTGCAGTCGCTAAAAATGATATATTGGTAATCAGTGATGCCAATACACTTTTAAACAGTGGTGCAACAAAGAATATTGCCCGTCATTATTTTAATGAGTCTGTTGGGGGAGTAGCTGGGGAGAAGAAAGTAAAAGAATCAATGAACGATACAGATAATGTTGGTGGAAGGGAGGGTTTATACTGGAAGTATGAATCTTTTTTAAAAAAACTTGACTCCCGTTTTTATTCAGTAGTAGGTGCTGCAGGAGAGCTCTTTTCTGTAAGGAAAGATTTGTTTGAATCTTTACCTTCTTCTACAATATTGGATGATTTTGTAATATCTCTGAAAGTAGCAAGTAAAGGATTCAGGATTATATATGAACCCGATGCGTATGCGGTAGAATTTGCTTCTGTCAACATTAAAGAAGAAAAGAAAAGAAAGGTAAGAATAGCTGCTGGTGGTTTCCAATCAATTC
This sequence comes from uncultured Parafilimonas sp., assembly GCA_964400415.1. Taxonomy (GTDB): domain Bacteria; phylum Bacteroidota; class Bacteroidia; order Chitinophagales; family Chitinophagaceae; genus Parafilimonas. Next base: position 78,118 of record CAYNTP010000011.1, read on the forward strand.
TTATGTTATTGCCTTTATTGAAATTCTGGCGGCACCCAAGGCTGACTTACCTGTATGTTTCGCACAGAGTTTTACGATGGACAGCAAGCCCAATAGCTTTAATTTTAATATTTATTTCTAATTTAATTATATTATTTATTGATTATCAGGTAATTTATATTTTACTTTTTATTTTCCAAATAGTCTTTTACCTGACAGCATTTCTTTCAATTTATATCCCATCAAATTCAAAATTGAAACCATTAAAATTTGCTGGATATTTTGTTTTCATGAATGTCTCTGTTATTCAAGGTTTTTTTCGTTTTATTTCAGGTAGGCAATCTGCAGTTTGGGATAAAGTAAACAGGGCTTCCATCAATTGATGTATTAAACTAATTGATTGTTATATTAATATTTTTTGAAAGCTGCTTCAAAATACAATTATGAATTATTTTAAAAAAGGCCTAAAAAAAATGTTTGATTTAGTTTTATATTCAAAATGAATGTTTTACATTTAGCTTTGTTTTTACATTCATCTTAAAATTATCTACCATGCGCAAATCTGATCTAATCAACAACATATCAGATAAAACCGGCATCCCTAAAGTTGACGTACTGGTTACAGTAGAAACATTGATAAAAGAGATTAAAGGTAACATTGCCAAAGGAGAGAACATCTACATCAGGGGTTTTGGAAGTTTTATCACCAAAAAGAGAGCTGCAAAAATTGGTCGTAATATTAAAAAAAATATTGCTGTGCATATACCAGAGCATTTTATACCTGCATTCAAACCTTCCAAAGAATTTGTGAATGAAGTAAAGGGAATTCATCCTGTACAGTAACTTTGCGTCTCAAATTTTTTACGTGCGAAAACAACAATTGATTTTAATTTCTGCAGGGATTATTTTATTGGCGGGACTATTTTTCTTTGGCAAAACGGTAAATCCTGAGAAAGCTACACCCGTAGCTTCTCAGTCACCTGCGAATATGCCTCCAGTGTTAACAACTGAACAGGTAATTTCTAAATTCAAAGAAAATCTTAGTCCCCAGCAAATTCAAAAGATAGCTCAATTAGATAATGCTGTAGTAAGGGGGGATGTACGTGAACAACAAATCCATGTATATCATCAACTGGCTTCATATTGGAGCGACACTTTGAAACACAGGGAAATTGGTGCATATTATGCTGGAGAAGCAGCAAAGTTGGAAAATTCTGAAAAAAACCTCACATTTGCAGCCCATTTGTTATTAGATGATTTGATGTCATCATCAGATCCATCAATGCAACGGTGGATGGCTACACAGGCCAAAGAGTTATTTGATAAGGCGCTTACAATAAATCCCAATAATGATTCTTCAAAGATTGGAATTGGTGTTTGTTATATGTTTGGAAATATTTCCGGTAACCCTATGCAGGGCATACTTGCAATAAAAGAGATCGCAGATAAAAATCCTGACAATATGTATGCGCAAATGATGCTCGGCCTTGGTGGTATTCAAAGTGGCCAGTATGATAAAGCAATTGAGCGGTTTTTGACTGTTGTAAAAAAGCAACCTGGTAATATTGAAGCAATATTAAATCTTGCAGGTGCTTATGAAAGAACAGGAGATAAAACCAATGCGATAAGGTGGTATGAAGCTTCTTTAAACTTTGTACAGATACCTGAAGCACGAAAAGAAATCCAGGACAGAATTAAATCATTACAATAAAAATTAAAACAAAAACTATTAGGTATGCCTTGTGGTAAAAAAAGAAAACGTCATAAAATTGCGACGCATAAAAGAAAAAAAAGATTAAGAAAAAACCGACATAAAAAGAAGAATAAATAATTCTGATTACAGGCATTACAGGGTAATTCTTCTGTGATGCCTGTATTTTCCTCCCTTGCCATTACCTTACCTTTCCTCCTTCGTATTCAAAAAATGCATGTGCCCGATTGCGCAGATGCTTATTTTTATTATGGCGTATTTAAAGATGTTTTTGTGAACAAAGAAATGATCATTAACGCCACGACTAACGGCGTTGAAATAGCTTTATTGGAAAATAAAAAGCTGGTTGAATTACATCACGAAATGGCTGATGCCAGTTTTGCTGTAGGTGATCTATATCTCGGCAAAGTAAAAAAACTGATTCCCGGTTTGAATGCGGCATTTGTTGATGTTGGTTTTGAAAAAGATGCTTTCCTGCATTACACTGATCTTAGTCCTTATGTCCGTTCAATATTAAAATTTACCCAACTGACTATGCAGGCAAATGAAGGGGAAGAACTGGACTTTTCAACTTTTGAACCTGAACCTGAAATTATTAAAACAGGAAAAATCAATGAAGTCATTAAAGGAAAGCCTGAAATACTTGTACAGATTTTAAAAGAACCCATTGCTGCGAAAGGACCAAGATTAAGCTGTGAAATTTCATTGCCCGGAAGGTTTGTTGTCATCACACCTTTCAACGATATAGTTGCTGTCTCTAAAAAAATTCATAGCGCTGAAGAAAGAAAACGTTTGCAGAAAATAATTGACGCCATCAAGCCAAAAAATTTCGGGGTAATTGTCCGGACTGCTGCTGAAGGGAAAAACACTGCAGAACTTCATGAAGACCTTTCCCTTCTTATTGCAACATGGAAAAGTATACAGGAAAACCTGAGAGGGGCAGTTGCACCAGCAAAAATTTTAAGTGAACAAGACAAGACTACGAGTATTCTGCGTGATTTACTGACTGAAGATTTCAATAGAATTGTTATCAACGATCGTAATATTTTTAATGATACACGTTCTTATATTCAGAAGATAGCGCCTGAAAAAGCAGAGATTGTAAGCAGCCATATTAATGGAATCCCCATCTTTGACCAGTTCGGTGTGACCAAGCAGGTGAAAGCATCTTTTGGTAAAACGGTTAACCTACCTAGCGGTGCTTATTTAATTATTGAACATACTGAAGCACTACATGTCATTGATGTAAATAGTGGATATAAAAGTGTAAGCAACAACCAGGAAGAAAATGCCCTGGCTACCAATCTAGAAGCTGCTGAAGAAATTGCTAGACAATTGAGGTTGCGTGATATAGGTGGAATTATTGTTGTGGATTTCATAGATATGAAATTGCCGGATAACAAAAGGAAATTACAGGATGCTATGGACGGCCTTATGAAACCAGACCGGGCAAAACACGCTGTTTTACCTATTTCAAAATTTGGCCTTATGCAGATTACAAGGCAGCGTATGCGACCTGAAGTAAATATTAATACTTCTGAAATCTGCCCCTGTTGTAAAGGTACTGGCAAAGTATCACCCACATTATTGTTGGTTGATGAAATTGAAAACCGATTGAGTTACCTTGTAACCCATCAACATAAAAACCTGACATTAAGGGTGCATCCTATTTTATATTCTCATTTGACAAAAGGTATTTTTTCTATTTCCTGGAAATGGAACCGTAAATATAAAACCCGCATTCGCGTTAAACCAGATGCTGAATATTTCTTAACTGAATTTCATGTTTTCGATTCCCAGGATGAAGAGATAAAATTCTAAATTTTACCCGGGTTTCAATTGCACTTCACATTTATTCGGGATAGGAAGAAATTTATTTTTTAAACAAAACTGATTGTTATTTTGTTTTAAAAATCTATGCATTTGATGGCAAATAATATTGAGTGTAGCTGCTTCTATTCTTATAATAACCCCCTTTGATTTAACAATTTTATAGAGGCATAAATTTTTACCTTCACGGCCTTTAAAAGCTTTGAATGAATAAAGTTTTATTATCGTTGAACATTATTTTATTGTTGGCTGTAGTTTTCCTGTATTATTCATTTTATCATCAAAAAAATACACCTGCTACAACTGCTAAAAACCAGGATTTGCCAAAAGCGAATTTCAGAATTGCGTATTTTGATTTAGATACACTTGAAAAGTATTATACTTTCGCAAAAGAAACCCGCGACTACCTGAAAACCAAAAATGATGCTATGGAGGCAAAACTGAATAGCATACGCCAGCAATACCAGGATAAAGTGAATGACTATAATAAACGTGGTGCGACGCTTTCCCAGGTAGAACAAAGCCAGATGCAGGAAGACCTGGCAAGACTCGATAATTATTATTCACAACAACAGCAGAGCCTAAGCCAGAATTTCCAGGGTGAATACATGCAGAAGATGCTGGACCTGAAAAATAAAATCCAGTCTTTCCTGAAAGATTACAGCGCTAAGAAAGGATACGAATTTGTTTTTGCCAGCAGCAGTGATGATATGATTTATTATAAAGACTCCGTGAGAAATATTACTCCTGAAGTGTTAGAACAATTAAATGCCGCTTATAAAAATTCAAAGAAATAATTGACTCTAAAATCAATTAATTAATTTTTGATTGTTATTTTGCTATCTTCAAATCCCGTTCATTAAGCGGGATTTTTAATTTTTATGATGGAAGAAACCAAAACACATTTTAAACCAACACTCGGTCTGTTAGATGCTACTATGATTGTTGCCGGAAGCATGATTGGCTCTGGAATATTTATTGTCAGCGCAGATATTACAAGACATGTGGGTAGTGCAGGCTGGCTGATTATTGTCTGGCTGATAACAGGGTTTATGACGATTACTGCTGCAGTGAGTTATGGTGAATTGAGCAGCATGTATCCAAAAGCAGGCGGGCAATATGTTTACCTGAAAGAAGCATATAATCCATTAGCAGGTTTTTTGTATGGCTGGAGTTTATTTGCAGTTATTCAAACAGCCACTATTGCTGCTGTAGGAGTAGCATTCAGCAAATTCACTGCTTATTTAATTCCGTCTGTTGGTGAAAATAATATCTTACTTGACCTTGGGTTTTTAAAAATTTCAGCTTCACAAATACTGGCAATTGCGCTCATTATTTTTCTTACTTATACCAATACTAAAGGAATCAAGGGTGGAAAAATTATTCAGACAACATTTACTTCTGCTAAACTTTTATCATTGTTTGGTTTAACAATCTTCGGATTTTTTTTGGTGAAAGAAAATTTCTGGCATGCCAACTGGCATGCAGGCTTTACTCCAATGCAGGCAAGTATTCCTACCGGTGATAATTCAGTTTCTGTGTGGCAACCCATCGGCATTGGCGCATTAATAGGCGCTGTTGCAGTATCAATGGTAGGTTCTATTTTCAGCAGTGATGCCTGGAACAATGTAACTTTTATTGCAGGTGAAATAAAAAATCCACAAAGGAATATCGGTTTAAGTTTATTCCTTGGTACGCTGACAGTTACTTTAATTTATGTTGCTACCAATCTGATGTATGTGTATGTATTGCCAATGAATGGAATTGCCTTTGCAGAAAATGACCGTGTTGCAATTGCAGCAGCTAATAATATTTTCGGGAGTGCAGGCACCATCGTTATTGCTGTGATGATTATGGTTTCAACTTTCGGATGTAATAATGGTTTGATACTGGCAGGTGCACGTGTATATTATACCATGGCCAATGATGGATTGTTTTTCAAAAAAACCGGTACACTCAATAAATATGCTGTTCCTGCTTATGCTTTATGGATACAATGTATTGTTGCCAGTTTGCTTTGCCTCAGTGGAAAATATGGCGACCTGCTGACAATGGTTTCGTTTGTGGTGGTAATATTCTATGTAATCACTATCATTGGCATTTTTATTTTAAGAAAAAAAAGACCTGATATACCAAGGCCATACAAAGCTTTTGGTTACCCTGTTTTACCGCTTATTTATATTGTCCTGGCTTTGGCTTTTTGTGTTGGTTTAGTTTATACTTCACCCACATATTCTCTCTGGGGATTAGGGATTACACTCGTTGGTATCCCTTTATATTATATTGCACTTGCTGAGAAAAAGAAATGATGAAATGAAAATCTTTTTTGTTTCTGAAAATAATTGCAGGTATAATTTTGATGTTTTGAATAAGTATCAATAAGTGATTTTCATGAATATTTTTTCATTGAATTTTTCGACAAACTAATTCCAGATAAAATGAAATATACAATTGCAATACATGGCGGCGCAGGCACAATTCTGAAAGAAGATATGACCCCTGAACTGGAGAAAGCATATATACAGGGATTACAAAAAGCTTTGCAAAAAGGTTTTTGTGTTTTGGAAAATGGAGGCACATCAATGGATGCAGTTATTGCAGCAACAGTTGAAATGGAGAATAATATTTTATTCAATGCAGGCCGCGGTTCTGTTTTTACTAAAACTGGTTTGCATGAAATGGATGCTGCTGTTATGAATGGTATTGATATGTCTGCCGGCGCTGTTTGTGGTGTGCATAATGTCCGTAACCCGGTAGAACTCGCTGCTGCTGTTATGCGTAATAGTGAACATGTACTTTTAAGTGGTGAAGGCGCATACGCATTTGCAAAAGCACAAAATATTGCTGTTGAAAATGATGAATATTTTTATTCGCAGTTCCGTTATGATCAGTGGCAGGCAATGCGAAATTCAGATGATGTTGCATTAGACCATTCAACTCAACAATTCATTGATAAAAAGTTTGGAACTGTTGGTGCAGTTGCCTGTGATGTGCATGGAAATATTGCTGCGGCGACAAGTACCGGTGGTATGACAAATAAAAATTATGGTCGTATTGGCGATAGCCCTTTGATTGGTTGCGGCACTTATGCAAACAATAAAACCTGCGCTATCAGTTGCACAGGTCATGGAGAATTATTTATCAAAGCTGTTGCTGCCTATGATGTTAGTTGCCTGATGGAATATGCAGGTATGAGTCTGCATGATGCAATGAACAAAGTGGTGAATGAAAAATTAGTTGCAATAAATGGTGAAGGTGGTATAATAGGTGTTGATGCAAAAGGCAACTATGCTTTGTTGTTTAACTGCGAGGGTATGTACCGCGGTGTAAGAACAAGCGAAGGCATTGAAGAAGTAAAGATTTACAGGTAACTATTCAAAAAACTTTCCATTAATCATTACTTTATCAATCAGGTTGCTGCCAAAAGAATAAGGTAAATAAGCAAGCGATGATATTTGTTTTGTAAAAATGAGATTAGCTTTTTTCCCAATCATAATACTTCCCACTTCTTTTTCCAGTTCAATTGCAAATGATGCATTTACTGTTGCAGCATTAATTGCTTCTTCAGGCAACATGCGCATCTGGATACAACTCATAGATACAACAGTATTCATATTTCCACTGGGTGATGAGCCAGGGTTGTAATCTGATGCTAATGAGACTGCACAACCTTTGTCAATCAGTTTTCTTGCAGGCGGATATTGCATCCTTAAAAAATATGCAGCAGTTGGCAACAATGTGCCTATAGTATCTGATGCAGAAATTTTTTCAATATCATTTTCTGTCATTGTTTCAAGATGGTCAACACTTAATGCATTCAAATCAATGGCCGCTTCAATGCCACCAATACTATTGAGTTGGTTCACATGCAGCTTGGGTCTTAAACCATATTGCATCCCTGATTTGCAGATGCGTTTCATTTCATCAACAGAAAAAAAACCTTCCTCACAAAACACATCTATATAGTCTGCTAATTTTTCTTTTGCAATGTTGGGCAACATTTCATCAACAATCAAACGGATATATTTTTCATGGTCATTTTTATAAATCAAAGGGTATGCATGTGCTCCGAGGAATGTTGATTTAACTGGAATGGGTGCAACATCTTTTAACCTCTGGATAACCCTCAGCATTTTCAATTCTGCATCTACACTTAATCCATAACCGCTTTTAATTTCTATTGCTGTAGTACCCATTTTCATTATTTCATTCAACCGATGTATTGCACCATTGAATAAATCATCCTCGCTCATAGCCTGCAGCCTGGTTGCAGATTGCAAAATGCCACCACCTTTTGCGGCTATTTCTGCATAACTTAATCCTTTGATTTTATCTACAAATTCATTTTCCCTGCTGGCTGCAAATACTAAATGTGTGTGGCTATCGCACCAACCTGGTAAGATATATGCACCCTCAGCATTATAAATATTTTGCTCGTCGTGTTGGATGGCTAAGTCAATCATCTTGCCATAAGCTGCAATCCTGCCATTTTCAATTTTCAGAAAAGCATTTTCAATACATGGTAAAACAGATAATTCTGCTCCTCTCAAATGCTTGTTTTCATCCCTGACATTTACAAGTAAACCAATATTGATGATTAAGCAATCTGTCATTTTAAAAAATTATTGCCTCAAATATAATATTGTTAACCCCAGGAAATAATGAAAGATTTTTCAAAAAAAAATCCCGTTATAAAAACGGGATTACAGTATGAATTTTAATTCACATTGGTTAATAAGAAATCCGTTTTAATTCGTCTAATCTTTTATCAACATCCTTTAATGAAATGTAAATTGCTTTTACATCATCAATCTTTTTCCCGCTGTTGATAGCAGAATTATAAATAGCAGCAAGTTCTTCTTTTTGTTTTTTCAACTGGTCTATCAGGTTTGATAAACTTTGTTGGGCGGATGTTAGCATGTTCATGGTTATGATTTGAATTATTAAAAAATAAAGTTCAAATAAAAACAAATTCTGTACCTGATTTAAATGATTTTAGTGAAAGAAAATAAAATAATTGTGTTGTGCTGAAAACAGGCAGTAATCGTGCATGTACAACAATATAAGATTAATATAGCATAACATCAGTCAGGTTATTCCCAACGAAAAACTTTGATAGCTGCTGCATAAATAATGATACCCCAAATCAACAATACGCCAACGTCTTGCCAGCAACTTAAAAAGCTGGCTCCTTCAAAAGAAATGTTGCGCATGGCATTATTGAAATGCGTCAATGGTAAAAGGTTACAAAAGAACTGCAGCCATTTCGGGAAATATGAAATCGGGAAAAACGTACCTGCCAATAAAAACTGTGGTAACGTAAACATATTGGCAAATGGTGGGATAGTACTTTCGTTTTTCGCAACACTGCTTACAACAAAGCCAAAACCCATGAATACAATCAGCGAGATAAAACTCAGCAACATGATTTCAAGAAAAGTTGAAAACCCATGTACAAGAGTGAAATTAAAACCCCATGCACCAATCACGATGATTATAATAGCGGTCATCATTTGAAATAAAACACGGCTGAGTGCTTCACCTAATACGATATAAGTTTTACGGATAGGAGTTGCAAAAAATCGTTTTAAAATAAGCTGTTGCCGCAGGTTGAAAAATGTAAAAGCCACTCCAAAAACACCAGCACTCAAAAGTGAAAAACCCAACTGGCCGGGAAGTATAAAATCAATCTGCCTGTATGTGCGGCCGGGAATTTTTTCTATCTTATTGCTGATAGCAGCCACTGTTTCCGCCTGTGGAAATCTTTTTGTATTGATATCGTTGATTACATTTTTCAGGAGAGATTCCAACACGCCGATATTCTGCGGGTTGACAGCTTCAGAACTTTTTAATTCAATTAAATATTCAGGGTTTCCACTATTATTTTTTACAATATTAATGATGGCTGTGATGTTGCCTTTTTCAAGGTCTTCTTTTAAGATGCTGTCACTTTCATTGACAAAATGTATGCTCGGAATATTTTTAATAGCATTATAAATCGGGTTGTTAACTGTGTCAGCATTTTTATTTAAAGCTACTTCAATTGATATGCCGCCATTATCGCCTATAAAACCAAACACCAGGATAAATACCAATGGAAATACAATGCTAAACAGTACAGTTGATGGGCTCCTGAAGATAGACCTGAGGCTTCCTTTAGAAATTGCCAGCATTGCCGTGAACTGGCTATATTTTTTCTGCATACTTAATTTTAATTGGGTGCAAAGCTATTCTTTGAAAGGTTATATAGTGAAAATAATTTTTGCAGGTTAGATATGTTGAGTATTTCTGAAATAAAAAAATAAAGGTGCCCGGCACTTTTTCTTTTGTTCAAAAATTAAAATAAAAAAGATTAATGAAGCAGTTGCTGAAAGCAAATTGCCCGTTTAATTTTTCAACATTTCATGGCAACAAAAATATTTGTATCAACAACAATCAAATCAATAATGAACAGCAGTATGCAACCAACTATCCCTTAGGATTTTGAAAAACAATTGTGATGGTGCCGCTTTGTGGAGTTGTGCCTTTATTGAATTTTAACTGGCGTGCCCTTCTTTCTGCAATGGCATTCAAATCAGCAAACGGGCTGCCGGGTTTTACTCTTGCACTGGTAACTGTTCCATTTTCATCTACAGTAATATCAACAGAAACTTTGCCACCATATTTATATTGGTCCTGGAACCTTGCAGCGCTTGCAATGCGACGGCCTTGTAAACCTCTCGTTATGCTGATGCCTGCATTTCCTGTGCCGCCATTGCCTGTATAACTATCGCTGTTGATATTGCCATTGGGTTTTCCCTGGTCACCATTGCCGCCTGCTATTCCCTGGTTGCGGCTGTTGTTATAACTGTCCGCATTATTACCACTATTGCCGTTGCTTTTTCCACCTGCATACACTGCCTTTGGTTTAGGTGGTGCAGGTGTTGGATTTGTGACATTCTTCTTTGTTGTCTTTTTATTTTCGTTATTAACTTTTGCAATCTCTTTTTTCTTTTCAGGCTTTGGTGATGTATGAATGACAGGTACATCAGCATCATTGTTTTCTGCAACTTCGGGTTCTGTTTCTGCCTGTGCTGCCTGGCTGGGTGGTGGATTAAAATTTGTTTCTTGTTCTGCTGCCGGCTCACCCGGGATTTGTGGAGGCACATCGCCAAAACCCTGGTCACTGTTGCCAAGGTTAACTTCAATACCTGTATCAACAGGAGGTGGAGGAGGAATAGGTATCGTCCAACTTACCAGGATAAAAAGTAAAATCAAAACAATCAGCACACCAACTGTATAAGCAAGCGCTTTCATGTTTTTATTTCTTTCAAAACTTAGTTCAGCCAAACTTTTATGCATACGACAAATTTATTGTGAACTAACAGTATGCCCTGTTATAAAGATGCTAACATGTGTGAATTAGTGAACGAGCGTTGTTGCTGTTTTATTGAAAAGCTATTGTTGAGATAATATTAAAGTTTTGAAGGTTATTCAATTTATCTTTCAATTTCTACGGCAATTTGAAAACTCTGACACATTCAATTAACTTGCACGCAATGTTCCAGTCAAAACATTTTCAGTCGAAAAAAAATATTATTACAGGAAGGAACCCTGTTGTGGAAGCATTGAAACAACAATCAGGTGTAGATAAAATTTTGTTGTTTAAAAATGCAACCGGTGATGTTATCAATGAAATCAGGAAGCTTGCCAAAGAACAGAATATCCCTGTCCAATATGTGCCGAATGAAAAATTAAACAGCTTAACCAATATCAATCACCAGGGTATCATAGCATATAAATCAGCAGTTAGGTACCAGGACCTTCAACAGGTGATTGATTGGATAAATGATAAAGGAGAAACAGCATTGTTGCTGATGTTGGATGGTGTAACTGATGTCAGGAATATCGGCGCCATTGCACGCAGTGCTGTATGTTGCGGTGCACAGGCAATCATTATCCCTGACAAAGGTGTTGGCGCATTGAATGAAGATGCGGTAAAAAGCAGTGCAGGCGCTTTGGAGAAAATTAATATCTGCAGGGTTAACAGTTTATTGAAAGCTGTAGATGATTTGCATTTGAATGGAATCAAAGTTTTTACCAGTGAGATGAAGGCAAAGAAAAAAATCTATGAACTAAACCTTGCTGAACCTTGTTGCATTATTATGGGTAATGAAGAAAAAGGCGTGCAGCAATATTTATCAAAATCTGCAGATGAACATTTTACTATTCCTATGAAAGGTGATTTTGATTCGCTGAATGTTTCTGTTGCAGCAGGGATGATTTTATATGAAGCAATGAAGCAAAGAATTTTATAGCTGGCTTTTTAATTATGCCTCATCCAGTTTAAGTCCCATTATATAATCATTCATAAAATAACCTTCACCAATATCAATATCATCTTCTCTTAGTACAGTGAATCCGAGGTGCTCATAAAATTGTTTGGCTTTGTTGTGCCGGTTAACATTTAATACAAGCATTGTTGCACCTTTTTGTTTTACAAATTGTATAACATAGTTAATTAAAAATTTTCCAATTGATTTTCCCTGTTGTTCAGGTAAAACATAAATCTTGTGCAGCTTAAAAGTTTTTTCTTCAAGTAATCCATAGTCGGCAAAAGCAACAGGTATTTTTTCATCTTCTACGATGATATATTGATGGCCTTCCTGCATTTGTTTTTGGAGTGATGCATCGCTGTAAATCAGTTCCAGCATATATTTCAGCTGTTCAACTGATATTATTGAACCATAAGCAACAGGCCAGATTTTATAAGTTAAATCCTGTATAACCGGTATATCATGAATGGTGGCAGCCCTGATTTTTAAATCACTCATTTCTTAAAAATTTTTTTGCTTAACCAATGAGAAAGAACAGCGCTGCCTGCACCGGCAACAGCACCTGCAATGACATCAGTAGGGTAGTGCTCACCAAGATATAATCTTGAATAACCAACACCTGCAGCCCATGCATAAGCAGGAACAACTATATACCATTTTTTATATTCAAGTGATAAACTTGTTGCTGTTGCAAATGCAAGAGCAGTATGCCCTGATGGGAATGACCTTCCATCTTCAAATTTATAAGGATATACACCGGTATATTTCTGGTAAGGACGGTCACGGTCAAATGCAAGTTTTAATAAAACAGTAGTGCCTGCTGCTATAACAATGCTGCCTGCAATTGTATATGCTTTGTATTCAGTTTTTTTATTGTGTTCTATTTTTCCATCAATCCAGAGGCCGACAAGAACTGCAGCGCTTATTGGATATGCAGTATTTGACATTCCTTTCCACACAAAAGAATTGGGTTGTTGCGGATTGATGTCCTTCAACAAATTTATATCCCAGTTTTGCGCATTGCTGTTTGATTGAATAAAAAAGCAAACTGCAATTAAGATGCTTTTATAAAATGTTGTAATGTTTGACAATGGAGGCTGTTGTATGTTTCAATATTTTTTTAAAATAACTCAAACATGTTTATCCGAGGTTTTCAATACTTTCTTCCAAAGTTTTTATCCTTGCTTCTGCATCAGCCTGTTTCTTTCTCTCCATAGCCACTACTTCAGGTTTTGCATTTTGAACAAACCGTTCATTGCTGAGTTTCTTCAATACAGATTGAAGAAAATTTCTTTGGTATGCAAGGTCTTTTTCCAAATCATTTTTCAATGCGACAGTATCAGTCTCTGCATTGCTTTTAATAAAAAATTTATCTTTTTCTACTGCCACAACAATTGTCCCTGCTACATTTTCTGAAACCATTGTGAGAGAATCAGCATTCACCTGTTTCAATAAAATTTCTTCAAAATTTTTGTATGCATCAGCATTTGACTGGATGTATAAACTGATAACTTCTTTTGGTTTGATATTATTCTTATTTCTTGCATCACGGATTGCTGAAATAATATTTTTTAATGAAGCTCCCTGTTCAAGAATTTTTTCATTCACTTTTATTTCCAGGTTTTGATTTTGTTTAATACAAATATCATCTTCCTGCTCCCTTAACAAGTGATACATTTCTTCTGTAACAAAAGGCATAAACGGATGCAGCAACTGAAGTAATTCTTCAAAAAAGAAAATAGTCTTTTTGTAAACGAAAGCATCAACAGGTTGTTCATGACCTGGCTTTATCCATTCAAGGTACCAACTACAGAAATCATCCCACACCAATGAATAAATTGTTTTTAAAGCTTCACTTAACCTGAACTGTTGATAAAGTTTTTCAATTTCGTTTTTTGCTTCATTCAATCTTTGTTCAAACCAGTTAACGGCAAAGTTTTGTGTTGCAGTTTCATTTTCTGAAATACGGTTTTCCCAAATCTTCACCAGCTTCATGGCATTCCATATTTTGTTGATGAAAAAGCTGCCTTGTTTTAATGTGCTTTCCTCTTTTACATCAAACAATAAATCATTGCCTGCAGGTGATGAGATGATAGTACCAAAGCGTACAGCATCCGCGCCATATTTTTCAATCAATGCCAGCAGGTCAGGAGAATTGCCAAGGCTTTTACTCATCTTACGGCCAAGTTCATCCCGTACAATGCCTGTGAAATAAACATTTTCAAAAGGCCTTTCATGTTTGTATTCATAGCCGGCAATTATCATCCTCGCTACCCAGAAAAAAATTATTTCAGGAGCTGTAACCAATGTTTGTGTAGGATAATAATATTTTATATCATCATTACCAGGATTTGATAAGCCTTTAAAGACTTCCATCGGCCACAACCATGAAGAGAACCAGGTGTCAAGCACATCTTCATCACGGGTGAGTTGAATATCTCCTGCACCTGTTGTTGAAGCCTTATTTTCTGATGCTGATTTTAATGCTGCTTCTTCATTTTCTGCTACATAAAAATTCCCTGATTCATCATACCACGCAGGAATCCTTTGACCCCACCACAACTGCCGGCTGATGCACCAGTCTTTTACATTTTCCATCCAGTACCTGTAAGTGTTTACATATTTTGGTGGAAAAAATTTAATGGTTTCATCAACAACAGATTTCAATGCAGGCTCACTTAATTTCTCCATGCTTACCCACCATTGCATGCTTAAACGGGGTTCTACCACAACATCACTACGTTCACTGAAACCAACCTGGTTTTTATAGTCTTCTGTTTTTACCAGTTGCCCTGATGCCTGCAATGCTTCAACCATTTTTGTGCGGGCTTCAAAACGGTCCATGCCAACAAACATCTGTGCTGCATCACTCATCGTGCCATCATCATTCAGGATATTGATGATTTCAAGGTTATATTTTTTGCCAATAACATAATCGTTTGTATCATGAGCAGGAGTAATTTTTAAAGCGCCTGTACCAAAATCCATTTCCACATATTCATCTGCAATAATTGGAACAGGCCTGTTGATTAATGGCACAACTGCTCTTTTACCAACAAGGTGTTTATAACGTTCATCATTGGGATTTACGCAAATTGCAGTATCACCTAAAATTGTTTCCGGCCGGACTGTTGCAATGGTGATACCACCATCAATGCGTGGGGTAAATTCATTAAAAATTATTTCTTCTGCATCCAGCACATCATAACGCACATAATATAATTTACTGTTTACTTCACGATAAATCACTTCTTCATCACTCAATGCAGTCTTAGCTTTCACATCCCAGTTTATCATTCTTTCACCACGATAAATCCAGCCTTTTTTATATAGGTCAACAAACACTTCAATAACTGTTTTGTAATAGTGTTCATCCATGGTGAAAGTAGTGCGGCCCCAATCAGCGCTGCAACCCAGTTTCCTCAACTGTTGCAATATGATGCCACCATATTTTTCTTTCCATTCCCATGCATATTTCAGAAATTCATCACGGCTTAATGAAGACTTTTTTATTCCTTTTTCACGCAACATCTGAACCACTTTTGCTTCTGTTGCAATTGATGCATGGTCGGTACCCGGCACCCAGCAGGCATTTTTTCCATGCATGCGTGCATGACGGATTAAAATATCCTGGATAGTATTGTTGAGAGCGTGCCCCATGTGCAGCACACCGGTAACGTTAGGCGGTGGAATGACGATGGTATAAGGCTCACGCCCATCGGGTTTGCTGTTGAAATATTTTTTTTCAATCCAATGCTGATACCATTTTTCTTCAGCTTCTTTGTGATTAAAATTTTTTGAAATCTCCATGTATGTTCCTGATTCTTTTTATTTTTTTTCAAACAATATTTTGTTTGATATCTTTTGAGTGATTGGATGAATTACCTGTGTTGTGGTTTCATTTGCTTCCAATCCCTTTCCAATTACCCGCTATTCCCGGCGGGCTGCAAAAATACTTGATACTAACTTACAGACAACTCCTGGTTAAAAAGACAAACAATTATTTATCAATTTTTCCAAAACAGATGAATATGTCGTGAAATGACTATGACAATTCTGTTGAATGCAAGCGATGTTTTCATATAAGTTAGTTTATTTTTGACATGTGTACGCGATTGTTGATATAGAAACCACGGGCAGCCATCCTGATAAAAATGGTATCACTGAAATTGCTATTGTTTTATTTAATGGCAAAGAAGTGGAAGGCCGCTATGAAACCCTTGTCAACCCTGGTTATCCGATACCCAAATTCATAACATATTTAACCGGAATTTCCAATGCAGATGTGGCAACTGCACCAGGTTTTTCCGAAGTAGCGCCAAGAATTTTTAACCTGTTAAGCAACCGGATTTTTATTGCTCATAACGTCAACTTCGATTACACATTTATCCGCTATCATTTATTGCAATGTGGTTATCATTGGTTGCCTAAAAAATTGTGTACACTTAAACTAAGCAGGAAAGCATTTCCCGGTTTGCAGAAATATGGCCTTGGTCATCTTTGCAAAGTTTTTGAGATAGATAATAACAGCCGTCACCGTGCAGGTGGTGATGCTGATGCCACCACAATTTTGTTTCAGAAAATTTTACAGGAAGGAGGGGAGAAACTGATAAAAGATTTCCTGAAAAAAGAAAGCCATGACCAGATATTGCCGCCTAATCTTGCCAAAGAAAGTATTAATAAACTGCCGTATGTGCCGGGCGTATATTATTTCCATAATGAGAAAGGAAAAATTATTTATGTGGGCAAAGCAAAGAACTTAAAGAAAAGGGTGCTGAGTCATTTTACCGGTTTGAATACAAGTAAAAAAAGACAGGAGTTTTTGCGAAACATTTACGAAGTCAGTTTTACAGAATGCCCAACCGAGTTTACAGCTTTTATTTTAGAGAGTATAGAAATAAAAAAATACTGGCCTGAATATAATTTCAGCCAGAAACATGCAGAACAGTTTTATGGTATTTACCTGTTTGAAGATTCTGCAGGATTTATGCGGCTGGCTATTGATAAAAAAAGGAAACATACAAAACCTGTTGCCACGTTTGCTTACCTCGCCGATGCACACAGGACATTGTGGAAGATGGCGAGAGAATTTGAACTACACCCAGCATTGTGTTTTTTGCAAAAGCAGGCATATATACCAAAAGATATCCTACCTGCTACCCATAATGAAAGAGTGGTAAATGCAATTGCATATTTGCAACAAAACCTTGGCACTTTCGCAATTGTTGAACAGCCTGTAACCGGCAATCAAAAAAGTTGTGTGCTCGTGGAAAATGGTAAGTTTTATGGAATGGGTTTGTTGCCTGAAGATAATGAGGTTGATAATCCTGAAGCTATAAAAAAATATATGACTGTATATCCTGAGAATGAAATGATACGCACTTTGGTAAAAACATATTCTCAAAAAAATGCGGAACGAATTATAAAGCTGGATTGATTGTTACAAGCCACGGGACTACGATGAAATAAAACTTTTTTTTATCTTTTGTATAAAAAATTTCAATTAATAAAATGCTGTGATGGAAATATCCATGTTATTGTTGATAGAAATTTACAGAGATGAATTATCTATGTTAATTAAAAAATCGGAATAAGAGAATATTGATTCATTAAATATTCATTCAATATTTTATTTTTTACTGGTATTTAACCCGCTCTTTTTCATCTTCAGCACCTGTATTTCTATTGCGGATTGCTTTTAGTTTATTCTTACCAAAATTGTGTGTATAGGTGAGTTTAAAAGTTCTCCATGAAAACCTGAGATTAACATCACCAACAAGATTAAGTTCGGGGAGATAGGTATGAACCCTGATATCCTGGGAGTTCAATAAATTGTTTGCTGAGAATGCTAGGACATCTTTTGTTCCAAACTTTTTTTTCACTCCAAAATCCAATGAGCCAAATGATTTAATTAAACTAATACCATCAAGACCGGGTGACCGGTAAAACCCTGATAATTCTATAAAGAAATTTTTTGGAAGGCTAAAACTTTGTGACATATTAATCATAATATTTTTTTCTTCAATTCTTACAGGTTCATTATCATACATTGCATTCACCTGTTGCCACAACCCGGTAATATTATATTGCATATTCCACCATTTTGCAGGTGAAACAGGAATAGATAATACTGCAGTAACCATCTTTTGATTTTTTAAGTTTTCAGGGGTAAGTATCGTTTTATTAGTAAGCGAATCAACATGTGGCTGGAAACCTGTGATAGTATTCTTTTCACTTGAGAATGATACCCAAAGTAAATATCTTTTATAAGCATATTCAATCTTTATAGTATTGGAGATTGCGGGTTGCAAAGCAGGGTTCCCGGTTAATAAATCATTCCGTGATGAATAGTATGTGAATGGCGCCAGGTCATTAAAAGTTGGTCTTGATATGCGGGTATTGAAAGAAAAATTGATGGTGTTATTTTCATCAAGTTTTTGAGTTAAATAGATAGTAGGGAAAAAATTACCATAATGCCTGTCAACAATATTCTTCTGTTCTTCTGAACCAAGATTTGAGTTGGTATATTCAAAACGCAAGCCTCCTTTAATTGTTGTTTTCTCACTGACTTTGATGTCGCCCGAAATATATGCCATAACATAATTTTCATTGAGTGTATAAATTGAAGAAAGAGACGGATCAATTTTCCAATCATCCTGCACCAGTTTTTCAAAGCTGCTTTCATTTTTAAATTTGGCAACAGTGCTTTTGATTCCTGCTTCAATGCTTATTTTTTCAGAAAGTTTTTTATTGTAGTCAAGAGCGAAAATCAAAAAATCCAATGGAGTAATTTTTCCTGATTTTGTGTTTTCATCATAAATGAAATTTCCTGTTTTATCATAGTACATGCTATTATAAATGAAGGGCTGGTTATTTTTATAATGTAAATAGGTGGCATTAAAAGATAGATTTTCATTTTTTCTAAGTTCTTGTTGAAGGTTCAGGTTTATTCCATAGTCCTGCCAGTTGTTCAATTCATTATTATTCCCTTTTTGAGTTGTATCCAGGATTCCATTATTATAAAAACTGTTAGTAGTCAATTCAGACTGCCTGTACCAACGGCCATTGCTTGTAAATAAGATCCCCAGAATAGTGTGACTGCTTGCCTGGAAATCTAATCCCAGCCTGATATTATGTTGCCTGGTGGTATCTGTTCTGTCAATGTTTCCATAAGATTCATAGATATTACCAGCATTTGATATACGGTTGTAACCATTTACAGTAAAAGGATTTTTTACCCTTGAATAAGAAATATCACCATATAAATTTATTTTTCCTTTGCGATGGTTGAAATTCAGGTTGGCCTGTGTCACCAATCCTTCACCATAGCCCAGTGTGGCTGAGTATGACCCATTGGTACCAACATTATCATTCTGCTTTAAAACAATGTTGATATATCCTGCATTTCCTTCTGCATCAAAATTAGCCGGTGGAGTAGTGATCAATTCTATCTTATCAATATTTCCTGCACTCATGCCATCCAGCATCTGAACGACAGCATCAGCAGGCATATAGTTTTGTTTTCCATTGATCATAATTTTTACTCCATCTTTTCCTAAGATGGAGATTGTATTATTTTGCCTGTTTACAAACACTCCGGGTGATCGCTCTAAAACCTGGAGCGCTGTGTTTCCGGCAGCAGTAATACTTGATGCAACATTTATTATCAGCCTGTCAGGTTTTTGTTCAAACAACGGCAAGGTTGATTTTACGGTTACATCTTTTAATACAGATTGTGAGGCTTTCATTTTAAATGTTCCATTATCAATCTTATCATTATCATTTGACAAATAAAATGTTCCTGAACTGACAGTTTCAAATCCGGTGAAAGAAGAAGTGATGAAATATGAACCCTGATTTATTTTTTCAAAAGAATATTCACCGTTATTATTTGTTACGGTTCCTTTTGCCAATAAAGAATCTTCTGAATGCAATAATAGAACTGTTGTGCCCATTATTGGTTTGTTGTTTTCATCTGTAATGCGCCCATAAATTTTTGACTGTGCATTTAGCCTGGTTGAAAATATAAAATAAAGCATCAGGATTGAACAAAATAAAGTAAGTGATTTCATGGTTAAAATATTAAAATTTATTAAAGCTACCCGTTATCAATTGTGCTGTCAAGGATGGATGAATAAATGGGTAATGAATATTATTAAATGGGAAAAACAATTTTAAAAACGGGTATTTTATTTTGTGTTTTCTAAAGATATTAAGCTAAAGAAGATATGGATATCATTTATCAATTACTTTAGGGAATAACAACTCTTTTCAAATTTTTTTCATTGACTGAATTCTTCATTGCAAGATAAATGCTGCCTTTCCTGACTGCTATTATTTTCTTTATTCTTGCATTAAAATCAATTTGCATTTTTTGTGCTTCTATTGTTATATAATTGCCTTCACTTCCTGGGTTCTGGCAATCATAATAATTTATATCGCCCAAAGTGAGGTAAGACTGATAATATACTAATGGATCGCGGGCTATAGTTATACAGTGCCCCAATTCATGCGCAAGAATATCGGATTCCGCCGGAGAATTCATATCTAAAATAATATTGATTGCATTATCTCTTATTATCCCGGTTGTGGGATTAATACGAAACAGTGTTACTCCTTTTTTCAAGGTAGAACGCAAATAACTACTGGAGACTATTATAATCAATTTATTCGTAACACCATGTTTATCAGTATAGGTTAAGCTATTTATTTTATCAAATCCTTCAGGGTCAACAAATTTAAAAATATCAATAGCAGCCTGTGTATGGTCATATGCTTTTGTTGCAGCAATAAGCTCATCATTAGCTTTTTTTAATTCTTTTTGTAATTTGTTTAAATCATTCAAAGCTTCTTTATAATTTTTGAATTCAGATTTATAAGCAAAATCTGATTTTCCCAGTCTGGCATTGGCATAGCCTTTATCCTTAAAACTTTTTTGTGCGGTTTCGTAGTCCGATTGTTTTGTTTTCATGTTGGATTCTGCATAAGCTTTTCTTATCGCATCAGCATTTTTTATATCTGAAAAATAAGGCGGATTTGTTGCATGTTCTAATATTTCAAAGCCTTTTATCTCGTTTTTATTTAAAGCAATCAATCTGTTCGAATCAAAGTTTTGTTTTTCCTTAAAAAAAGAAATAAAGAAATGTGATAATGCTTGTTCATTGTTTGAAAGAGTTAAGTGTTTGCGATCTATCGTATGGGCTTGAATTGTACTATTCAGGATAATAGAAAAACTAATAGCTGTAATATGGTAAACAAATGTTTTCATTGGAGAGCATAGTAATTTTTTGCTGGGTGGTTGAGTTCCCGGAAGAGGTTGTTAAATAATGAGCTGATAAATTTTCAATTAGAGAAAACAGTTGATTGGAAATTTTAAGGCTTATTTCATTCGTTTTGTCTATTGGCTTTTGAAGAATAGAATGGTTAGCTTTACCAAGAGGTTCTACACTTAATTTTGCTTTTCCCGTTTTGAAGGTTTTTTGACGTGAGAAAAAATTTCACGTTTTGGTTTATCCGGTAATTTTTCGCTTCTGGTCTTTTATCCTGTTACATTTTAGCATTGGTTCCCGTAACAACTTTCTTCTGCCATATAAAATGACTACAATGATTGTTGAGAAATTTTATTTTTTTTTCATAGTTAGCTTTTATTTCTGAGAATAAAAGTATTCACTTATATGATTTTTTGCAAGGGCGAATTTACAATTGGGCATTTATAATTAATAAGTGGGAAAAAATGAAAATCTTTGTCCAGATACACAGAAATAATTCCCGTTTAATCATTTGAATTCAACCTGCTATTTTGTTTGTTTTAATTTTATTAAAGCCGGTCTTTCAGTATTAAAAAATTGTAGCTTTAATCATGTATTTCCGTAGCGTCATATTGATGTTGATGTGTCAGTTTGTTGCTGTTATTAATGGCCCTGCCCAGCAATACCAGATGGATTATTATACGGTTAATGATGGGTTGCCTTCAAACAACATCAGAAGGATTTTCCAGGACAGTAAAGGGTTTATATGGATTGGCACTCTTGAAGGCCTTTGTAAATATGATGGGCAACAGTTTACAAATTATACAATTGAAAACGGGCTGCCCCACAACCTGGTGAATGATATGCTGGAAATAAAACCGGGAATGCTTTTCTTTGCCTGCAATGATGGAAGCCTTGTATGGATGCAGCATGAAAGAATAATAAAGATTACACATCCCGGTGCTGTCATAAATCAATTTTACAAAACGAGAAATGGAAATATCCTTGTAGCAACTGATGCTGATGGCATTGAAGAATTTAATGAAGACGGAAAATTATATAAGCCACCACAATTTAATCCAAAAGCTTATTATTATTCAATTGCACAAATAAACGATAGCTTATTGCTGGTAGGTTCTGACTCATCAGTGCAGATTCTGACTAACCAATATAGATTGGTAAAACGTATAGCTCCACAAGCCACCTATTATGGTGAAAACAAAGTGCTGAAAGACAGCCGTGGTAGGCTTTGGGCTACTTATTTGCCTGGTCCGGTGCTAATTACAAATGATGGCAAAATTGTAAGGGGAATAATTCAATTAGATGGTTTAGTTGAAACCAAAATTAATCATGTCATTGAAGACAATAGTGGTACTATTTGGTTTGCTGGTGTCAATGGTATCATTCAATTAACCAATGACAATATAACAAATTTAATAAAGAAAAAAAATGGGTTACCTTCTGATATTGTCAATTTTGTTTTCCAGGATAGAGAAGAAAATATATGGATAGCAACAAATCTTGGGATTTGTAAAATACCACATAGTAAAACTGACTTTACAACATATAATGAATCTGCTGGATTGGCTCATCCGGCAATTAGTTTTATATATAGTGATAAACAGAGAGGGATTATTGTTTCAACAATAAAGGGCTGGCAGTTATTTAATGAAAAGGAAGGTAAATATTCTCCTGTTATTGAGGAGAAAGAACTACCCTATATTTTGTTTGAACAGCCACCGCATTACTTTTCAATTCATACTGATGATGGCCAGCCATTGTTAAAAAACACGAAAGTTGGTAAGGATATATATAATTTTTTAAGTCGTGTTAAAATAGGTGAAAGATTTAACCTGGTTAGTAATAGGGAAGGATTATATTTTATATCCTTTGGAAGTAAGTTTTATATTTATGATGGAGTCAATGTATTTGAAGATTCTGTTTTTGGATTATCGGTGGGGAAGAACTACTCTATTACTGGATTGGCAATTGATCAAAAAGGAGCTTTATGGGTTGGTACATGGAATGATGGATTGTTTAAAATAGAATTTGAACATAAGAAAAATGCAGGGCTTCGATTTTTAAACAAAGAAATTTTATTGTCCGGTACCCCAATACGTTCAGTCATGAAAGATTGGGAAGGTAACATTTGGGCAGGCACAAGGTATAATGGGGTATATCGTATCAGGGAAACAAATGATGGAAGTTATAAAATCGAGAATTGGAATATTAGTTCAGGTTTGTCGTCCAATTGGATACATACATTATATCAGGATGAAAAGGAAAATATGTGGTTGTTGTATCATGATGGTTTAGACAAGCTGATTAAAAATGATTCTGATTACCGGCCTTTTAATTTCAGCAGGGTAAATAATTTTATCGGAGATTTTTATAAAATCATTTCAGTAGGAGATAAAAAATTCTGGTTGGGCACAGCAGATGATGGCTTGGTAAGAATGCTGGATGGTGAACTGGAAAATAAACCACCCTGGCCTGTAGTTTTTTGTTCAATCAATATTGGTGACTCACAATATAATGTTGCAAACATTCCGGCTGTTCTTCCTTATAAACAGAATAATTTACAGATTGATTTTTCAGCGTTGACATTTATTAATGAGAAGCAGGTAATGTATAGCTATCGTCTCAACGGTAGTGAAAATACTACATGGTCAATACCTCAAAACAAACATAATGTTTCCCTTGTTGGTCTGAGACCAGGCAAATACAGTTTTGAAGTAAAATCACTTGGTTGGAATGGTCAATGGGGGCAACCATCTGTTTTGCATTTCACAATACAACCACCGCTTGTACAAAGAGGTTGGTTCCTTATTCTAGTAGGATTAATTCTTGCAGTTATCATCACATTTCTTGTCAGGTATAGGATAAAACAAATAAGGCATGAAGCAGCAATGAAACAACAACTTGCAGAAACAGAAATGATGGCGCTGAGGGCACAGATGAATCCGCATTTTTTATTCAATTCACTGAATGCAATTGACAACCTGATACAAACAAAACAACATGATAAAGCCACAACATACCTCGGTCGTTTTGCCAGGTTATTAAGGATGGTATTGGATAGTTCTAAAAATAAGCTCGTGCCTTTTGACAGGGATTTTGCAGCATTACAATTGTACATTGATATGGAAAGATTCAGGAGTTCAGATAAATTTCAATATGAAATTTCCGCATCTCCTGAATTACTTAATGGAGGTTATCATATACCACCATTGCTTGCTCAGCCATTTATTGAAAATGCAATTCATCATGGACTGTTGAATAAGCAATCCAATGACAGGATGCTGAAAGTCAAAGCCACGTTACTGGATGATTATATAATGTTCAGGGTTGAAGACAATGGCATAGGCCGAAAAAAGGCGATGGAAATAAATGCAATGAACAGGCCTGAACATGTTTCGTATGGATGGCAGATAACAGCACAGCGGCTTGGCCTGCATAATGGTGGTGATGGCATCAATGATATTATTATCCATGATTTATACCAGGACAATGAGGCTACAGGCACCTGTGTGATCCTCAAAATCAAAATCAATACAAATTGAATATGGAAAAACTTAAAGCAATATTGATAGATGATGAAAACAGTGGCCTCAGCGCACTTAATGAAAAGTTACAAAGGCATTGTCCATTGGTGGAAGTAATAAAATTATGTGATACATCAACAAAAGGAATAGAAGCAATCAATACGCTTCACCCTGATCTTGTTTTTTTGGATGTTGAGATGCCGGTGATGAATGGGTTTGTGCTTTTGCAGCATCTCGAGTTTAAAAATTTTGCATTGATATTTGTCACAGCTTATGATCAGTATGCCATTAATGCCATTCGTTATAGTGCAATAGATTATTTATTAAAACCTGTGGATGTAGATGAATTGAAACAGGCAGTAGAAAGAGTAATAGAAAAAAAAGGTATTGTTGATCATGGTAAAGAGAAGTTAGAGTTGCTGATAGAAAACTTTAATTCTGAAAAAAAGAGATTTAAAAGAATAGCGATACCGGACAGGGATGGGTTGCAACTTGTGAATATTGAGAATATCGTTTATCTCGAAGCCCAGGCTAATTATACACAGATATTTTTATTATCCGGAAGCAGGTTAACAGTCAGCAGGACACTTAAAGAATATGAAGAATTGTTGCCTGCAGATACATTTGTCCGCATTCATCATTCATTTATTATAAATATCAATTTTGTTGAAAAATATATCAGGGGAGATGGGGGACAGGTAGTGCTTTCCAATAAATCAGTATTGGATGTTGCCAAAAGAAAGAAACATGAATTTTTAAAGGCTATTGGTTATTAGCAGGCACTAGTATTGTTAGTTTTTATTTTAACCAGAATGATTGTTACAAGTCATTCTACTTATCGAAAAAAATTTTCGAAGCCAGGAGACTCCACAATTAAAATCTTCGCTTCTCATTTTATTAAGAAGTATAGGCTTTTTTTCATTGACACAAGTTACTAATATAATAGTGTAATTAAAACTTAGGGCAAGGCAATCCTTTACTATCAGGATGGCGCATGATATAAATGAGTGAAACTTCAACACCACCACGGCTTTCAGAAGCAGTCTTTAAATCAGAGATATTAATATCATAAGTAGCGCCAACACGCAGGCCACTAAATTCTAAACCGATATAAGGTATCAATGCATCACCAAAACGCATCCACGCACCACCATAAAAGCTTATAGGGTTGTCAGAGGTGGGGTTGCCTACAAGAAATTGTGCAGCGCCTCCCAATAATATTTCATGAGCCCCGGCTTGAGTACTGTATAAACCACTTAGGTGTACAGTGATATCTTCACTTGCCGGAAAATATCCGCCTGCATGGAGTGTAGCTCGTGGATAAAGATTATAATTGAGGCCGGTGAATTCCTGCCTTGGCCTGTTGATATGATATAAGCTTACACCTGCATAAAAATTATTTTTATCTGTAGTGCTCATTGTATAAAGAATGCCGGCATTGAGATCAAAATAATTTGCTTTTAAAGTAGCATTATTAAACACTTCCTGGGTGGGCATTGAAAATGTACCATCAGAAGAAAGCTGATCTTCAAAAGTGAGTTTGGAAGTATTGATCAGCATATTTGAATATGTTGCCTGGAAACCCAAACCTAATTGTTTATATCCATCTTCATCGAGACCTTTATGATATGCTGTTGAAAGAGAAAAATAATTAAATGCAACAGCGCCTGCAGCGCTCTTGTCAGTATATCCCATTAATCCTACACCCCATGTATCTGTGCTGGGTATGCGTTTGGCCATGATGGGAAAATCAACAGAAGCAGTTCCGGTAATATAAGCCCTGTTAATAGTTGGCCATTGGTTGCGGTAATTGCCTGCTATCCTTACCTGGCCGTCAAATTTTCCAGTGAATGCAGGATTGAGTGTCATGGGTGAAGAGAAAAATTGAGAAAAATGAGGATCCTGGGCCATCGTTCCCACAGTTATTAATATTAGTGCAAAAGTTGCATAAAGCTTCATCTCAAAAATTTTGGTTGTTTAAACCTTAGGAATAAAAAATAAAAACTGAGGGATTATATAACAATAAGACTACTAAAAATATTGTGTTGCTGCATGCTATCAAAATTGGTTTTTAGGCCCGAATGCAAGATCACCTGCATCTCCCAGCCCTGGCACAATATAACCTTTGGCAGTTAATTCATCGTCAATATCCCCGCACCAAATGTAAAGGTTTTCACCAAACTCTCTCATGACATATTCAATGCCTACAGTGGCAGCGATTGCGGAGATGATGTGTATCTGTGAAGGGGTGCCACAGTCTTTTAATGCAGTTAAAGCTGTAACCAGTGATGCACCTGTTGCCAGCATGGGGTCGCATAATAATAATGGGCGATCGTCTAATGAAGGTGCACTCAGGTATTCGAGTTTGATTTCAAAACTACCATCGCGGTGATGTTTCCTGTAAGCAGAAACAAATGCATTATCTGCTTTATCAAAATAATTCAGCAATCCCTGGTGCATTGGTAGCCCTGCCCTGAATATGGTAGCTACCACAGGTTGCACTTGCAGCAATTTACTTTGATGAGTGCCTAAAGGTGTTTGGATTTCTATTGTTTCATAAGGTAAGAGTTTGCTGATTTCATAACCGATAGTTTCAGCGATACGTTCCAGGTTTTTACGAAAACGCATCCTGTCTGTCTGAATTTCTATGGAGCGTAATTCGCTTACCCAATTGCTGATTAAACTATGATTTGTGCTGAGGTTGGTAACCATGCGACGAAGATAAAGCAGATTTATTTTTATGCTTTTGATTTAATAAGAAAAAGAGGATGGTATTTTTTACAGGCTTACAATGTTTTTTCTCAATGCTTCCAATGCCATGCCTGTGCGGCTTTGCACATTCAGTTTTTTGAATAGGCTTTCCCTGTAACCATCTACTGTTCTTTCAGAAACATGCATCTCTGCAGCGATCTGTTTGTAAGTCGCATCACTACAGGCAAGTTGGAGGAATTGTCTTTCTTTTTCTGTCAACTGCATTTCATTTTGTTTTTCCTGGTGTTGCAGCAGCCTGCGGTAATTGATATTGGCAGCATCAGCATTGTAATATCCTTTGCTGTAAATTTCATGCAATGCTTTACTCAATTCTTCAGGATGGATATCTTTCAGCAAATAAGAACAGCAACCAGATTTAATCATTCTAATGATTGTCGCATCATCATCTTTCATTGACAATGCAACAAGCTTAATAGCAGGGTGCCTTTTCACTAATATTTCTGCTGTCTGCTGCCCATCCATTACAGGCATATTTACATCAAGCAAAATAATATCAGGTTCAATTTTTTTCTGTTCCAGTTTTTCTAACAGGTCCTTACCATTTATTGCTTCCACAATAATTGTAAAATCCCGGAGACTGCTGATCAATAGGCTGAGCGATTTTAAAAAAAGCTGGTGGTCATCTGCTATACCGAGGGTAATATTCATATTCAGAATTTTTGGTGTTTTTATTATTCGACTAAGCTAATTATTATTCTTCTATCGGCACAGAAAAAATTATTGTTGAACCCCGGTGCTGCATTGTCTGCTGAATAGTACCATGCAATAATTTTATACGTTGTTGTATGTTTAGAAAAAATTGTTCTTTCTTTTTTTCAGGAGAATTATTATTGTTATCATATTCGATTTTTATTTCCACCAAACCCTTCAATCCTGTTATTGTAATTTTGATATTTTCAGGACTAACTTTCCGCACAATTCTGGATATTGTTTCATGCAAAACCCTTGACAAAATTACCTGTGTTGTGGGTTCAAGCGGCAGGTTTTCAAATTCACTGGTTAGCTGGATTTTTGTTTTTCCTGAAGTGTTGATTCTTTCTATTGCAGTTTGTAAATGTTTTATAAGACTGAACTGGTGCGTCCATTCATCACTGATAGATTTTGATAACAATCTTAAATCCTCAATTGCTTTGCCAACAGTATGTTCTGCTGTTCTTAATGTATCAGGGACTTGTTGTAATTCCATTGCAACCATTGCCAGCATGAGTTTCGTGCTGCTTAACAGTTGCCCTATATTATCATACAGTTCCCTGTTTAAATTATAAACAGAACATTCCTGTGTTTCCAGTTTGGATTGAAGTAGCACATTTTCAAAAATGGCGTTGCGATGTGTCCCTTTCATTATTCTCCCCAGGTTCGTTTCTTAAATTACAAATAGAGCATAATGTTTTGTAAAGAAATACGGGAAAAATACGGGAAAATAAACTATGGGATTTTCCCCTAATTTAATGGGGATTTTCCCCATCGTTTTACTTCTTCGCCAATATAGCTTCGTTGCTGATACTTTTTTATCAACTGATTGAAAAAATACTTTTGAAAATAATTTATAGTTTTTCAAAAATGAAATAAATTGCTTTGAAATAATCTATTTAAAAACACTATTCATAACTGCTTTTATTCACCATTTTTTAATTGCTTCATTTAAAAACAACCAATATGAAAACAAGAACTATGCTGTTTATTCTGGGTTTTGTTATATCAACAAGCGCCCAGTTTTGTTTTGCACAGGATGCGAAATTTTCAATGGCTAATATGCCACCCTTTATCCAGGAATTACAAAGAGGAAGGCCTTCGTCGGAACTATTACAAACGAATCCTGCTTTGTATAAACATCTCATGCAACGTTATATTATTTTATCAGGAAGGCTTCAGAAAGAAGTTGCTGAAAAGCGCTTGCCAAAAGAAGCTTTACAGGTATTAAATATCCCTGTGCCAAACAAGATGAAAAATCAGCCTGCAGAATCTATTAAGAAAGCTACAGGTAATTACAATCTTGTAAAAGATATAAATACTATGGCAAGCTCTTATCCTAAAAATTGGACTTTTAATTTTACTCCAAGCTTCGCTGTGTTAAATGATGTTCTATATTATTCAGCAGATGACGGTATTCATGGCATTGAATTGTGGAGGAGCGACGGTACTGCTGCGGGTACCTATATGGTAAAAGATATTTACCCTGGAGAAACTTCAGGTGATGCTCAATATATAACAGTGTATAAAAATAAATTGTATTTTATGGCTTATGATTCTATCGCAGGTTATGAATTATATAAGTCAGATGGCACAGATGCAGGGACAAAACTTGTAAAGGATATTATTCCGGGCCTTTTCGGTAGCCAACCCCGGCATTTTACTATTGTCAATAACCTTCTTTTTTTTACAACTACAGACATTAATTACAATTATGATGCACAAATATGGAGAACCGATGGCTCAGAAGCTGGCACTATTATGGTCTCAGATCTCTATACCACAAATGCTGCAAAAAATATTGCGCAGTTAACTGCGGTTGGTACTAATCTCTTTTTTACAGCATTTAATTATGCTTATGGAAGAGAGCTCTGGAAAACTGACGGAGCCAACACATACCTGGTAAAAGATATTAACCCTTATAATAATAATAATAACTATTATGATTATGATGGTCCAGCAAACCTGACATCGTTTAATAATTTATTATATTTTTCAGCCAACAATGGTTATATAAGAACTCTATGGCAGAGCGATGGTACTAATGGCGGTACTAATATTGTGAACTATCAAAACGGGATAACTTTAAATTCTTATTACGGTTATAGCCATTACCAGGACCAACCTTTTGCCATAGCAAAGAATTCATTATTCTTTGCTGGCTTTTCTTCAGCAACCGGTAATGAATTGTATAAATATAATCCATCGAACAGTGATGGTATTGTCCTGGTAAAAGATATTTCAACAGCAGATGTAAGTTCAGTACTATATAATGAACAAATAGCAAGTATGAACGATAGTATTTATTTTATCACACCCGATTTTACCGGGAAAATTTTTAGCCTTTGGAAATCAGGAGGCACTGCTGCCAGTACATCAATTGTTAAAACATTGGATGGTGGATTATATAGTCCCTTTTTATACCCCATAGGAAAAAAAATATATTTTAATAATAATACAAAAGATAATGGGTATGAACCCTGGGTAAGTGATGGCACATCAGCAGGAACAAAAATGATTAAGGATATTATTTCCGGCACAACTTCATCAAACCCTGGTATTTTTACTTTATGTAAAGGGAAAGTTTACTTTTATGCAACATCTCTAAACCAGGGCAACGAACTATGGGTAACCAATGGCACTTCTGCAGGCACCAAAACAGTGCTGGATGCCAATACTACTTCAACAGATGAAGGTGTGTTGCCTTATGGTGATTCTTATATGAAAACTCTAAATGCTGATAAGATTATTTTTGTGGGTAACCAGTTTTCTTCAGGTTACGAACCCTGGAAAAGTAATGGCACAGCAGCTGGAACATCCATGATTGCTGATTTATATCCCGGAGCCAATTCAAGCTCCCCAATATATTATGATGTCAGAAACGGGAAAGCTTATTTTGTAACGTATGATAGTATTGGTAATGAAAATATATATGTTACAGATGGGAGCAGTGCAAATACAAAAAGGTTGTTATCTACTTCAAATTATATTTATGACCTGAAAGCTGCTGATAATGGAAATGTTTTTTATACAATTTATAATGGCGGTTACCAGGTATGGAGAACAGATAGTAGCGGTAATAATT